>NZ_LMUY01000103.1:0-35897 GCF_009765685.1 Acidisphaera sp. L21 | reverse complement strand
CCCGGTTATTTACAAGTTTGACAAGGACAAGGCGCACGAACTGCTGAAGGAAGCTGGCTGCCTGCCGTGTAACATCACGCTCGCGATCTCGACCTCCGGCTCCGGCCAGATGCAGTCGCTGCCGATGAACGAGTTGGTGAAGCAACAGCTGGAAGATGCCGGGTTCAAGGTGACGTTGAACGTCATGGACTGGAACGCGCTACTGGACGTCAGCCGGTCCGGCGTGCCGAAATACCCGAACGTGGACGGGATGAACGCCTCGCGCGCCTTGCTGGATCCGGTGAGCGCCATCGTGAAGCCGGTGGCGACCGCCTACTGGTCGCCAGCGGGCAGCAATTGGGGGCATTTCGGCACCCCCGAGGCGGACGCGCTGGTGAAGCAGATCTTCGAGGAGTTCGATCCGACCAAGCGCCTGGCCCTGCTGACCAAGCTGCACGAGTATGAGTCGGAGCAGGCGTTGATGATCTTCGTGGTGCATGACCTGAACCCGCGGGCGTTGTCGCCCAAGGTGAAGGGCTTCGTGCAGGCGCAGTCCTGGTTCCAGGACCTGACCCCGATTAGCGTCACGCCATGATCCGTAGGCTAATGCTGGCCGCCGGGTTTGCCACCATGTCGGTGGCGGCCCAGGCGGGGGGTGTCATCACGGTCGCGATGACCGCAGGTGAAGTGCCGATCACGACGGGAACCCCCGACCAGGGGTTCGAGGGATACCGGTTCGTGGCGCTGAATTTGTATGATGCGCTGGTGAACTGGGATGTGTCCAAGTCGGACACGGCGTCGGACATCAAGCCGGGACTGGCGACGGCGTGGCATATCGACCCGGCGAACAACAAGCGCTGGCTCTTCGATCTGCGCCAGGGCGTGAAATGGCACGATGGCTGCGACTTCATGGCTCAGGATGTGGTGTGGAATTTCGCTCGCCTGATGGACAACAAGGCGCCGCAATTCGACACGTTCCAGTTCGCGCTGTCCCGCGGCTATTTGACCAGCATCGCCGCCGTGACGGCGGTGGGCGATCATCAGGTGGCCATCGAGACGAAGTCACCCGACAGCCTGGTGCCATACGAACTTAGTTACGTGCCGATGATAAGCCGCTGCCGGGCAGAAGCGCTGAAATACGATTATTCGGGATATGCCAACCAACCGTCTGGCACCGGGCCTTATCTGTTCAGCAAACTGGTGCCGCATGAACGGCTGGAATTGGTGCCGAATCCCAATTACTGGGACAAGGCGCGTATCCCAAAGCAGGACAAGTTGGTGCTGCTGCCGATGCCGGAGGCAAATACTCGCGTTGCGGCCCTGCTGTCCGGCCAGGTAAATTTCATCGAGGCGCCGGCGCCGGATGCGGTGCCCCGATTGAAGTCCGCAGGGATGAAGCTGTTTACCAACATCTATCCGCATGTCTGGGCATACCAGCTCAATTTCGTGACGTCGCCGTTCAAGGATTTGCGGGTGCGCCAGGCGGCGAACTACGCCATCAACCGGGATGACGTGAAGGAGTTGTTAGGCGGCCTGATGGAGGACGCGTATTCCACCATTCCCCCAGCGACACCGTATTTCGGCCATCCGGTGCTTTATAAATTCGATCCGAAGAAGGCGCATGCGTTGCTGGAGGAGGCGAAATGCCTGCCCTGCGACGTGACCTTCGTCATTTCGACCTCCGGCTCGGGCCAGATGCAGCCGTTGCAGATGAACGAGTTGATCAAGGCCCAATTGGAAGAAGTCGGTTTCCGAGTGAAGCTGGATATCATGGATTGGAACGCGCTGGGTCAGGTGGCGCGGGACGGGATCGAGAAGCATCCGGACGATGCGGCGGTCAATGCCAGCAAGGCGGTGAGCGACCCGTTCTATGGATTGATCCGTCACGTGGCGAAGGCGCAATGGGCGCCCGTGGGTAGCAATTGGGGCCATTACGAGGACGCCGAGACCGAGGACCTGATTGCCAAGATCAATGCCGAATTTGACCCGGCGAGGCGCAACGACCTGCTGATCAAGTTGAACGAGCGGATGAACGCGCAGGCTGTGATGATTTGGGTGGCGCATGATGTGAACCCGCGCGCCCTGTCGCCCAAACTGCACGGCTTCGTGCAAGCGCAAAGTTGGTTCCAGGACCTGACGCCGATCACCGTCGACCCGTAGGAGGCAATCGCATGCTCGGCTACGTTTTCCGCCGCATTCTGTTCGCCATCCCAATTGCGCTGGGGGTGAGCGTCGTATGTTTTTCGCTGGTGTACCTAGCACCCGGTGATCCGTTGCAGACAGTGCTGCCGCCGGACGCGACGGCGGAGACGATCGCCATCGTGAAGCACGCCTACGGGTTCGATCGGCCGATCCCGGTGCAGTATGCGATTTGGTTGTGGCACGTGCTGCATGGGGATTTTGGGCGTTCGATCGCCACGCAGCGGGCGGTGACGCTGGAGGTATTCGGCTCGGTGGCGAACACGGCGATGCTGGCATTGTTCGCGGTGCCGCTATCGTTCATCACGGGGTACAGCATGGGTGCGCTGGCCGGGTGCTATCCTGGGAAGATCATGGACCGGGTGGTGACGGGTGCGGCGGTCATCGGGGTCAGCCTGCCGAATTACTGGCTGGGCCTGGTTTTGGTGATCTTGTTCGCGGTCGAATACATGGTGCTGCCAGCCAGCGGGATGGGCCAGTCTGGCTCCGCCGCGTTCGTGCTGTGGCACTGGAGCGACGCGCAATTCCTGGTCCTGCCGGTGATTACGCTGGCGATGATCCCGATTGGTATCATCGCGCGCACCACACGGGCGGCGGTGGCGGATGTGCGCAACCAGGATTTCGTGACGACATTGCGGGCCATGGGCCTGGGCGAGGGCGCGGTGATCCGTCACGTGTTAAAGAATGCATCGCCCCAGGTGCTGGCAGTGATGGGGCTGCAATTCGGCTATTTGATGGGCGGGTCGATCCTGGTGGAGACCGTGTTCACCTGGCCCGGCAGCGGCTTCCTGTTGAACAAGGCGATAATCAACCGTGACATCCCGGTATTGCAGGGCACGATCCTGGCACTGTCGCTGATCTTCGTATTGACCAACCTCGTGGTGGATCTGTTGCAAGCTATTCTCGACCCGCGGATTCGCCGAGCATGAACAAGCCAGTAGCGCTCGCCGTGGCCGAGATCCCGGCCGACAGCGATTTTGACGGCGCACCGGCGACGAAGGTGCGCGGGTATTGGCAATCGGTTGGCTACCGATTGCGGCATGATTGGGTGACTCTGGGGTTCGGTGTGATCGTGCTGCTGATCGTGCTGGCGGCCGTTTTCGCGCCGCTGATTGCGCCGTTCAGCCCCTACGCGCAAAGCATCATCGGGCGGCTGAAGCCGTTTGGCTGGCGCGGGCACCCTTGGGGCACGGATGAGTTGGGCCGCGACATGATGAGCCGGCTGATCTATGGCGGCCGGATCTCGCTGATGATGGGGCTGGTGCCGGTGGTGATCGCCACGATGATCGGCGGCACGCTGGGCGTGATCGGCGGGTTCGCGGGCAAGGTGGCAAACACTGCGATCATGCGCACGATGGACGTGTTCTACGCGTTCCCGTCCATCCTGTTGGCGGTGGCGATTTCCGGTGCCATGGGTGGCGGGATCGTGAACGGCATCATCTCGCTGAGCCTGGTGTTCACCCCGGCGATGTGTCGCGTGGCGGAAACGGCGACGGCGCAGGTGAAGAATCTTGATTATATCGAGGCGGCGCGAGCCAGCGGCGCCGGCACGCTGACCATCATACGACACCACGTGCTGGGCAACGTGTTAGGGCCGGTGTTCATCTATGCGTCGAGCCTTGTCAGTGTCAGCATTCTGCTGGCGTCCGGCCTGTCGTTCCTAGGGCTGGGTGTGCAGCCGCCGGAGCCGGATTGGGGCCTGATGCTCAGCACGCTGCGGCAGTCGTTGTACGTCGATCCCTTAGGCTGCGCCTTGCCGGGTATCGCGATCTTCATCACCTCAATCTGCTTCAATTTGGTAAGCGATGGTATTCGGGCTGCGATGGATGTGCGGATATGAGCGCCACGGTGCAGGCCAAGCCCTATGTGGATGGCCGCGACCGCGGCGGCGCGGCGCAGCCGATGCTGATTGCAAAGGAGCTGCAGCGGCATTTCAAAGTGAAGGGCGCTGGCAAAGGCGCCGTGGTGCGGGCAGTGGATGGCGTGTCGTTCACCCTGTTCAAGGGCGAGACACTGGGTGTGGTCGGCGAGTCCGGCTGCGGCAAATCGACTCTGGCGCGCGTGCTGCTGCATCTGGTGCTACCGGATTCCGGAGATCTGGTGTTCGACGGCGATACTGTTGGCGAGACGCGGGGCATCAGCGTCGCGGATTTGCGTCGGCAGGTGCAGATGGTGTTCCAAGACAGCTATTCGTCGCTGAACCCGCGCATGCCGGTGCAAGATTCCGTCGCGTTCGGCCCAATGGTGAACGGCAAGTCGAAAGCCGAGTCGCGCCGCATCGCGCAGGACATCTTGGTGAAGGTGGGGTTGCGGCCGGATCTGTTCGGTCCGCGATACCCGCATGAACTGTCTGGCGGCCAGAAGCAACGGGTGAACATTGCGCGTGCGTTGGCGGTCGGGCCGCGCATGGTGATTCTAGACGAAGCCGTGTCGGCGCTCGACAAGTCGGTCGAGGCGCAGGTGCTGAACCTGCTGCGCGAGTTGAAGCGCACGCTGAACCTCACCTATTTGTTCATCAGCCACGATTTGAACGTCGTGCGCTACATCAGCGACCGCGTGTTGGTGATGTATCTGGGGCAGGTGGTGGAGTTGGGGCCAGCCGCGGACGTGTTTGCCAAGGCGCGGCATCCATATACGCAGGCGCTGCTCGGCTCCCGCCTGTCGATGGATTCCTCGAAGCGGATTGAGTCGCCGCCGATCGTGGGGGACCCGCCGAGCCCGATCAATCCGCCCTCCGGCTGCCGGTTCCGCACGCGTTGCCCGCATGCGGAGGCGGTGTGCGAGGCAGAGATGCCGACGTTGGGCCAGTGGGAGGACCGGTCCTCCCATGTCGCGGCGTGCCACATGACCAATGCGCAGTCCGGGCATTCTCTGGCGGGGACAGCATGATGGATGGCGGCATGGTCGCGGCGGCGCCGTTGCTGGAGGTGGAGGATCTCTCGGTCCAGTTCGTCACGCGGGAAGCGACGGTGAATGCCGTCAGCGGGGCGACGTTCAACCTCAAGGCGGGTGAAGTGCTTTGCCTGCTGGGCGAGTCCGGGTCGGGCAAGTCGGTGACGTTGCGGGCGCTCATGCGGCTGTTGCCGGGCCGGGCGAGGGTGAAGGGCCGGGTGAATGTCGCCGGGCAGGACGCGTTGGCGCTGAAGGGCCGCGCGCTGCAGAGCTTCCGTGGCGGCACGGTTGCGATGGTGTTTCAGGAGCCGATGACAGCCTTGGACCCGGTCTACACGATCGGCCAGCATCTGACGGAGATGATCCGACGGCACAAGGGCGTCGGCCGGGCGGAGGCGCGGGCCCAGGCGATCGAATTGCTGAACCTGGTGAAGATCCCGTCGGCCGAACGGCGGATCGACGCTTATCCGCACGAATTGTCGGGCGGGTTGCGGCAGCGGGCGATGATTGCCATCGCGCTGTCCTGCGGTCCGAAACTACTCCTGGCGGATGAGCCGACCACGGCGCTGGACGCCACGGTTCAGATCCAGGTGCTGATTCTGTTGCGACGGCTGCAGCAGGAATTGGGCATGGGCACGATCTTTGTCACCCACGATCTGGGCGTGGCGGCAGAAATTGCCGATCGGGTGGCGGTGATGTACGCTGGCCGAGTGATCGAGGAAGGGCCGGTGGCGGACGTACTGCGGCGGCCGGCTCACCCGTATACGGCCGGGCTGATGGCCTCCACAGTGCACGATCAGGCGCCAGACCAGGACATTGCGGCCATTCCCGGGAGTCCGCCGGATTTGCGCCGCCTGCCGCCCGGTTGCAGTTTTGCGCCGCGCTGCAGCCTGGCCATGCCTGCATGTCGGCAGGGCTTTCCGGAGCCGGTATTTCCTGCGCCGGGCCGCATGGCGAGGTGCCTGCGCGTGGCGGACGTACTGCAACAGCCGGTGGGAGTGCACGCATGAACGGGGTCACGCTGCCTCAATCGGTGATCGATCGCGTGGTCGCGCGGCGCGGGTCCGAGCATGTGTTCGCCAAGCTGGACCCGTCGCGTACCGCACTGGTTGTGGTGGATATGCAGAACGGCTTCATGGACGATGCGATCGGCCACGCCGTATGCCCGGCAGCGCGCGATATCGTGCCAAACGTCAACCGGTTGGCGGCGGCCGTTCGGCAGGCTGGTGGCGGGGTGTTCTGGATCCAGAACACGTTCAACGCCCGCAGCGCGCAGGAATGGTCGGTCATGCAGGACATGGCGACGCCGCTTGGGCGCGCGCGCCGGGCCGCGTCGATGTCCGAAGGGACGCCGGGGCATGCGCTGGCCGGCAATGGATGTGCAGGCGGCGGATGAGGCCCTGCCGAAATACCGGTTCAGCGCGTTCATGCCGGGTGCGTCGGACCTGCGCGGCTGCGGGCGCGGGGGTTCGACACTGTGCTGATCACCGGCACCGTCACTAATATTTGCTGCGAGTCCTCGGCGCGCGACGCGATGATGACGAATTTCCGCGTCGTCATGGTCAGCGACGGCAATGCGGCGATGACGCAGGCGGAGCATGACGCTTCGCTGATTGCGCTGTATCTAACGTTCAGCGATTTGATGGATACCGACATGATCATCGAGCGACTGGCAGCAGCAGCGGTGCGGACGGCGGCATGAAGCCAAAGGTCGCGTTTATTGGCACGGGCGGCACCATTTCGTCGCTAGGTTCTGGGCCGTTGGACATTCTGGATTACGGTGCGTCGGAAAACCGCATGCAGGCGGATGCGATCGCGGCGATGTTCCCGCAATGGGCGGAGGTGGCGGAGGTCATCCCGGTCAATTTCGAAAACGTCGTCAGCCACAATATCTATTTCGACGTGTGGAAGCGGCTGGCGCTGCTATGCGAGCGCGTGGTGGCGGAGAATCCTGGCCTCGCTGGGATTGTGATCGGTCATGGCACCGCCTCGATGGAAGAGACCGCGTATTTCCTGAACCTGGTGCTGAAGGTCGACGTGCCCGTGGTGATCGTGGGCAGCCAACGCCCAGCGAGCAGCCTGTCGACCGATGCCGGGATGAATTTGGTGAACGCCGTCCGCACCGCTTGTAGCCCGGCGGCGCGTGGCATGGGCGTGATGCTGCTGCTGAACGATGAGATTCATGCCGCGCGGGAGGTGACAAAGACCTCCACCTTTCGCTTGCAGACGTTCCGGACGCCGGATTTCGGGGTGCTGGGCCATGCGGATGGGGACAAGGTGGTGTTCTACCGCGCGCCGCTGCGCCGCCGGATGCCCGATACCGAGTTCGATATTCGCGGCCTGGACGGGCTGCCGCGAGTCGACATCGTCTATTCATATGTCGGTGCCGACGCGACAGCGGCGCGGGCATTCATCGCGGCGGGGGCAAAGGGCATAGTGTCGGCCGGCTTCGCGCCGGGATCGCCGGGCACGGAGGAGGCGGCGGTGCTTGCGGCGGCTGTTAAGGAAGGGCTGGTGGTGGTGCAATCCACCCGCGCCGGCAGTGGCCGCACGTTCCGGGGCAAACGCGCGCGGGAGCAGGGGTTCTTGGTGGCCGATAACCTCAACCCGCAGAAGGCCCGGCTACTGTTGGCCCTGGCGTTGACCGTGACCAACGACCCGGCGGACATCACCCGGATCTTCGAAACCTATTAATCGACGGAAAGGGTGCCCAGCGGGTAAAGGGTCGTGACGTGGCCCATCTTTCGGCCGGGCCGCGCCTCGGCCTTGCCATAGAGGTGCGGAACCAGGCCTGGCGTGCCGAGAATGGCGGGCCATTGCGCGACTTCCTCCGGCCCGACGAGGTTTTTCATCACCGCGTCGGAGTGGCGAACGGCGGGGGGCAGCGGTAGGCCGGCAACGGCGCGGATGTGCATCTCGAACTGGCTGGCGGGGCAGGCGTCGATGGTCCAATGGCCGGAGTTGTGCGGGCGTGGGGCGATCTCGTTCACGAGCACACCGCCATCGGCCAGCACGAACATCTCGACGGCGAGCACGCCTACCAGGTCCAACGCGTCGGCGACCTTCAGCGCGACGCGGGTCGCATTGGCGGCGGTTTCGGGCGTGATCGGGGCGGGGGCGAGCGTCAGGTCCAGAATACCATCGCGGTGGCGGTTTTCCACCGGGTCGAAGGCGACGGCGCGGCCGTCCAGGCCACGAGCGACGATGACGCTGATTTCACGTTCGAATTTCACCAATGCTTCCAGGATCAACGGCTTGGGTGCCATTTCCTCCCACATGTCATTCAGGTCGCAGACGCTGCGCAGCATGGCTTGGCCCTTGCCGTCATAGCCACCGCGAGTGGTCTTCAGCAGTCCGGGCAGGCCGACCCGGGCGACGGCGGCGTGCAGGGCAGCGCGGCTCTTGATCTCCAGCCACGAGGCTGTGGCGACACCGGCATCGTTGAGGAAGGTCTTCTCCACCACCCGGTCCTGGCTGATGCGCAGGACGTTCGGGGAGGGGCGTACGGGACGGATGGATTGCAGCAGGTCCAGTCCCTCGGCGCTGACGTTCTCGAACTCGAACGTCACAACATCCACTGACTCTGCGAAGGCGCGCAGCAGCGCCTGGTCCTCGTAATCGCCGAGAAAGGTGCGGGCGGAAACCTGGGAGGCAGGGCTGTCCTCCTCGGGTGTGAGGATGTGGCAGCGATAGCCGAGCCGGGCCGCGGCCATGGCGGACATCCGGCCGAGTTGACCACCACCAACGATGCCGATGGTGGCGTTTGGCGGGAGCGGGGCTGCCATCAGGCGGGCTGGTCGACCGGGCGGTCGGCCACGGCGGCGGTCTGCTCGGCGCGATATGCGGCCAGACGGGCCGCCAGCGCCGGGTCGGACAAAGCGAGGATGGAGCCGGCCAACAACGCAGCGTTGATGGCGCCGGCGCGGCCAATCGCCAGGGTGCCGACGGGGATCCCGGCTGGCATCTGGACGATGGACAGCAGGCTGTCCATACCCTTCAGCGCTTGGCTTTCCACGGGAACGCCCAACACGGGAAGGGTGGTCCAGGCGGCGCACATACCCGGCAGATGGGCGGCACCACCGGCCCCGGCGATGATGACCGACAGGCCGCGACCGGCGGCGGTCTTGGCATATTCGGCCAGCCGATCCGGCGTGCGGTGGGCGGACACGATCCGCGCCTCGAACGCAATACCCATAGCGGCCAATGTACTTGTGGCGTGTTGCAGCGTCGTCCAGTCCGACTGGCTGCCCATGATGACGCCGATGCGTGGCGAGTCCATCAGGCGATATTATCCGGGATCAGCCGGCTTTCCAGCCAGGAAACCTCGTCCTTCAGCATCAGCTTGCGCTTTTTAAGGCGTTGAAGTTGCAGCTGATCCAGTCCCCCGTCGGCCAGTCTTGCGATGACGGTATCGAGGTCCCGGTGTTCGCTGCGCAATTCGTGCAGCTTGCGCAGCAATGAATCTCGGTCTGTCAGCATCTGGGGGACTTAGCATGATCGTGAACGTCTGGCCACGCGCCTACGCCTTTCCGCACACGTAATACTGGCATTTTTCGCTGTGCGCGCGTTAGGCTCATCAGCGGCGCAGCGAGCGCCGTAGAGTTCCTATTCAGAAGGAGGACTCATGAGCCTGCAATCGCGGATAGAAAGCCTCAAGGACCGTCATGACGCGCTGGACGCGCGGGTTTCGGAAGAGGATCACCGGCCGAGGCCGGATCCAGATGCTCTAATGCGATTGAAGGGGCAAAAGCTCAAACTCAAGGATGAGATGGCGCGGCTGAGTACTCGAACCTAGCCGCGCGGTCACTCGTCTTTACTACCCGGCCCTCTCCCTTTGGGGAGGGGGCCTCCGAAGGCCTTCAAAACGGCTAGGCCGCCTCGTCAGCCTCCATCCGCAACGGGACCGGGACGGTCTTGCCTTCGCGGATCAGCCGTTCATTGGCGGAATTCACCATCGCGTTCAGATCGGTCTGGGTGCACAGGCCTAGGATCACCGGGTCACGAGGCTTGATGTTGGTGCTATTCCAATGGCTGCGCTCGCGCACCTTCTGGATGGTGTCCTTTGTCGTCCCCAGCAGCTTGACGACCTGCGCCTCGGACAATTGCGGAAAGTTGCGCAGGACGAAGGCAATCGCGTCCGGCCGGTCATTCCGCTTGGCAACGGGAGTGTAGCGGGCACCACGGCCCTTTTTCGGCGGCGGATTGGCCGGTGGCAGCAGCTTCAGGCGGGCACTGTCATCCTTCTCGCACCGGGCAATTTCCTGCGCCAGCACCTGATGATTGGCGACGGGGTCGTAACCGACAATGCCTTGAGCGACCTCACCATCGGCAATCGCCTGCACCTCCAGCGGATGCATGCCGCAGAAATCGGCGATTTGCGTGAAGGTCAGGGCGGTTTTGTCGATCAGCCACACGGCGGTGGCCTTCGGCATCAGCGGTAGGCTCATTCTTCGCTCTCCGGCCGCGGCGCGGCGAATCCATCACGGAGGCGCGCCCGGCAGCCAACACAGAGGGCGATATGGGGGGCGGCTCCCTTGCCGGTCAAGGCCAGGTGCGCCACCTTTCAGCCATATATTCGCAGGGCAGGCATCCATGTGGGATGAAGAAGAACCGCCGAAGCCGCGCCGTGTGGCGCCGTTGCCTCTGGACCCGCTCGGGGTCTCCGAACTTCGGGACTATATCGCGGAGTTACAGGTGGAAATTGCGCGGGCCGAGGCAGCGATCGGCCGGAAGCAGGATCATCGCAGCGCGGCGGATAGCTTCTTCCGCAAATAAAGGTAGGGGGAGCCGCTTGGGCGGCTCCCCCTTCGCGTGGTTAGGCTGCTTGCGCCGCCGGCGCGCGGTCATTGGCCAGCGCAGGCTTGCCCTCGGGCGAGCCGGTGCCGATCGTGATACGCCGGGGCTTCAGCGCCTCGGGCACGACGCGTTTCAGGGCCACGTGCAGCAGGCCGTTCTGCAAGTCCGCGCCGTCGACTACGATATGGTCGGCCAGGGCGAAACGACGTTCGAACGCGCGACCGGCGATGCCGCGATAGAGGAGCTCACCCGTTGCGTCATCGCTGAGCTTGCCGGAAACAATGAGCTGGTTGTCTTTGACCGTCAGCTCGATGTTGTCCTGACCGAACCCGGCAACCGCCATGGTCAGACGGTAGCTGTCCTCACCAGTCTTGGCGATGTTGTATGGCGGGTATGTGGGGGCCGATGCGACCTCCTGTGCGGAGTCGATCAGCCGGGCCATGCGGTCGAAACCAATGGCAGTGCGGAAAAGAGGAGAGAAGTCGTACGTCATGGTAAAAACCTCCTACGGGAGCAAGGTTACGCGTGAACCGCCGCATTGGGCCGGTCCGTTCCAGTCTTCGCAGCCCCATTGGGCACCGCGAACAGCACTGAAATAGGAAAGGGCCACCCCTGGTTTCAAGGGTGGCCCTTTCGATAACGCGCCTGTGAAGGCGAATACTTACTTGCGGTTGCCGAGCCCGGCGAAACGCTTGTTGAACTTGGCGACCTGGCCGCCGGTGTCCATCATGCGCTGCACGCCGGTCCAGGCCGGATGGGATTTCGGGTCGATGTCGAGACGCAGCGTGTCGCCGGCCTTCCCCATGGTCGAACGAGTCGTGAACTCGGACCCGTCGGTCATAATGATCTTGATCTCGTGGTAGTCGGGGTGAATGCCGGACTTCATGGCTGACTGCTCCTGATTGGCCCCGGCCGATGCCGACCGGCGGGGCGAAGCGGCGTCTATAATGCCGTCTCGCCCCTTTTCGCAACTCGCGTGATCAGCCGCGGGCGGTGCGGCGGGTCTTGCTCAATTCGCGGAAGCTCTGGTCGGCCAGGTTTTTCTGGTCAGGCGTGAGCGCGTTGTACAGGGTGCCGAACGCGGTGGACATGCGCTGCACGTCGTCGGCATGAGCCTTGGTCCAGTCGGCGTAGCTCTGCATCTGGTCGACCGCGGTTCCGTTGCCGGCGGCCTGCTGCCGCTGCTGCGACATGTCGCTCATGCGCTTGTCATTGTCGCGCAGGACGTTGGCGAAATCGTCGAACGACTTTTCCTGCGTTGCGGTGATCTTTAGGCGGGTGTGCAGATCCTTGATCCGCCGCTCGACCCCGGCACTGTGCGTGGTTACGCCAGGTTTGCTGGCGACGGGGGTCACTGCCGTGGGCGCGGGTGCAGGGGCAGGCTGTGCGAATACCGGGGCGGCCAGCAGAAGGCCGGCCAGCAATACGGGCAGGGAGGCGTGTTTGAGGTCCATGGACAATGTCCTGTCGTTGAGACGTCTGCGCCCAACGCCGTAGCGCCGGGTCGGTTCGGCGCAAGCGGGCCAAGCGGCGGCGGCTTGCCCCGGGGTGGGACTGACGCCTAGTTTTACGAGTGACCGGCGCCATCCTCTCCATACAATCTGCTGTCGCCTATGGCCATGTCGGCAATAGCGCAGCCGTCTTTCCTCTACAGCGCCTGGGAATGGAGGTCTGGCCGGTCGATACGGTGCAATTTTCCAATCACCCGGGCTATGGCGGGCGCACCGGGCAGGTGTTCACTGGGGAGCACGTGCGCGATGTCGTGGCCGGGATCGCGGCGCGGGGCGTGCTTGGCGGGTGCCGGGCAGTGCTGAGCGGCTATCTGGGTGATCCGGCGGTAGGGGAAGCGGTGCTCGACGCGGTCGCCCTGGTGCGAGAGGCCAATCCGGCAGCGCTCTATTGCTGCGACCCGGTGATCGGCGATGCCGGGCCCGGGATCTACGTTCAGCAGGACATTCCGGCGCTGTTGCGGGACTGTGTGCTGCCCCAGGCCAATATCGCCACTCCCAACCAGTTCGAGCTGGAATTGCTGACCGGGCTGTCCGTCACCACGCTGGCGGAGGCCAAGGTGGCGGCAGCGGCGCTACGCAGCACGATGCAGCCCGGCGCCTGCGTTCTGGTGACTAGCCTGGCCGTAGCGGATACGCCGGACGAGTGCATCGACCTGATGGCGGCCGATCCGGTGGGCACCTGGCGGCTGCGCACCCCGCGCCTGCCCATTGCGGCGAATGGAACGGGGGACACGATCGCCGCTTTGTTCCTGTTACATAGCCTGCGGACGCGCAGCACGGCCCTTGCACTGGCGGAGGCCGCCAGTGCCCTGTTCGGACTGCTCAGCCGCACGCTGGAGGCTGGGTCGCGCGAGTTGTTAACCGTGGCGGCGCAAGACGAGTTCGTAAGCCCAAGTAGGCGCTTCACTGCGGAGGCTGCTTAGTCCCCGCGCTTTCCGCCGCCTTCGCCACAATTCGTTCCGGTTGCCCTGATCCCGCCAACATCGTCCCTCCTAATGATGGCAGCTCGACCCCTGCCACGGATCACTGCATGCGCATTATTCACGCCTACCGCCGCGTGCTCTCGATGTTGGGCGCCGACAAACGCCTGGCAGTGTATCTCGGGCTCGCCAACATCGTGCTGGCCGGATTGCAATTCCTGGACCCGGTGTTGTTCGGGCGTGTGATCGGGCTGCTCGCGAACTCGGACACGACGCCGCATGACGTGCTGTGGCGGAGTGCGGCGACGCTGATCGGGATTTGGATCGTGGTGGCCGCGGTGGCGATCGGCGGCAACATCCTGACGGTGGTGCATGCGGAGCGGATGTCGCACCGCAACCGGCTGAAGGCGATGAGCCGGTATTTCAGTCACGTATTGTCGCTGCCGCTGTCGTTCCATGGCGAGGCGCATTCCGGGCGATTGATGAAGGTGATGCTGGCCGGGGCGGACTCCATGTTCTCCGTCTGGTTGACGTTCTTTCGCGAGCAATTGGCGACCTATGTGGCGCTGCTGGTGCTGCTGCCGCTGACACTGCTGTTAAACTGGCAATTGTCGCTGGTGCTGATCGTGCTGGTGGTTCTGTTCTGTGGCGTCACCATCGTGGTGATCAACCGAACGGAAGAAGGGCAACGCCGGGCCGAGTTTTTCCAGTCTAGTCTGGCGGGCACGGCGCAGGATGCGTTGGCCAACGTCATGGTAGTGCAGTCGTTCACGCGGCTTGCGGCTGAAACCAGCCGGTTTGGGCAGATCGCCGACCAGGTGATTGCGCATCAGTTTCCGGTGTTGAATTGGTGGGCTGTGGTGAACGTGCTGACGCGCGGCGCCTCCACCATTGCAGTGATCGTGATCGTGCTGATCGGGACCATCCTGCATGTCGAAGCACGGGCGACGGTGGCGGAGATCGTGACGTTCATGGGGTTCGCCAACCTGCTGATCAGCCGGCTGGAGTCGGCGATGCAGTTCGCCTCCCGACTGTTTTTGCAGATGCCGGGGCTGGACGAGTATTTCGGCGTGCTGGATGCCAAGACGTCGGTGCCGGAGCCGACGGACGCGGACGTGTTGGACGCGCCGAAGGGGGAAGTGGCATTCGAGGCGGTGTCGTTCGGTTATCCTGGTGGCCCGGCGATCCTGCGGGACGTGTCATTCGTGGCGCAGCCCGGCTCGGTCGTGGCGCTGGTGGGCACGACCGGCGCGGGCAAGAGCACGGCGATGAACCTGCTGCAGCGCTTATGGGACCCCACGGCCGGGCGGGTGGCGATCGATGGGCAGGACATTCGGCATGTGACGCTGGAAAGCCTGCGATCGACGATCGGCGTCGTGTTCCAGGAAAGCCTGCTGTTCAACCGTTCGATTCGGGAGAATTTGCGCATCGGCCGGCCGGAGGCGACGGATGCGGAGGTGGAGACGGCATGCAAGATGGCCGACGCGCACGACTTCATCGCCCGGCAACCGCAGGGTTACGACACGATGGTGGGGGAGCGTGGTGCGACGCTGTCTGGCGGCCAGCGCCAGCGCCTGGCGATTGCGCGGGCGCTGTTGAAGAATCCACCCATCCTGGTCCTGGATGAGGCGACGAGCGCGCTGGATGCAGCAACAGAGGCGCGGGTATCGCGTGCCATGGCGACGTTGATGGAGGGGCGCACGACGTTTATCATCGCGCATCGCCTGTCCACGGTGCGCGATGCGGACGAGATCCTGGTGTTCGATGGCGGCGAGATCGTGGAGCGGGGGCGGTTCGACACGCTCGTGGCGCGAGGCGGGCGGTTCGCACAGTTGGTGGCGACTCAGTTGGCGGGCGCCCCGCATATCCGCGCAGCCGAGTAGCGGGTTTGCTGCACTGCACTGCTGTTTTTTGCAATTGGCGGGCGGAGGCGCGCAGACTGTAACAACCGGGGCGAGAGACCCCGCATGAAGAAGAGGAGGCGAGACATGACTGTGGCAGCCATCCTACGGCATAAGAATGCCGAGACCGTGACGGTAACGCCCGAGACGTTGTTGGTAGATGTGGCAACGTTATTATCCCAACGTCGCATTGGTGCGGCCCCCGTGATGGAGGGGGATACGCTGGTCGGCATCATCAGCGAGCGCGATTTGGTGCATTGCCTCGCCCGGCATGGCGCCCACGCGCTGGACCTGACGGCGTCGCAGGCGATGACGCGGGCAGTGCAAACCACGCGACCGGAAGCGACGGTTGTCGATACGATGGCTGCAATGACCGCCGGGCGGTTCCGCCATATGCCGGTGATGTTGGATGGCCGGATGATTGGCGTCATCAGCATTGGCGACGTGGTGAAGGCGCGGCTGGATGAGCAGGCGAACGAGGTGGACAACCTCCGCGCCTACGTCGCCGGGTCGTAGTGGCGAGCGGGGCCTGCCACCGCTCTACGTGAGCAGGCCGGCCACCGCGCCGCTCATGCAGGTGGCGATGGTTCCGGAGACCAAGGAGCGTAGGCCGAGCATCGTGATCTCGCCCCGGCGTTCCGGGATCATCGCACCCATGCCGCCGATGACGATGCCGAGGCTGCCGAAATTGGCGAAGCCGCACATGGCATAGGTCATGATGATGCGGGAATGCGGGCTGAGCGCATCTGGCGGCAGGCCGGCCAGGCGCAGGTAGCCGATGAATTCGTTCAGGACCGTCTTCGTGCCCATCAGCAACCCGGCGGTGCCGGTTTCCCCCCAGGGAATGCCGATCAGCCAGAGGATGGGGCGGAACGGGATGGCGAAGATCGCCTCCAACGTCCACGCGCCGGGGAACAGGCCGATTGCCTGGTTCAGCAGGCTTACCAATGCCACGGCGACCAGCAGGGTTGTGGTAATTCCGACCAAGGGGCCGATGCCGTCCGTCGTGCCCCGCACCAGGGCGTCCAAGCTGCTGAGCGCCGGTTCGCGCGAGACGGGGACGGCGCCTGCGACATTGGCCGGGGTGAATGGGATCATGAGGGCGGAGATGGCCAGGGCTGCCGGGGTGCTGATGACGGAGGCAACGATGATGGTGCCCAATGCATTGGGGATCACCGGGCCCAATACGCTGCCGTAGATGACCATGACGGTGCCGGCGATGCCCGCCATGCCACAACTCATGATCGCGAATAGCTCACCACGCTGCATGCCGCGGAGATAGGGGCGAATGAGCAGCGGCGCCTCGATGTTACCGACGAAGATGTGCACGGCGGCGGCGAGGGCCAGCGGGCCGTCGATTCCCAGCGCCCGGCGCAATACGAAGGCGAAGGCGCCGGTGATGCGCTGCATGACTCCCCAATGGAATAGCAACGACCCGATGGCGCTGATGACCAAGACCAAAGGCAGGACCTTGAACGCCAGGATGAAGCTGGCGCCGGGGTGGGTCTCGGCGAACGGGAGCGCGCCACCGCCGAGATAGCCGAAGACGAAGCCGGTGCCTTCGTCGGTCCCGCGTTGCAGGGCGTCCGCGCCGCGGTTCAACAGCAGGATGGCCGCACGGGCCGGCGCGAGGTCGATGAGCAGCAAGGCCAGCACAAGTTGCAAAGCCAGCCCGCCGATGACGATGCGCCACGGGACCTGGCGGCGGTTTTCACTGAAGACCCATGCCAAGGCGAGCAACACTACCCAGCCGACCACACCCTGCATGCACCGATTCCCGACCTACCCGGGATAGTTCACACGGCGTCGTAGTCGATGACCACCCTTGGTGTGGTAGGATGCGCCTGGCAGGTGAGGACGAAGCCAGCCTCCGTCTCCCATGGCTCTAGCGAGTAGTTGACCGCCATCGTCACGGCGCCCTCCACGACGCGCGCGCGGCAGGTGCTGCACATACCGCCTTTGCAGGCGAAGGGCAGGTCCATGCCCGCACGCAACGCAGCATCCAGCACCGACTCGCCGTCGGCCATGGGGATGTCGCGGCGGTTGCCGTCCACCACCAGGCTGGCGACGTGGATGGGCGTGGCACTCGCTGGCGCCGGGCGCGGGCGGGCAATACCGCCGATCGCGGAGACGAAACGTTCGACGTGGGTTCGGTCGACCGGGATACCCAGGTCTCTCAGCACCGGTTCGATCGCGTCGATCATCCCGGCGGGGCCACAGAGGAAGAAATGGTCCACGCTGGCCGCGGGCACGATATGGCGCAGCAGCAGGCGCACGCGGTCGGCGTCCAGACGGCCGTGCAGGACGGGAATGTCCTGCTCCTCCTGGCTGAGCACGTGGAAGACGGAGAGACGGCCGAGGTAACGGTCCTTCAGTTCCTCCAGGGCCTCGCGGAACAGCATCCCTCGAACCGATTGGTTGCCGTAGAACAGGAAGACCCGGCTGAGTGGTTCGCGCGCCAGAATGCCTCGGGCGAGGGATAGGATTGGGGTAATTCCCGACCCGGCGGCGAATGCGACATAGGTCCGGGAGGCATCGGGTTCGTAGGGCAGGCCGAAGCGGCCCGTGGGGGTCATCACCTGCACGTCGTGGCCCGGTGCCAATGCCTCGTTCGCCCAGGTTGAGAACGCACCGCCATCGACGCGTTTGACTGCAATGCGCAGTTCGCCGTCATCCGGGCCGGAGCAGATGGAGTAGGAACGCCGGATGTCCTCACCCGCGATGGTGGCGCGCAGGGTCAGATATTGGCCGGGGTGGAAGCGATAGGCATCGGCCAGGCCGGGCGGGATATCGAAGGCGACAGAAACGGCATCCGGCGTCTCGCGGCGCAGATCGCCCACGCGTAGGGTGTGGAAGCGCGGGGCTAGTGACATTTGAAATAGTCGAACGGTTCGCGGCAGGCCTGGCACTGCCATAGCGCCTTGCACGAGGTGGAGGCGAATTCGGCCAGTTGCCTGGTATCGATGGAACGACAGCGGGGGCAAGGGACCGTTTGCTCGCCAAACAAGGCGCGGCGGCTGCTGCCGGGAATGGGTGGGGCGATGCCGTATTCCGTCAGCTTGCGCCGTCCGGTGTCGGTCAGCCAGTCGGTGGTCCAGGCGGGGGATAGGATCGTCCTTACGCGCGCGTCAGGAATGCCTGCGCGGTCGAGGGCCAGGCCAATCTCCAACGCAATCATGTTCATCGCCGGGCAGCCGGAATAGGTGGGGGTGATGGTGACCTCCACCGTGTCGCCAGCCATGTGCACGTCGCGCAATACGCCGAGGTCGGCGATCGTGAGGACGGGTATTTCCGGGTCGACCACGGTTTCGGCGGCATGCCGGGCGCGGGTCACCAGGTCGTTCACCAGCGAGCACCGGGGTGGCTGCGCTGTAGGTGCTGCATGACGGCCAGCATGGGACCTAGATGTTCGGTGTGGCGTCCGATTCTGCCGCCGCGGTGCATCCAAGTGTTGGCGGGCTGGGTGAGTGTGGCTTGCGACAGGATGTCGGTGACGGTTCGCGCCCATTCGGGGCGCAGCGTCGCCGGGTCGATGCCCATGTCCTCCGGCTCGAACATCTCGCCGGTATAGGGCCATAGCGTGTCGACCGCGGTTTGGGCGCGGCGGCGGCTTTCTTCGGTGCCATCGCCCAGGCGGATCATCCATTCGCTGCTGTGGCGCAGATGGTAGGCGCTTTCCTTCTCACTCTTGGCGGCGACGGCGGCGAGGGTGGGATCAGCGCACCGGGTCATGGCACGCCAATACGGGTCGGCGAAGGCGGAGTAGAGGAATTGCCGCGCCATGGTGTGGGCGAAATCGCCGTTCGGCTGCTCCAGCAGCAGCAGGTTGCGGTATTGCGGGGCGTCGCGGAGATAGGCGTAGCCATCCTCGTCATGCCCGGCCGCCTCTAGTTCGGCGGCGTAGGAGTATAGCGCGCGAGCCTGGCCCAGCAGGTCCAGCCCGATATTGGCCAGCGCCATGTCTTCCTCCAGCGAGGGCGCGTGGCCGCACCATTCCGACAGGCGGTGGCCTAACACCAGCGCGTCATCGGCCCGGCGTAGCGTGTAGAGCACCAGCGGCGTTTCGTTCACCTGGATGGAGCCCGTCATCACATATGGCCCACGTCGTCGGGCACGTCGTAGAAGGTGGGGTGGCGGTAGATCTTGCTCTCCGCCGGTTCGAACATCATGCCCTTATCCGCGGGGTCGCTGGCGGTGATGGCGTTGGAGGGGACGACCCAGACGGACAGGCCCTCACCCCGGCGGGTATAGACATCGCGGGCGGCTTGCAGCGCCATGGTGGCGTCGGCGGCGTGAAGCGAGCCGACGTGTTTGTGCGCCAGGCCGTTGCGGCTGCGGATGAACACTTCCCACAGCGTGGTGTCGGGCGTGGGCATCAGGCGGCCTGCTGGCGTGCGGCGCGTTTGGCAGCGAATGCGGCGGCGGCTTCGCGAACCCAGGCGCCGTCCTCGTGGCTGCGGCGGCGGGTGGCGAGCCGTTCGCGATTGCAGGGGCCGTTTCCGGCCAGGATTTGGCGGAACTCTTCCCAATCGATCGCGCCGTAGCGCCAGTGACCGTCGGCGTCCTGGACCAGCGCCGGATCGGGGATGGTGAGGCCAAGCTTCTGGGCTTGCGGGATGGTCGCGTCGACGAATTTCTGGCGCAGCTCGTCGTTGCTGAATCGCTTGATCTTCCACAGCGTGGATTGGTCGGAATGTTGGCTCTCCCCATCGGGCGGCCCGAACATCATCAGGCACGGCCACCACCAGCGGTCCAGCGCATCCTGCGCCATCGCCTTCTGTTCCAGGGTGCCGGCGCAGAGCGTGAGCATGATCTCGTAGCCCTGGCGCTGGTGAAAGCTTTCTTCCTTGCACACGCGGATCATCGCGCGCGCGTAGGGCCCGTAGGAGCAGCGGCAGAGCGGGATTTGGTTCATGATCGCTGCCCCGTCCACGAGCCAGCCGACGGCGCCAATATCGGCCCAGGTGAGCGTCGGATAGTTGAAGATGGAGGAGTACTTGGCCTTGCCCTCCAGCAGCGCGTCGACCAGCGCCTCCCGGCTGGTGCCAAGGGTTTCGGCGGCGGCATAGAGGTAAAGGCCGTGGCCGCACTCGTCTTGCACCTTGGCGAGCAGGGCGGCCTTGCGGCGTAGGGAGGGGGCGCGAGTGAGCCAGGCGCCCTCGGGCAATTGGCCGACGATCTCACTATGGGCGTGCTGGCTGATCTGCCGGGTGAGCGTGCGACGATAGGCGGCCGGCATCCAATCGTTGGGCTCGATCCGGTCGTCGGCATCGATGCGGGACTGGAACCGCGCCAGATCGGCTGGATCTTCGGCGGTGCGGATCTTGTCGGTGATGTTCAATGCCTGAGTGTACATTGGTTCGCCTCCCGGACGCTTTTGGGCGGATTATGTCACAAGAAAGTCGGCCTTCAAGTGAATTCGGTAATATCAACCTGAAATCGCCTGGACAGGGCGGCATCTGCCGATGGCAGGTCTTGGCTGTCGAGCCATTGCTCCGCGGCCGGCAAGACAGCGGCATAGGCTGCCCGGCACACGGCAAGGGCTTTGGTGCCGGGCCAATCCGGCGGCAGGATTTCTGTGGGGAGGTCGGGGCCGTGCAGCACGATGCGGCGGTATTCGTGGATCAGCAGCGTGCGGGCGATCATCGCGTCCTGTGGTGAAGGGGCTTGCCAGTCCGGCAGGGCAGCAAAGGCGTTGTTGAACCGGGCGAAGGACGCCGCCAGCCGATCCAGCGGCCAGGCCTGCGCCGCAAGCGACCGTGCGGCTGCTGGATCAAGGGTTGCGTCCATCGCGATCGGCTCGGTGGCGGGTGTGGCGCGGCTGGGGGCGATCCATAAGCCGGGGGAGGCCTGGGCCCAGCCGCCGGCGGTGAGGGTCGCGCGATCTTTAGGGTGTAGCACCAGGCGCATCCGGCCGTCCCACGCCGGCGGTTGCCCGGCGTAGATGCGCGCCGCGGCCGTGGCGAAGGTGTCACGCCCCTTCTCGGCCAGGCGGTAGCGGCTATTGCGGCCGATCCGCTCGCGCTCGGTCCAACCGTCGGCCACCAAACGGGACAGGGCCGTGCGCACGGCGCCGGCGTCGATCCCCATTGCGCCGAACAGATCCAGCAGCGTGCCCAGCCATACCGTGCCGCCGCGGGGCACGATGGCATCGCCGAACAGGGTGATGACGACCGACCAGGTGCGCTGCGGCCGCTCCCGCCAATGCGCCAGCAGCGGGGATAGCATGCCGGGTTAGCCGCAGACCTCGTTGACGCTGATGACGCGCCAGGCCGCCGGGTGCCGTTCGAGCCGGGTGAGCGAGATGTTCTGCACCGAGAGATGGAGCGCCGTGTCGGCCGGCACCGCCAATGCGTGGGCGACCGCGGCGCGGATGGCGCCGCCATGGCTGACGATGACGATATCCTTGCCTTGGTGGAGCGCTACCAATTTTTCCAGCGCGACGCCGACGCGGGCGATCACGTTGGCCATGCTCTCTCCGCCGGGGGGCACTTCCTCGCCGCCAAGCGGCCAGAATGTATGGGCGGGCAGGCTCAGCTTCGGCGGCAGGTGGGCGTGTGCCAAACCCTGCCAATCGCCGAGGTTCTGCTCGATCAGGTCCGGTTCGACGGTGAGGGTTTGGGTTGGGTAGCCCGCGCGAAACAATGCCTCTGCCGTGAGGACCGTGCGGGATAGCGGGGTGACGACCCAGGTCGCGGGCTGTGGCAGGCGGGCGGCCAGGGATTGATACATCGGCACCTGCGCCACGAGCGTTTCGGGGCAGAGCGGCACATCCATCGTCCCGTACAGCATCGCCCGCGCGTTCTCCTCCACCAAGGCGTGGCGGATGAGCCAGAAGCGTGTTTCGTCCATCTATTCCCCGATATTCAGCAGGGCCCCGCCCTGCCTGGCGTGGCGGAATTGGCCGGCGAACAGCCAAACCGCCACGATCGCCCATGCGATATTCAGCCCGAACGCCCAGGCCAGATGATCCCATCGCACCACGCCGTCATTCATCGCGGCGCGCATCCCCTCGAACACATGGGATGATGGCAGGGCGTAGGCGATGGGGCGGATAGCGGCGGGTAGGACCGACACCGGGTAGAACACTGCCGAAAACGGCGTGAGCCCGAACAGCACCGACCAGGCCAGCGCCTCCGCCCCGGCGCCGTGTCGCAGGATCAGCGACAGCACCGCGAGCGAGACCCACCAGCCCATGACCGTCAGGTTCAAGAAGAACACGATGACGATCGGGCCCATGGCGAACAGATTGAACGCGTAAAGCAGCCAGGCGAGCAGGATCGCCGGCAGCACGCCGATCACCACGCGCATAAGGGAGACGACCATCATCCCCGCCACCATCTCCCACGGGCGAAGCGGGCTGACGAAGACGTGGGCCAGGTTGCGCGACCACACTTCCTCCAGGAATGAGAGGGCGACGCCCATTTGGCTGCGCAACGCCACCTCCCACAACAATACCCCACCCAGCAGGGTGCCGGCGGCGATGGCGACGGGTTGGTTGGACCGCCCGGCGATGAAGGATGCGGTGAAGCCCCAGATCAACATCTGCAGCGCCGGCCAGTATGCAAGTTCCAGCATGCGCGGCCAGGATCGGCGGTAGAGTGCCAAGTGGCGGTAGACCAGGCCCCAAATCCGCCGGCCGGAACTCGCCATCATGCCGCATGCCGCCGGTTGCGGGCGATGTCGAGGAACACCGCCTCCAAATCGTCGCGGCCGTAGCGGGTGAGCAGTTCGGCGGGCGCGCCGCGGTCCACGACCTTGCCCTGCTTCATCATCAGCACGGTGGAACACAGCCGCTCCACCTCCGCCATGTTGTGGCTCGCCAGCAGGATGGAGCAACCGCTGTCGTCGCGGTATTTTTCCAGCCAGGTGCGCACCCAGTCGCCGGTGTCGGGGTCGAGGCTGGCGGTGGGTTCGTCCAGCAGCAGGATGTCGGGCCGATTGATCAGCGATTTCGCGAGCGCCACCCGGGTCTTCTGCCCGGCGGAAAGCTGGCCGGCCTGGCGGTGCAGGAATGGCGTAAGCTCCAGTTCCTCCGCCAATTCGGTGATCCGCCGCTCCAGCTTTGGCACGCCATACAGGTGGCCGTAGACGCGCAGGTTTTCCGCAACCGACAGGCGCGCAGGCAGGGCGACATAGGGGGAGGAGAAGTTCATGCGCGCGAGGGCGGAGAAGCGGTCCCGAGCCATGTCGCGGCCCAGCACGGTGATGCTGCCGCTGCTGGGGATCAGCAAACCGAGCAGCATGGAAATGGTCGTGGTCTTGCCGGCGCCGTTGCCGCCCAGCAGGCCAAGCGTCTCCCCGCGGCCGAGGTGGAATGACAAACCATCCACCGCGGTGACGTCGCCGTAACGCTTCGTCAGCCCATCGACACGAATTGCATCCATAGCGGCAGGGATTAGGCTGCGGCCGCTCGTTCGCCAAGGGTGGTCCGGTCGGTTGCGCGATCGGCAGCGGCACCCGTGAACAATTGCAGCCCGGCGCCGCGGCCCCATTGTAGGGCGGCCGGGTCGGCACCGCATTCCAGCACCAGCGATTCGGTGGGGCATGTGTCGAAGATGTGTGCGGCCTCTGTCGGCAGATCGGGGGACCAGGGTAGCGACAGATAGTCCAGGTCCAATGATGCGGCGGAGAGCACGGCCAGGAGTTGCGGCGTCGCATCCCGCAGCATCAGCCGGTAGTCGCGGGCGCGGGCGAAGCCGCGGGCGAACGCGAAGGCGGAGGCATCGGCGACCACATCTGCCGGGTGCATCGCCAGGACGATACGGCCGCGCAGCAGGGTGGGAAGGGCGGCATCCAGCTTCAGAAACTCGGGGCCTAGTACGCTGACGACGTTGAGGTCCAACGCAAAGGGGCCGGCCTTCACCAACTCGCCGGGGCTTGCCAGCAAGGCCAGCAGGCGGCGGTCCAGCGTGCGGGTGAGGCGGCGGAACAGCCAGGGGTCGCCGGCGAGGTCGCGGTCGGGGACGAGCTCGGCGGTGAGTTCGGAGAGTGACAGGGTCCGCCGCTCCCATGCCAGGCTGGGTGCGTCGGGGCCGAACCGCCAGACAGCCTCGCGCCGGGCGAACCGGGCGATGTCCGCCTGGGCCAGGGCGGATTCCAGCATCAACAGCGACGCAGGGTCGAGCGGCGGAACGGGCTTCGGACCAACCAGTGTTTCGTGGACCGGCGTGTCTTCCAACGCCAGCATCAGCAGGTCGCCGTTCTCGGGCAGGTCGTAGAGGAACACCAGTTCTCGCAGCGATGGCGCCGCGACCGTGGCGTCGGCCAGCAGGTGTTCCAGAGCGTCGACCACATCCAGCAGCGCGGCCTCGGCATCGCCGCGCCAGACGACGGCCAGGCGCGGGCCGGGGAGGTGGAACATTTCCGATCGTGGCGCGCGCATCAACGGGGCCAAAGCCGACTCCGCCAGACGGCGATGGTGCGGGCGCGACAGGCCCGGTGGCAGCCGATCCATGCGCAGCAGCAGCGCCTGCCGGTTCACCCCGGCGGCGGCGCAGTCCGAGACCAGCGATGCCAGTCGTGCGGGGGTGGACGGTTTCACGCCGCCAGCGCGACCGCCGCACGGGGGTGGGCGGCATCCAGCATGGCGGTGTTCTTGCAGCCGATCCGGCCAGCGGACCCGGTCGCCGCCGCGCGATCGATGCATTGGCGCAGGGTGCAGGCGAGCGCGTGTGCGCAGTGGGTGATCCGCTCGGCCGCGAGCATCGCGTCCACGTGGCGGCCCTGGAAACAGCGGATGCCGCGTTGTAAGCCCCAGCTCAGCGCTGGCTCGGTCTCGGCACGGTGCAGCACGATCCGCTCAGGCCCAAATGCGGTGACGGCGTCGTCCAGCATGCGGCGCTCGCGGGCGGGGAGGGTGGCCATGCGGGGCGACCAGTCCAGCTTCAGCAGGCTGGGCTGCCAGGCGGCGGGGCGGGAGAGCGAGAAGACCGCGTGGTCCACACCATCCAGCACCAGGTGGCACCCGGCGCGGCGCAGGCGATCGCGCGCGGCGGCGAAGCGGGTCAGGTCGGACACCGCCTCCATAAACTGGATCTCGACGCCGAGCGTGACGTCTGGCGCGCAACTGGCAGTGAAGTCGGTGAATGCGTTGGAGAGGATGCCTGTCACGGTCAGGTTCAGGTGCAGCGCCGCCGTGCCAGGCATGTCTACGCCCGTGGCGGCCTGCAGCACTCGCTCGTCCAGACGGGCGGCGAGGTGCCGGAACAGGAACGGGTCGGCGATCACGGGCAGCGGGGCACCGTTACGGGCCTCCAGGGCCGCAAGGGAAACGCTCAGTTCCTGGTAGATGCGATCCATGCCGCGGCCGGTGATGCGAACGGCAGTCTGCCGGCGGACCAGTTCCTCGACTGGGGCGGAAGCGAGCACCATTTCAGCGGCGGCGATGGCGCCGATTGGCACCGGCAGGTCTTCCAGCACTGAGGCAGTGGTGGCCATCGTGGCCAGATGGGTGCGGGCGGCGTCACCGTCGGTAGGCAGCGACCATAGGGTAATCAGGCGATCGACACCGGGGGCCTCGGGGCGGAAGAGGTGGGACAGGGTCGGCACCAGCGCGGCGCCGGTTGCGGGGTCGCTGAGCAGGACGAAGTCGCCATTGCTGCAGCTGAACAGTTGCCCGCCATGGGTCTGGATCGCGCCGTCCAGCAGGGCGCTAGCGATGCGGCGGTGATGCGGACGCGGCCCGGGTGAGTGCAGGCGGGAGAGGTGGAGGACGAGGATCGAGACCGGGCGCTTCGTGCGCGCCGCCCAGTCAAGGCCGAGGTCCAGCGCGTGCTGTAACGGATTGGCGATCGGGTTGGCTGCAGCCAGGGTGATCCGGCCTGGTATGCCTTGAAACCGAGTGTCTCCTGATGCCCACATTTGCCTGTCGTCGCCCCAAGCGTCCGTGGCTACACTGCCCGGGAAATGGTTGCAGCATGGTTAAGTCGAAGGGCGCCGGGCTGGCTGTCGCCGGGATGCCGGGTCTACGCGATCGGTGACGTGCACGGGTGTGCGGATCGGCTGTGGGCGTTGCACGAGCAAATTGCGGAGGATCTGCAGGAATCACCGGTAGAGCGGCCGTTGCTGCTGCATTTGGGTGATTATGTAGACCGTGGGCCGAACTCCGCGGATGTGGTGCGGCGGCTTGCGGCCGGCCCGGCGCTGCTTGGCGTGCCGATGGTTTGCCTGCGCGGCAATCACGAGCAGATGCTGTTGGATGCGCTTGAACACGGTAGCGACGTCGGTGCGCATTGGCTGCGCAACGGGGGCGATGCGGCGTTAAAAAGCTGGGGCAGCAGCGGATACCAGTCCGTGGAGGAGTGGCGTGCGGCTTTGTCGGCTGAACTACCGTTCCTGCGCGGGCTGGCCCTGCATCATCGGGTGGACGGATACGTGTTCGTTCATGCCGGATTGCGGCCCGGGATAATGTTGTCGCAGCAGTCGGAGGAGGATCTGCTCTGGATCCGGGAAGATTTTTTGAGCCACACCGGGCCGATCCTGCCGGACGCGCCGGGCATGGCGGTCGTGCACGGACATACGCCGCGCAAGTGGCCGGATTGTCTCGGGCAGCGGGTGGGGCTTGATACCGGAGCGGTTGCTGGCGGCGTTTTGACCTGCGGTGTGTTCGAGAACCAGTCGCTGCGATTCCTGACCGCCTAGATCCCCAGCACGTCCCGCATGTCGTAGAGGCCAGGTGCGCGCCCAGCGACCCATCTGGCGGCCTGGACGGCACCCACTGCGAAGGCGCGGCGATCGAAGGCACGATGGGTGAGCGCGATATGCTCGTCGCCGCCGGCAAACAGCAATGTGTGCTCGCCAACGACCTGGCCGCCTCGCAGCGCCGCGAACCCGATGGCGCCGGGCTTGCGTGGACCGGTGTGGCCGTCGCGTCCGCTCTCCATCACCTGCGCCAGATCCACGCCGCGGCCTTTGGCGACGGCGCGACCCAACCCCACGGCGGTGCCGGAGGGCGCGTCGACCTTCTGACGGTGATGCATCTCCACGATCTCCGCATCGTAACGGTCAGCCGGGAGGGCCGCGGCCATCCTCTCGGCAATGGCGAGGACGAGGATGACGCCAGGTGCAAAATTAGGGGCGTAAACCACTGGAATCTTTTCCGCCGCGACGCGGACTGCGGCCTCGTCCGCTGCGGACAGGCCAGACGTGCCAAGTATCCAAGCGACGCCGGCCGAGGCCAGGGTTGCAGCATGAGAGGCTGCGGTGCCTGCGTTGGTGAAGTCGATCACCACATCGGCAGATGGCGCCAACTCGGCCAATGACGGGCCGCCGCGGGACGATCCGCCGGTGAGGGGAAGTTTGGCATTGGCCACCTCCTCACGGAGGAGGCGACCCATGCGGCCGGAGATGCCGGCTATGACGATTCGTGGTTCCACGACGCCTAGATAACAGCACTCCAGAACGGCTCAACACCGTAATAGTCGTGCACCCGCCGACCGAACATCTCGTCCTCCAACGCCGTCCGCGTGGCTTCGTCGTAGGCCGGGGCGCCTTCCAAGCGATCCCGATCCAGATCCACGACGTAGCCGCCGAGATCGGGGTCGTAGCGGAGCGTTTGCCAGGGCAGCGGGTGATGTCGGTCGCCGATGCCGAGAAAGCCGCCGAAGCTCATCACCGCGTAGGCGATGCGGCCGCTGGCTTTATCGATCATCACCGTCTCTATCGTGCCGAGCTTCTCGCCTACTTTATCGTAGACAGCGGCGCCCTGCACGTCTGCGGCCGAGATCAACCGACCGGTGGTGTTACGAGGGTCTGCGATTGTTGCCATGTTGTCCTCCGAGATTGGTGCCCGGCGGTACGGCCATCCAGCCCAGGGGACCAGGCCGCGTCCGCACCGCCGGCACTCGGCCCCGCCAGGCCAAGGGGGATGGCGACAGGGTCGGCGGATATTACGCGCGAGGCCGGGCGAGGTTCCTATCTAGCTACGACCCTCGAAGAACGCCGACACCTTGGCGAAGAAGCCTTCGCTCTCCGGGCTGCCATTCTTGTTGTGGCGCGTTGCCTCGGCCTCGAATTCCTCCAGCAACTCGCGCTGACGCTTTGTCAGCGACAGCGGCGTTTCGACGGCAACCTGAACATACATGTCGCCGCGGGCCGCACTGCGTAGGACGGAGAAGCCCTTGCCGCGAAGGCGGAACTGGTCGCCACTTTGGGTGCCGGCGTTGATCTTCACCTTCGCCCTGGTGCCGTCGATAACGGGGACCTCCACGTCGCCGCCCAGCGCCGCCTGCGTCATGCGCAGGGGAACCCGGCAGTATACGTTGGCGCCATCGCGCTGGAAAATATCGTGTGGACGAATGGCGACATGAACGTACAGATCGCCGGCTGGCGCGTTCGCCGCCCCAGCCTCACCTTCGCCCTGCAGGCGGATGCGCACGCCGTCCTCGACACCTGCGGGTATGGCGACGGAGAGGGTGCGCTCGCGTGGCACGGTACCGGCACCGCTGCAGACCCGGCATGGATTACGGACGACGCGGCCCATGCCGCCGCAAGTGGGACAACTCCGCTCAACCAGGAAGAAGCCCTGCTGGGCGCGGACCTTGCCGGAGCCGCCACAGGTGGAACAATTCTCGCGCTCCGCTTGCTTGTTGGCCGAGCCAGTGCCGGCGCAGGCGTCGCAAGCCACGCGGGTGGGAACACGAAGATCGACCTTGGTGCCGGAGAACGCTTCCTCCAGCCCGATTTCAACCTGGGCGCGCAGATCGGAGCCGGCGCGGGTCCGGGCGCCACCGGCACCACGGCGACCGCCCATGAACTCGCCGAACATCTGGTCGAAAATGTCGCCTAAGCCGCCTTCCTGGAAGCCGAAGCCGCCAGCAGCGCTGCCGCCGCCATTCTCGAACGCAGCATGGCCGTAGCGATCGTAGGCAGCGCGCTTTTGCTCGTCGCGCAGCACGTCATACGCCTCGTTCACTTCTTTGAACTTGGCTTCCGCAGCCTTGTCGCCCGGGTTGCGGTCCGGGTGGAACTTCATCGCCTGCTTGCGATAGGCCTTCTTTAGATCCTCGGGCGAGGCATCCTTGTTGGCTTCCAACAGGGCGTAGTAATCGTGCTTGGCCAAAATCAGTCCCCAGAAGGTCGGCGAGGGGCTGTCTCCCTCGAGCCCGCCGGGGCCCGATGGCCCCGATCCCCCAATATCAGATCGGATTTAGAATCGCAGGTGAGGGGATGGATCGCTCCATCCCCTCCATGCGGCTTAGGCGGACTTCTTCTTGCGGTCGTCAACTTCCTCAAACTCGGCGTCGACCACGTTTTCGGTACCCTTCTCGGCGGCTGCTTCCGGGGCCGCAGCGTTGGAGGCTTCGGATTGGGCCTTGTAGACGGCCTCGCCGATCTTCATCGCTGCCTGGGTCAGACGCTCGGACGCGGCCTTCAACGCTGCCGTATCCGTGCCTTCGAGAGCAGTCTTCGCGGCTGCAACAGCCGACTCAGCCTCACCCTTATCGGCCGGGGGAAGCTTGTCGCCATATTCACTGAGGTTCTTCTCAACCGAATGAACCGTCGATTCCAACTGGTTGCGGGTCTCGACCTGCTCACGCCGGGCCTTGTCGGCATCGGCATTGGCCTCGGCCTCGCGCACCATCTGCTGGATGTCGGCCTCGGACAAACCACCGCTGGCCTGGATGCGGATCTGCTGCTCCTTGCCGGTCGCCTTGTCCTTGGCCTGAACGGAAACGATTCCGTTGGCGTCGATGTCGAACGTGACCTCGATCTGGGGCACGCCGCGCGGGGCGGGTGGGATGCCCTGCAGGTCGAACTGGCCGAGCGACTTGTTGTCGGCCGCCATTTCACGCTCGCCCTGGCTCACCTTGATCGTCACCGCATTCTGGTTGTCGTCGGCGGTCGAGAAGGTCTGGCTCTTCTTGGTCGGGATCGTGGTGTTGCGGTCGATCAGGCGCGTGAACACGCCGCCCAGCGTTTCGATGCCCAGCGACAGCGGGGTCACGTCCAGCAGCAGCACGTCCTTCACGTCACCCTTCAGCACCGCGCCCTGGACCGCGGCGCCGATGGCGACGACTTCGTCCGGGTTCACGTTACGGGCAGGCTCCTTGCCGAAAAACTGCTTCACCGCATCGATGACCTTGGGCATGCGGGTCATGCCGCCGACCAGGATCACGTCGTCGATCTCGGCCGCCGTGACGCCAGCGTCCTTTAATGCAGCCTTGCATGGGCCAAGCGTCCGCTGAATGAGGTCTTCGACCAGGCTCTCGAGCTTAGCGCGGGTCAGCTTCATCACCAGGTGCTTCGGCCCGGAGGCGTCGGCGGTGATGAACGGCAGGTTGATCTCCGTTTCCTTGGACGAAGATAGCTCGATCTTGGCCTTTTCGGCGGCTTCCTTCAGGCGCTGCAGGGCGAGCTTATCGCTGCGCAGGTTGATGCCCTGGTCCTTCTTGAACTCGTCGGCCAGGTAGTCGATGACGCGGCCGTCGAAATCCTCACCACCGAGGAAGGTGTCGCCATTGGTGGACTTCACCTCGAACACGCCGTCGCCAATCTCCAGGACGGAGATGTCGAATGTGCCGCCGCCAAGGTCGTAGACCACGATCGTGCCGTGGTTCTTCTTGTCCATGCCGTAAGCGAGCGCTGCCGCCGTCGGCTCGTTAATGATGCGCAGCACCTCCAGCCCGGCAATGCGGCCGGCGTCCTTGGTGGCTTGGCGCTGGGCGTCGTTGAAGTAGGCGGGGACGGTGATGACGGCCTGGTCGACCTTCTCGCCGAGGTAGGCTTCCGCCGTCTCCTTCATCTTGCCGAGGATGAAGGCGCTGATCTGACCCGGCGCATATTTCTCGCCACGTGCCTCGACCCAGGCGTCGCCGCTATCGCCCTTGACGATCTGGAACGGCACCATGTCCTTGTCCTTCGAGACCAACGGATCGTCGAACCGACGACCGATCAGGCGCTTGACGGCAAACAGGGTGTTGGTGGGATTGGTGACGGCCTGGCGCTTGGCGCTCTGGCCGACCAGTCGTTCGCCACTGTCGCTGAAGGCGACCATGGACGGAGTAGTGCGGGCACCTTCGCTGTTCTCGATCACGCGGACATCCTTGCCCTCCATGATCGCGACGCACGAGTTGGTCGTGCCCAGGTCGATGCCGATGACCTTGCTCATATAAGACTCCATATTCAGCGGTCCGGGGCGGCCCGAAGCACCGCGGGGGACCCTTTGGGGTTTTTGTCGCTCGGCGGATGTATTGAGCCGGGTGGGGGGAAGCAAGTGGGGAGGCCGGATTTTCACCCGATCTCTTTCCGTAATCTGCCACGCGTCTCGCTTTTTGGGGGGGCAGCGGCCCCTCCCGCCGTGGGAGGGGGGTAGGTGCGTTACGTGGGTGTCGAGTCGCTGGCCTTGGCGACGACGACCATGGCAGGCCGCAGCAGCCGGCCGTTCAGGGTCCAGCCGGCGGTCCAGGCCTGCATGACGGTGCCGGGCGGATATTCGGTGGAGGGCTGTTCGGCCATCGCCTGGTGCAGATTGGCGTCGAATGGCTTGCCGACCGCGTCGACCTTGGCGATGCCGTTACGCTCCAGCAGCGAGAGGAAGGATCGCTCTACCCCCTCGAACCCATCGCGCAGCTTGCCCACGATCTCGGGCTCGCCGGGCTGGGCCGCGGGGAGTTGGTCCAGGCCGCGGCGCAGATTGTCGGCGGCCTCCACCACATCGCGTGCAAATTTTTGCACTGCGAACTGGCGGGCATCGTCCGCATCGCGCTTGGCGCGGGTGCGAACGTTGGCCATCTCCGCCTCCGATCGCATCCACTTGTCGCGGAAATCCTGCGACTCCGCTTCCAGTTCGGCGATACGGGCGGTCGCGGCGGCCATCAACTGGTCGGGGGTGTCCGCGCCGGGTTCTGCTGCGGGGCCCGCCTGCTCCGGCGGGACCTGCTGCTGGTGCATGTCGGTTGTGCTCATGCGCGCAGAATTAGGACGGCGGAAGGTGGGTAACAAGGCGTTCCTATCCGAGTAAGCGGCCGATAACGCGCGCAGTGTAGTCCACGACCGGAATAATCCGCCCATAATTGATCCGCGTCGGTCCGATGACGCCGATGGCGCCGACGATCTTGTCGGCCTCGTTGCGCGCCGGGGCGACCACCATCGAGATCCCAGCGGCGCCGAACAGCCCGCTTTCGGCACCGATGAAGATGCGCACTCCGTCCGATTGTTCGGCCAGTTCCAGCAGGCGCAGCATGGTGTCCTGCGTCTCAAGCCGGTCGAATAGCACCTGGATGGCGCTGATCCGCTCGATCTGGGTCACGTCGGCCAGCAGCCGGCCCTGGCCGCGCACGATCAGGCTGCCACCGAACCCACCGTTGGGTGCGGCCCAGGTGGCCAGCCCGGCCTCCACCACGGAGGCGGAGAGTTCGTCGAGCTGGCTGCGGTTGGCGGCCATTTCCGCGCCAACGATGTTGCGCAGTTCCGCCAGCGAGCGGCCAGATAGGCGAGCGTTAAGGTAGTTGGCCGCCTGGGTGAGCGACGAGGGCGGCAGGCCGGGTGGGATCTCGATGACGCGATTTTCCACCTGGCCGTCCGCGCCAACCAGGATCACCAGGGCACGACCCGGGCCTAGCGGGACGAATTCGATATGGCGAACTGCGCCCTCGCTTTTGGGCGCCAGCACCAACCCGGCGGCTGCGGACAGGCCGGATAGCATGGAGGAGGCGTCGGTTAGCGTGTCTTGCAGGGAGCGGCCCCGGGCCTCCAAAGCACGGCCAATTTGATCACGCTCGTCTTCGCTGAGGTCGCCGAATTGCAGCAGCCCATCCACGAACAGGCGCAGCCCGCGATCGGTGGGCAGGCGGCCGGCGGACGTATGCGGAGCGAACAGCAGTCCGGCGTCGGTCAAATCGGCCATGACGCTGCGGATCGTGGCCGGCGACAGCGGTATGGGAAGGCGGCGGGAGATGGTGCGGCTGCCAACCGGCTCGCCAGTTTCGACGAATTGCTCGACGATCTCCCGCAGGACGGCGGCGCTTCGCGAGTCCAGGTCGTGCGGAATGTGGGTGCGCGGGGGTAGGAACGATCGGTCGATCATCTGTTCGTCAAGCTAGGTAGTGTGGGGGGCCGGGTCAAACGCCAGTCGCGCAAGGGGCTGGCGTGGGCGGCTCGGCTCTCCTAAGCCACGAGCCTATTCCCGAGGAGAGTTCGCAATGCGCCAATCCGGCCGCGCCCCCGAGGCGCTGCGCGACGTCACGTTCACCACCGGGTTCGCCCGCCATGCGGAGGGCTCGTGCCTGATCCGGGTGGGCAATACCGAGGTGCTGTGTGCTGCCAGCGTGGAGGGGCGCGTGCCGCCCTTCCTGCGCGGCAAGGCGGAGGGTTGGGTGACGGCGGAGTATGGCATGTTGCCGCGCGCCACGCATCGCCGGGGCGAGCGGGAGGCGGCGAGGGGCAAGCAATCCGGTCGTACGCAGGAGATCCAGCGGCTGATCGGGCGGTCGCTGCGCGCCGTGGTGGATCGCAAGGCGCTGGGCGAGATGACGATAACGCTGGATTGCGATGTGCTGAACGCCGATGGCGGCACGCGATGTGCAGCAATCACAGGGGCTTGGGTGGCAATGGCGCTGGCCCTGCGGAAGCTGGAGGCGAACCGGGTCATCGCGCGTTCCCCATTGCTGGGGCAAGTTGCCGCCGTATCGTGCGGGCTGGTTGAGGGCGCGGCGTTGCTGGACCTGGACTATGCCGAGGACTCGGCCGCCGATGCCGACGCCAATTTCGTGCTGACAGAAGGCGGGATCGTTGAGATCCAGGGCACTGCGGAGCGATCGCCGTTCAGCGACGCCGACTTCGCCGACCTGATGCGGCTAGCCCGGCTTGGCACTGGGCAGCTGTACGCCATGCAGTTGCAAGCACTAGCATGAGATTGCGGGCGGGCGACCGAATCGTTCTGGCCAGCCACAATGCCGGCAAGCTGCGTGAGTTGGAGCCGTTAATGACCCCGTTTGGGGTGACTGTCGTATCCGCGGGAGCGTTGGGCCTGCCGGAGCCGGACGAGACTGAGCCGGATTTCGCCGGCAATGCCGCGTTGAAGGCGCGGGCGGCGGCCATGGCGACCGGCATTCCGGCGCTAGCGGATGATTCTGGTTTTTGCGTTGCTGCGCTGGCTGGGTCACCCGGCGTACTGTCGGCGCGTTGGGCTGGGCCGGACAAGGATTTCGCTGCGGCGATGCAGCGGGTGCAGGACGAGTCGGGTGGCGGCCGGGCCTGGTTCATCTGTGCGTTGTCATTGGCGTGGCCGGACGGGCGCACAGCCACGTTCCTGGGCCGGGCAGATGGGCAGATCTGCTGGCCGCCGCGTGGTGCGTTGGGCTTCGGCTACGACCCGATGTTCGTGCCATTCGGCAGCCTGCAGAGCTACGGTGAGATGGACCCGGCGGCCAAGCACGCCAGCAGCCACCGGGCGCGCGCCTTCGCTGCTTTCACGGCGGCGTGCCTGGAACCTGCGACCCCGATGCTGGGTTAGTCACGTCAGGACCATGGTCGTGATGGAAAACCAAGGAGGAATGGCGTTGAATTTCCGGACAATTCTCGTGGGCGCCGCGTTCATCGGCCTGGCCGCAGGGCAGGCCCAGGCCCAGTACTATGCGCCGCCGCCGCCGGCGTATGGGTACGGCTACCCGCATCGCCCGCCGCCGCCGGGCGGCCAATGCGACGCGTTCCTGCGCACGCCCTATGGAACGCGACGCGTGGTTTGTCCGATGGGGGTGCCAAAGCCGGTTGGGTATGATTGTACCTGTCCACCGCCGGGGCCATACGGCCGTCCTGCCCATGGGCGCGTTATCCCCTAGACAGGCTCCTCAGCGATGTCGGCGAAGGCCGCCCCGGTCAGGCGGCTGAGCCTCATTGCGGAGGTCCTGAAAACGTGTCGGGGTGACCCGGCTGCCGCCCAGATTGGGTCGATGGCGCGCAGCGACTCGTCAAGGACCATTAGACAGGGCGCGGTATGGCCCACGGGCGACACGCCGCCGATAGCGAAGCCGGTCGCGGACCGGACGAAATTTGCAGTGGCCTTCGATAGGGCTTGACCAACCGCCGCAGCGGCCTTGCCGGCATCAACCCGGGCGGCGCCGGACAGGACCATGATGACGGCCTGGTCGCCAGCGCGGAAGACGATAGACTTGGCGATCTGCGCCACCGCGCAGCCGATAGCCGCAGCCGCGTCGGCGGCACTGCGGGTCCCTGATGGAAACGCGATGATCGTGTCGTCGTGTCCGGCGGCAAGCAGGGCCGCCCGCACGCGGGCGACCGAGCTGCCATCGGGTTCGGCGTCAGGCGGCAGGTTCAACCACGCGGGCCGGCGGTGTCGTGCCCTCGCCGGACAGCATTTCCATGCGCCCGGTGATGTGGCCGCCATCCTCGACCTGCAGGCGGCGGCAACGGGCGGTGCCCAGCACGCGGCCCGTGGCGCGGACGACCAGGTTGCCGCGGGCGGTGAGGGTGCCGTCGATCGTGCCGGCGACCTCTGCGTCCTCAACCTCGACCTCGCCCTTAAACATCCCGCCGGGCGAGATGGAGAGTTCGGTCGCATGGATCATGCTGGCCTCGACCGTGCCCTCAACGACCAGGCGCTCGGCGTCCTGAACGGTGCCCTGCACGCTGATGCCGCGGCCGACCACGAGGGTCCGACGCTCGGGACCGGCCGGCGCACGACCGGGCATGCCCTGGCCGGGCATCGGGCGCGGCCCACCGGCGAGCGCCGACGGGGC
>NZ_LMUY01000102.1:87953-95267 GCF_009765685.1 Acidisphaera sp. L21 | reverse complement strand
GCGCGCCGGCCGCGCGGGGCGGGAGGCGCCGGGCGTGGCGGTCCGCCTGTGGACGGAGGCAGCGCATCGCGGCCTGGCCCCGTTCGACCGGCCGGAGATCATGGAGGCAGAGTTGAGCGGGCTGGTGCTGGATTGCCTGTCCTGGGGCACCCCGCCCGAGGCGCTACCGTTCCCCGACCCACCGGCTGCCGGCCCATTGGCCGCCGCGCGCACGTTGCTGGCCGATCTGGGCGCGATGAAGGGTGACGCCATCACGCCGCTGGGCCGGCGCATGGCGGATTTGGGTGCGCATCCGCGCCTGGCAGCGATGATGCTGGCGGCCAAGTCGGCCACGACACAATCCCTGGCGGCCGATTTGGCCGCGCTGCTGGAAGAACGCGACCCGATGCGCGAGCGCGATGCACCGGCGGATGTGACGCTGCGGCTGGAGGCACTGGCGGGGCGACGGGATGCCGATCGGGGCGCGCTGTCCCGCATCAAACAGGCCGCCGCGCAGTATCGCCGCCGGCTTCGCACCACGGCGCCGGCCTCCGGCGACCCGGCGCCACTGCTAGCTGCGGCCTTCCCCGACCGAATCGCGCAGCGGCGCGGGGAGATCGGGTCGTTTCGGCTGTCGGGCGGCGGCGGCGCGAAACTGCCGCCCGGTGACCCACTGGCCAAGGCATCGCTGCTGGCGATCGGGGCGCTGGAATTGGGCGCTTCCGCGCGCATTCGGTTGGCGGCGCCGCTGGATATCGCGGACCTGCCGGCGGAGCGGATTACCGAGACGGTGGAGAGTGGGTTCGACTCCGTCTCCGGCACGGTGCTGTCGCGACGCCGCCGCCGGTTGGGCGCGCTGGTGCTGGAGGACAAGACGATACCGGCCGATCCGCAGGAAACGGCGCTGATCCTGGCCGATGCAGCCGGGCGCAAGCTGGAGGTGCTGGATTGGACCGACTCTGCACGGCAGCTTCAGGCCCGCGCCGCCCTGCTGCGCGGAATCGACCCGGCAGTGCCCGACCTGTCCGACGCATCGCTGACGGCCAGCGTGCGGGAATGGCTGGCGCCACATCTGCTGGGCACGATGAAACTGGCCGACGCCGCCAAGCTGGATTTGCACGCATTGCTGCGCGGGCTGCTGGGCTGGGACCATGCGAGCCGGTTGGATCGGGATTTGCCGACCCATCTGCCGCTACCCGGCGGCCGGGCGGCGATCGACTATCTGCCACCGGTGCCGCTGGCGTCGGCCCGGGCGCAGGCGTTCTACGGCCAGCGCACCACGCCGTTGCTGGCGGGTGGCCGGGTGCCGTTGCAGTTCGCACTGCTATCGCCCGCCGGGCGTCCGGTGGCGATTACGGGCGACCTCAGCGGGTTTTGGACAGGGGCATGGATGGATGTCCGTCGTGACATGCGGGGGCGCTATCCACGGCACGACTGGCCGGAAGCGCCGGGGTGAGTCCAGCCAGCCCGTGTTCCAATTGGGCATCCAGTGTGGAGGCCAGGTCGAAGAAGCGTCGGCGCACCTGGCGCGAATAGGGGTTCGAGCCCTCGATCGCCTGGAACACTTCCGGTGCGTCGTTGCGCACCATGTCGACGCCCTGCATCAGCAATTCGAAGCTGCGGGTGGTCATCCGCGTCGGCAGCGGCTCCATCTGCACCAGAACTTTGGCGATCAAGTGGGTGAGGCCTTGGACCATCGCGGCCTCCTGGTCATGGGCTTCGGGCGTGGTCAGGATGACTTGCAGGCCCAGCACCCGGCGTGCAAACGCGGCGATGCGCCAGACACGTTTGCCGCGGATCGGGCAGATGGCGATCTTCAGGCCCTCGATGCCATTGCGAGCGCTTTGCGGACCAAACAGCGGGTGGGTCGCCACGATATCCACATGGCCGGGTAGGCAACGGCGCATGATGTCGGCGGGGATGACTTTGACCGATCCGACATCCAATACCAGCGTGCCGGGATGCAGGAGCGGCCCAATCGCCTCGACCGTAGCCTGCAATGTGGACACGGGCACCGCCAAGATCACGATCGAGCACGCAGCGGCCTCTTCCAGGCTACCGGGCGTGGCGCCGTGCCAGTCTCCGGGGGCGGGCGCCAGGTCGTATGCGATCAGGCGTGCGTACGGGTGCAGATGCTGGGCGATCAACCGCCCGAATGCGCCGAAGCCGATTATGCCGATCGAAACCTCAGATTCGATCCCGATCGAAACCTCAGCTTCGATCCCGATCGAAACCTCAGATTCGGTCCCGATCGGTGGTCGGGCTGCAGTATCCATGTCGTTGCGCACGGTCTAACCTCTGGATTGCCACGAGGCCAGCGGCGTCCAACTTGGTGCAACCGCTTGCGATGCAGCGGTTGAAAGATGACAAGCCACCCCGCCGCTATGGAAGCGGTGCGTAATAGAGCCCGGTAAGGGTGAGTGTGATCGTCACGGCGGCGGATATGAGGGCCAGAGCGCCGCGCCGTCAACCACACCGTGCCAAAAGATGGAGAGAGCGATGAAGACCATGCTGATCGTTGGGGCATCCCGCGGTTTGGGCCGCGCCTTGGCCGAGGAGCATCTGGCCCGTGGCTGGCACGTGATCGCCACGGTGCGCGACACGGCGGCGCTGGCGAATACGGGTTTGGAACTGCATGCAGTCGACACCACCGACTGGGCCGCGGTCGATGCGTTTCGCCAAACGATGACGGGGCGCCAGATCGATTTGTTGTTCGTCAGCGCCGCCATTGGTGGGGACAAGCTGCCGATCGGGGAGATCGACCCGGCGCATTTTACGCAGGTGATGCTGACCAATGCGCTGGCGCCGCTGCGGTTCATCGACCGGTTCGCCGATCTGGTGCCGCGGGATGGCATGGTGGTTGCGATGTCGTCCAGCCTGGGCAGCATCGCCGGCAATGACCGTGCTGGATGGGAGCCGTATCGCATGAGCAAGGCGGCGCTGGGCATGGGTCTGCGCAGCCTGTCGATCCGTCGGGCCAGCGAAGGCCGCACCTATATCGCGGCCGACCCTGGCTGGGTGCGAACCGATATGGGCGGTGCCGAGGCGACGCTGTCGATCGAGCAAAGCATTCCGCGGCTCGCGGATGTGCTGGAACAACGTTGGGGACGCGGCGGCATCGCGTTCGTCAACTACCAGAACCAGGATCTACCTTGGTGAGGCCTGGTGCAGGCACAAGCCGGCTAGGCAGCTAGGCCGGGGCTCATGCGCTGCCCACGCGATGCCGTCGACATCAGCATGAAATCGACGGGGCAAGCCCAGTCGATGACAAGCACATCACAGTCCTGCCTGCCGATCCGGCGCTCAGGCTGGCTGGGTCACGGCCGGTAAGCCGGTGTTCAACCCTTCAGCCGTCGGCTCGACGTCTTCTGAGCACCGGGTTGCTTGGGCGCTGGCACGATGGTCCTGGATGCACGGCGTTTCACCTTGCCGGGCGAGACGGGCGACGGCGCAGGTGCACGGATGCAATGCGGCACCAACAACAGGTGAAGATCGTAAGTCGGGATGGAACAACGCTGCATCATAACCGCACCACAGGGCCTGGGACCGTTTGGCGATGAGGATTAACGGTTCGTCGTGAAGGAAACCGTAACATACCGATGACAGATCGATGTCCAAACAGCGTGCAATACGGGCAGCCCCGGCTATTGCAGGGTAACCTCGGACGCCTAGTCGGGGGGCTGCTGGCGCAGAAAATCCACGAAGGCGCGCAGCGGCGCCGGCATGTGGCGGCGGCTGGCGTAGTAGAGAAACGGGCCCGAAAACTCGACCCACCAATCCTCCAGCACCGGCACCAACAGCCCGGCCTCGAAGGATGGGCGCAATGCGGCCTCGAACGTGCTCACCAGGCCGACCCCCTGCTCCGCGGCGCTGATGCCGAGTTCCATCGTGCTGACCACCAGCTTGCCGATTGGTGTCACGGTCAGCACCTGGCCGTCTCGCTCGAACTCCCAGGGCGCGGTGATGCCGCTCGCGAAGCGATGGCGGATGCAGGCATGGGCGAGCACATCGCGGGGATGCAACGGCCGCCCGTGCGCAGCGAGGTAGGCGGGGGATGCCCCGGTTGCGTAGCGCTGGCGCCGCGGACCGAGCGGCACGGCGATCATGTCGCGCTCCAGCCGCTCGTCATAGCGCACCCCGGCGTCGAACCCGGCAGCCAGAACATCGATGAAATTGTCCTCCGCGCGGATTTCCAGGCTCACACCGGGGTGGGCGTGCAGAAACGGCCCGAGCAGTGGCGGCAGCACCAGCTTGGCCACCACGATCGGCACGTTCAGCCGCAACGTGCCGGTCACACGGTCGGGGGTTTGCGCGGCTTCCTCCAGCGCGGCGGCCACCTCCCCCAAGGCGGGGGATAGGCGGGCCAGCAACGCCTCACCCGCGTCGGTCGGCGTCACGCTGCGGGTGGTGCGGTTCAGCAGGCGAACCCCCAGCCGCGCCTCCAGCCGCCGCAATGCCTCGCTCAACGACGAGGCGGAGACACCGCGCAATGCCGCAGCACTGCGGAACCCGCGGGTCCGCGCCACGGCAACGAACGCATCGAGGTCCGCCAGGTCGATTTCGGACATGCGCTATTCCAATTGGCCCGCTTCGTCCACGTTGGCGACCCCGACGATGCCGTCGATTTCGGACAGGCTGGCGATAAGGTGAGAAATCGGGCGTTTGCCCCGCACGCGCATGGTCAGCACCACGGTGCCGCGGCGCGCCGCCTCCATCTCGGTGCCTTCCCAATCGGCCTGGTCCTGCGCGGCCTCCTGGCTGTTCTTCTCGACGTCCACCTGGTCGATGGCGAAGCGCAATTGGGTGCAGGTGATCAGGATCGTGCGCAGCAGGCCGATCCCCTCGCGGTAGGAAATGCGCAACTGGGTGGCCGTCCGGCGCTCCTGCGGGATGAAGCGGGCGAGCTTGGGAAAGACGAACATGATGATGAAGTGGCCGAGCGTCGTCGCCAGCGCCAGGATCGGCAGCCCGGCGCCGCACGCCATGCCCAACGCCGCCGTCAGCCAGACGGAGGCCGCGGTGGTCAATCCCCGCACCACATCGCGCCGCATGAAAATCACGCCGCCGCCGATGAAGCCGATCCCGGAGACGATTTGGGCCGCGACCCGGGACGGATCGACCACGACGCGACCGGCCACAAGCACATCCATGAAACCGTATTTCGAGATCAGCATGAACAAAGCGGCCGAGACGCCCACCAGAGTATAGGTGCGCAGGCCGGCGCTTTTCTGCCGGAATTCCCGCTCCAGCCCAACCAGGGCGGACAGCACGAAGGCGAGCGCCAGTTCCTCGAGCTGGAGCAATCCTTGGCCTGTCAGATCGAACTGGCTCCCCATCGGTCTTCGCGTCCCACCTGACCAAAGTTTAAGCCCCGCGACGCGGCGCAACCTCTACACCTGCCAAATGCAGGGCGGCGACGCAAACCTGTGACTATGGGATCGCGGCATCCTTGTCGCAGGACGCACGAAACGCCACCATCGCATCATGCCCCATTGTCGCCCCGGATTCCGCCCGATGATTCGCCCTCTGGTTTTGGCCGCCGCCATGATGGTGTCGGGCTGCAACGTGTCCAACGCCCAGAGCGGCGGGGCTTTATTGCGGGGCACGCTGCCATCACTGTCACCCCTGGTGAAGCGGGTGGTGCCCTCCGTGGTGAACATCGCCGTCACCGAGAACGTGGGCGGCGACTCGCAACTACCGCCGGCGCTGCGGGGTACGCCGTTGGAAAAGCAGTTCCGCGACCGCCTCCGCACCCGCAGGGACCAGGTGCAGGGCGCCGGGTCGGGCTTCGTGATCGACTCGTCGGGGGTGATCGTCACCAACAATCACGTGGTGGGTCATGCCGACAAGATCATCGTGTCGCTGTCGGACGGGACGGAGCTGCCGGCCAAGGTGATCGGGACCGACGAGCTGACCGACATCGCCGTGATCAAGGTAGATGGCGCGCCATCCCTGCCCGCCGTCACCTGGGGCGATTCCAGCAAGGTCGAGGTGGGGGACTGGATCATTGCCGCGGGGAACCCGTTCGGGCTCGGCTCCTCCGTCAGCGCCGGGATCGTGTCGGCGCGGGGGCGTGATATCGGGGCCGGGCCGTTCGATGATTTTCTGCAGATCGACGCGCCGATCAACCCGGGCAATTCCGGCGGCCCGACGTTCAATCTGGATGGCCAAGTGATCGCGGTGAACACGGCCATCGTGTCGCCGACCGGTGGCTCTGTCGGCATCGGTTTCGCCATTCCCAGCGATATCGCCCGCAAGATCGTGGCCGAACTGCGAGAGAAGGGGCATATCGACCGCGGCTGGCTGGGCGTGGCAGTGCAAGATGCGCCGGCCACACCGGGCGTGGCGCGCACCCGGCCGACCGGCGTCATCATCGCCAGCGTCGATCGCAACGGCCCCGCGGCGAAATCCGGCCTGGCGGCTGGCGACATCGTCACGGCCGTCAATGGCGCGGCGGTGGAAACTGCACATGAATTAATCAAAGCTGTGAGCGCCACAACGCCGGGAACTGCGTTGAAGCTGACAGTGAAGCGGCGCAACCAAGTCTCGGACCTGACCGTTACGGTAGGTCGCCGCCCGAATGAGGGTAATGGCTGATGCGTATTCTGGTGGTCGAAGACGATAAGGAAGTCGCGGGATTCGTCCTGAAGGGCCTTCGCGAGGCCGGGCACGTGGCGGAGCACGCCGATAACGGCCGCGACGGGCTGTTCATGGCGGCAAGCGAGAGCTTCGACGCCATCATTCTGGACCGGATGCTGCCGGGCGGGATCGACGGGCTGCGGCTGCTGGAAACGCTGCGGGCGCAGGACAACGTCACCCCGGTGATGTTCCTGTCTGCACTGGGTCAGGTGGACGAGAAGGTGCGTGGGCTGAAGGCGGGCGGGGACGATTACCTGACCAAGCCTTTTGCCTTTGCCGAATTGCTCGCCCGGGTCGAAGCGCTGGCCCGGCGTAGCAAAGGCGACGGTCCGCAGACCAAGTTGGTCGTCGGCGACCTGGAGATGGAATTGCTGTCCCGCTCCGTTCGGCGCGCCGGGCAGCGGATCGACCTACAGCCGCGGGAGTTTCGGCTGCTGGAGTTCATGATGCGCCATGCCGGGCAGGTGGTGACGCGCACCATGCTGCTGGAGGGTGTGTGGGATTACCATTTCGACCCGCAGACCAACGTCATCGACGTTCATGTCAGCCGCCTGCGGCAGAAGATCGACAAGCCCTTCCCGACGGTGCTGCTGCACACGGTCCGCAACTCGGGCTACATGATCCGCGCGGAGTGACCGCGACGGCGCCGCGCGACCGGCCCAGCCTGTGGCGATCCGCCGGGCTGCGGCTGGCGAT
>NZ_LMUY01000102.1:85432-87920 GCF_009765685.1 Acidisphaera sp. L21 | reverse complement strand
GTTCCTGTGGTGGGCGACCGCCGGGCTGCTGGACCGGCAGGTGGAAGCGGCGATCCGTGCCGATGCGCAAGGCCTATCGGAACAATGGGCCGGCGGCGGCCTGTCGGCGCTGCAAACCACCATCGAGGATCGCCTGGCGGAGAACGTCGACGACGACGCGATCTATCTGCTGACCGACCAGTCGATGCACCCGCTGGCCGGCAACCTCACGGGCTGGCCCGCCTCCGTCACGGCGCCGGAGACGGCGTATGACCTGATGGTATCGCGTGCCGGCGTGACCAGCATGGCCCGGGTGCGCCGGTTCGACCTGCCGGATGGCAGCCGGCTGCTGATCGGGCGCGATGTGGAGAGTCGCACGCCACTGCGGGCGTTGCTGACATCGGCGCTGCTTTGGTCGCTGGTGCTGCTGGCGCTTCTGGGCTCGGTGGGCGGGCTGGTGATGCAGCGGCTGTTCCGGCGCATGATCGCCAGCATCTCTGCCACGGCCATCGCCATTGCGCAGGGCGATCTGGGCCGGCGGGTGCGGGTGACGGGCCGGGGCGACGAGTTCGACCGACTGGCGGAGACGATCAACGACATGCTGGACCGCATCGGCCGGCTGATGGATGGGGTGCGGGAGGTGTCGAACAGCATCGCCCACGATCTGCGCACCCCCATCACTCGCGCCCGTGCCCGGTTGGAAGATGCGGCCGAACACGCAAACAGCCCCGAGCATCTGCGGGCTGCGCTGGAGCGGGCGGTCACCGATCTGGACGGGGTGACGGCGGTATTCGACGCCCTGCTGCGCATTGCCGAGATCGAGGCCGGCACCCGCCGCTCCGCCTTCGCGGATATCGACCTTGCGCCGGTTCTGGCGGAGTTGGGCGAGCTTTATACCGCCCCCGCCGAGGAACGCTGCCTGACGTTGAGCTTCGAGTTACCGTATACGGTGCCAGTGCACGGCGATCGAGATCTGATCGGCCAGGCCGTGGTCAATCTATTGGACAATGCGCTGAAGTTCTCGCCCCCCGGCGGTAGCGTGCGGCTGTCGGCGGAGCGGCCGGAGGGGTCCGTCGTGTTGGTGGTGCAGGATTCCGGCCCTGGCATTCCGGCGGCCGATCGCGCCCGCGCGACGGAACGGTTCTTTCGCGGCGAAACCGCCCGGCAGACCCCTGGCTCCGGCCTGGGCCTGGCGCTGGTGGAGGCGGTGGCACAACTGCATGGTGGCAGCCTTATGCTGGAAGACGCCGAGCCTGGGCTTCGTGCCGTACTGAGCCTGCCTGCCCCCACCTCTGGCGCTACGCTGCCGTGACGATCACGTCATGTTGCGCCCATCCCCGGAAAAGCCTCACTGGGTTACGCTGCCACACGATGATGAAGCAACTCGTCCTGAGTGCCGCAATGCTTGTCTGCCTTGGCGGGGGAAATCCGACGGATGACCCGATGACGGTCACCACCGACACGCCGGAATACTGCCTGGGGCTTGCCGGGCGGATGGACGCGCAGGGGTCGATGACGCCGAATGCCCGCGTGTTGTGGGAGCGGGGGCGCACCATGTGCGAGCACGGCCACGTGCGCGGCGGCCTGGCCCGGTTACGCCGGGCGATGCTGGTGATGCGTGGGGCGGCGGAATAGGCCGGTCGTCTACGCTGTCGCAGCCACAGTCCGGCGGAAAGTCACCACTAGCACATCGCGGAACGCAGGCGCTTCCGGCTCGCGTGGTTCTACCGGCGTGACACCGTGGAAGACGCGGCTGTCATCGACCCAGGCTGCATCCATCGGGCGGGTGAGCGTGAACGAGCCGAGCATGCGGCGGTCCAGATCGTGGATCGTCGTCTCACCGCTGGCGATATTTTCGCGCCGCACGAGCAGCACCAGCACCCAATCCACGCCGTCGCGATGCATCCCCTCTGGCGTGGGACGGCCTTCCTTGCCGGGTTGGGCCTCGATACGAAACTGATGGACCTCGACCTCCCACTCCGGCACCTCGGGCGATAGCGTATCGAACACGCGCTGGCAGGTGCGTAGGATGGCGGTGAAGGCGGGCATGGCCTCCACCGCCTCGGTCACTGGCTCGAACCACCGGGCGATGCCGCCATTCAGCATGTTGTAGTCGCGGCTTTGGTAATGCGGCTGGTGCGGACGCCGGGCGATGCCCTGCGGCGTGGCGGCGAACACGGCGTGGCGGCGGCGGCGATACCGGCCGCCATCGGCCATGTAGGTGTCGAGCCCCAGATCATCCCAGCTTGCGGCGAAACGATCCCATTCGCCCAGGCCGTTCGCCTCCAGCGCGCCGCGCATCTCCGCATCGTGCACGAAGGCAAAGCCGTCGCGGCCCACCAATTTGGCGATGGACGGGCGGCTGGTGGCTGGGTTGGTCATAGTCCGATCTCCGGAACGGCTTGGGCGGTGGCAGACGACTCGATCCTCGGCAGCACCTCCGGCTCGGGCTTCGGCATCGGCCGTTCGGAGCCCGGGGGCAGCCATCCTTGCACCTTATAGGCAGTGA
>NZ_LMUY01000102.1:0-85404 GCF_009765685.1 Acidisphaera sp. L21 | reverse complement strand
CACCCGGCGATTGAACTCCCGGTTCACCGCCCAGCGCTGGGACGCGGTGGTGCGCAATCGGACCCGCAGTGTCCAGGCCGTGTCGGTGAAGGCGTAGACCCCCATCACGTCCAGGTCGGAGGTGATGACGTCCTCCCACCGCGGCTCCGCCCGCATGGCTTTCGCCGCGGTGCGCAGCAGGTCGCTGATGGCATCCGGCTCCTCGTTCAACCCGATCGGCAGGTCGAACACGGCGTAGGCGAAATCCCGCGTCTGGTTGGTGACGGTGGTGACGGAGGAGAACGGGATGATGTGCACCGATCCGTCGATGGCACGCAGCCGGATGGTGCGGATCGAGAGGTATTCGACCGTGCCGCTCAACCCGCCCAGTGTCACCACGTCGCCAACCTGCATGGTGTTTTCCAGCAACAGGAACAACCCGGTGATGAGATCCTGCACCAGTTTCTGGGAGCCGAAGCCGATGGCGACGCCCAGCACGCCAGCACCGGCCAGCAAGGGCGCGATGTTCAGACCAATCTGGCTCAGAACGATGAGCCCGGTCACGATGAGGATCGCCACGAACAACCCCGTGCGCAGCATCGGCAGCAGGGTGCGCAGACGGGCCGCGCGGGCGGTCTGCGCCGCCCGGGTCAGGCTGGCGACCTTGTTTTCAACGCCGGCATTCGCGGCCTCCCACACCATCACGGCGACCAGGACGGCGATTCCGGAGGTGCCGAGCGCGGAAAGCAGCCGTTCCCCCAGGGCGCCGGCCGCGAACCAGCCAAGGGGGGCGAAACCCCATACCTCCAGCAATGCGACGAAGGTGGTGGCGGCGACGACGACGATCACCAGCACGCGCAGCGCCGGGTAGTAGTAGATCAAGCGCTGCTCCAACCCGGGGAAGCGGCTGGACGTGTCGGACCCGATGCGCAGGCTGCGGTCCAACCCGCCGAGCAGGACGATGGCGAGTAGACGGGCGACGATGCTGACGGCGACGGTGACGATGAAGAAGTGCAGCAGCCGTTCGTACCCGTCCCGGATCTCGGCCGCGGCGACCAGCCACAGGGCGACGATGTAGAAGATCGCGATCAAGTGCCAATTCGCGGCGAAGTGGTTCTGCAAGCTGGCCAGCAGGCCCTTCTTGTTCTTGCGGGCCCGCAAGCGGTGCGCCACGCCGTGGCGGGACTGCACCACCACGATGACCAGCATGACGTGCACCACCAGCGCCACCAGCTTGATGAGCACGTCGTAGGCCGAGCGATACAGCCCGAACAGTGACCCGACCTGCGCCGTCGCAAAGCCGAACACCGCCACGACGCTGATCCAGCGCACCCAGTTCTCGATGAACTCAGCCGCCTGGTCGTCACATTGAATCAGGCGTAGCCGGTGATCGGTTGGGGAGACGAAGCTACGGGTGATGCACATGATCACCCGGCAGACCACGTAGGCATCCACGATCGCCAGCACGACCAGCCGCGTGTTGGTGGTGACGCCGAGCGGCGTGGTGAGCATGGCGTGGCCAACGGCGGCGAACACCACGACGGGAATAAGGTCCAGGATCAAGGCGATCAGCACGAAGGGCAGCCGCCGCAGCATGCGCCAGGCGACGCTGAAGCCGGGGTGCTTACTGGCCTGGGCGGCCTGCTGGCCGTCCGGCAGGTCGGTGGCGACCGGCTCGTCGGCAGGGGCGCGGGCGGCCAACAGGCGCCGGGGACGGCGCAGCACGGCACGGGCCCCCCACTCCACCAACCAGGCCACCAACGCAATCACGACCAGGCGCCAGCCGGTTTCCAGCACCCGGGCGCGGGCGGCGGCATCGGTGGCAGTGCCCTCCACCCAGCGCCACAGCAGCGGCACGTCGCCGATGGCCTGGGACGTGGCCGAGAACTGGGCCGCCAATTCGCTGGCCCAGTGTGATCCGGCGACCAGCAATTGCGCCCCCACACTATCGGCGGCCAGCGGCACCACGGAGGGCTTGGCTGGTGCGGCGGCAGGATTGGCGCGCACCATATCCTGCAGTACCGCGGTGAACTGGGCCCGCGCCTTGTCGTCCTGCAGTACGTTCAACACGGCCTGCGCCTGGGCTGGGGTGAGCGTGGTGGCCGGGGGCGCAGCGGCCGGTGGAGCGCTCTGCGCGCCGACGTGGCTGGAGACGCAAAGCAGCAACAGGACCGCGATGAGGAAACGCATGGTCGCCTTCCCCCATACAAGGGACGCCCATGTCAACCGCGTGACACCGAACGGGGTGCACAAACGAGCGAGCGGCCCTATGTCATAATCCATGAAGATCGTTCTGACCGTGCTCGTCATCGGCCTGATGCTTGCCACGCTGGGCGTGCTGTTCGCCGGGCTATTGGGCCTGGCGCGCGGCGGCGGCGACCCGGCGCGGTCCAACCGGCTGATGCGGTGGCGCGTGTTGTTGCAGGCCGGCACGCTGCTGCTGTTCATGCTGCTGCTTCACCTGCTGAAATCATGAGGGCAGCCGCCCAATTTGTGAGCAGCCAACGGTTTGACACTGCGCATTGGCGCCTTCTAAGGTCTCCCGCATCAATCGCTGGTGACCCGGCCTGGGCCCTGCCCAACCGCCTGGCCTCGCGTCACACCAGCATCCCCCCGATCCAGGAAACGATGGCGCGTCTATGAAAATCCTCGTCCCAGTGAAGCGAGTGGTCGACTACAACGTCAAGGTTCGCGTCAAAGCGGACGGGACGGGGGTCGAGACCTCGGGCGTGAAAATGTCGATGAACCCGTTCGATGAGATCTCCATCGAAGAAGCCGTGCGCCTCAAGGAGAAGGGCGTCGCGACCGAGGTGATCGCGGTGTCCATGGGTGTGGCCGCCTGCGCCGAAACCATCCGCACCGCCTTGGCGATGGGTGCTGATCGCGGCATTCTCGTCGAATCGGCGGTGGAATTGCAGCCGCTGGCTGTCGCCAAGCTGATGAAGGCGCTGGTCGACAAGGAACAGCCGCAATTGGTGATCCTGGGCAAGCAGGCCATCGATGACGACATGAACGCCACCGGGCAGATGCTGGCCGCCCTGCTGGGCTGGCCGCAGGGCACTTTCGCCTCAAAAATCGAGATCTCGGGCGACGGCATTTCCGTTACGCGGGAGATCGATGGCGGGTTGGAGACACTGGCGCTGACACTGCCAGCGATCGTCACCTCCGATCTGCGGCTGAACGAGCCGCGCTATGCGTCGCTGCCGAACATCATGAAGGCGCGCAAGAAGCCGATCGAGACGATGAAGCCGGAGGATCTGGGCGTGGACCCGACGCCGCGGCTGACTTTGGTGAGCGTGGCCGAGCCGCCGAAGCGCCAGGCTGGCAAGAAGGTCGGCTCCGTCGCCGAGTTGGTTTCCAAACTCCGCACCGAAGCGAAGGTGATTTAGATGACCTCTCTCGTTCTGCTGGACTTCGAAGGGTCGGAGATCAAGCAGCCTTCGCGTAGCGCCGTGGCCGCCGCCCTGAAGTTGGGTGAGGTGCATGTGCTGGTCGCCGGGCACGGCATCGATGCCGCTGCGACGGCCGCGTCGCAATTGGCTGGGGTGACCAAGGTGCACAAGGCGGATAGCCCGGTGTACGACCACTCGCTCGCCGAGCCGCTGGCCGATCTGTTGGTGTCCATGGCCGGGCATCACGACCACCTGCTGGCTGCATCGACTGCGACCGGCAAGAACGTGATGCCGCGTGTGGCCGCCCTGCTGGACGTGCAGCCGATCAGCGACATTGCCGAGGTGATCGACGCCGACACTTTTATCCGGCCGATCTACGCGGGCAATGCGATGGCGACGGTGAAGTCATCGGACGCGAAGAAGGTCATCACGGTGCGTGCTGCCTCGTTCGACCCGGTGGAAGCGACTGGCGGCTCCGCCGTGATCGAGGACGTGGCAGCGACGGCTGCAAGCACGATGTCCAAATTCGTGTCCGCCGAGTTGTCGAAGTCCGAGCGGCCGGAACTGACGGCGGCGCGTATCGTCGTGTCCGGCGGGCGTGGCATGCAGAATGGCGACAATTTCAAGCTGATCGACCCGATTGCCGACAAGCTGGGCGCCGCCGTGGGTGCATCGCGCGCGGCCGTGGACGCCGGGTTCGTGCCGAACGACTACCAGGTGGGACAGACCGGCAAGATCGTGGCGCCGGACCTGTATGTCGCCATCGGTATCTCCGGCGCGATCCAGCATCTGGCCGGCATGAAGGACAGCAAGGTCATCGTCGCCATCAACAAGGATGAGGACGCGCCGATCTTCCAGGTCGCCGATTACGGCCTGGTGCAAGACCTGTTCACTGCCCTACCCGAATTGAAGGCGGAGTTGGAGAAGGCCTGATGGTCGCCGCTGTTACCCGCGTCGGGATCATTGGCGCGGGGCAGATGGGCAATGGCATCGGCCATATCTGCGCGCTTGCCGGCCTGCCCGTCATCCTGCTGGACGCCAAACAGGACGCGCTGGACAAGGCGCTGGGCGTCATGGCGAAGAACATGGATCGCCAGGTCGGGAAGGGCACCATCACGGCCGAGGCCAAGTTGGAGGCGCTGGGCCGCATCACCACCAGCACCGATTACGCCAAATTCGGCGAGTGCGACCTGGTGATCGAAGCGGCGACCGAGAAGGAAGACGTCAAAAAGGCGATCCTGCGCACGCTGGTTCCGCATCTGAACGCCGACTGCATCGTCGCGACCAATACCTCGTCCATCTCGATTACCCGGCTGGGGGCGGCGACGGATCGCCCCGGCAAATTCATCGGCATGCATTTCATGAACCCGGTGCCGGTGATGAAGCTGGTGGAGGTGATTCGCGGCATCGCCACGGACGAGGCGACGTTCCAGACCATCGAGGCGCTGGCGACCCGGCTGAACAAGGTGACGGCCGCGGCGGAGGATTTCCCTGCCTTCATCGTCAACCGGATCCTGGTGCCGATGATCAACGAGGCGGTCTACGCGCTGTATGAGGGCGTTGGCACCATCACCAGCATCGATGCGGCGATGAAGCTGGGCGCCAATCACCCAATGGGGCCGCTGGAACTGGGCGATTTCATCGGGTTGGATACCTGCCTGTCCATCATGCAGGTGCTATACGAGGGGCTGTCGGACAGTAAATACCGCCCCTGCCCGCTGCTGGTGAAGTATGTCGAGGCCGGGTGGGTCGGGCGTAAGGCGGGACGTGGTTTCTACGACTACGGCACCACGCCGCCCACGCCGACGCGGTAGCCTACGGCTTATACGGCAGGGTAGTGTCCCGGGTGATGAAGGTGGTGGCCTTCCCGCCCGGCGCCATCAGCCACACGCTGTAGCTGCCACCGGCTTCCATATTGTCCAGCATCACGTCTTCGGCGGCCGACCCGGTGCAGGTCGCGCGAACCATCGCCTTCACCGGGTTGACGCTGCGGGTCTTCACCGCGCCTGCCGCAACATCGGCGAACACGGCGGTGCCGGCTGGCGCCAGCGCGAGGGCGGCCGCGGCGCAGCCAGGCGTGGCGTTGTAGAAGGACAGACGGGCGCGGGCCTGGTTGAACTCCGCCCCATCCTTGACCAACACGGTCGATAATTTGCCGGCCGACTCCTCCACCAGCACGGTGTTGAAGCTGTCGGGCGCCACCGCCAGCGCGGCCGTCGCCGACTGTCCGGATTCCCGCACCTCCAGCGGCAGGGTGCGGCCAGCGACCTTCTCCACCACCGCGTAGGCGCTGACGCGGCTGGGCCCGGCAACGCCCAGGCTGCTGCTGGCCAGGAAGGCCGGGCGCACTTCCACCGGGGCGCCCGTGGTGTTGACGAACCGGACGAAAGCCGAACCGGGCGGGGGCTGGGCGCCGTACAGTGCCTCCTGCCCCAAGGCCGGGCCAGCGACTAGAACGAACAGCGGCGACAGCGCGGGCAGAGCGCGCTGCAGGCTTGGCCTCAAACCCCGAGCGCCTTTTTCAGGTCCGTGATGAAGGCGGTGGGCGACATCGCCGTCTGGCCCCAGGCGCCTGGGTTGCTCGCCGGGGTCTCCATATCCACCTCGGCGAAGTTCCAGATGATGAGCTTAGGCGGTGCCTTTTTGAACCCGTCGCTGTGGACGAAGTTCAGCATGTTGTACCACGGGCTAAACTGATGGACCTTCCATAGCAGCGCCACCGGGCGGCTCAGTCGCTCCGATACGACGTTGGCGAAGGCGTAGATCGGCTGCATGAAGCTGTTGCCGATGACGACGACGTCGGCCGTGTCGTCATCCAGCAGCCCGCCGCCGCCCGCGGCCTCCACCGGCTTGCGGACCATGTAGGTTTGATACGGATATTTCGCCTGGTCGGCGACGGGCAACAACGCCGCGAGGTCGTTACGCTCCTGCGTGACCGGAGTCGGCGCCGCAAGCTTCATGCCGGGCTTGGCGGAGGGTGGCAGATGCAGCTTTTCCTTGATGGCGTCGCCTACCAGGATGGCGGATAGCTCCGCACCCGGCGCCGTCCAATGCGTATCGGCCTTGAAGAACAGCAGGTCCGTCGTTTTCTTGCGGGCAGCCTCCAGGATCGTCGCCTGGTCGGGCACCAGCGTGCCGGGCTTGCGCAATTCCGCCAACGCCGTGTCGTAACGCTTCTCCGCATCGGGGGACCATTTGAAGTCCGCCGGCAGGAATTCGCGATAGATGCGGGATTTCGCCGGGGTGTAGGAGATCACCACTTCGACCTTGGCGGCCTTCAGCGCGGCCACGCCCTCGTTCACCATCTGGGCCGTGCTTCGCACCAGGTTCAGGTTGCTGCGGCGAACCTCATCGAAGGCCGGGAATAGCCAGCCATCCGAACCGATGACGCACATATTGACCATCGCCGCCCGCGCGGCCTGCCCTAGGGGAAGCGCCCCGGCGGCAGCACCTGCCAGGACTGCACGGCGGCCGAGGCGGGAAGGCCCACTAAACGTGACAATTGGTGCGTCAGCGGTCATTCATCCGGTCCGTCGAAGTTTACGCCCTACGATAGAGCACGTCTACTAACCGGTTGCGAACGTCAAGACTTGCTAACGGCGAGCGTAGCTCATCACGACGGTAGCGGCTTCGCTTTCGTCCATCCGGCGGGTCGAGAGCGACGGCTTGTTCCCCGGCTGCTGGGCGAACCACCCGTCATACAGCCCCTCCAGCAGGGCGCTGAGCCACTGACCAGCCGGTGTGCCGAGCGAGCCGATGCGGGGGAAATTGTTATGCACGATCCGCAACACGCGATCCGGCTCGGACAGGTGCAGCTCCACCTCACCCCAGCCGACCATCTGCAGCGCGTCATTCATTTCCATCTGCAACGACGCCAGCGAATTAACGGCGGGCAGCGGCATCATGCGCGACATGCGGCGACCGACGCCGCGCAGCATATCGTCGCGGTCGCCGGTGCCGGCCAGCGTATCAACTTCCTCCGCCAGGGCGCGGAGGAACAACCGCCATTGCACCACCGGTTGCTGCGTTCCCAGCGGGGCCTCGGACTCGTCCATTCTGGCCGCCTTCTTACAACGGGTCGTTGAAAACGTAGCGAGCATAAACCAGGCCGGTGCCCTCGGTGAAGTTGCCCGACCGGTCGAACCCGGCCCTCGCACCGATGTGCAGGTTGTCGGTCAACCGGTAGTCGACGTTCGCATGGGCACCGCCGGCCACGCCGGTGTCCTTGAACCCGCCGAAGCGGGTGGCGACGGCGCTGTTGGTGCTGGCCAACTGCTCTAGCGCGGACTGGCGCTGCGGGTCGTTGGGGAACACCAACTGGCTCTTGGCACGGAAGGTCTGCACGCCGACCGATCCGCCAACGCCGTAGCTCAGATCCGGGGTGACCTGTTCCTTGTAGTCGACCGGGAACAGGGCCGCGAAGAATTGCTGCGGGCTGAAGTAGCCGCCATTGCCCAGCGTGAAGTTGCCGAGGTTCTTGTCGAAGCCGAAATACACCAGGTTCGTGCCAACCCGGACTTCCTGCGTCGGCGTGGTCCAAACCGGTAGGCTGAACCCTGCCCCGGCCTCGACCTCGGTGTTGGACTTCACGTCCTCACCCACCAGCACGCCGCCACCGGCACCGGCATACCAGTTCACCGTGCCGGCATTGCCCTCCACCTGCACGTAACCGCGGTTGCGCGTCACGCCGCCCCAGTTCTTGCCAGTGAGCGGGTCTCGCTGGCCGGCGTAGGACAGCAAGCTGTCGGTGACAGACCGGCGCTCACCGGTGATGCGCAGGCTGATGTCGTTGGTGATCCGCGGCGTGAACTGCACACCGCCGATCAGCCGCTCTTCGCGGAAACCGAGCGGGGAGGAGCCGATATCGGCCGACACGAAGTCGTAGGCGTAGCCGACGTCCAGACCAGTGCCGACCGCCGTCTGGTCCTTGCTTTTACGGAACGTCTGGTTCGGCGCCAGCGGGTTGCTGCCGAATATCGCTTCGTTGCCGGCGGAGATCTTGCCGGAGAACAAAGCGGTCGGCGTGACCTGCACCTTCAACCGGCCATACCCGTTCGGCGAGAAGCTCGCCTCCAACGGTGCCTCCAGCGAGAAGAGTTGACCGGTGCCATCGTTACCGGACCGGCCACGGAAGACCAGCGAACCCTCCGCACGGGGGGCGACGTCTTCGGATACCTGCTCGATGTTCTTGTCGATGTCGGCCGTCAGCGGATCGACCGGCTGGCGGGGCGTGGCGTTGCCCCGCAGGCTGAGAATGCCATCGGAGGACGGCGACGCCGGCTCGTTCGGGGTCGGGGCGGAGGACGAGCGGAACGGGTTGCTGAAGCTGGTCGCACCCAGGTCCGAAGGCGTGTCCTGCGCGGCCGTGATCGGGGTGGCGGGCGGCGGCAGCGTGGTCGTCGGCTGCCGCACGGTGCGGCCGAACGGAGACGCATCGTCCAGGGTTGCCGGGTGCTGAACCTTCACCGTCTGCGTTTCGTCGAGCGGGGTTGGCGGCAGGTATTGCGCGTACCGTTCGTACTCACGCGTCACCGGCTCGGCATCGGCGATGACCAGCTGGGGCGCGGGTGACGCGTCGTTGGCGACGTTGTCCACCAGGTTTGCCGCATATTGACGATGCGGCAGCCAGTTTTCCGGCATCACGTCGGATGCGTCGGAGCTGTTGGTGGTCTGGATCTGCTTGGCGCGCAAATCCTTCGCGGTGCGAAGCGCGGACAGCGCCTCTCCGCTATGTCCCTGCATACGGGCGACTTGCGCCGCCGCCATCCAAGCCTGCGGCGAGTCGGAGAACTCCTCCTTCGTCTTGGCGGAGAGTTCGGCGGCGCGGCCTGTATCGCCGTTCGCAAGCCAGGCGCCGATCGCCGCGACGCGGACGTCCAGGCTGCTCGGGTTACGCTTCAGCAGCTCGTCGGTGATCGCGACGGCCTTGGCCGGTTGGCGATGCGCTTCGTATAGCCGGGCCAACGCCATGTTCAGGTCCGGGTTTTCCGGGTCGCGGGCCAGGCGGGGCGCCAGTTCGTCATAGGCGTCGGCGGTGGCGCCGCGGCCGGCGAGCTGGTCGGAGGAGAACACGGCCGCGTTGTCGCGAACGCCCGCCAGGTTGGTCCGATCGACCGGGCTCAGACCATCCTGCCGAAGCCCGGTGGTGACGGTCTGTGCATCTTTCGGATACCCGGCGGCGATCAGCATGCCGCCATAGGCGATGCGCTGCGCCGGGGCGGGCGGGCGGCTGGCGTTCAACGCGGTGCGGATCACTTCACGCGCCGCACGCTTGTCGCCGGCCTTGATCAGCTCCTGCGCGAAGGCGACGCCGCGGTTGCCGGTCGGGTCTGGCTTGCTGGCCAGCGCCAGCATCCGGCGCTCCATCCCGTCGACCCCGCCTTGCGCTTTGGCGTCGCGCACATCGTTGGCGACGTCGGCACGGACGGCGATGGTGCGCATGTCCGGCGTGCGGGCGGCGGGCGGCAGCTTGCCCACCAGCGAGTTGACCAATCCCCAATCTTGGGCGTTGTCGGCGTAATAGATGCCGGCACGAAGCTGGTCGGTGGTCGGCTTGGCCGAGGATGTGACCGGGGCCATCACCTGCCGGGCGTCGGCGGCATTGTTCTGCGACAGCAGGGCGCGCGCCAGTTCCAGCCGGGTCCAGGGGTTCGCGGGGTCGTCGGCGATGGCGGAGCGGTAGAGCTGGATGCGCTGCGCCGGGTCGTTGGTGGAGCGCGCCTGCTGCACCAGGACCGTGGCGCGCGAGCCAGTGCCGCCACCGGCGCCACCAGCGGGCACACCGGCGCGGGCTAGCAGCTTGCTTGCCTCATCCGATTTGCCTTCACGCTCCAGCACGCCGGCCAGGCCGGTCATGGCGGCAACGTTGCGCGGGGCACCGCGGAGCGCGGCACGATAGGACGCTTCCGCCTCGGACAGCTTGCCGGCGCGGGCCTGGATGTCGCCCAGTTGCAGGTAGTTGCCGTAATTCGGCTTGCTGCCCATCAAGCGGCGCAGCTTCGCCTCTGCCGCAGCGTATTCGCCACGCTTGGTCAGCGAGCCGACCTCGGCGTAATCGCGTCGGATCGCACGGGCGGATTCGCCGTTATCGCCGCCGCCACCGGTCGCGGCTGCATTGCCGCCAACCGCTGTCAGCAGTTCGTCCTTGCGATCCGGCGCCAGCGAGATCGCCTTGTCGATCAGACGGTTACCCTCAGCCACGCGACCTTGCTGCCTGCGGATCAGCGCCATCATCGTTAGCGAATCGACATCGTTCGGATTGAACGCCAGTGCGGCCTGGAAGTCCTTCTCCGCCTCAGCGGTGTGCTTGCCTTCCATCGCCTGATAGCCGGCCAGCCGCGAGCGCATCCCGACATCTGGAATGGTCTTGGTCAGTTCGCTCTTTTTGGCGTCGAGATCGGCGTCCGACGGATACTGCTTCAGATACGCGTCGAGCTGCGCCTGGGTGCGATCATCGTCGCTGGACCACAGCAGCGCCTGCCGCCACGAGCCCTGAACCTGCTGCCGGATGGATGGCAGTTGCGACAGCGCCGCCAGACGGTCCACACCATCGGCGCGGGTGCCCTCGTGATAGGTCAGCGCCTGGGCGAAGGCGAGTTGCGTGCGCAGATCCTGCGGGTTCGTACGCACCTGGGCGGCCAGCCCCTCGCGGGCGGTATCCCAGTTGCCCTCAACCGAGGCGAGCGTCTGGTAATACTCGGCAGCCAGGCTCGGCGGCGGCGTATCGCCCTTGAACGCGCGGCGATAGGCGGCCACGGCGTCGGCTGGCTTGCCGGCCTGCGCCAACTGGCGGGCCTGTGACAAGGCGCCGCTGTCCATCGGCCCGGCGCGCATCACCTGCTGGATGCTGTCGATCCGCGGATCATCCGGCCGTACGGCGCGCAGCTTGGCCAGCGCGGCTTGAGCAACCTGCTGGTTACCACGCTCGGCCGCGAATTGCGCCTGGGCGGCCAGCGCGTCCGGGTTGTTCGGATCCAGGGACAGGACGCGCCCCAACGCCTCGTCTGCACGCTGAGGCTGGTCCTTGCTGCGCCAGTAATTCGCCTGGTCGAGCAGAACCCGGATGGCATCTGCCGTACTCGCCTGCGTTGCAGGGGAGGCGGGCGCCTGGGCCTTGGCCGCCAACGGAATGACCGTCGCGGACGCAAGGAGGATCGCGCGGAAAGCCGGGGAATACAGTCTCATGGCAGACGGTTTCCTCAGAGACGCCGGGTCGGGATGGTGCGGGTACGCAGCGCCGCCCGACGGCGCAGTGCAAAGAAGTAGAAGATGGCGACGAGCAGACACCCGATGATCATCACGCCGATGATCCCAAGCGGAGAGTCGCGCAGCAGCCAGGACGGATACAGCCAGAACGGCAGCGTGCCGGTGGTGTATTCGGCGGCCACCCGATACGAGGTGAACCGGCCGCCCGAGAGCAGGGACAGGTCACCCTGGATCATCGGCGACTGATCCGGATCGCGCAGCGTGGTCACGATGCTTTCGACTGCCGCCGGTGCGCCGCCCAGAACCGCCACGACCGACCGGCCGCTATTCATCGGGCTCTGCGCGCCAACCAGCGCCGCGGTGTCATTGCCGACACTGGCATTCAGCACCGTGGTCGCACGCGTCCGATCCTCACGCCCTGGGTCGCCGAACAGGCGGCGGACGCTGTCCAGGCCGTTGGCGACCTCGACCGTTAGGCGGTTGCCGTTCACCCGGTAGGGCGAGTTCCGCAGCAAGTCCGCTGCTGGGCCAAGGCGATTGATCGTGCCCATCAGCAGGATGTTGCGGTCGGAGACGCTGTTGAGGGCGTCGGGCTTGACCACCACGTGGTGCAGCACCGGGTAACCCGTCAGCGAACCGATGCGGCCCATCATGTCCAGATAGGCGCCAACCTCAACCGGGTTCGGCTGGGCCGGCAGGACCACCGCGGTGTCGGACAGGTCCGCCATCCGGGTGAAGGGGAAGCCGGAGCTGACGAAGTACGCCAGGTTCGGCAGCTGGGCGAAGCGATAGGCGCGGCTGATGTCGAACGTGCTGTCTGGGTCGACTGCCATGCGGACATCCTGCGGGATGGCCACACAATCGCCGCGATGCAGCGGACGGGTGTCGAAGAAGAACTGCAGATCGTTCTGGCCGAACACCTGGTACGGCGGCACATCAACCCGGGACGTGGGCTGCGTTACGCCGAAGTTGAACAGGCGGGAGAACCAGGAGGCAGTGCGCGACGGCTCGGACGCGAGAGGCAGGCTGGACAGATAGAGATCGTTGATCCCAACGTCCAGGCGCGAGACGGCCAGGTCCTCGATCGGCCCAGGAGGGGCGCGGTAGCGCAGCTCCATCGGGAAGGTGCGATTGTGCCACGTATACAGGTCCGGTGCGGTGCGGAATGGCACGCGCATCGTGCCGGGCACGTAGCCGGTGCCCTGCAGTTCGGACGCATCCACCAGTTCGCCGAACTTCACGGCGCGGTCGGACGGGATCCAGGCCGGCGCGTCGTACGGCACGCGCTTGGCCACATCCGGCACCACCACAGTCGATGCATCGCCCGACAGCGTGCGGCTGCCCAGAGTCAACGACGTTGCGGCGGCCATTGCCTCCGGCCCGGTGCGCCCGGCGATCACCAGCAGCGAAGACGCCGGGTCGTTCGGGTTTGGTACCACGGCCAGGGTCGGACCATTCAGCGGCGGCAGGGTGATGTTGGCCGGGCGATCGGTGCCGGTCACGACGACGATGGCGTTACCCTCGCTCGGCGCATCGGTCACGACCGGGAAGGTAGCGCCGCGGAAGTCGGCAAGCTGGCCGAACCAGGAGGACACGATACCCGCGGCCTGCAGCGACTCGTTGGACGGGTTCGCCGGCAGCACGAACGGCAGCGACAACATGGTCTTTTCGTGCGGATCGAAGAATGGCAGCGGCAGGCGAGACAGATCGCGCTGCGGCGGCAGACGCTCCAGCGTCAACGTCAGCGTCGACGTGTCGGAGATCGTGGACCACAGCAGGCCGCTCAGCGGATCGTTACACTCTGGCGTGTAGCGGCCGGTGAAGCGGAAGTTCAGGCGGTTGTTGTCCTGGAAGAACACAGGGCTGACCGGCAGCTCGAAATTCTCGAACCGGGGCTGGTCGCGGTTGACCGGGATGGTGCCGACATATTGTTCGTTCATCGTCACGGTGACGTTGCTGAATTCGGGGATCAGCGCCGGGGACATCGCGCCGGACAGGTTTAACGTGGCGGCGGTAACGACCTCGTCGGCGCGGATGCCGAATTGGACGCCCTGCAACTCGCTGGTGCCGCGCAGGGTCAATGGGCCAAGGGCGCCCAGTTGATGCAGCGTCAGCACCAATTGACGCGACTGCCCGGCGGTTGCACCAGGCGTCGGGGTGAAGCTGGCGGGCGCGGTGCTCGCGGGCATCACCAGGCTAGATGGCGCACCCCCGGGCAATGGCGGTGGCGGCGACTGGTCGACGGTGGCGGCCGGCGGGGGCGCAACCACAGCGCCGGGCGCGCTACCAACATTGGTCGTGCCGCCGGGGGTCGTGCCGCCGGGCGTCGTGCCAACCGGCGTGCCAAGCAGACCTGGGGCGCGCGGCGCTTGGATCGCGGGTGCGGCACCCGGCAGCGGCCGGATGACGAAACCGCCGGGCTGGGCGCCCTGCCCGACCGTGCCCTGCGAGTGGGCGGCGGCCGGTACCAGCATCAGCGCGATGGCGGCGGCGGTGCCAACCAGCTGACGGCGACCGGGGGCTTGCGGACCGCTCCCGGTCGGGCGGCGCGGCGCACGGTCCGGTGCACGGAACAGGCCGCGAATGCTGACGAGAACTCGGTATAGGCTGGCGAGGGGACGATCCACCGGATAGGCGCTCCAATCGGTCCAGGCATCGGCCCGGCCAAAAACAACTTGAACAATAGCTGCCTCGTCGGCGACGCTGGCCGGTTGGAAGCTTACTTGCAGGAAGCGCTGCTCCCACCGCAGCAGACGCGCCGGGATCACGACCGGCTCACCACCTAGGACGAACTCCAGCTGCACCATGGCGCCATCCGTGACGCCCAGCGGACGCTCGGACACGACGGAGCTGCCGCCCTGTGAAAGGTCCTGCGTGATGCCGTTCACGGCACGGCCATCGGGCAGAATGATCGACACGGGCACCGTCGCGCGGACGCGGGCGCGGGTACGCATCTGGCGTGTCTCGCGCCCAACGGCCAGCGCGGCCATCACGGTCAGCAGGGAGAAGCCGCCCCAGATCGTGTTCAGCAGCAGCGCTTGGAAGGTCAGCTGTTCGGTATGGAAGAAGATCATCCCGACCAAGCCGCGGATCACGCCCGCCACCAAGAAGAAGGCGAGGATCAGGTTCGGATAGACAGCGCCCAGATCGAAATAGCCGTTTTCGAGCAAACCGCCCTTGTTGGTCACGTTGAACTTGCCGCGGCGCGGGGCGAACAGCGTCACCATCGTCACCCGCACCAGGAAGAGCGCCAGCACCGTCTCGTAAATTTCGGACCAGAACGAGTGGCGGTTGTTGCGCTGCAGGCGGGAGTTCGTCGCGACCGAGTGGAAAATGTGCGGCAGCGCGTAGGACACGATGGCCAGCGGCGACGCGGCGATGATGTTTAACCCAAACAGCAGGAAGGCGAGCGGCGCGGTGAGGAAGATCACGCGCGGCAGGGCAAAGAAGAAGTGGCCCATCGCCTGCAGGTAGCAAACGCGCTGCCCCAGGGTCAGCCCCGGCCCGAACATCGGGTTGTCCAGGCGGAAGATCTGGATCATGCCGCGGGCCCAGCGGATGCGCTGGCCGATGTGCAGGATCAGGCGCTCGGTTGCGAGGCCTGCCGCCAGCGGCAGGCGCAGATAGGCGCTGTCCCAGCCGCGGCGATGCATCTTCAGCATCGTGTGCGCGTCTTCGGTCACCGTCTCCACCGCGAACCCGCCGATCTCTTCCAGGGCCGCCCGGCGAAGCACCGCGCACGAACCGCAGAAGAAAGTCGAGTTCCAGTAGTCGTTGGCGTCCTGCACCAGGCCGTAGAACATGTTGCCCTCGGACGGCACGCGGGTGCCGGCGGCGAGGTTCCGCTGGAACGGGTCCGGCGAGTAGAAATGGTGCGGCGTCTGCACCAGCGCGTTGCGCGGCTCCGCAATCATCCAGCCCATCGTCATCTGCAGGAAGGCGCGGGTCGGGATGTGGTCGCTATCGAACACGGCAACGAACTCGCCATCGGTCTGCAACAGCGCGTTGTTGAGGTTGCCGGCCTTGGCGTGATTGTTGTTGGTGCGGGTGATGTAGCCAATGCCGCACTCGGCCGCGAACTCGCGGAATTCTTCGCGGCGCCCATCGTCCAGCAGATAGACGCGCATCTTCTCCGGCGGCCAGTCGATCGCCATGCAGCCCAGCACGGTGGCGCGCACGATCGACATCGGTTCGTTATAGGTGGGGACGTACACGTCGACGGTCGGCCATAGCGCGATGTCGTCCGGCATTGGAATCGGCCTGCGCTCCAACGGCCACAGCGTCTGGATGTAGCCGAGCACGAGGACGATGATCGCGTAGCATTCGGCTAGCGCCAGAACCATGCCGAGCAGGAGTTCGATAAGGCTGCCGAAGTCGAGCGTTTCGGTGACGCGCCAGAAGATATAGCGCATCGAAACCGCAAGGCTCAGGATGACGAGGAAGACGGAGACGTAACGGCCTTTGAAGCGGTTGGCGATCAAGAACACGATCGCCGAGGTCACTGCCAGGATCGCCTGCTGACGCGGGTCCAACTGCACGGTTGCGACGGCCAGCAGCAGGATGGCACCGATAACACCGCACACGATGTCGATGAGACGGCTAACCAGACTGCTGTGCGGAACACCTTGCCACCGCGCCCGTCGAACTCGAACCGTCTCACTCATTGCAACAATTTCCCACCTACGAAACGGGGATGACCAGCAGAGTAACGTCTTTGTGCGACAGTTTTTACCACGCGCACAGGGAATGCGGCAGAGTGGTGCACGAACGTTCCATCATACCCGCACCGGCTGTTGCCCAAGCGCAACACAGCCGTGTGCTGGATATGGCATGTCAGGACAACTGACGTCCTGACGCAGATGGAAGGAACCAGGCTAGTGCAGCCATTGCTAGCGCTGGTTAGGACGCGGCGAGAAACTCGAACACGTCAACTAAACTGCTGTGATAGTTGGGGAATAAAGTTTTCCGCGCCGTCATAGCCGGCGCGCCGTTCGCTGCGGCGGCGGCAAGCGGGTGCACCCCTGGAGGGTGGAGAACCGGCGCCGGCGGCACGGCCATGCGCGGCTGCGGTGCAACAGGTGCCGAATCGAATGTCTCCGTGTCGGGCGGCGTCACCGGGATCGAGGGCACAACCACGGGTTGTGGCATGGCCGGAATCGGAGCGACCGATGCGGGGGCGGCCCATTCGGCGAGCGGACGGGGTGGGGGCGCCACGGTGGCAGCCGGCGGAAAGAGCGGCGCAGGACGCATCATCGGGGGCGCCTGGATCGGTCGGCCGGTCACTGGGGCCAGGGGAGTAGCCGTCAGCGGAGCAGATGGTAGGGGAGCAGGCGCTGGCGCGACGAACGCCGGAGCAACCGGGGTCACCATGAGGGGCGCAGGTGGCATGTAGCCCTGCGGCGCCGGCTCAGGCGCGGCGGTCGGTTCGCTCTGCTGCGTGATCTCGGTATCGGCCACCACGGCCGGTGAAACAACGGGCGGTGAAACAACGGGCGTTACAAGAGGACGTCGCGGCAGGGTCAGAGACGGCCGGGTCTGCGACTGGCCGAAGCTATGGTAGCGGATCGACGGAGCCCCGAACGCGGCAAGCGCCTTGGTTACGTCGTTTGACTCTTCACTCATATCGTCCCCCGTCTATGCTGCGCGACCAGCCTCCTCCGCCGCAATTCGCGACAACAGAACCAGCCCAGCGCCGTAATAATCATTGGCTGCCATAACAGAAGGCAGCGCGCTCGTCCTGTCCAGACCCATCGTGTGGCTTGCCAGCGTGGCCACGGCACGGATCCCGGCGGGGGCGGAATACGGGGCCACTTCCTCGGTCCGCAGGTCGACCCAGGCGGGCTGCACGGCACGCTGCGCCGTCCAGTATTTGTGGAACGAGGTGAAGAGCGGTTCGGCCGCGATGCCGCCCCAGGCAAGATGCATCGGCACGCGGATCGCGTCCCAGGAGAAGCGCGGCGGCCAACCCGGCGCGATCCCCAGCGAGCCATCGGCCCGGTCCACGCGCACCCAATCCGGCGGCAGCATCCACTTGCCGTAGCGCGCCTGCAGGATCAGCGCCGCTCCTTCCCGCCGCAGCATCTCCCATTTCGGAGACGGCGCCAGCGCGGCGAGGTCCGGGAACAGGCCGAATGCGTAGTAGGACGGGTTGATGATCAGGCAGTCCGGCTTTTCGAACCCGACGGCGCCGGGCAGCAGCACGGTGCGCGTGCCGACGGTGCGGACCAGGCCCAATATGTCCTTGGCGATCCGTGCCGCCTGCGCCGCGTAGTCCGGACGCTGCCAGCGCACGGCGGCGCGGGCCAGGCCAGCGGCGATGTACAAGTCGCCATCGGTGGCGTTGTTCAAGTCGGACACGGGGTTGGCGTCAGTCGGCCTGTAGCGCCAGGCATGCAGGTTGTCGTTCGGACGGCGGCGCAGATTATGGGTCGTCCACTCCAGCAGGCGCTCGAACGTCTCGTGATCGTCGGCGGCCTGGGCGCCGATCAAGCCCCAGCCCTGCCCCTCGCTGTGGGAGGCGTTGCCGTTTCCGGTGTCGATGACGCGGCCCTCGGGGGTGATGTATTGGTGGCGAAAGGCTGCCCAATCCTGGCGCATCTCGGCCGAGTGGGCGCGCGGCGCCGGGGATGGCGGGGCCTTGAAGGTCGGTGCGGTGCTGGCGGGGCTGGCATCCATCGCGTTGGTATAGCTCGACTCGCGCTGCGGCCGGTTCGGCGCGATATCGTTCCACTCCGGCGCGAACTGCACCATCCCGGCGCCGATGCCAGCGGTCATCAGGGCCATGCCAGGCAGGAGGCGGCGGCGGCTGAGACCGCCATTGGAGTAGGAAGCGACATCTGAAGCTTGCACACGCGGTCTCCTGCGTGGCCTGGACATTGAGCGGCGGCCGCTCATCTGCGAGACAATGGATCGTGCGCTTCGTTTTGGTGCGCTCTATGGTGCCAAGTCTCACAGGAAGAGATTAACGTGAACTTTCCTCACCCGGCGAAATCTGCCTTGCGCGGTTTTTTTTGCCGGGCAGAAATTGCCGCCGGCGACCGAAGCAGGAGACAGCGATGACCGGCCGACACCGCCTTACCTTACGGATCGCCATGGCGGGGTGGCTGGCGGCTTGCCTGCCGCTGGGCCTACCGATGGGCCAGGCACTGGCGCAGAAGAACTTCGATCAACCGCCGCAGATGGGGAACTCGGCGCCCGAGGGGCGAAGAGACCGTGGCCATGGAGATGGGCACAACGCACGCTTCACGTTGATCAACGACAGCGACCAGACGATCGACAATCTGAATATCTCCCCCACCAAGGATGATTCTTGGGGGGATGACCTGCTCGGCACGCTGGCGATCCCGGCGCATAACCGTGTCATCGCCGGGCCGACACAGGAGACGGGCTGCCAGTTCGATGTGCGCGTCGTCTACCACGACCACCGGGAAGAGGTGATACGGCGGCAAAACCTGTGCAACCTGGAAGAACTCTCCTTCACTGGCCGCAACGCCCGCAGGCCGCAGGCGCGATCCCAGTCGGACGATTAGGAGGCGGGCTTCACCAGGGCGTACAGCGTCATCAGTGTGTTTCGCCCGCGAGAGTAGTTGAAGCCCGGCAGTGCGCCCAGCGTGCGCAGTGACAGGCCGAGCTTGGTAGCCTCGGCGTTGAACGATGCCTCGTCCCGGTCCGATATGGCGGCGGAGGCCGCCTTGCCATCCGCCAGCGCTTGCGCTCCGTCGGCGCCGGTCGCGGCCATGACCGTGCCAGTGCCAGCCAGCAGCATCAGGCTCGGTTCGTGGAAGCCGACTGCGGCGAGCGGTTGGTTGGACAGCCCGGCCTGGGTCAGCGCCTGTTCGATCCGCGGGGCGAGCCACAGGGGAGCCGCGTGCGGCAATTCCCAGCCAAGGAGGGAGGCGGTGACCAACAGCATCGCCGCCAGGGCGATGGTTGGGCGTGTGGGCTGGATCGCCAGCCAGCCCGCAAGGCAAGCGGCCAGCAGAGCCGGGAGACCCAGCATCCAGGACGCATGGATCACGATTGGCAACGCCGCAGCCCCCAGGCCAAGCACCGCGGCCGCCAACAGGGTGATGCCGGGCGCGATCCGCCTGGACCATAGCCCGCCAGGCTGCGCCGCGACCCATGCCTGGCCGGCCAGCAGGAAGATCGCCGGGTAGAGCGGCAGCGTATAGTGCGGCAGCTTGGTGGGAACAGCCTCGAAAACGATCCAGGACGGGATGATCCAGGCCACCAGGAAGCGCGTCGGTGCCTCTCGTCGTTGGCGCCAGAGAGTGGGGAGTGCCCGCAGCACGAGCAGCGTGCCGGGAAAGGCCAGGAGGGGCAGCAGCAGCAGATGCAGGCCGGGGGGACCGCCATGCGCGTCATCGCCGCTGGCCAGTTTGCGACCCAGATCGCCGCCCACTGCGTCACTGAAGAAGGCACCGTGCGTCGCCACGCCGATCGCGATGAACCACGGCAGCACCACCAGCAACATCAACACGACGCCGCTTTTGGGCCGCAGCGCCCTCAGCCACCCTGCACGACGGTCGGCGATGGCGAGGCTGAGCGCGGCGAGCCCGGCGACCATCGGGGTGAGCGGACCCTTCAGCAGGATGCCGGCGCCCATCGCGATCCAGAACAGCGCAGCCCCGCCGCGGCCAATCGGCAGCCCCGCATAGGCGCGGGCCAGTATCGCCATGGCGACCGTGGTGGCGCCGAGCAGCGCGGCATCGGTCTTCGCCATATGGGTTTCGACCACAACGATGACGCTGGCGGCCAACATCCCAGCCGCCAGCAATGCAGCCCGGCGGTCGCCCATGGCGCGGCCGATTTCGTAGGTCGCCAGCACCGCCAGCAGACCGCCCGCCATCGAGGGCAGGCGATAGGGCCAGACTGGGTTCTCGGTGGCCAGGTGTAGGCTGCGCGCGGCCGCTGCGAACGGCACCTGTAGCCAATAGATGCCGATCGGTTTGCGATTGCGCGGCTCGTCCCCGTTCATGATGCGGACGTAGTCGCCGGTCTCGATCATCTGTTTGCTGGCCTGGGCGAACCGGCTCTCGTCCCGGTCTGTCGGCGGCAGGGTGAACAGCCCCGGCAACCAAACGAGTAGGCAAAACGCAATCAGCAGCACACGCGGCCGCCTGGTGTCGAGCAGGTCCATGGCGCGGCGCTCTAGCATGTGCCCCCGATCCGCGCCATGAAGCGCGCCCAATGACCCCCCGCACCCCCCCACCACGGGCCGCACGCCCCGACCCGACGCGCGAGGGCGCGTTCGACCTACTATCCGCCGTGCTGGTGCGACACCGCTCGCTGGAGGACGCGCTGGACACGCTGCCCCCGGGGGAATTGCGCGACCGGGCGGCGGCGCACCGGCTGGCGGCGGCGGTGCTGCGGCGCACGGGGTCGCTGGACCAAGTGATCAAGCCGCATCTGCGCCGCGACCCGCCGGACCCGGTGCGGCAGATCCTACGCATGGGGGCGGCGCAGTTGCTGCTGCTGGATACCCCGGCCCACGCCGCGGTTGCCACAGCGGTGGCCCTGGCGCGCAGCCGAGGGCTAACCCCGTTCACCGGGCTGGTGAATGCGGTGCTGCGCCGGGTCGCCGAGTCGGGGGCGGAGGCGCTGGCCGCGCTGGAGGGCCCGCGTTTGGACACGCCGCATTGGCTGTGGAGCAGTTGGGGCAACGACGCCGCGCTCATTGCCGCAGGCCAAACCACCGAAGCGCCACTTGATTTGACGGTGATCGGGGAGCCACCCCCAGGCGGCGTCGTTCTGCCGACAGGGTCGGTCCGCTACCCGGCGGGGACGCGCGTGACGGAGCTGGCCGGCTACGAGGAAGGCAGGTTCTGGGTACAGGACGCTGCGGCTGCCCTACCCGCTCGGTTATTGGCGGCCAAACCGGGCGAGTCGGTGGCAGATCTGTGTGCCGCACCCGGTGGCAAAGCGGCGCAGCTTGCCGCGACCGGCGCCACCGTGACGGCGATCGAACGGGATGGGCGACGGATCGGCCGGCTGAATGACAATCTGGCGCGGCTGCGGCTGCCGGCGACCGTCGTGCAGGCCGATGCGACCACCTGGCGGCCGCCCGCCTTGCTGGATGCGGTGCTGCTGGACGCGCCGTGTAGTGCGACCGGCACCATTCGGCGCCATCCGGATGTCGTGCATTTAAAGTCGCAACAGGACGTGACCACCGCCGTGGCGCAACAGCAGGCGCTGATCATCGCCGCCGCCGCCATGCTGCGGCCGGGGGGGCGGCTGATCTACGCCGTGTGCTCGATGCAGCCGGAGGAAGGGCCGGGTGCGGTGCCCGTGGCGATGAACGCCGGGCTGCGGCACGAACGGTTTACGGCAGATGAATTAAGCACCCTGCCCGCCGCATTGACCAAAGCCGGATATCTGCGCACGCACCCAGGGTTGTGGCCAGAATACGGTGGTATGGATGGATTCTTTGCCGCCCGGTTCGTAAAGATATGAGCCGGTCGCTTGTGCTCAAATCGTCCGACACTCTAGAACCAATAAAATGCCAAACCGTGTCCTGATTGCCCCAAGCCTGCTGGCCGCCGATTTCGGCCGCCTGCGCGAGGAAGCCATCGCCGTCGAACAGGCAGGTGCGGACTGGCTGCACCTGGATGTCATGGACGGTCATTTCGTCCCCAACCTCAGTTTCGGCCCGGCCGTGCTGAAGGCGCTGCGGCCGCATGTGAAGATGGCCTTCGACGTGCATCTGATGATCGCGCCAGTGGACCCGTATATCGCGGCCTTTGCGGAGGCTGGGGCGGATCATATCTCGGTCCATGCCGAGGCCGGGCCGCACCTGCATCGCTCGCTGCAGCTGATCCGCTCGTTGGGCAAGTCGGCCGGCGTCGCGATCAACCCGGCGACCCCGCCCGAGGCGGTGGGGCAGGTGTTGGACCTGGTGGACATCATTCTGGTGATGACGGTGAACCCGGGATTTGGCGGGCAGGCGTTCATCGAGTCGACGCTGCCGAAGATCCGGGTGCTGCGGCAGATGACGGATGCGAGCGGGCGCAAAATCCGTATCAACGCTGATGGCGGGGTGACGGCGGAAACGGCGCCCCGGATCCTGGCCGCCGGGTGCGATACGTTGGTGGCGGGCACGTCGGTGTTCGGCGCGCCGCAGTATGGCCCGGCCATCGCTACACTGCGCCCGGCCGTCTGATGGCCGCGCGCTGGTGGCGTGATGCACGCCGGACGTTCGCGAAGATGCCAAGCCTGCGGATGGGCCGCATTCCGGACGGCCCGATGCTGCCGGTCCGCGATCTATGGCCTGGCGATGCAGCGCGCGGCGCGCGGCTGCTGAAGGGCGAGCTGGACGTGGACGGCACAGTCCTGCCGCTGCGCCCTGGCGGCTGGGGCGATGGTGGCACGTCGCCGATCCTGCTTTCGGTCGCGCATGGCTTCACCTGGTTGCGGGATCTGCGCGCCCTGGGCACCGATGCTGCGCGGGGCCGCGCCCGTGCGTTGGTTGGCGACTGGATCGGCAGCCCGGCCGACCCGATTACGCGCCGACCGGATGTGGCGGGCGCCCGGCTCGCGGCCTGGCTGGGGCATTACGATTTCTTCGCCGCCTCCGCCGACGACATTTTTCGCCAGCGGATGATGCAGCGCTTGGTGGCCGATGCGCGCGCCCTGGCGGCCGATCTGCCGGCGGAGGAGTTGGACGCCCGGGCGCTGACGGCGCTGAAGGGGCTGATCGCTGCCGCCGTGGCATTGCCGGACCAGGCCGCCTTCCTCACCCGCGCATTGCGGTTCTTGCCGCAGGAAATCGCGCGCCAGGTGCTGCCGGACGGTTGCCATGCAGAGCGTAGCCCGGTGGCGCAGTTGGTGGCGCTGCAGGATCTGGTGGAAATCCGCGCCCTGCTGCAGGCCGCTCAGGCCCAGCCGCCTGCCGCGTTGGCCGGCGCGATCGAGCGGATGGCCCCTGCCCTGCGCGCCATGCGGCACGGCGATGGTGGATTGGCGCTGTTCAACGGCAGCCGGGAGGAATCCGGCCCGCTGATCGAGTTGGTGCTGACCCAGGCTGGCCGGATTGGGCGCTCCCCCGTAAGCCTGACCGAGGGCGGGTTTCAGCGGCTGCAAGCCGGACGCACCGTGCTGCTGGTGGATTGCGGCCGGCCGCCGCCGCCGGGCGTGGACCGGTTTTCCCATGCCGGCACGCTGTCGATGGAGTTGTCGATTGGGCGGGAACGGCTGATCGTGAACTGCGGGGCGGCGCCGGCTGCTGGCTCGCAATGGCGGGATGCCACCCGCGCCACGGCCGCGCATTCAACGCTCGTGATCGGCGACACCAATTCCAGCGAGTTACGCGGCCCCGGCATCGGCCGGCAGCCGGAGCGGGTCGAGGCGCAGCGGCAGGAGGCGAACGGCGCGCATTGGCTAGAGGCGAGCCATGATGGCTACCGCAAGCCATTCGGCGCACTGCACCGCCGCCGCCTGTATCTGGCCGAAAGCGGCGAGGATATTCGCGGCGAGGACGCCATCGAGGCGCCCGAGCCGCAGGCTTATACGTTGCGCTTCCATTTACACCCCGCCGTCAGTGCCAGCCTGCAACAGGATGGTGAGGCAGTGCTGCTGCGCCTGCCATCGGGTTCTGGCTGGCGGCTGCGGGCGGAAGGCGCGCGGATTACCCTGGAAGAAAGCATCTACCTCGGCGGGTTGGAGCCGAAGCGGTCCGAGCAGGTGGTGCTGACCGGGTATGCCGATGGGCCGCAGCAGGTGAAGTGGGCGATCTCCAAGGTCGGCTGAGCCTATGAAGGTCGTCGAGATCGCGAACGTCGATTTCTCGCTGCGTCATTTCGTGCTGCCGCTGATGCGGGGCATTCGGGCGCGAGGGCACGAGGTGGTCGCAGTCACCGCAGAAGGGCCGCTGAACGCGGATGTTCGGGCGGAGGGGTTTCGGGTGCTGCCGGCGCCGTTCGTCCGCCGGGCATCGCTGCTGGCGCAATTGCGCGCCTTTATCGCCCTAGTACGGCTGCTGCGGCGGGAGAGGCCGGATTTGGTGCATGGTCACATGCCGATCAGCGGGTTTCTGGCGCGGCTGGCGGCACGGGCGGCGCGGGTGCCGCGCGTGGCGTATACCTGCCACGGATTTCTGTTCAATCAGCCCGGCCCGTGGACTCGCCGCACCGCCTCGTTCCTGATGGAATGGTTCGCCGGCCGGTTGACCGACGTGTTCATGACCGTGTCGGAGGAGGAGGCGGCGGATGCGCGGCGACTCACCATCGCCCGCCACGCCACCGCCGTCGGCAATGGCCGCGACCCGGCGTTGTTCCATCTGGATGCCGAGGCGCGTGGCCGAATCCGGGCGGAGCAGGGCGTGGCGCAGGACCAGGTGGTAATCGTCTGCGTGTCTCGCCTGGTGCGGCACAAAGGCTATCCGGAATTGCTGGCTGCCATGCGGGATGTGCCTGGCGCGGAACTGTGGATCGTCGGCGCGCGGTTGGACAGCGATCATGGCGAAGACCTCGGACCCGCGCTGGCCGAGGCCGCAGCGACCGGTCGGGCGCGGCTGCTCGGCTACCGCACCGACATTCCAGCGATTCTGGCCGCTGCCGACATCTTCGCCCTGCCCAGCCATTTCGAGGGGCTGCCCATGTCGGTGATCGAGGCGATGCTGACGGGACTGCCCGTCGTCGCCACCGACATACGCGGCCCGCGCGAACAGGTGGTGGCGGGCGAGACCGGGTTGCTGGTGCCGCCCGCGACGATCGAGCCCTTGGCTGCGGCACTGAACCGTCTGGTCGACGATCCGGCGCTGCGGATTGCCATGGGGAAAGCCGGTCGCGCGCGGGCGATTGCACGCTATGACGAGGCAGCCGTGATCAATCATACGCTGGACCTGCTCGGCCTGTAGGTCTATGCGCGCGGCCATGAGCCAGTCCGACATCGTCCCCATCACCCGCGCCCTCATTTCCGTCTCCGATAAGGAGGGGCTGGTCGAACTCGCGCAGGCGCTCGTCGCGCACGGGGCGCAGATCCTGTCCACCGGCGGGTCGGCGGCGGCGCTGCGCAAGGCGGGCGTGCCAGTGATCGAGGTGTCGGACCACACGGGGTTCCCGGAAATCCTGGATGGGCGGGTGAAGACGTTGGTGCCGCAGATCCATGGCGGGCTGCTGGGCCGGCGGGACCTGCCGGCGCATCAGGCGCAGATGGCGGAGCATGGGATTTCCCCGATCGATTTGCTGGTGTGCAATTTGTATCCGTTCGAAACCACGGTCGCGTCTGGCGCCGGGCCGGAAGACTGCATCGAGAATATCGACATTGGCGGCCCGGCGATGATCCGGGCGGCGGCGAAGAATCACAGCCACGTCGCCGTCGTCACCGACATTGCGCAGTATAGCGCGCTGGTGGACTCGCTGGTGGCGGGCGGCACGTCGCTGGTGCTGCGGCAGCAATTCGCCGGGGCGGCCTATGCGCGCACGGCGGCGTATGATTCCGCGATCGCGGCCTGGTTTGCCAGGCAGCAGGGTGTCGAGTTCCCCACCCGCTTCACCACCAGCGGCACGCTGCGGCAGACCTTGCGCTACGGCGAGAATCCTCACCAACGGGCGGCCCTCTACGCAAACGGCGACCGGCCCGGCGTTGCCAATTCCCGGCAGATCCAGGGCAAGGAATTGTCGTTCAACAATTTGAACGACACCGACGCCGCGTTCGAATGCGTGGCCGAGTTCGCCGAGCCCACCATCGTCATCGTCAAGCACGCCAACCCCTGCGGCGTCGCCTCCGCCCCGACGCTGGCAGCGGCTTGGGACGCGGCGCTGCGGTGCGACCCGGTGTCCGCCTTTGGCGGCATCGTCGCGATGAACCGGACGCTCGATGCCGCGGCTGCGGAGCGCATTGCCGCGATCTTCAGCGAAGTGATCGTGGCACCCGATGCGGATGAGGACGCGAAAGTCATCCTGTCCCGCAAGAAGAACCTCCGCTTGCTGCTGACCGGGTCCCTGCCCGACCCGGCGGCACCCGGGCTGCAGGTGCGCAGCCTGGCGGGTGGATTGCTGCTGCAAACGCGGGACGCCGGGCGGGTGAGTCCGGAGTCGCTGAAGATCGTCACCAAGCGCGCACCGACCGAAGCCGAATTGGCCGATCTGCTGTTCGCCTTCCGTGTGTGCAAGCACGTGAAATCCAACGCCATCGTCTACGTGAAGGAAGCCGCGACGGTTGGCGTCGGCGCCGGGCAGATGAGCCGGGTCGACTCCGCCCGCATCGCTGCGTGGAAGGGCGAGGCTGCGGCGAAGGCTGCTGGGCAGACCACGAATTTCACCGTCGGCAGCGTGGCTGCGTCGGACGCGTTCTTTCCCTTTGCGGATGGGTTGGAGGCAATCATCGCCGCCGGGGCCACCGCGGTGATCCAGCCCGGTGGCTCCATTCGCGACAACGAAGTCATCGCCGCCGCAGACCAAGCTGGTATTGCGATGGTCTTTACTGGGATGCGGCACTTCCGACACTAGAGCGTGCTTCGGCACGCCTAGTAATTGTCGAGGGATGCAGAATCTCCGATCAAACCAAGCGGTCTGACCGGATACTGCATTGAGAGGCATTCGCAACGCCTGCGTAAGGACTTGCTGAATACATTGAAAGCACGCATGGTCCGGTCATGCGTGCTTTCAATTCATTGTCCGAACGAGAAATCCTTGCCCTCGCCATTGCCAATGAGGAGGAGGACGGCCGGATCTATGCCGACTTCGCCGAGGGGCTGCGGGACGATTACCCCGACACCGCGCATATTTTCACCGACATGGCGAAGGAAGAGGATTCGCACCGCCGCCAGCTGATCGACACCTATGTCGAGCGGTTTGGGACCCATATTCCATTGATCCGCCGCCAGGATGTTCGCGGCTTCGCACCTCGCCGGGCGATATGGCAGTTCCGCCCACTGGGCCTGGATGCCGTTCGGGCCCATGCGCGGCAGATGGAAAGCGACGCCGCCCGTTTCTACCAGCAGGCCGCAGGCCGCGCGACCGACACGGCGGTGCGCCGTCTCCTCGGCGACCTGGCCGCCGCCGAGTCGGAGCACGAGCAGACTGCCGGGTCGATTGTCGAAAAACGCCTGCCCGGCGATGTGCGCGAACGCGAGGACGACGACGCACGCCGCCGCTTCGTGTTGCAAATCGTACAGCCCGGCCTTGTCGGGTTGATGGATGGGTCGGTGTCGACCCTGGCCCCGGTGTTCGCCGCCGCCTTTGCCACCCATTCGACTTGGAGCACGTTCCTGGTCGGGCTCGCTGCCTCGATCGGCGCGGGGATTTCGATGGGGTTTGCCGAGGCTTTGGCCGATGACGGCAAGCTGTCAGGCCGGGGCACGCCGTATCTGCGCGGGTTGGTATGCGGGCTGATGACCATGGCTGGCGGCATCGGCCACACTTTGCCATACTTGGTTCCCGCGTTCTGGACCGCGACCGGGCTGTCATTTGCCGTGGTCGTGGTCGAACTCGCCATCATCGCCTGGATTCAATGGCGCTACATGGAAACGCCGCCGCTGTCCGCCATGGCGAAGGTCATGCTCGGCGGCGCGCTGGTGCTGGCCGCCGGCATCCTGATCGGCAGCGGTTAGCCGCGGCCCTCTTCCACCGCGTGGCAGGCGACTTCCACCGGGCCAGCCTGGGTGTAGTCCGGCCGCTCGACCCGGCAGCGATCATTGGCCAGCGGGCAGCGCGGGTGGAAGGTGCAGCCTGGGGGTGGCGCGATCGGGCTGGGGACTTCGCCGCCGACGCCGGCGCGAACCCGGCCGACACCACCGGCGGCGTCCAGGTCGGGGATCGCGTCGAGCAGGAGCCGTGTGTAGGGATGGCGCGGTTCGGTGAAGATCGCCTCCGCCGGGCCATGCTCCACGATGCGGCCGAGATACATCACGCCCAAACGGTCCGACATGTGGCGGATGACGGAGAGGTTGTGGCTGATGAACAGGTAGGTCAGGCCTAAGCGGGTCTGCAACTCCCGCATCAGGTTCAGGATCTGCGCTTGCACGGACACGTCCAGCGCGCTGGTCGGCTCGTCGCAGACCAGGAAATCCGGCTCGGATGACAAGGCGCGAGCGATGGAGATGCGCTGGCGCTGGCCGCCGCTGAATTCGTGCGGGTATTTGGCGCCATCCGCTGGCGACAGGCCAACCTGGGACAGCAATTGGCCGACGCGGTCACCCACCGCCGAACCGCGCAGCATGCCGAAGGCGCGCAGTGGCTCGGCCACGATGTCCTGCACGCGCCAACGCGGGTTCAGCGAAGCGTAGGGGTCCTGGAAGATCATGTTCATCCGCCGCCGCAGGGCTGGCTGTGCCCGGGCGGAGGATAAGGATTGGCCTTCGAACCGGATGTCCCCGGAACTGGGCGGATACAGTCCGACCGCCAGGCGGGCGACCGTGCTTTTGCCGCAGCCGCTTTCGCCGACCAGCGATAGGGTGGTGCCTTTTGGGATGGAAAAGCTCACCTCGTCGACCGCGCGCAACGACCGCCGGCCGCTGCGCGACAACATGCGTTGCAGCCAGGGCTTGGACACGTCGAACGAGCGGCTGACCTTCACGGCCTCCAAAACATCAGCCATGGACGGCGCCCTCCGCATACAGCCAGCACGCGGCTTGGGTTTCTTTCGCCGGCATCAGGTTGGGCCGGTCGTGGCGACACCGCTCGAACACCTTCGGGCAGCGCGGATTGTAGGCGCAGCCGGGCGGGATCGCGTTCAGCCGCGGCATGGCGCCGTCGATCTGGGCCAGCCGGTCCACCCGGGCGCGCAGGGCGGGGATGGAGGCCATCAGCCCCTCCGTATACGGGTGCGACGGGCGGTGCACGACGGCGGCGACGCTGCCGACCTCGATCACCCGGCCGGCATACATCACCGCCACCCGGTCGCACGTCTCCGCAATCACACCCATGTCGTGCGTCACCAGCAGCACGGCGGTGCCGTGTTCGCGGGCCAAGCGGCGCAGCAGCGCGATCACTTGCGCCTGGATCGACACGTCCAGCGCGGTGGTCGGTTCGTCGGCGATCACCAGTTTGGGCTCGGCGCACAGGGCCAACGCGATGACCACGCGCTGGCGCATGCCGCCGCTGAATTCGTGCGGATAGGCGTCCACCCGTTCGGCGGCGCCGGGGATGCCGACATCTACCAGCCATTGCACCGCCCGCGCCTTCGCGTCCCGGTCCGACAGACCCAGATGGGTTTGCATCGTCTCCACCAACTGGCGGCCCACGGTGTATAACGGGTTCAGCGTGGTCAGCGGGTCCTGGAACACCGCGCCGATCTGGCGGCCGCGAATGCGGCGCATCTGTTCGGGCGGCAGCTTGTCGATACGGCGGCCCTCCAGACTCACCTGGCCGCCGACGATGACGCCGGGCGGCTCCAGCAGGCCGATGATGGCGGCACCGGTCAGCGATTTGCCGGCGCCGCTTTCGCCGACGACGCCCAGGATCTCCCCGGGTTGGATGGAGAGCGACACACGGTCCAGCGCGTGCAGGCGGCCCCGCCGGGTCGGGAAGTCGACCGACAGGTCCTGGACGTCCAGCAGGGCGCTCATCGCAGCCTCGGGTTCACGGCGTCGCGCAACCAGTCGCCGAGCAGGTTGATCGACAGCACCAGTGCCGCCAGCGCCACGCCGGGAAAAATGGTGATCCACCACTCGCCGCTATAGAGATAGTCGTTCCCGATACGGATCAGCGTGCCGAGCGATGGCTGGGTGGCCGGCAATCCGACGCCCAGGAAGGACAAGGTCGCCTCATCGAGGATGGAGCCGCCGATGTTGATGGTCGCGATCACCACCACCGGGCCCCAGGCATTCGGCAGGATGTGGGTCAGCACGATGCGGGGGCCGGACAGGCCGATCACCCGCGCGGCCAGCACGTAGTCGCGTCCGCGTTCGACCATGGTGGAACTGCGCACGGTGCGGGCGAATTGCGGCCAGCGGCTGATGCCGATGGCGAAAATCAGCACGTAGACCTCCAGCTTTTCGTGCAGGCTGGGGGGCAGCGCGACACCGACTACGCCGCTGACGAGTAGCGCAATGAGGATGGCGGGGAAGGTCAATTGCACGTCGGCGATGCGCATCAGCACCGCATCCACGGCGCCCCCCGCGTATCCGGCCGTCAGCCCGACCAGGATGCCGACGATGGTGGCGAACACCACGGCGGACAGGCCGATGATGAGGCTGATGCGGCCGCCGTACATCATGGCCGACACCAGATCACGCCCCTGGTTGTCGGTGCCCAGCAGGTGCGCCGCGGTGCCATCCGGCAGGAAGGCGGGCGGAATCATGCTGTCCATCAGGTTCAGGCTGGCCAGGTCGAACGGGTTGTACGGCGCGATCAACGGCGCCAGGGCCGCGGCGCCGACGCAGATGACGACGATCAGGGTCGAGATGATCGCGATCGGGGAGCGGCGGAAATTGTAGACGAGGTCGCTATCCAGCGCCCGCATCACCGCGCCGCTCATCGGGCGCGCCCCACGCGCAGCCGCGGGTCGACCGCGAAATACAGCATGTCGACGATGAGGTTGATGATCACGAACAGCACCGCCACCAGCAGCAGATAGGTCGACATGACCGGGATGTCGCCAACCTGGATCGACTGTACCAGCAGCAGGCCCATGCCGGGCCATTGAAACACCGTCTCCGTCACGATGGAGAAAGCGACGATGCCACCGAGTTGCAGCCCGGCGACGGTGATCACCGGCACGAGCGTGTTTTTCAGCGCATGGCCGAAATAGATCGCGCGATTGGTCAAACCCCGCGCGCGGGCGAATTTGATGTAGTCGGAGCGCAAGACCTCCAGCATCTCGGCCCGCACCAGGCGCATGATCAGCGTCATCTGGAACAGGCCGAGGGTGATCGCCGGCAGCACCAGCGCCTTCAGGCCAGACACGGTCAGCAGTCCGGTGGTCCAGCCGCCGATCGCCACGGTGGTGCCGCGGCCGTAGGAGGGAAGCCAGCCGAGCAGCACGCTGAACACCAGGATCAGCAGGATGCCGATGAGGAAAGTCGGTAGCGACACGCCCACCAGGCTGAGCACCATGAACACGCGGGAGGTGAACGCATTGCGGTAAATGCCCGTGTAGACCCCGGCCGGAATGCCCACCAGCATCGCGAACAATGCGGCCGCCAGCGACAATTCCGCGGTTGCCGGCAGACGCTCCGCAATCAGGCTGGAGACGGGGCGGGCCAGGCGATAGCTGACCCCAAACTCCCCATGCAGCACCGCCCAGATGAACTTGATGTATTGCACCAGGAACGGCTGATCGAGGCCGAGTTCGTGCGTCATCCGCACCCGGTCGGCCTCGGTGTAGGACGTGCCGAGCATGATGTTCACCGGGTCGCCGACGAAGGCGAACAGAGCGAACGCGATGAAACCGACGATCAGGAGGACGGGGATCGCCTGAAGAATGCGAGAGATGATGAAGGCGGGAATGGCTGATATGCCCCTGACGCAGATTCGCCCACGGTAGGACGCCGTTGCAGCCCCAAGCAAGGCAGATTCCGACGAACCCGGGGCGATTTCAGACGGTTGGATCTTTGCCCTGGGCGGCGAGCTCGTCGTTGGCGGTGGAGAACTCCGCTACCAGGGTGAAGCCCACGCCCAGCAGCACAGGACCGAGGAAGATTCCGAGCAGGCCGAAGGCGAGCGCGCCGCCGAGAACGCCCAGGATTGTCAGCAGGAACGGCAGTTGCGCGCCGCGGGCGATGAAGTAGGGGCGGATCACGCTATCCGCGCCGGACACGGCGACCACGCCGTAGACGACCAGGAAGATCGCCCAGCCCATCTTGCCTATACTGAGGAGCCACAAAGCCGCCGGGATCCAGATCATCGGTGCCCCGATCGGCAGCACCGACACGAAGCCGGCGATGGCGCCCAGCAACACCGGGCGCGGCACGCCCGTCAGCCACAGGCCGAACGCGGTCAACATGCCCTGCACCAGCGCCGTGCCCAGGAGGCCATACACGGTGCCGCGGATCACCTGGCCGGTGACCACGATCAGCCGCTCGGCATACGAGCCGGCGATGCGGCGGATGATGGCGCGCAGGTGCAGGCCCAGCCGGTCGCCGTAGACCCAGAAGAAGAAGGCAATGAACAATGCCATCAGGAATTGCAGCACGCCGGTTGCGATGCCCAGCAGCAGCGCCAGCCCGTTCTCCGCGATCATGCCGAAATAGGGCCGAAAGAAATCCGCCATGACGCTGAGGTCGGCAGCCCAGCTATTCCAGTATTCGGACAGCGTCGCGCCCAGCAGGGGAACCCGGATCAGCCATTCGGGCGCGTTTGGCAGGCCGCTATCCAGCAGCGAGTCGATAGACGCCCGCAGCCGCACCACGTCGTCCGACCCGGCGGGCGCGGCGACGGCCAGCGGCAGCACCAGCAGCAGCGAGGTGAGCAGGACCATGACCGAGGCGGCGCCGGTTCGGCCGATATGGCAGCGGTCACGCACCCACTCGAATACCGGCCAGGTGGTGAATACCAGGATGCCGCCCCAGAGCAGGGCAGAGGTAAAGGGGTGCAGCACAAAGCCGCAGCCGATGGCGATGCCGGCAAGCAGCAATCCCATTAGCAGCCGTTCTGCTATCATAGGCGATGGGTTAACCTAGGCCCCACACGCTGCCAACCCAAAAGGACCCGGCAATGCCCCGCTTCTGCGCCAACCTGTCGATGATGTTCAACGAGCACCCGTTCCTCGACCGCTTCGCCGCCGCTTCCAAGGCGGGGTTCACGGCGGTGGAGTTCCTGTTCCCGTACGACCACACCCCGGCCGAGATCCGTGCCCGGCTGGACGATAACGGGCTGGAGCAGATCCTGTTCAACATGCCGCCGGGGGACTGGGCCGCAGGCGAGCGCGGGACCGCCAGCCTGGTGGGCCGCACGGTGGAATTCCGCGACGGGGTGAAGAAGGCGCTGGAGTATGCCGCCGTGTTCGGCACCAAACGGCTGCACTGCATGGCCGGGATGCTACCGGCTGGCGTGGCGTATGACACCGCCGCAAGCCTGTATGCCGCCAACCTCGCCTGGGCCTGCGAATTGGCGAGGCAGGCTGGTGTGCTGGTGGTGATTGAGCCGATCAACCATCGCGACATGCCGGGCTTCTTCCTCAACACCACGGGCCAGGGTGCCGCCGTGGTCGAGGCCATTGGGCGTGATCGACTCGCGTTGCTGTTCGACATCTATCACTGCCAGATCACAGAGGGCGACGTGACCAGCCGCATGGCGAAGCTTCTGCCGTTGATCGGCCACATCCAAATTGCGGATGTTCCGGCAAGAAATGAGCCGGGAACGGGTGAAATCAATTGGAAGTTCGTGTTCCAAAGAATGGATGCGATCGGATATGACGGCTGGGTTGGCTGTGAATACCGGCCTGCCGGAGACACAATCGCTGGCTTAACTTGGATCAAGAACGTTAACGATTAACAGAGACACCGTCTCTATTCGCAAGCATGCGCCACGAATTCGCAACCTATGATTGATCTTTGGATAAAAAAGAGTTCTACTTGGAACGAGGCCTTGACGTGCTCTCTCACGGTAGCGTTATGTCAACGTGCGGGGAGTCTCGTTCGTGAGATCGGTCGTAGCTGGTGGGGAGCTTAGTGGTATGAGATTCACGGAGATCGGCCAGCAATTGCGGGCGTATCGACTCGAATCCGGCCTGCGTGCGGAAGAGATCGCTGCACGACTCGGCGTCTCACGCGCTGCTCTGTATCGATACGAGAAGGGCGAGGTCATCAAGCTGGACACCGTGAAGCGGTTGGCCGAGCTGTTGAAGATCTCCCCGCTCTCGCTCCTGGGGATCGGGGTCGAGTATTATAATCGACCGGTCGGGTATTTCGAGCGTATTCGCCAGACCGAGGAATCGGCCGACCAGATCCTTCAGGTGTTTGGTCCGCTATGCTACCTCACCACGTCCGAGGCGTATGACGCCGCGCTGGCAGATGCGTATGAGGAGTCGATGTCGCAGTCGGCTGGCGACAAGGCCAGCCTGCGCGCCTCGATCGAGCAGGTGCAGGGCATCCTGGCTGCTCGCAAGCGCATGTATGCGATGCGTCGCCCCGGCATCATTGCAATCCTGTCGCTGCCGCGCATTCAGCGCCTGCTGGATGCTGGCATCGCCGGCAGCCTGACCCTGTCCGATTCGATGCGTCGCCGCTGCCGGCAGGTGGCCGAATCCGAGATCGAGCACATCGCCGCCATGATGGAAGCAGAGCCGATGGGTCTGCAGTTCGGCGTACTGCCGTCGGCCGAGCCCACGAGTTCGTTCAAGATCCTGCGGGCACGGGACCGCGCGACGCTGGCGATCAACCCGTTCCGTGCCGATGGCCTGCCCAGCATCCAGACCGGTGTGGCGATGATCACCGGCGCCGACGAGGCTGTGGCTACCCACCAGCGCGTGGCCGAGCAGATGTGGCGCGAATCGCTGAAGGGTGCCGCCGGCGCCGCCCAGGTGCGCGCCCTGATGCAGATGCAGCGCGCCGCCTGAGACTGGCCCGCCTGCCCTCCACGGTCTAGATATCGGGGATGGCCGAATCCCCTGACGTGACCGTTCTGTCGACCGAGACCGTCTGGAAGCGACGCACCCAACTGGATGTCGTCAAGTTTCGGCAGCGCCGCTTCGATGGCGCCATGTCCGACACCCGCACCTGGGAAGTCTGGCTTCGTGGGCACGCCGTCGGCGTTCTGCCCTACGACCCCGTCACCGACCAACTCGTCATGATCGAGCAGTTCCGCTATCCGGCGACGCTGGCCGGCCTGGATCCCATGATGCTCGAAATCCCCGGCGGCTTCATGGATGCCGGGGAGACGGAGCAGCAAACCGCCGCGCGCGAGATGCAGGAGGAGATGGGTTTGAGCGTCGACCGGCTGCACCGGGTCGGCCAGTTCATCCTCAGCGCCGGCGGATCGGATGAGACGGTGACCATCTTCGCCGGCCGGATCGTGGCGCCGCCCGCGGATGCGGCGGGCATTGCCGGCCATGGCGGGCTGGCGAGCGAGAACGAGGACATCCGTACCCGCGTGCTTCCCGCCGCCGCCACGATCGAGAGTGCACTGGCCGGGCGTTACCAAAACTCGATCACTGCGATGGCCCTCCTGTGGTTCGCATCCCGGCGGGACTGGTTGCGAAAGGAGTGGGCGGTATGAGCGGCAAATTGTTTCTGGACGATTCCTATCTCGAATTGAGCCAGGCGGTGGTGGCCTCGGTCGTGCCGGGCGGCGTGGTGCTCAGCCAGTCGCCGTTCTACGCCCGCAGCGGCGGCCAGCCCGGCGATTCCGGCAAGCTGGCCTGGGCTGGCGCGCGGGCGGTGGTGGCCGAGGCGATCAAGGGCGACGGCGACACCGTCGTATTGCCGATCGAGGGGGAGTTGCCGACGCCGGGCACGGCGATCATCGCCACGATCGATTGGCCGCGCCGCTACGCTCATATGCGCATGCACACCGCGCTGCATCTGCTGTGCAGCCTGCTACCCGGCGCCGCGGTGACGGGCGGGCAGATCGGGGCGGAGAAATCCCGGCTGGATTTCGACATTCCCGCTGCACCGGATGCCACGAGCATCGAGGCCGGGTTGGCCAGGCTGATCGCAGCCGACCATCCGATCCATACCGAATGGGTGGATGAAAGCGTGCTGGACACCAATCCTGGGCTGGTGCGCACCCTGTCCGTGAAACCGCCGCGCGGCACCGGGCGGCTGCGGTTGGTGCGGATCGGGCCGGAGGAGGCGCCGGTGGATCTGCAGCCCTGCGGCGGTACCCATGTCGCGCGAACCGGCGAAATCGGGCAGGTTCGCGTGCTGAAGATCGAGAACAAGGGCAAGCAAAACCGGCGCATCACGCTGGTCTTCGGGGAATGAACATGGACGATCTGGTTTCTGTCGACTGGCTGGCGGCCAATCTGGGCGCGCCCGATCTTGTGGTGCTCGAATCGACGAAATACCTGCCGAACGAGAAGAAGGACGGCAAGGCCGCCTTCCTCGCCGCGCACATCCCTGGCGCGCGGTATTTCGACCTGGACCTGATCGCCGACACCGATAGCGCGCTGCCGCACATGGTGCCGGCGGCGGGACGGTTTTCGAAGCTGGTGGGGGCGCTGGGAGTCGCCGACACGTCCCGCGTGGTGTTCTACGACCAGAACGCCACCATGTGGGCGACCCGCGGCTGGTGGATGATGGGGCTGTTCGGGCACGATTCGGTCACCGTTCTGGACGGCGGGCTGGCTGCTTGGACGAAGGCTGGCCGCGCGATCGAAATGGGTGAGCCGGCCGCCGCCAGCGCCGTTCCGTTCACGGCGCGGCTGCGAGCCGAGCGGTTGCGCGGCTTGACAGACATGCTGGAGACGGAGGCGTTGATCGTCGACGCTCGCGCCGCAGCCCGCTACGCCGGCACTGCGCCGGAGCCGCGGCCGGGGCTGGTCGCCGGGCACATCCCCGGCTCGATCAACATACCGTTCACCACGATGCTGGACGTCGATGGCCGCTTCCTGCCGCAGGAGCAATTACGCGAGGCGTTGGCGAAGGCTGGCGTCGACGGATCGCGCCCGGTGGTCACCACCTGCGGCAGCGGCGTGTCCGCCACCATGGTGACGATGGCGATGAAGCGCGCCGGGCTATCGCAGGGCGCGGTGTATGATGGGTCGTGGACGGAGTGGGGCCTGGATCCGACGACGCCGAAGGCGACAGGCGCTTGACGGACGCCGGAGGCGACAGGCGCGTGACCGACGCTGCCAAGCTCAGCCTCGCCACACGCCTGGCGCATGTCGGGCGAACGGGTGGGCGCCAGCACGGCTTCGTCAATCCGCCGGTGCATCGCGGGTCGACCATGTTGTATCCGTCCAGCGAGGATCGGCGGAACAGTAGCACCGAGGCGTTCGACCGCCGCCCGATGTACGGCATCACCGGGGGCGCGACGCATCACGCGCTGGAGGACATGGTCGCCTCGATCGAGGGCGGCACGCGCTGCCAGATCGTGCCCAACGGCCTGGCAGCGGCGTCGCTGGCGCTGCTGGCGGTCCTGAAGAACGGCGACCACTGCCTGCTGCCGGATAGTTCGTACGGCCCCACTCGCTCGTTCGCCGACAATTTCCTGGGGCGCATGGGCGTCACCACCACTTATTACGATCCGGAGGCCGACGCCGACGGCCTGGCGGCGCTGATCCGGCCCGAAACGCGCGTGCTGTATACCGAAAGCCCGGGCAGCCAGACGTTCGAGATGCAGGACATCCCTGCCCTGTCCCGCGTCGCCCACGCACGCGGGCTGACGGTGATCCTGGACAACACCTGGGGCATCGGCGCCTTCCAACCGTTCGCGCACGGGGTGGATCTGTCGGTGCAGGCGTTGACGAAATATGTCGGCGGGCATTCGGACATCATGCTGGGCGCCGTCACCGTGGCGACCGACGAACACTGGGAAAAGCTGCGTAGCACCGCGATGCTGCTCGGCTATTTTGCCAGTCCGGATGATTGCTGGCTGGCCCTGCGCGGTGCCCGCACCATGGGCGTCCGGCTGGACCGGCAACTGCAATCTGGCCTGAAGGTGGCGGAGTGGCTGTCGCATCGTCCGGAAGTCGCGCGGGTGCTGCATCCGGCCCTGCCCGGTGCGCCCGGCCATGCGATCTGGAAGCGGGATTACACCGGCGGCGCCAGCCTGTTCGCGGTGGAGTTCGCGCCGAAGATTTCCGCCGCCGCCGTCGATGCGATGATCGACAGCCTCAGCCTGTTCGGCATCGGCTCGTCCTGGGGTGGGTTCGAGAGCCTGGCCGTGCCCACCACGGGCGACATGCGCCGCACCGCCGGCAGCGGAAAATTTGCAGGACCGAGCGCGCGTTTCCATATCGGGCTGGAAGACCCGGCGGAGCTGATCGCCGATCTGGACCGTGGCCTGGAGGTGTTGCGTGCCGCCAACTGACCTGCCGATCAAATACGATGCCAACGGCCTCGTTCCCGCCATCGCCCAGCAGCATGACACCGGCGAGGTGTTGATGATGGCGTGGATGAACGCTGCCTCGGTCGCGGAGACATTGGCGACCGGGCGCGTGTGTTACTGGAGTCGCAGCCGCAACGGGTTCTGGCGCAAGGGTGAGACGTCCGGCCAGGTGCAGACCCTGGTGGATCTGCGCATCGATTGCGACGGCGACACGCTGCTGCTGATGGTCGACCAATTGGGCGCTGCCTGCCACACCGGGCAGCGCACCTGCTTCCATCGCGCGGTTCGGCACGACCACCTGGAAACGCTGAGTGAGCCATTGGCCGATCCGGCGACCCTGTACGGCCAACCGGCCTAGCCGCCATGCGCCTGGTCCTCGCCCTGCTGGTAGTATTGATCGCCGGGCCACTGCACGCGGCCAACGTGGATCGGTCGCGCCAAGTGGTGACGATGGTCTACGATCTGGGCTTATACGGAACGGAACTGGACCGGATCATGGCCCTCGCCGACAGCCGTGGGCTGTATGCGGGGGGCACACCGGCGGCACGGGCACATAATCGCATGATGACGCGCGACCTGATGCTGAAGCAGCGTGACGCCGTGCTGAACGAGACGATCGGCAAAGTTGCCGCCCGCGCCACGGATCCGCAGTTGAACGAGATCCTCCGGATGGCAGCGACACCCGATGCCTCGATCGACCACGCGCTGATCGACCAGGCGGTGACGGCGGTGAAGTCGAGCTTCGAGGAATCGATGTGGGATCAGCTGGCCCGAACGGCACGCGGCCTCTCGGAATTTCCCTGCACCAAGGACCAGCCCAGCCGCTGCACCTAACTGACTACAATTGCTCGGTCGCGACGGTGGCGAGCGGGAGAGCGCCGTAGAGATGCGGAAAGGGCGGCTGGTCGGGCTCGCTGCGTTCCCATTCGATGCGGCCGTCGACCGTTGCCGGGTCGAAGCGCAGGACCAGAAGGCCGGTGCGGCCGGGGAAATGACGCTCCAGCACGAAGGCGAGCTGCGCATCGGTGCAGCAATGCAGGAAGGGGTAGCCGGTCAGGCGATCCCCCGCGGCGGCCACCGCCTGGGGCGTGGTGACGTGGCAGAGCGTGTGGCGTGTGTCATCCATGCGTTGCGTCCCGTTATTGGGCCTCCTATGCAGCGGGCCATGAGCCCTGACAACGCCATCCAAATCCAAACGTTCACCGGCCACGCTATTGCGGAGGCGCAGGCCGCGTTCCAGCTGCTCCACGTAAACGTCTTCGAGGACTGGCCCTATTTGTATCGCGGGGACCCCACCGAGCGGCCCTATATCGCCGGTTACATCAATCACCCGCGGGCCGCGCTGTTCCTGGCCAGCCATGCCGGGCAGCCGGTCGGTGCCGCGACCTGCCTGCCGCTGGAAGATGAAAGCGCCAACGTCCGCGCTCCGTTCGAGGCGCGGGGTTGGGACCTGCGTCGCTTCTTCTATTTCGGCGAGGGTGTGGTGAGGTCCGAGTGGCGCGGCAAGGGCTTGGGGGTGCGGTTCTTCGAACTGCGGGAGTCGCATGCAAGGGCAACCTCGTCCGCAGACTATACGCTGTTCTGTTCGGTTCGCCGCCCCGCGGACCATCCGCTGCGGCCATCAAACGCCCATACGAACGACGCGTTTTGGCGCAACCGCGGCTACGTGCCGCTGCCCGGCGTCGCTTGCACCATGACGTGGAAGGATGTGGGGGATGCGGCTGAGTCGAAGCATACGCTGGATTTTTGGATCAAGTCGCTGACCGGCGCCCCACTGCCATGCGGCTAGGGCTGCTGCAATATCGCGTCGGACGCTACGCCGGGGTCGCCGAGTGGGGGGCAGGCTTCGCCGCCCGCATTGCCGAGGCTGCGGCGGCTGGGGCCGAGTTGCTGGTGCTGCCGGAATACGCGTGCATCGATGCGGTTGCCGCGCCGCTACCGGACCTGGCGGCAGAACTGAACGCTGCCTGCGCCCTGCACGATGCGATCCTGGCTGCGATGCAGCGCGCTGCTGCCCGGCACGGCGTGTGGCTGCTCGGCGGCAGCCTGCCGTGGCGCCGCGTGGATGGCAGCGTGGTCAATCATGCGCCGCTGGTGGCACCGGACGGTCGCATCGCCTTCCAGGACAAACATTGCACGACACGGTTCGAAGCGGAGTTGTGGGGTGTGTCTACCGGCGCGGCGCCATCCGTGTTCGAAACGCCGTGGGGGCGGATCGGCGTCAGCATTTGCTACGACATGGAACACCCGGCCCTGCCGCGCGCACAGGTGGAGGCGGGGGCCTGGCTGATCCTGGTGCCGACGGATACCGACACGCTGGCCGGGTTCAATCGCGTGCGGCTGGCGGCGCGCGCCTGCGCCATGGCCAACCAGTGCTACGTCGCGGTCGCCACCACGGTGGGGGACGCCCCCTGGCTGTCTGCGCTGGATACCAACCGGGGCTATGCCGCGGTGTTCGGGCCGGTGGATCGCGGCTTTCCCGATGACGGCGTCATCATCAGGGGCGAGATGGACGCGCCGGGTTGGCTGTATGCCGATCTGGACCCGGCTGCCATCGCCGCCGTGCGGCAGGATGGCGCCGTGCTCAACCACCGCGACTATGCCGCCGCACCGCCTGCCTGCCCGGTGGTCGGCGGATGACCCTGGTCTATCTGGTCGCTGGCGAGGCCAGTGGCGACGTGTTGGGCAGCCGGCTGATGACGGCCCTGCGCGCCGTGCGACCCGATATCACGTTCGCCGGCGTTGCCGGGCCGCGGATGATGGCGGGGGGGATGGATAGCCTTTTCCCAATGTCGGACCTGGCGGTGATGGGGCTAGTGGAGATCCTGCCGCGCATCCGCACCCTGCGCCGCCGGATGCTCTCCGTGGTGGACGACATCGCGGCACGCCGGCCGGATGTGGTGGTGACGGTCGACTCCCCGGGTTTCGGCCTGCACGTGCTGAAGCGCATCGCTCCGTTGGGGATCAAGCGGGTGCAGTACGTGGCCCCGCAGGTCTGGGCGTGGCGCGAGCACCGGATCAAGACTTTCCCGGGACGCTGGGACGAGTTGCTGTGCCTGCTGCCGTTCGAGGAAGCGTATTTCGCCCGCCATAACCTGGCCGCTCGCTTCGTCGGCCATCCGGTGGTGCAGTCCGGCGCCGACCGCGGCAACGCCGCCCGGTTCCGCGAGCGCCACGGCCTGGCGGCGGACGCACCGGTGCTGGTGCTGATGCCCGGCAGCCGGCGGAGCGAGGTACCGCGGCTGCTGCCCGTGTTTGCCGAAACCATGGCGCTGCTGGCGGCGAAGGTGCCGGGCATCACGCCCGTCATCCCGGTTTCCCACGCGGTTGCGGACACCGTGCAGCAGGCCGCCGCGTCGTGGCCGGTGCGGCCGATCATCGTTACCGACCTGGATGACAAGCACGATGCCTACGCCGCGGCGGCCGCGGCGCTGACGAAATCGGGCACGTCGACGCTGGAACTGGCGTTGGCCGGGGTGCCGATGGCGGTGACCTATCGGGTTAACCCCGTGTCTGCCTTCATGGCCCGGCGCATGATCCGCGTGCCGCACGTTGCCATGGTAAACTTGCTGGCTGGTCGCCTAGCGGTGCCGGAACTGCTGCAGGCGGACTGCAACCCCGAAACGCTGGCAGCCACCGTGCTGTCCCTGCTGCGCGATCCAGCAAAAGTGGCGGCCCAGCGGAAGGCGTTTGGCGAAGTCATCGCCAGCCTGCGCCCCGCGGGCGGCAATCCGGCGGATATGGCGGCCGCGGCGGTGCTGGCGCTGCTGCCCGGCTAGATCACCAGCCCGCTGGCACGGACCAGATCGGCCGAGGACGCCATCGAGTCGGCCACCGCGATGGCCGCCGCCAGCGCGCGACGGCCGGCGGCGGCGTCCACCAGCACGGGCGCCCCATCCAGACAGGCGGCGACAAAGCTGGCGTGCTCTGCTTCCATCGCGTCGTGATCCTTCCAACTGATCGCTTCGCGCTTGAAACCGCCGGTGCCCGGCAGCGGCAGACCCCGCTCCCGCCCGATCATCACCAGTTCGCGCGCGCCGAAATCGGCGGACAGATACCCCTCCTGCGAGAACAGCCGCATCCGCCGCTCCGTCTTGATGGAGATGCGGCTGGCAGTGATGGTCGCCACGCAGCCATTGACGAAGCGGACCCGGGCGTTGGCGATATCCTCCGACGGGGACGACACTGCAGCACCCATCGCGTCGACGCTGCTGATCTCGCTGTCCACCAGCGCCAGCACCAGGTCCAGATCGTGGATCATCAGGTCCAGGATGACCGATACGTCGGTGCCGCGCGGCTTGTAGGGGGCGATGCGCGTCGCCTCGATATACAGCGGCCGCGTGATGCGACTGCTGATCGCCCGGTGCTCCGCCGAAAATCGCAGCAGATGGCCAACCTGCAACACCAGGCCGCGTGCGGAGGCCAAGGCGGCCAACGAATCTGCCTGCTCCAGCGTGGCGGCGATCGGCTTTTCGACCAGCACGTGGCACCCGGCTTCCAGCGCGCGGGTGGCGAGTGGGTGGTGCGCCTCCGCCGGGGCGGCGATCACCACGGCCTGGCAGGCCTGGAGCAGCGCGTCCAACGCCATCGCCGGGGCACCGCCGGCTTCCCGCCCGACCGTCGTGGCACGCGCCGTGTCGGCATCGTGCAGGCCGACCAGTCGCGCCCGGGGGGCGGCCGCGACCTTCAGCGCATGAAAACGGCCAAAATGCCCGGCGCCAATGACGCCCATCCGCAACTGATCACTCATGGGGCGCGCATAGCACGGGGCCGTAAGGCTTGCATCGCCCCTTGGCGGTCGGCATAGACGTCCGCCTATTGGAGTGACCGGGCCACATGCTGTATTTCGGCCGCGTCAAGACCGCGCTGATCGTCGGCGTCTGCATCTTGGGCGCCTTGCTCTGCCTACCGAACGTCCTGCCGCAACCCGCGTCGTGGGTGCCGTGGCGTGCCGTGCATCTGGGCCTGGACCTGCGCGGCGGGTCCTACCTGCTGCTGGACGTGGACATGGCCGCCCTGGGGAAGGAACGACTGGACACGGTGCTGGACCGGTCCCGCCAGGCGCTGGCAGGCAAGTATCGCAGCCTGACCGAGCCCGCCGACGAAAACCGGGTGAGCGCCGTTCTGCGCGACCCGGCGCAGAGCCAGGCGGCCATCGACTCGCTGAAGACGGTGGCAGCCAACCCGGACGGCACGCAGGATTTCGACATCGCAACCCGGCCCGATGGCTCCCTGTCGTTGACCCTGAACGACGCGGCATTGCGCGCCCGGGCGGCGGGCGCGGTGCAGCAGTCGATCGAGATCGTTCGCCGCCGTATCGACGCCACCGGCGTGCTGGACCCGCAGATCACCCGGCAGGGCGAGAGCCGCATCGTGGTGCAGTTGCCCGGCGTGGACGATCCGAATCGAATCAAGCAATTGCTGGGCACCACGGCCAAGATGACGTTCCATCTGCTGGACGAAGGTGCGGACCCGAATCGCCCCGCGCCCCCGGGCGACATGATCCTGCCGCTGGAGAACGACCCGACCCGCAAGCTGGTGGTGCGCCGCCGGGTGGAGGTCGATGGTTCGAGCCTGACCGACGCGAGCCCCGCCCGCAGCAACCTGAACGGCGAGTGGGTGGTGAACTTCTTGTTCGACAGCACAGGCTCCCGCCGGTTTGGCGAGGTGACGACCGCGCAGGTCGGCCATCCGTTCGCCATCGTGCTGGACGACAAGATCCTGACCGCGCCGAACATCAACGAGCCGATCACTGGCGGCCGTGGCCAGATCAGCGGCAGCTTCACCGCGCAATCCGCCACCGATCTGGCCGTGTTGCTGCGCGCCGGCGCCCTGCCCGCGCCACTGACCGTGGTGGAAGAACGTACCGTCGGGCCCGAGCTGGGCGCCGACAGCATCCGGGCCGGCGCCATCGCGCTGGGCGTTGGCTTCCTGCTGGTGGTCGGCTTCATGGGGACGTTCTACGGCCTGTTCGGCTGGTTCGCGAACATCGCGCTGCTGATCAACCTGTTGCTAATGCTGGCGATCCTGTCGTTGCTGGAGGCCACGCTGACCTTGCCGGGCATGGCGGGCATCCTGCTGACGCTGGGTATGGCGGTCGATGCCAACATCCTGATCAACGAGCGCATCCGGGAAGAAACCAAGCTGGATCGTAAGCCGGTGGCCGCGTTGGAGGCCGGGTTCCGCCGGGCCTACAGCACCATCATCGACAGCAATGCCACCGCCTTTCTGGCGCATGTGATGCTGTTCGTGTTCGGCTCCGGCCCGGTGCGCGGGTTTGCCGTCACCATCACGGTCGGCATCGTCACTACCCTGTTCACCGCCACCGTGGTCGCCCGGCTGCTGATGGTGCGGTGGTATTCCGCCCGGCGCCCCGCGCTGCTGCCGGTCTAGGATCCCAGCATGTTTCTTCGCCCAATGTTCCGCATGGTGCCGGATGGCACGAGCATCAAGTTCATGCGCGGCCGCTTCATCGGGCTGGCGACGTCCGCCGTGCTGTCGGTGTTCTCCCTGGCGGTCGCGTTCTACCCGGGGCTGAACCTGGGCATCGACTTCAAGGGCGGCATCGTCATGGAGGCGCGCACCCCGGCTGCTGCCGACTTCAACAAGATCCGCGCCGCCTTCGGCACGCACCAGGTGGCCGCCGCCGGGCTGCAGCGGTTCGGCGACGATCGCGGCGTGCTGATCCGCCTGGACCGCCAGCCCACCGAGGCCGGCACCGAGCAGGTCGTCGGCCGGGTTCGCGCGGCATTGGAGGAAGCGCAGCCCGGCGCCGTGATCCAGCGCACCGACGCGGTCGGCGCATCCGTCTCGGACGAGCTGTTTCGCAATGGCCTGCTGGCGCTGGGCATCAGCCTGCTGATGATCCTGGTCTACATCTGGTTCCGTTTCGAATGGCAGTTCGCCGTCGGCGCGGTGGTGACGCTGCTGCTGGACGTGACGAAGGTCATCGGTTTCCTGGTCGTCACCCGGATCGAGTTCGACCTGGTGATGGTCGCGGCGATCCTGACGGTGATCGGCTACTCCACCAACGACAAGGTGGTGGTATACGATCGCGTGCGGGAGAACCTGCGCAAGTACAAGACGATGCCGCTGCGCGAACTGATCGATTTTTCGATCAACGAGACCCTGAACCGGACGCTCGGCACCTCGATGACGGTGTTCCTGGCCAGCCTGCCGCTGGCGCTGTTCGGCGGCTCTTCCCTGTCCGGGTTCGCGGCGGTGATGCTGTTTGGCATCGTGGTCGGCACGTCATCCTCTATCTTCATCGCCGCGCCCATCTTGCTGTTGCTGGGTGAAAACCGGCTGCGGCGGGATGCACGGCCGGTCCAAGCTGCCAAGAGTGGTGCCAAACCAGCACGGTGAGCTCTGCGGGTTACAGTTTCGCTTTGAAATTCACGGCGTTTGCGGCATGGGTTATCGACGGTGCCGGTCCCCAGTGGCAGGCTTGTACATCACGTCGACCCGCAGGCGGACTAGGACCAATCATTGGCAGGCCCCAACACCTTCTCCCGTGCGGCCCGACAGGTGTTGCTGTTATGCGTGGACCCGGCCTGGGCGAACGCCGCTCGGCTCGCAATCGATCGGTCCGCGGGCGAATCGCTGCTGGTCGCTGAGTCGCCGCAAGACGCGCTGAACCGGCTGGTGAAGCCGTCGCACGATTTCTCCCACTTGCTGATGGAACCGAAGGCGGCCGGGCCCTATGTCGGCGACCTGCTGGGCGTCACCTCCGGCGAAATGGGGTCGCAGGTGAAGCTGATCCTGCTGGGGGAGGCTGCGGGCTTCGCCGGCCGCAAGGCGTTGGCGCAGGCGTATGTCCCGGCCGATCTGGAAAAGTGCCTGCACCCGGCCGCTGCGACCGCGTCATCGGGTCCGCCAACCATGTCGACGTCCGACATCGCGGTGAATTTCCAGGCTGCGGACGTGGAATGCCGGTTTCAACCGATCGTGCGCCTGCAGAACCGCCGGGCCGCAGGGATGGAGGCGCTGGCCCGGCTGCGCCACCCGGACCACGGCACGATCGCGCCCGATCAGTTCATTCCGCAGATCGAGCGTGCCGGCCTGTCGCTGCGGCTGACGGAGGCGGTGGCGCAGGGCGCCATGGCGGCCGTCGACCCCGGTTTTCTGGACCGGCACGACCTGTTCATGACCATCAACCTGCCGCTGGACGTGCTGCTGTTTCCGGAAGCGCTGACCCGCATCGACATGCACCGCCGCACCGTCGGGATCGGAGCGCATCGCATTCTGATCGAGCTGACGGAAAGCCGCCCGGTCAGCGACATCCCGCCCCTGGCGAGCGCCGTGGAGCATTGGCGCGACGCCGGCTACCAGGTCGCCATCGACGATATGGGGCCGGAGATGATGAACCAGCTCGATCTGTTCGATCTGCCGTTCAACGTGGTGAAGCTGGACAAGGAGGTCGTGCTGCGGTCGGAGGCGAACGCGCTGGCCCGCAGCTACCTGCAACGCACGGTCGACAATGCGCATCGCCGCTCGCTGAGCGTCATTGCCGAGGGGATCGAGAACGAGGCGATGTGGAACCGCATGCGCGATCTGGGTGTGGAATACGCCCAGGGGTTCCTCATCGGCCGCCCGCTGCCGGCGAGCGCGCTGCCATCCTGGCTGGAGGGTTGGTCCAGCCAGGATAGCCTGCCACCGGATCGGGAGCCGAGCTAGACCCACTCCCCGGCGCGCATCACCGGCTCGCGAGAGCCATCGGTGCGCACGCCGTCCACATCCACCTGGCCGGACCCGATCATCCAGTCGATATGAATCAGGCTGGTGTTGGCGCCGCGCCGGGCCAGTTCTTCGTCGCTGGCAGTGGTGCCGCCCTCCAGGCAGGTGCGGTAGGCCTGGCCGATGGCGATGTGGCTGGCCGCGTTCTCGTCGTACAGGGTGTTGTAGAACAGCAGCCCGCTGGCGGAGATCGGCGAGGAATTGGGCACCAGCGCTACCTCCCCCAAGCGCCGCGCGCCGTCATCGGTGTCCAGCACCTTATGCAAGACCGATTGCCCGGCGCTGGCGGTGGCATCCACGATGCGGCCGTCCTGGAAACGGACGGCGATGTCTTGGATGAGCGTGCCGCCGTAGGAAAGCGGCTTCGTGCTGCGCACCAATCCGTCCACATGGGCCAAGTGCGGCGTGGTGAAGACTTCCTCGCTGGGGATGTTCGGGTTGCAGACGATGCCGTTCTTCGCCCGCTCCGCCCCGCCAAGCCAAAGGTGCCCCTCGGAGAGCCCGACCCGGAGATCGGTGCCCGGTCCGGTGAAGTGCAGCGCGTCGTAGCGCTTGGCGTTTAGGTGCGTGGTGCGGGCGTGCAGGGCGGCATTGTGCTCGGCCCAGGCAGCCACCGGGTCGTCACGGTCGATGCGGGAGGCGGCGAAGATCGCGTCCCACAGTTTCGCGACCGCGGCCTCTGCGGACAGGTCCGGGAACATCAGCGCGGCCCAGGCGGGGGTCGCGTAGGAGACGATGCTCCAGTTGATGTCGAAATTGGTGATCAGTTCCAGCGCCGGGCGATAGGCGACAGATCGGGCGCGGTTGGCGCGGGAGACCTTGTCCGGGTCCTGGTCGGCCAGCAGCGCCGGGTTATCGCCGCCGATCGCCAGCCGAGCTGCGCCGCCGCTATAGGCCTCGGCCATGCCCTTGAACAGCCAGGCGGGGGCGTAGTCGAACGCCTCGGTCGGGGCATGCTGGTAGCGGGCGAGTGCGGCCTGGTCGTCGGATAGCAAGGTCGTCACCAGGCTTGCGCCGGCTTTGTAGGCGTGTTCGGTGATGCGGCGAACCAGGGGCACGGCGTCCAGCGGGGCCGTCAGCACCAGTTCCTGGCCAGGTCGCAGGCCGAGGCCGACATTGACCGCGACCTGGCCCAGCAGGTCCAAGCGGGCTTCATGCGTCATGGGAGAGGGCATGGCATCCATTCAATGGTTCTGTGGGCCGCAGGCTAGCCCATCCCGCCGTGCCATCAAGCCTAGCCGGCCAGGTTCTCCCGCAGGGTACGCCCCGTGTAGTCGGTGCGGAACAGGCTGCGGCGCTGCAATTCCGGCACCACGCTGCGACAGAATCCCTCGAACATGCCGGGGAAATGGGTGGGGGAGATGACGAAGCCGTCGCACGCCCCGGCGGCGAACATAGCGCCCATCTGGTCGGCCACGTCGGCCGCGGTGCCGACGATTTCGCGGTCCAAGCCACGCTTGGCGGCGGCTTGCTGCAGGGTGATGCCCTCCGCTTTCATGCGCTGCTCCAACAGGTCTTGCGTGCCTTGGATGCCCTGGTTGCCCTGCAATTCCGCCAGCGTCTTGCCGGCGCCGATCTTGGATAGATCGGCGCCTAGCCCGCTGGAGGACGACGCCATCACCAATTCCGGGTCGATGAGGCTGCTGAGGTAATCCGCCCGTTCGCGCGCGATGGAGCGGGTTTCGCCCAGCACGACAGAGATGCCGGGCAGGATCGCGCAACTCGCCGGGTCGCGGCCGGCGGCCTGCATGCGGGTTTTGATGTCGGTGTAGAACTCCGCCATCTCGGCCTGGCCGCGCTGGGTGGTGAAGATCACCTCCGCCCACCGTGCCGCGAACTGGCGCCCGCGATCGGAGCTGCCAGCCTGCATGATGACCGGGCGGCCCTGCGGGCTGCGCGGGATCGACAGCGGGCCGCGGGTCTTGATCCAGCGTCCCTCGTAATTGGCATAATGCACCTTGCTGGGGTCCGACATGATGCCGGCCTGCTTGTCCCGCACCAGCGCATCTTCATCCCAGCTATTCCACAGGGCGAAGCACGCCTCCAGCACCTCGTCGGCGCGGTCGTAGCGGAGGTCGCGGGGCGGCAGGTTGTCCAGCCCGGCGTTGCGCGCCTCCAGATCGGTGGCGGAGGTCACCACGTTCCAGGCCACGCGACCCTTACTCATCGCGTCCAGCGAGCCGAGCCAGCGGGCCAGGTGATAGGCGGTGTGAAAGCTGGTGGACAGCGTGGCGCCGAGGCCGAGATGGCTGGTGACGGCGGCCATGACGGGCAGCACCACCGTTGGATCCAGGTAGCTGATCTGGCCGCCGCGGCGGACATAGGCGTCGTAGCTGCCCTGGTGCAGGTCGTACAGCCCGAACAGGTCGGCGAAGAAACACGCGTCGAACTTGGCGGCCTCCAGCAATCGGGCGATGTGCTGGTATCGGCTGGGGTCGAGGATGTCGTCCAGCGTCGCCTCCGGATGGCGCCAGCCGCCGACATGCTGCGCGGTCGGCCCGGTCTTCAGATAGGCGACGAGGTGCATCTGGCGCGTCGGCATGGTCGGGCTCCGGAGCTTCGGCGCCCAACCTAGCCCTGCGCGCCGGCTGCGCGCTACACGGTCGCGACCGGCGTGGCCGGGGAGCCGACGGCGCCAGGCAGGCGTAGCGGCGGTGCGGTGAGCAGGAAGCGGTTGCGGCCGTTGGCGCGCAGCCAGTCGGCCAACTCGCCCAACTGCCACATCTCGCCGAGGTAGACGCCGAGCCGGAAAAGGCAATGCGCGTGCAATGGGAGCGTCGCGCAGAAATCGTCCATGCACGGTTTGGCGGGCACGGCTTCGACGCCGTAATTGTCGGCGATCAGCGCGACCAGCCCGGTGTCGGTCACCCATTGCTGCAACTTGGCGTCGCGGCCATCCAATGCGCAGTTGGTGCTGTGCAGCTTGGTCGCATCCGGCTGCTTGTTCATGTCCAGCAGCATCTGGGCAAAGCCGGTGCGGATGCAGACGAGGTCACCGGGTTCGACGACGACCTTGTCCTTCTCCAGCACGCGCATCAGCGAGTCGTAGCCCACGACTTCGCCGGAGCGGCCATAATGCGCATCGAGGTCGATCATGACGCCGCGGCCCTGGATGCAGGTCTCGGCCATGTTCTCCACGCCAAGGCGTTGCGCGCCTTGCGGGCCGTTATATGGGATTTCCTTGCCGTCGCGGTAGATCACTGGCCCGGCGACGTCGCTGCCGGCGCGGAAACCGTTGTAGAACACGTCCTCCGCCTTGCCGTCGCCATCGACGTCGAACATCTGGCCGACATGGGCCAGCGTGTCCCATTGGGTGGAGTATTGCAGCGTCAGCAACACGCGGTCGTCGCACACCACGTCCAACGCGGTCGGGTCGTAGCAGCGTAGCGGCAGGGCCATGTTGGCGCGGCCCTCGCGGACTGTGGGCATGAGTTCTGGCGGGAAGCGGCGGGGGCTGAGGATGGCGCCACCCGGGTAGTCCAGCGGCAGGGACAGGCAGAAGGTGCGACCCTCCTTCACCTCGGCGACGCCTTGCAGGACTTTTTCCTTGGTCAGCAGGTTCAGCCGGCCCAGTTCGTCATCCGGGCCCCAGTCGCCCCAGGTCGAGCCCGGCGGCCGGCGGGTCCAGCGGCTGTTGGCTTCGGTCATCTCGTGTCTCCCCGATTGATCTTGGGCAGAGTCGGTAGCGCCTCGGGGCGGCGCTGTCCAACCCTGCCCAAGCTCCGCGGGCGAGTTCGGGTACGCCTAAGCGGCGGCGTATCCGAGCGTGGCTTTCGTCTCCAGGAACTCGTCCATGCCCCAATCGGCGTATTCGCGGCCGTTGCCGGATTGCTTGTAGCCGCCGAACGGGGCCGCGGAATCACCGGCCGGGTAGTTGATGTGGACGTTGCCCGCGCGCATGCGGGACGCGACCTGGCGGGCGTGGTTCAGGTCGCCTGACTGCACGTAGGCGGCAAGCCCGTAGACCGTGTCATTGGCCATGCGGATGGCGTCTTCTTCATCCTTGTAGGTCAGGATCGAGAGGACTGGGCCAAAGATCTCCTCCTTCGCGATCCGCATGTCTTGCGTGACGCCGGTGAAGACGGTGGGGCGGATGTAGTAGCCGCGGTTCATGCTTTCCGGCAGGCCGGGGCCGCCGATCAGCACTTCCGCGCCCTCGTCCACGCCGGACTGGATCAGGGCCTGGATCTTGTCGAATTGCACGCGGCTGACCACGGGGCCAAGCTGCGTCGCATCCAGGCTGGGGTCGCCAACGGCGTAGGTGGTGGCGGCGGCCTTCGCGTACGCGTCCACCTGCGCCTTCCTGTCGGCGGGCACGAACATGCGGGTCGGCGCGTTGCAGGACTGGCCGCTGTTCAGGAACACGCCGGCCACGCCTTTGGTGACCGCGCGCTCGAAATCGACGTCCGGCAGCAGGATGTTGGCGGATTTGCCGCCCAGTTCCTGCGACACGCGCTTGACCGTATCGGCAGCCGCCTTGGCGACCAGAATGCCGGCGCGGGTCGACCCGGTGAAGGACATCATGTCGATATCCGGATGCGCCGACATTGCCGCACCAACCGTCGGGCCGTCGCCGTTCACCAGGTTGAACACGCCCTTCGGCACGCCGGCCGCATGCATCGCCTCGGCGAAGATGATGGCGTTCAGCGGCGCGATCTCACTCGGCTTCAGCACCATGGTGCAGCCTGCGGCCAGCGCCGGGGCGACCTTGCACATGATCTGGTTGATCGGCCAGTTCCACGGCGTGATCAGCCCGCAGACGCCGATCGGTTCCTTGCTGATAAGGGTGGCGCCGCGCACGTCCTCGAATTTGTATTCCCGCAGCGACTTGATCATCTGCACGAGGTGGCGCACGCCGACGGCCGCCTGGGCGTTGCGCGCCAGGGTGATGGGGGCGCCCATTTCGCGGGACAGGGCCGTTGCGGTGTCTTCCAGTCGAGCCTTGTATGCTTCCAGCAGCCGTTCCAGCAGCGCCAGACGCTGCTCCCGCGTGGTTTGCGAGAAGGCGGGGAATGCGGCCTTCGCGGCGGCGACGGCGCGATCCACGTCGGCCGCGGACCCGACGGCGATCTGCTCGACCACCTCCTCGTTCGACGGGTTGATCACGTCCAGGAAGGCGGGCTTGATCGGGTCGACCCAGGCGCCGTCGATGTAGAATTTACGTGCGTTTTCCATGACCACCGGCCTTTGTTGTTGTTCGATCGTTGGCATTCGGCATAGCGCGGCAATCACGCGCTGTATTCAGCCGTGCCGAACGAACGCTGCCAGAGGACAGCCGTCGCCGCAACCCTGGGCCAAGCCGGCGGCCGGGGTGGACATCGAGGCGACCTCGTCGTTATATCCCAATGAATACAGCGAAGGCGCGCTATGACGATCTCCGCCCCGGCCCTGTCATGACCCGATTGGCCTACCAGCCTGCGTCGACTCTCCGGGCCGGCATGCACGGGATTACCGCTGCCACCGTGGCGAAATTCGCCCTGCCGATGCCAGCGGGGCCTACGCAGCCGGCGCCGATGCCTGGGCGGCAGCGCACCCGGCTGTGGGAGCTGAGCCCCTCGCTGCATTGTTCGATCATCGGCACCTGCCTCACGACCGGGGAATTGCGTCGGGCGATGGGCAAGTTCGCGAAGGCCGATATCTCCCACCTGAACGACCACGATTTGCATTCGGAAGCCGTGGGCCTGTGTAGTCATCACAATGCGTGCGCCAAGCTGCTGCACAAGACGCTGGACCAGCGGCACGACGGGGTGGTGAGGCAGTTCAGCCGGCTGCAGGGTGAAACGGCGGTGTTGGACGCGTGGCGCACCGCGCGCCAGGCGGGCGACATCCCCGGCGCCTACTGGGCCGTGTTGACCCATCCGGACATCCACCCCACCGGCATCCGCCAGGCCTTCGGCGACGTGCACATGCTGTCCCACCTGATCGGCTCGGCCAACCGGGCGGATGTGAAGCGCCTGGCCGTGCTGGAGGCGGAGAAGGATGCGCTGCTGGCCAAGGTGGAGCGCCAGCAATGCTGCCTGCATGACGCCATCACCACCCGCGACGCCACCATCCGGCAACTCGGCACGCTGGCCGCAGCCGCCCAATCACGCGCGCCGACCGAGGCGGAGGCGGAGGACGCACTGGCCGGGTTCCGCCACCTGGTCGCCGATCTGGAGGCACGACTGGCGGCCGAGATCGGGCGGCGGGAAAGGCTGGAGACGCGGGTGGCCGATGCGACGGAGGCATGCCAGCGCCACGAACGCCGGGCAATCCAGGCAGAGGCGGAGCGCGACCAATTGAGCGGCGAATTGCGGGCGATGGAGGCGTGCCAAGCAATTGCGGCGCCCGCCGCGCACCTGCCGGCGGAGCGTGTGTTGTACGTCGGCGGCCGGCCCGGTAGTGTCGAGCAGATGCGCCAGGCATTGGAAGCTGCCGGGGGCGAGTTGCTGGCGCATGATGGCGGGCAACACGACCATCCCTCGCTGCTCGCCGGGCTGATCAGCCAGGCGCAGCGGGTGGTGTTCCCAGTGGACTGCGTCAGCCACGACGCCGCGCTCACCGTGAAACGGCTGTGCCGCCAGTTGGGCCGGCCGTGGATGCCGCTGCGATCCTCCGGGCTCGCATCGTTCGTCGCTGCGCTCGGTAGCGGCGCGTCCTAGGCTGGTGCTGGGCATGTGCGCAGCCTCAGCCGGCATGCGCATCGGCTGCAACAGGTGCTCGGCCTGTTCGTTATCGCCACGGCCGTCGCGGTGTACTACCAATACGACACGGTGGTCACGGTATGGCTGTCGGACTTCTACCCCAACGCAACCATGGGACTTTGATCATGCGCGCCATGTCTCGCCGGACCGCCTTGTCCGCCGCCGCCGCCGCCGCGCTGGTGCGCCCCGGCCTGGCCCGCGCGGCCGAGGAAGGGATGGGCCATTTCGGCCAGGCGCCGGAATTCGCCGGCATCGCCAACTGGCTCAACTCTGCGCCGCTCACGATGGATGGGCTGCGCGGCAAGGTGGTTCTGATCGATTTCTGGGCCTATTCCTGCATCAACTGCCTGCGCACCCTGCCCTATACCAACCGCTGGTACGACACCTACAAGGACAAGGGTTTCGTGATCGTCGGCGTCCACACGCCGGAATTCGCGTTCGAGCAGGTGACCGCGAACGTGCAACGCGCGATCAGCCGGTTCGGGATCAAATATCCGGTGCCGCAGGACAATGCGATGTCCACTTGGCAGGCCTACGCCAACCAATATTGGCCCGCCGAATACCTGGTGAACCAGCAGGGCGAGATCGTGCTGAAGCATTTCGGCGAGGGCAAATATGACGAGATGGAGAATGCCATCCGCGGCCTTCTGTCCGCCGGGCCGGCCGTCGCGAAGGATAACGGGGTGGACCTGTCCCGCATTGGGTCGCCGGAGATGTATTTCGGCCTGCAGCGCGTGGAGTTTCTCGCCAGCCCGCAGAAGCCGGAGGAAGGCAACGTCGCCTATACTGTGCCGACATCGGCCATGCAGATCAATCAGTTCGCGCTGCAGGGCACATGGACCATGAGCGAGCAGAGCGCGCAGTTGTCATCGGCCACGGGTGGCGTCGTGCTCGCATTCAAATCCGGCAAGTGCTTCATGGTCGCCAGCAGCCCAACCCCGGTCATGTTGACGGTGACGGTGGATGGCCAAACCCAGCCGCCGGTAACGGTGCAGGAAAGCCGGCTCTACACGCTGTACGACAGCGCCAACTACACCACGCACATCATGACCATCGCCGTCTCGAAGCCAGGGTTCGAGGCGTTTACATTCACCTTTGGCTGAACCATTGCCACTTCGTCGTATTCGGATGAGCATATCGGCGTTCGAATGGACCGGGATGGAACACGCAATGTCAGGTTCGATCAGCACGCCGCGCTGACCGTGGCGCCGCCAAAAAACGATCCGCCCCGGCGCGCTGCCCTGTCGGGACAGACGGATTTGGGATATTTCCGCCGCTCACCTTCTACAGGATGCCCGACATGAAGCTCAGCGCCCGCAACCAGATCAAAGGCACCATCACCGCCGTCGTGAAGGGCCAAACCACCGGCCATGTGCATATCGACATCGGCAACGGCATCATCATGCACTCCTCCATCACCAACGAGGCGATCGACGAGTTGGGGTTGAAGGTCGGCGACGCGGCGATGGCCGTCATCAAGGCGTCCGACGTCATGGTCGCGGTCTAGCGCCATGCGGGCGAAGCTCGGCCTGGCCGTGGGGGCTTTGGCGCTGCTGACGATCGCCCCGGCTGGCAGGGGCTTCGCCGCCGATATACCGGGGATCGCCATCATCACCCCGGACGGGACCACTGCGACGATGACGACGGACGATTTGGCCAAGCTGCCGGCCATCACACTGCCCGTCGGCTTCGCGACCGAGCACGGGCCGCGCCAGGCGGTGTTCGAGGGCCCCCTGCTATGGACCGTGCTGGACCAGGCGCATGCGATCGCGAAAGGTGGCCCGGTGCGGCATGTCGTCGGCATCACCGGCCAGGACGGCTACACCGCGACGCTGGCGCTGGGCGAGGTGTCGCCGGATTTCGAGGGCAAACAGGTTATCGTGGCCGAACGGATGGACGGCAAGCAACTGGACCATCCGCGCCTGGTCGTGCCCGGTGACAAAAAAGGCGGCCGCAGCGTGCACGACGTGATCCGAATCGCGGTGATGCCGTTGCCGGCCGCGCATTAGCATGGTGCGCGAGAACGAGGTCCGCCGCGGGGAAGTGGCGGTGCCGTCACCGGCAGCGACCGACGCCGGGCTGGAGTTCATTGGCCGCATCCACACCCCTTGGACCAACCGGATGCAGACCCCGCGCCAGGGACGCGCAGATGGGCCGATCTGCCGGATCGAGCTCTTTGCCCCCTGGGCGCAGGGGCTGCAGGGACTGGCGCAGTATGAACGGGTGGAAGTGATTTACTGGCTGCACCTGTCCCGGCGAGACCTGGTGCTGCAGTGCCCGGCCAATGACGGCGTGGCGCGGGGCACCTTCTCCATCCGCTCCCCGGTGCGGCCGAACCCGCTGGGCACGTCGATCGCGCATCTGGTAGGGATCGAGAATGGGATGGTGCTGGTACGCGGGCTGGACTGCCTGGACGGCACGCCGCTGCTGGATCTGAAGCCGGACCGTACGCTGTTCACCCCCATCGCCCCGCCGCAGCCGGGCGATTTTCAGGTGGGCGACTAGACCGGGTCTTTCTCCGCTTTCCGCGCGACGATGCCGTCGAGGACCGTGAGATGCGGGTGGGCGGTTTTGGAGGCGGCCTGCTCCATGGCGCGATATTGGCGCACGAGGGTCCAGCCGGCCTCCGTCAGGCGCGCGCCGCCGCCGCCGGCCCCGCCGGCCGCGGTTTCCACCAGGGGATTGCCAAAGTTTCGGTTCAGGTCCTCCACTAATTGCCAGGCTCGGCGGTAGGACATCTTCATCGCGCGCCCGGCGGCGGAGATGGAGCCGGAGCGGCTGATCTCCTCGAGCAAGGCCACCTTGCCGGGGCCGATGCGGCCGCCGCTGGCGAGGTCGATGCGGATGCTGAGCTGGTGCGTCGGGCCGGTCATGCCGGGTTCCTCGCTGTGGTGGTGGCTGGCCATATCTGAAAGGCGGCCGGGTCGATGGAGATGTGGCAGGGACCCAGCGCTGCGTCACACCCGGCGTCGGCGATTGCGGGAAGGATGGCTGTGCCGATCTGCACCATCAGGCGGCGCTGCCCGGCGCGGGGTGGGTCGGCCCGCAACACCGTCGCGGGATGGCCTTGCCCGAGGCGAATGCTGCCGGGGCGCACGGCCCAGCCGATGGGCCCGACGGCGAGATCTGGGCCGGCGACGTCCAGGATGACGCCGCCGATATCGATGCGATCCGGGGCCACCGCCTGTCCCACCGCAACCGCCTCGGCGCCCAGCAGGCGGGCGGTTGCCTCGCTCGCGGGTCGTTGGAACACCGCCTCGATAGGACCGGATTGCAGCACGTGGCCATCCTCCAGCAGCAACACCTCATCCGCCAACAGAATCGCCTCTGCCGGGTCGTGAGTGACCAGGATGGTGGTCGCGTCGATCTCTGCCTGCAAGGCCACCATGTCCGCCCGCAGCCGGGCGCGTAGTGGGGCGTCCAGGGCGGAGAAGGGTTCGTCCAGCAGCAACAGGCGGCTGCGGCGGGACAGGGCGCGGGCTAGGGCGACGCGCTGCTGCTGCCCCAGAGATAATTCGGCTGGGATGCGGTGGCCCAACCCGTCCAGCCCTAGCCGCTGCATCCAGTAGGGTGCGCGGGCCGGGTCGCAGTCGACCGCGAAGCGGATCTGCCGGTCGACGGACAGATGCGGCAGCAGCCCGTAATTCTGCGGCACGTAGGCGATGGCGCGCTGGTATGGGGGCAATGCTGTGAGGTCGGTCGACCCCAGCGACAGGGCTGCGCGATCGGCCTGGTCCACCCCGGCGATCAGCCGCAGCGTCGCTGATTTGCCGGAGCCGGATGCACCCAGGATGCACAGCCGCCGGGCCGGCGTGCGCCAGGCGACGTCCAGCACAAATCCGTCCTGCCGCCGCTGGAATGTGAAGGCCAGGGTCTGCGCCGGGGCCACACGCCCGGGTATCGGGCCAGGCGGTGGGAGGGGGAGCGCGTGGGCTTGAAATGGGCGAGGTCGCTGCGGTGCCTCCCCCCGCAGGCTGGCCGCCATCACCACGATCGCGAGGAGGATGGTCGGCAGCAGGATGGGCAACATGGCGGGCAACCCTTGGCTGCCGAATGCCACGTAGGTGTACACGGGCAGCGAATATGGGTGATAGGCCACCATCACGGTCGCCCCGAACTCCCCGAACGCGCGTAGCCACGTCAGCAGGAGGCCGGCCCAGATGCCCGGCGCCGCCAGCCCCAGGCTGACCCGGCGGAACACGGCCCAGGGCCGATGCCCTAGCGTGGCCGCCACGTCCTCCAGCACCGGATCGACGCTGGCGAAGGCGGAGCGGGCGGCGATGATGAGGAACGGGGCGGCGACGAACGCCTCCGCCAGCACGATGCCGATAAACGAATCGGTCAGCGCCCCGCCGGTCAGCCGGCCGAGGGGGCTGGCGTAGCCCAGCAGGAACAGCAGCAGCACGCCGCTGGCCAGTGGCGGCAGCGCCAAGGGCAATTGCACCACGAACCCCAGCAGCGCCATGCCCCGGCCCGGCCGCCGGGCCAGCACGTAGCCGAGGGGAATGCCGCCCAGCGCCACCAGCGCGGTGGCCAATGTGGCGCTGGTGACGGAGACGATGCTGGCCTGGGCCAAGCCGCCCGTGTCGACCCCTGCCCAATCGGCCTGGCCGAGTTGCCCCAGCCCGGCCACAAACGGCGCGACGAGATAGACCGCCAGCACCCCGGCCAGCAGCGCCAGGATGCGCGGCAACTTCATCGCTGGGTGGCGACTATTTCAGGTGGATGGCGGCCGGGATCTTCGTCGCATCGCCCGTCACGGTCGGGGCCACCACGTCCAGACCGTGTTCCTGCATCACGGCCTTGCCCGGCGCGCTCAGCAGGTAGTCGACGAACTTCGCCGCACCCGCCGGGTCGGCGGCGTCGCGCAGGATGGTGACGGTGTAGACGGCGCTGAGCGCGACTTCGGGCGGCAGCGGGATCGCGGGGATCTTCAGGTCCGAGGTTTCGGTGGAGTAGAAGAAGCCGATGTCGATCTGGCCGGATTGCAGGCGGCCGACCAGGTTTTCCTCCGGGCGGACCTGGTCCGGATTATCGGGCGTGCCCAGAACGGCCTTGGCAAGGCCGGGCTGGTGGTAGACTTGCTCGGCCTTGTCCATCAATTGGACGGTCAGCGCGCCCTTCGGGTCCAGCTTGGCATCGGTGCGGCCGATCTTGATGCCGGGTTCGCGCAACACCTCATACCAGGGCTTCGTCTTCAGTTCGGCGGCGAACTTGCTGGTCGGGCTGTAGCCGATCACCAGGGGGGATTGGGCGAAGGTGACATACCAGTTGACCCAATCGCCATTGGCGCCCCCCGTCAGCATGTCGTTGACCTTCGGGTTGGCGCTGATGAACACGTCGGCCCGGCGCAGCTTGCCCTTGATCTGGTTCGCCAGCCCGTTCGATCCGCCGCCAAACCCCTTGAACGTTTCGCCGGATGCCTTGTCGAAGGCTGGGCCGACACCGTGCTCCATCAGGTTCACCAGGGAGCCGGCATACATCACGTTCACATCGGCGGCGGACGCCAGACCCGGCGTCAACAGCATCGCGGCGGCGGCAAGGAGGGGGGTGGCGCGTCGGATCATGGGGGCGTCCTGTCGGTAGAGAGGCTGCGTTATGGTCCGCCAGCCATAGCGCAGGCGACGCCTGGACGCTATCCGACCCCGCGGCGTGCTAGAGAAGGACGGTCCACGCCCCGATCAGCACCACGATCCACGCGGCTGCCATTCTTACTTCCTGCCAATGCATCCGACTTGTCCCACAGCATCTCGTTGGGCGCAGTTTGTGGGACAATGCTTAAATTACGGTGTCGGAAAGGGAGCCGCTGGCCTCAATCAAATCCTAGCGTTAACTTCAATCGCCACCGAAACGACGCAGGTGCCAGATGGTGACCGTTGCAACGACTGCAGCCGAGGTTTACGCGCCCGCGCTGTCCGGTGGGCGGACGCCGCCGATGGCGGTGCATAACCGCAAGAACACGCGGCCCAGTGGCGGCATGTTGCCCCCGGACGGGAACCACTACGTATGCCCTTGGCTGGATGACAGCCTGACCATCCATTCGGACGGCAACGTCTCCTGCGGGTTGGATGACCCGCACGCGCTACGCAGCTTTGGCAACATCACCACTCAATCGGTGGCGGAGATTTACGCCAACCCCGAATTTGGCCGGTTGCGGCAGAAATTATGGAAGGGCCATCGCTGCCGGGAATGCAGCCTGTATCGCCGGGCTGGCGAGACGGAGGCGCCCCCGCGGTCCGTGCGCGGCACCTTGCCGGCGACCGTGGTGATCGAAACCACCGTCCGCTGCAACCTGCGCTGCCCGAACGCAGCCTGCATCCCCAACAATGACCCCGGCCTACGCACCCGCGACCGCGACGACCTTACGATGGACAGCCTGATGCGCGCCGTGGACGAGATGGGCCAGAGCCTGCGAACCATCTATTTCTTCAATTATGGCGACCCCTTCGTCCATCGCGATGCCCCGGCGATGCTGACCTACCTGCGGGCCAACAGCCCCCATGCCCAGATCGTCACCAGCACCAATGCCATCCCCCTGGCGCCGAGGGCGCGTGCGGAAATCGTGGTGCCCTGCCTGGACCAGATCACCGTCACGCTGAGCGGGGTGACGCAGACGAGCTACGCCAAGTATCACGTCAATGGGCAAGTAGGGCAGGCTTTGCTGGGCTTGCAGAATTTGTGCGAGGTAAAACGCGCGCTGAATACGACCGGGCCGCGGATCACTTGGCGCTACCTGCTGTTCCGATGGAACGACAGCCTGGCGGAGATCGACGCGGCGATTGGGTTGGCGAAGTTGTACGGCGTCGACGACTTTAATTTGTATTTGACGCACATGCCGGCCAGCAGCTCGTCCTATCGGTTTGCACCGGGCACATTGTCGTTCACCAAGTATCGTCGCTACATCGACACCGTGTACAATTTCCAATACTCCGAGCCCAATGCAGACGGCTTCCACCCGCTGGAGGACATCCCTGGCATGGGCCGCGCCCGCTGGGCCGGCTGGCGGTCCGATCTGCGGCTTACCCGGCGCGGGCACTGGCTCAGTCTTTCCCTGTCGTCCACCCGTCGCGCCATGGGCGAAGTTGCGGGCATTTGCTTCATCCAGACGGCTTGGGCGACCTATCGGGTAACGCTGGTGTCGCTCGTCTGGCGCGATGTGTCGATCCTGGTGCCGTGGGAGTTGCGCGATTTGGACACGCACGACCTTCAATTGGTGACGCTGGACGAGTGGTTCCCGATCGAAGACATCGGCACCGCCGACACGCGCGGTTTGGGCGTGCTGGTGCGGGAGGAGTGCGATCCGTGCCTGTCGGACCGCGACCACGCCAGCGCGCATCTGGCGCTGGAGATGGCAAGCCCGGACGAGATCCGCCAGTTGTCGGGGTTGCTGCGCGATGTGCCGCCGCTCGTTCTCCATACGCATGGCGGGCAGGCTATGCTGTGATCACCAGCAATTGGCGCCCTTCGGATCGACAGGGGTGGCTTTCAGATCTATGAATCGGCGGCAAAGACGCCACTATCAGCACACTATGTCACAATCAATAGACCCTGGAACGATACTTCTGTAATGCAAGTTGAAACCCACCAGGCGCCGCATCTTCGTGGATTTTCGCTCTATTCTGTTGGCATAAGCCAGATCTACTCCGGCATCTTTTTGTCGAGCATGCCGTCATGAACGGCCGGCTTATTGTTGCTGCTGGTGGCGCGATCTTCATCGCCATCATTCTGGCCGTCGATCTTTCGACGAGAGTGACGTTTCGCACCTTGCTGGCCATCTACTGGTCGGTCTTCGTCGCTGCGGCGGTCTACGGGGCCAGTCAATCGGATTTATTTGGTGACGTGCTATGGTCGCTGAACCATCGCTCGCAGCCCGCGGAGCAACGAGCCTTCATCTCGGACACCGAACCGCATTTGAAATCCGACTACTGTTCGATCACAACGGACGGGTCGCGATGGAATGGCGTTGTCGACACCGCGATGCCGTCGTTCAACGGCAAAAGCGTATATTTGAGACTCCAATTCGGCGCTCATGCCGTGGCCTCTAACTTCGCGGCCTATAATAACGCCCAGGACGACACCTTACAGCAGCATCCCGATGCATTGGCTGAGGCGCAGAAGCTGCAGGCTGGCGATACCGTGTCGTTCTCCGGGGCGCTGATGGCCAATGCGAATTTTTGCCGCAAGGGTGCAGACAGCGCTAACGGTGCGGCGGAGTTCGTCGTGAAGTTGCAAGACGTCAAGTATATCAACACGAATACTTGGCTCGGCGACAACGCGGTCTTGTTTGCCGCGTGGGCCATCGCTGTGGGGCCGGCTTGGCTTGCGCTACTGGTGATTGATCGGATCAGAAGCCGCCGGTCTTCGGCGGTTTCCTAGAGCTCTCTGTTTTGGCGAGCATTTTTATTCGCCCGATGATTCTCATGGCGCGGAACATGCTCGAGGTCTGGCCGGCACGTCGTGGCAGCAAGAGGGTCGTCCGGCGAGGGGTCGGTTAGTATTGCGGGCTGCTATCGTCTGAATGCGAAAAGAAACTCCACCGCCGCCGGCGTCGCGCCAACGCCAGAATCACGAACCCCGTCGCAAGGCACATGACTCCAGCCGGTTCGGGGACTGAGACGGTTTCGAATGGCTGCGGATCGCTCAGAAATGTGGCGTCCGAGTAGCCGAGCGAGTCGCCAGCGGGCACGTCGATATGGAAGATTCCCGTGTCGGCGAAGTTGGCCGAACTGACCGTGCCGCTGGTGTGGACGCTCGCCAGGATCTTCAGGTTCAAGCTCTCGCCACTGGTGGCAGAACACACTCCGGTTAAGTAACGATCGACGGTGCTAGCCGCTGGTGTGGCGTACTGGGTGTAGACGCTGTTGCAACTTTGGGCGTCCACCCCGAATTGCATGCTATAGCCGCTGGCATCCAAGTAAGGGGCGGGCACCGGCGACACTTGGATCGAACCGATCAATTCGAACGTATACGTGAAGGTCCCGGTGTAATCCGGCGTGGCCATCTCATCGATCTCGATAGATGCCGCCCCAAACTGCCCTTGTGAGGACAAGTGCATGGTTCCAGTGGTTTGGTTCACGGAGGCTGACGAGAAGCCGTAAGGATCGACGCTGGTTGCGGAGTTGGCACCAGTGACGGTGTTATCCTGCGATGGGCGATACGGAATATACGTGTAGGAGAAGGCGTCGGCCATGACTGAAGCGCGCGCCGCCGGGCTACCTATGACGAGCGCCAGCGCGATGAGGACGAGTTGGCCCCCAATTAGGTTTCGTTGCGGTGACCTCGCCGCTTTCCCAGCTTTGGCTGTTAGGCCTGACGTCGGAGCTTCGCGGACCAAACAAGATTTCATTGTTAAACCCCAGTTTCACTCCTTACGGAGCCCAGAGTTAGAGTGGCAAGATTTGGGCCACGACATTAGATGCTTGAAATCGAGAGAATTTTGAATATGACAACGCAGCGTGTGTAACATAATCTGACACAGGGAACTTCGCCTTGGGTTCCCAATATACCCCTCGGGGATGCGCCAGACAGGACAGCAACCGCAGCATCTACCGCCCGACGCTTACCCCGATCTACTCCCGAAACCAGGAAGAAGCGTCGATCTCCAATACTCGAACGGCAACCTTATCCGATTATTGGCGTCCCGTAGGGGATTCGAACCCCTGTTACCGCCGTGAGAGGGCGGTGTCCTAGGCCTCTAGACGAACAGGACGTAGCCGGGCGCTGCATTAGGACGAACGGGTGCGGTTCGCAACCCTGTTTCAACAGTTATCAGCAACTCCGCTCCCCTCATCGTGCCAGGCCGACCCGGCCCACAACTTGGCCAGAGCGAGTGTCTAGCAGCAGAATTCGGTCGGGGCCGCCCCCCTGTAGCAGTAATGCAAGCTTGTCGCCCGCCGTGGTGATGGCTTGCATGTGCGTGCCCGTGGGCTCCTCCAGCACTAGCGCGGCTTGCATGGGGGCGGACGACAGGCGGTGTACCACCGTGATCGCGAGCGTTGCCACCCCGGCTACGATCAGAACCCCCATCACGATCACCACCGCCAACATCGCTCGCATGCACATCCCTATCTCGCTTCGCTCGGCCCGGCGCGCTATGTCGGCGGGATGAGCGATCTGCCAGACGGCGCCTGGAGCCTGGTCGCCGAGTCGGCGGATGCAGGGCTTCGGCTCGACCGGTTTCTGACGGACGGGATCGGCACGCTTTCACGGTCTCGCGTCAAGAGCCTGATCGAAGATGGGCATGCGACCGTCCAGGATGTCGTCACCACCGACCCGGCGGCTACCGTGCATGCCGGGTGGCGCTACGCCCTTGTTCCGCCGCCGCCGACCCCTGCCCGGCCGATCGCGCAGGACATCCCGCTGACGATCCTGTTCGAGGATCGGGACCTGCTGGTGCTGGACAAGCCGGCTGGGCTGGTGGTGCACCCGGCGCCGGGTAACCAGGAGGGCACGCTGGTCAACGCGCTGCTAGCACATTGTGGCGATAGTCTGCCGGGCATTGGCGGGGAGAAGCGGCCGGGCATCGTCCATCGCCTCGACAAGGACACATCGGGCGTCATGGTCGTCGCCAAGACCGACTCGGCCATGGCGGCGCTGGGCGAGGCGTTTGCCACCCGCACCCTGGAACGTGCCTACCTCGCGTTGTGCTGGGGCGTGCCCAGCCCGACCGTAGGGGAGATCGAGGGTGCGATCGGGCGGGATCCGCGGGACCGCAAGCGCATGGCCGTGGTGCCCAGGGGTGGCAAAGCTGCGCTCACGCGGTATCGGGTGCAGCGGGCCTGGGGTGCGGCGGTGGCGCTGGTGGAGTGTCGGCTGGCGACCGGGCGCACCCACCAGATCCGGGTCCATATGGCGTCCGCCGGTAACCCTCTCCTAGGCGATCCGGTGTATCTTCGCCGCATACCGGGCGCGGCGAAGCATTTGCCGCCGGGTATTCGCACGCCTTTGCTCGCGTTCCCTCGGCAGGCGCTACATGCTGCCGTGCTGGGGTTTACCCATCCCCGGACGGGGGAGGAATTGCGGTTCGAGACCCCGCCGCCTGCGGATTTTGCAGGCCTTGTCGAGCAGCTTGACACCCTGGTGCAACCGCGACGGTTGCAATCCCCTTGACAGGACCAGCGCGGTCCTGTATCACCTTCGTCATCAGATGCGCGTGCATCTGGCGCCATCCCGGAGCCCGCTGCCTAATGAGGGGCGATCTCTAGGACGTGAGGAGCCAGAACCGCATCAACGCTTGTTCTGCACTGCAACCAAGGTCAGCCTTCGCCGTATAGGGTCGGTGTCCGGCGGTGTGGACAAAAGGAGTTCGTCATGGCTGCTGCTGTGATTAATGTTGCACCTGAAGGCAACCTCTCACGTTACCTGCAGGAAATCCGCAAGTTTCCAATGCTTGCGCCGGATGAAGAGTTGTCGTTGTCGAAGGCTTGGCGCGATTCGGAAGATATGGATGCGGCGCATAAGCTTGTCACCTCCCATCTGCGTCTCGTTGCAAAAATCGCCATGGGCTATCGCGGGTATGGCTTGCCAGTCGGCGAGCTGATCAGCGAGGGCAATGTCGGCATGATGCAGGCGGTCAAGCGGTTCGATCCGGATCGTGGGTTTCGCCTGGCGACCTACGCCATGTGGTGGATCCGTGCCGCCATCCAGGAATACATCCTACATAGCTGGTCGCTGGTGAAGATGGGCACGACTGCGGCGCAGAAGAAGCTGTTCTTCAACTTGCGCCGGCTGAAGGGCCAGATGCAGGCGATCGAAGATGGTGACCTGAAGCCCGAGCATGTGGCCAAAATCTCCCGCGTGCTGCAGGTGCCGGAGCAGGACGTCGTCAGCATGAACCGGCGCTTGTCCGCCCCGGATCATAGCCTGAACGCGCCGGTTCGCGCCGATAGCGAGGGCGAGTGGCAGGATTGGCTGGTGGACGAGTCGCAGGGCCAGGAAGCAGAGCTTGCCGACCGCGAGGAATACTCCGGCCGCAAGGCGCTGCTGGGAAATGCGCTGAAGACGTTGAACGAGCGGGAGCGCCACATCCTGATTGAGCGGCGGCTGAAGGATAACCCGACCACCCTGGAGGAACTGTCGCAGCAATACTCCATCTCGCGAGAGCGGGTGCGCCAGATCGAGGTGCGTGCGTTTGAGAAGCTGCAGAAGTCGATGAAGCAGCAAGTGGTCGAGCAACGGTTGTCGATCCCGATGGCCGCCTAGTCCGGCGGCCTCGTTTGGTAGTCTGGACGATCGAAGCCTCCTTCCTGGTGACGGGAAGGAGGCTTTTTCTATTTGGGGGGTTGTTCGTCCGTCCACTCGACGATGAGCTTGTCGCGCTCCTGAGTCAGTTGCCGTAGAGCCCGGGCCGAGCGGGCATCGAGCGCCAGGCGGGTGAGGATGTCGGCAAGTTGGCCCGCGAGCCAGCCGGCGCCGCAGGCGGTCCAGGCGAGCAGCGGACGGCCTGGGTCGCTCAGCAGGTCCAGCGACGCGTCGAGCGATCCACCATGCTCCCACAGCACGCGTAGCGGCATGAAGGTGCAGGCGGCGCCCCTCAGCATCATGCCGCGGGCGAGCGGCCGGGTCTTGCCCTGCTCCATCGCATAGGTGGCAAAGGCCGGCGCCATCAGCACGCCGATCATCAGGGCGGTGCCGGGCACCACCGCCACTGCCACGCCGCAGATGACGCCCTGCAACCAGAACCATGACCGGCGCGGTACCGCGGGGGTGGCCGAGGCAGACGCCTTGGCCATCAGCCAAATACCGCGAAGCCGAGTGCCACGACACAGGCCAGCAGGCCCACGCCATCGGCGACTTCATGGCCGACCCGGCGCGCTTGCGCCGCCTTGATCTCCGCCAATTCGGACCATTCGGCCAACGCGGCCTCGATCTCCGCCAGCCGTGCCTTGGCGCCGGCGAGGCCATGCTTGTCGCTCTCCTGTTCCGGCTCGTCGTCCAGCATCGCCGCCATGGGGGCCAGCTGGCCGGCTTGGGCCAGGGCGCTCAGCCGCTCGGCCAAGCGCTGCCGCCGCGACCGGCTGCTGAAATGCTGCAGCATTGGCTGCACCGCATCGGCGGCCCAGCGGCTGAGGTTTGGCAGGTCGGTCGTGGAAAGCTTGCCCTGCAGCCGGGCCAACAGGCGCAGCTGCGATAGCAGGTCCGGTGCGGTCATTGCCCCCGCCAGGCGGCTCAAATCGACGTCCAATCGCTCATCCCGGCGCGCCTCAATGAAGGTGGCGATCTGCCGGTCCACCAGGGGCTGGTCACCGCGGGGCGATCGCGCGGCGGTGGCCTCCAGCGCCGGCAGGATGTCCGCCAGGCGAACCACCCAGGCGCGGGCCGTGGCGGGCGACTCGCAGGGGACCATGGGGTTCAAGTGGTAGGACAGGCGCCAGGCGCCCGCACCCGTGCGGCTGCCGGTGAACCAATGGCGGGTCTCCAGGCCTTCCAGGCGGGAGACCGTGGCGTCCCGACCACCGCCGCGCTTTTCCACCCAAGCAGTGGGGACCTGGGCGGTTGCGATTTCGGCCAGGGCCTCGGCCTGCTCGGGCGCAAAGTGCAGCGCGTTGTCCAGCGCGTTGGCTAGGCCGTCCGGCCAGATAGCCAGTCCACGCCAGACCAGCGGGGCGGCCGGGTCCAGAAGCGCAATGGAGCGGGTAATCAGCATCGCATCGGCCTTGCCGTCGGCAGCCAACACCTCGGCATCGCGCATGCGTGCGGCCTCGTCGATGGCGGAGGCGGCGGTTACATCACCTACCCCACGCCGCAGCCAGCGGTCGATCGTGCCATTGCGCAGCATTGGGCTGGCGGCGTTGGGCGCGCGCATCAGCGCATGGGCCAGCATGCGCGACGTCCAGGCATGCTGCCCACCGACCTCGATCGGGCGTTGGGCGCGACGGGCGGGCCGGGCGGCGATGCGCCGGGCGCGGGCGGCTGCCGGGTTGGCCAGCAGGGCGGGTGATGGCCGATGCTCCGGATCGTCGGCCAGCATACCGCGCACCAGGTCCACTAGGATGGGCGGCAATCGGTGATTGCCGACGATGGCGGAATAGCTGCCGAATTCCAGTTTGTTGCGCAGCACCTCCTCGTCCGGGACGCCCTCTACAGGGTTGGCGCCCAAGGCCAGCATCACCATCAAGGCGCCCAGGGAATAGACGTCATCGGCGATACGACCATCGCCGCGACCGGCGGGCAGACAGACGGCGGAATAGGCTGGTTCCATCCAGCTTGGTTGGTGACAGGCGGGTGGGGTGGCCCAGGCGCAGCCCAGCGTTACCGGCGTGCGCGGGGCGGATTGGAACAGATTGTCCGGGCGGATCGCCCGGTGCGTCACGTCGCGCGCCTGCAGTTCGCCAAGGGCCAGCGCCATCGGCTTCAGCACGAAGTCGGTCAGTTCTGCCTCGGGCCAGGCGCGCAGGTTCGCCAGCAAGGAGGGCCCGGGCGGGGCGGGGCAGATGACGAAATAGCCGGTTTCGCCGCCCGGCATCGTGGTCGGACCATGGGCGACCGGTGGCAGCATATGCGGCGTTCCGAGGTTGGACACGGCGCCCAACGCCCGCCCGCGGGCGGGCCAGCCGCGGCTGACCGCGACGGCCATGAAGCCGGGCACGCCGCCCCTGCTGGCGGCATAGGTCGTCAGCGGCGGGGCCGCGTTCGGCATCGGCTGATCGAAATCGACGGCGTAGAGGCCACCGATCAGCGCGGCGGCAGCCTCCTTCGGCGATGTGGCCATTTTGGCTTGCCCGAAGTTTGCAAGCCCATCATGCCGCCGCCGAAGTTAACAAGCGGTTTCCCGTGCGTGACACGCCGCCGGGGCGGCTCAGCCCTCGAACGGGTCGCGCATCAGGATGGTGTCGTCCCGCTCCGGGCTGGTGGACAGCAGGGTCACGGGCGCCTCGACCAATTCCTCGATCCGGCGGACATATTTGATCGCCTGCGCCGGAAGGTCGGCCCACGAGCGGGCGCCGCGGGTGGAGCCGGACCAGCCTTCGACGGTTTCGAAGATCGGCTTTGCGGCGGCTTGCGCGCCGGGTGCGGCGGGCAGGAAGCGCAGGGTTTGGCCGCCCAATTCGTAGCCGGTGCAGATCTTCAGCTCGGGCATGCCGTCCAGCACGTCCAGCTTGGTCAGCGCCAGGCCGGTGATGCCGCCGACCTTGACGGCCTGGTGCACCATGGCGGCGTCGAACCAGCCGCAGCGGCGCGGCCGGCCGGTGACGGTGCCGAACTCGTGCCCGCGTTCGCCCAGCTTGCGGCCGATCTCGTCTGTCAGTTCGGTCGGGAACGGGCCGCTGCCGACGCGGGTGCAGTAGGCCTTGGCGATGCCCAGCACGAAGCCCACGGCCGATGGCGGCATGCCGGAGCCACTGGCCGCGGTGGCGGCGATGGTGTTGCTGCTGGTGACGAACGGATACGTGCCGTGATCGACGTCCAGCATGACCGCCTGCGCGCCCTCGAACAGGATGCGCTGGCCGGCGCGGCGGGCCTCGTCCAGGCGGACCCAGACTTGCTCGACATGCGGGAGTATGCGGGGGGCCAGGGCCAGCAAATCGTCCAGGAGTTGCTGCTTCTCGAACGTGTCGGCACCCAGGCCGCGCAGCAGCGTGTTGTGGTGCAGCAGCAGTTCGTCCAGCTTGTCGGATAGGGTTTGCGGCTCGGCCAGGTCGCACATGCGGATGGCGCGGCGGGCGACCTTGTCCTCGTAGGCCGGCCCGATGCCACGGCCGGTGGTGCCGATCTTGCGCTCGCCACGGGCGGCCTCGCGGGCACGGTCCAGTGCGGCATGCAGCGGCAGGATCAGCGGGGCGTTATCGGCGATGCGCAGATTGTCGGGCGACACGTTCAGCCCTTGGGCGCGGACGCGATCCATCTCGGCCAGCAGGGCCACCGGGTCGACGACGACGCCGTTGCCGATGACGCCCATCTTGCCGCGGACCAGGCCGGAGGGCAGCAGGCTGAGCTTATAGGTCTGGTTGCCGACCACCAGCGTGTGCCCGGCATTATGGCCGCCCTGGAAGCGGACCACGATATCGGCGCGGCTGGCGAGCCAGTCCACAACCTTTCCCTTGCCCTCGTCACCCCATTGGGCGCCGATCACCGTCACATTTGCCATATCAATCCGTGTCCTGTTGGGGGTGCGAGCGGCACCCTCACCTACCCTGTTCCCGTCGGGAGAGGGCTTATATCCGTCGTCGTCCTATCACAGCCCATCCACTATCAGAGAGCCTGCGCCTGGCCGTCACGCAGGATGTGCGTGCAGCGGAGGCGGTGGGCCTCGGCAATCGGATCGTCCACCGGGTCCAGCGCGGATACGGTGGCAAAGCCCCCGGTCCGCAACCGGGCTGCGGCGAGATGGTCGGCGCCAACGGGCACGAAGACCCGAAACGGCAATCGCGGCGGGGCGCAAGCGCGCAGAACCGCGTCGGGGTAGAGCGTGAGGCCGGTGGCGGCCTCGTCATCACCGCAGACGTAGCGGCCGCCGCGGCCCAGCACTTCGTGCCGCCCAGTCGCGTAGACGGCGGTGCAGACGCCGGTGTGGTACGGCAGATCGCGAAATTCCAGCGGGTCGATGGTCAGTTTCAGCGAAGGGGCGCGGGCCTGGATGGCGCGCACGGTTTCCGCCAGGCGCTGGCACAATACGGCGGAAAGCGGCGGGAGTTCGATCGACTCCAGTCGCGCCAGAGCCGGGCCGGCGAGCCCGGCGGTGAGCAGCAGGTCGCTGAGGGTTTGGGCCAGCCGGCCGCCGTGCTGCACGACGGAGGCGACGTCCTTGCGGTCCAACGCGCGCAGCAGGGCCTGGCGGGCGGGGCCGGCGAACCCGGCCTCATCCAGCAGGGTTGGGGCAAGGCGCGGCAAGGTGAGGTCGAAGCTGACGCGGGTGAGGCCGAGAGCGGCCAGGGCTTCGGCGGCAACCAGCACCATTTCGGCGTCGGCGGCCAGGCTGTCGCAGCCGATGAGTTCGATGCCGGCCTGGGCGATCTGCCGGTCGGGCGCAATCTGGTTGCCGCGCACGCGCAGGCATTGGCCGGCGTAGCTGAGCCGGAGGGGGCGGGCGGCGGCGGCCAGGCGGGTGGTGGCGATGCGCGCGATCTGCGGCGTCATGTCGGCCCGGACGCCCATCATGCGGTGGGAGTCCGGGTCCATCAGGCGGAAGATCTGGTCCGCCGTTGCGCCGCCGGAGCCGGCGAGCAGGCTGTCCTCGAACTCCAGCAACGGCGGCTTGATCCGCTCGTAGCCATGGGCGGCGAACACGGCCATCACGACCTCCACCGCGGCGGCCTCGGTCTCGGCCTCGGGCGGCAATAGGTCGCGCAGCCCGGCGGGGAGCAGGGCCGGGTTGGCGAGGGCGTCGGGCAAGGTGTCGGGCATGTCCGGCGGGCTATACCATTGCGGGGGCGGCGGCAGAAGCGGTGGCGTGCGCCCAATCGAGCCAGGGCAGCAGTGCCTCGATATTCGCCGTCTCCACCGTGGCGCCGCCCCAGATGCGTAGGCCCGGGGGGGCGTCGCGGTAACTGGCGATGTCGTGCGCCACGCCCTCCGTTGCCAGCAGGTCGGCGATCCTGGGCGCGTGATCCGGGACGCGGAGGCAGATGGAGGTGGGGGAGCGTTGCGCCGGGTCGGCGGCGAGGAAGCTGGCCCATGGGGTATGGGCCTCCCACGCGGCGATGGCGGCGAGATTGGCCTCGGCCCGGGCGATGAGGGCTGGGAGGCCGCCGACGCTTTCGGCCCAGCGCAAACCATCCAGCGCGTCGGCGACGCAGAGCATGGAGGGCGTGTTGATCGTGTCGCCGCGGAACATGCCCGGCGTGATGCGGAAGATCTTGGGCAGCGGCCAAGTGGGGGTGTGTTCGGCCAGGCGAGCCAGGGCGCGGGGGGACATGGCAAGCATGCCGTGCCCCGCCTCCCCGCCCAGCGCCTTCTGCCAGGACCAGGTGACGACATCCAGCCGGTCCCACGGCAGGTCCATCGCGAAGGCCGCGGAGGTGGCGTCGCAGATGACCAGACCGTCGCCGCGCCGCAGCCAGGGGCCGTCCGTGAGGCGAGCGCCGGAGGTGGTGCCGTTCCAGGCGAGCACCAGGTCGTGCGCCGGATCGATGGCGGAGAGGTCCGGCAGGGTGCCGTAGTCGGCGGACAAGGTGCGGATTGCGGGGAGCTTGAGTTGAGTGGTGATGTCGGCGGCCCATAGGGCGGAGAAGCTTTCGAACGCGAGCACGTCCACCGGGCGCGGGCCAAGCAAGGACCACAGGGCCATTTCCACGGCGCCCGTGTCGGAGGCTGGAACGATGCCGAGCTTCCAGTCGGACGGCATCTGCAGCAGGGCGGCGGAGCGGTCGATCACCTCGGCCAATTGGGCGCGGGCGGCGGGGGCGCGGTGGCTGCGGCCGAGCATCGACGTGTCCAGCGCGTCGGCGCGCCAGCCCGGCCGCTTCGCGCAGGGACCGGAGGAGAAGCATGGATTGGTGGGTCGCAGCGCGGGCTTTGTCATCACGCAACCGGTATAGCTGAGAGCCCATGGCCGCGCACCACCGCTGCACGCGGCATCAAAGTTGCACCGGTGACGGTGGACAATGGGGCGGGCAATGGGGATGGTGGCAGACCGGATTTCGACAGGCCGGCAGATGCACCTGGTAGCGTTCCTGATGACGGGGCCGACCTGCCACCACCACGGCGCCTGGCGCCACCCGGACTCCGACGTGGAGGACGTGCTGAACCCGGCGCGCTACGAGCATATCGCTCGCGTGCTGGAGGCCGGCAAGTTCGACAGCCTGTTCTTCGCCGACATCTTGGGCGTGTACGATCTGTACGGCGGCAGTTACGACACCATGGCCGGACGCGGCGGCCAGGTGTGCCTACTGGACCCGGCGGTGCTGCTGCCGGGGATGGCGCGGGTGACCAGCCGGATCGGGTTGGGGCTGACCTATTCGTCCACGTTCAACCATCCGTATCAGATCGCCCGGATGCTCGCCTCGCTGGATCATGTGAGCGCCGGGCGGGCGGCGTGGAACGTGGTCGCGTCCACGTCGACGTTGGAGGCGCGGAATTTCGGCATGACGGAGATGCCGGGGCGCGCCCAGCGGTATGACCGGGCGGATGAGGTGTTGGAGGCGTGTTTCGCGCTGTGGAATAGCTGGGAGGACGGGGCGCTGGTGATGGACCGCGCCGCCGGTGTGTTCGCAAACCCGGCGAAGATTCATTACGCCGATTATGCCGGGCAGTGGGTGAAGACGCGGGGGCCGTTGACGACGCCGCGCTCGCCACAGGGACATCCGGTTATCATGCAGGCGGGGTCGTCCGAGCGGGGACGGGAGTTTGGGGCGCGGTGGGGAGAGATCATTTTCACCCTGCAGCACCAAAAAAGCGACATGCAGGCGTTCTACGCCGATTTCAAAACCCGCATGGCCCGGTATGGGCGGGCGCCGGAGGACTGCGTGATCCTACCCTCGATCGATGTGGTGCTGGGGGAGACGGAGGCGCTGGCGCGGGAACGGGCGGAGTATTTGAACAGCCTGGTCGATACGCAGTTGGGGATGGCGCAGATCTCCGGACATATCGGGGTTGATCTATCGCAGTACGATCCGGACCTGCCGTTGGCGGACATTACGCTGGAGGAAGGGTCGCGCGGGTCGTTCGATGTGATCCTGCAGGGCACGGCGGCAGAGGGGTTGACCCTGGGCGAAGCGGCACGGCGGTTTGCGACCAGCGAGTTGTGCCCGCAATTGGTGGGCACGGCGGAGCAGGTGGCAGATCGGCTGACGGATCTGTTCGAGGATCGCGCATGCGACGGGTTCGTGCTGACGCCGACGACATCACCGGGCATGTGGGAACAGTTTTGCCGCGGCGTGGTGCCCGTCTTGCAGAAGCGGGGCGTGTTTCGGACGGAGTATACGGGGCGGACGCTGCGGGAGCATTTACGGCCGGCTTAGGGTCCGCCAACGCTCCCCGGGTCATGATATAGCGGACCACACGTCTTTCGAATTGCGGACACGACGTTGCGGACTTCGTCGTGCGCCGCTGCGGGTTTATGGAGGCGAAGCGACTGTCTGTCCCTTATACGCTCAGGAGAGGACAGCCGGGCTCAGACGCGACGGCGGCGGATCAAACCGAAGGCCAGCATGCCGCTTCCAAACACCGCGAGGGAAATCGCTCCGGAACGGTTGTAACCGGATTGTTCACGATGGAAACGTCCACGTTGTCGATGCCATAGAATTCGTTCCCAGTACCCTCGTTCGACCCATCGGTGAAGGCTAGAGCGAAATTTGATGCAGCATCTGGGATCGTCAAAGTGATGCTGTATTCGGAATCCTGAATGCCGTTCCCAGAATCCGGAAAACCGGAATAACCGAGTGCATTCGTCGTTGTTGCGCCGGTCGCCGGTGCGCTGCCGGGCGTCGGGTATGTTTGAAGGTTGCCACCACCGTAGTTGGCAAACGCCTGGTTGAAGGCCGTGCCGGCCGTCGCGCCCAAATAGCTCACGGTGAAGAAGTCTCCTGCACCACCACCGTTGATGACACTGCCGGTTCCGTCCATGCTGCCTACGACATCGATCGTAAACGCGACATCGACCTCGGTGTGCGCGGCAAGCCCAATAAGGGATAGGGTGGTTTGCGTCGTCGGACCGCTGCTCGCAAGGAATCCTTGCCCCGAGGGGGAAGTCTTCACACTCCACGCACCGGTAAAATCGGTCGCAGTGGACGAAAAATCGTTGGAATAGACTGGAGCGGCCATAGCCGCCGGCGCTACCACGATCACCGCAGCAGCAACTAACCACGTCGATAGTCGGGCCATCAAAACCTCCAAACGCATTCTAATCGCATATGAGCAATCAGCATGCCATGTCGGTGGAGCGGTTTTCTGCGTTAGATGTCAAAGGGTTAGAGGATTCCTACAGCTCTCGGTTTCGTGAGCTGTAAATTCTCTCGACGGGCCACCAGGCTGAGCCGGAATTCGCGCTAGTCCCGCAGTCGCTTCAAAACCGACGCCGGATCGGTCAGGAAAGCGCGCGTGACGCGGACGTGCTCCAAGTCGTCCCACTCGGCCGGCGCAAGTTGGCCGTGATCGGCACACAGGATGGTGGCGCCGGGTAGCGCTAATAGAATGGGCGAGTGGGTTGCGATGACAAATTGGCAGCCGCTTGCGACCAAATCCTCGATCATGATGATCAGTGCCAGGATGCGGGTGGGGGAGAGTGGGGTTTCGGGTTCGTCTAGGAAATACAGGCCATCTGGCGCCAGTCGCGCCTGCAACAGATGGAGGAAGGTCTCACCGTGGGAACGGGCGTCCGGGTCGGCGCCGTAGGTTTGGGCTAACAGGCTGGCTTGCCCCCGGGCCAGACCGACGGCGCGGGTGCGGCCGATGCCGGGCGGGACGACGCGGCCCAGATCCTTCGCCTCTGCCTGCAAGACGGCCATGTCGCGGGTGACGCGGGTGGTGAAGCCGAACACATCCTCGGCCCGCAGGAACAGGCGGGTATAGGCCTTGGCGGTGCGGATGAAGCGAAAGCCGTCGTCGAAGCGCCTTGCGCTGTTGAGCGTCGGGTCGCGCTCCAGCCCGTGGCTGCCGATGGCGGTGGCGGCCATGCCCCAGGCCAGGCCCTCCAACAGGGTGGATTTGCCGCAGCCATTCTCGCCCACCAGGAAGGTGACTGCGGTGGTGAGCCGCAGATCCTGCAGCCCGGCGATGAGCGGCACCGTCCAGGGAAACCCCTCACCCACATGGCCCGGACGGCGGACGATGCGGTCGAGGAACATCAGGGAGTGACGAGGTGGCCCAGCGGCCCATGGCCGGCGCCGATGCCGGGGGCCGCAGCAATGGCCGCCTGCACGTAGTCGCGGGCGCGGGCGACGGCGGCGGGGAGCGTCATGCCCGCGGCCAAGCCGGTGGCGACGGCAGTGGCCAGGGTACAGCCGGTGCCGTGAGTGTGCCGGGTCGGTAGACGGGGGCGGGCGAATTCCAGCGTTTCGTCATGCGTCGCCAACAGGTCGACCACGGTGTCGCCGTCCGCGTGACCGCCTTTTAGCAGCACGGCGGGGACGCCGAGGGTCAGCAGGATTTCGACCGCCTCGTGCATTGCGGCCAAGTCGGGGATGGGGCGGCCGACGAGCAATTCTGCTTCGGGCAGGTTTGGGGTCAGTAGCGTGGCGAGGGGCAGCAACAGCCGCTTCAGCGCCGCGAGGGCGTCATGGTCCAGCAGGCGGGCGCCGCCCTTGGCCACCATGACCGGGTCGATCACCATGGGTAACCCGGCGTTGGCGAGCGCGTCTGCCACAGCCTCGATCGTGGCGATATCGCCCAGCATGCCGGTTTTGACGGCGTCGGCGCCGGGGTCGGTCAAGGCGACTTCGATCTGCTGGCGAATGAAGGCCGTGGGCACCTTGTGGATGGCGTGGACCCCGCGCGTGTCCTGGGCGGTGAGTGCCGTGATCGCGGTGCTGGCGTAGCCGCCGAGGGCCATTGCGGTCTTTATGTCGGCCTGGATGCCGGCGCCACCGCCCGAATCCGAGCCGGCGATGACCAGGACGCGCGGGATCACGCCGCGCGTGCCTGGGTGATCTTGGTAATCGTGGCACAAAGCACGTCGACGATGCGGGTGACGAGCGCCTCGTCCTCCCCCTCCGCCATGACACGAATGACGGGTTCGGTGCCGCTGGCGCGGAGCAGCAGTCGACCGGTGGCGGCTAGGCTGGCCTCCGCCTCAACCACGGCCTCGCGCAATTGCGGGTCGGTGAGCGGTGATGGGCCGGTGAAACGGACACTGCGCAGGCGTTGGGGCAGCGGATCGAACAGGCGGAGCGCCTCACTGGCTGGGCGGCGCTGTTCCACCAACACGGCCAGCACCTGCAGGGCCGCGACGAGGCCGTCGCCGGTGGTGGAGTAGTCGGCGAGGATCATGTGGCCGGATTGTTCGCCGCCCAAATTCAGGCCGTCGGCGCGCATGCGTTCCATGACGTAGCGGTCGCCCACGGCGGTGCGGCGCAACTCCAGCCCCTGCCCGGCCAGAAACCGCTCCAGCCCGAGGTTGGACATGACGGTTGCCACCACGGCGCCGCCGCGCAGTTTGCCGGTGCGGTGAAGGTTCATTGCCGCCAGGGCCAGGATCTGGTCGCCATCGACGATGCGGCCGCGTTCGTCCGACATCAGCAGCCGATCGGCATCGCCGTCCAGCGCGATGCCAAGGTCGGCGCCGTGTTCGACCACAGCGCGGCAGAGATGCTCCGGCACGGTGGAGCCGCAGTCGCGGTTGATGTTGAAGCCATCGGGCGTGACGCCGAGCTGAACGACGGTCGCACCCAGTTCCCACAGGACGGTGGGGGCGACCTTATAGGCGGCGCCATGCGCGCAATCGATTACGATCTTCAGCCCATCCAGCGTCTGGCCGCGGGGGAAGGTCGCCTTGGCGCTTTCGATATAGCGGCCGGCGGCATCGACCAGGCGGGAAGCGCGGCCCAGGGCAGAGGGGGCGGCCATGCGATCGGATAGGCCGGACGCCATCAGCGCCTCGATCTCGGCCTCGGTCGCGTCGGAGAGTTTGTAGCCGTCGGGGCCGAACAGCTTGATGCCGTTATCCTCGAACGGGTTGTGGCTGGCGGAGATCATGACGCCGAGGTCGGCGCGCATGCTGCGGGTGAGCATGGCAATGGCCGGGGTAGGCAACGGGCCGACCAATTGCACGTCCATGCCCACGCCCACGAAGCCGGCGACCAAAGCGGGCTCGATCATGTAACCCGACAGCCGTGTGTCCTTGCCCACGAGCACGCGGTGGCGGTGGCTGCCGCGGACGAACATGATGCCGGCGGCTTGCCCGAGCCGCAGCGCTATTTCCGCCGTCATCGGATCGGCATTGGCCGTCCCGCGAATTCCATCCGTGCCGAACAGGCGCCTGCCGTTTACCATCGTATTCGCAGCCCGTTGGTGTATTAAGCAACAGTCCTAGCCTAGCCGGTGAGTGCGGACCAGACCCGGATGGCCTCGGCAGTCGCAGCGACGTCATGCACACGCAACATTGCTGCGCCCCGGGATAATGCGAAGACTGCGGCGGCGAGAGACCCGCCTAGGCGTTCCTTCGGCACGGGTTGTCCACCTAACGCGCCGATGAACCGCTTGCGCGAGACACCAACCAGCAGCGGCCGGCCCAGTGCATGCAATGGGCCGAGGTTGCGCAGCAAGGCCACGCTCTGCGGTGCGGTTTTGGCGAAGCCGATGCCAGGGTCCAGCATCACCTGGCCAGGCGCGATGCCCGCGCGCTCCGCCTGCGACAGGCTGGCGGCGAGTTCTGCTGCGACCTCGATTGCAACGTCGTCATACTGGGCCAGGCTGTTCATGGTCGCGGGCGTGCCGCGCATGTGCATCAGAATGACGGGGCAACCCCAGCGCGCAACAACGCAAGCGGCATCCGGATCGTGGTGCAGCGCCGTGACGTCGTTGATGATGGTTGCCCCGGCGTCGAGCGCAGCGGCCATCGTCGCAGCGTTGCGAGTGTCGATCGAGATCGGGACCCCGGCGTCGCGCAGGCCCTTTATGACCGGCAGGATGCGGGCTTGTTCGTCGGAGGGGTGAACAAGAGAGCTACCGGGGCTCGTCGTCTCGCCACCGATGTCTAGGACATCCGCCCCTTCTGCGATCATGCGGTGCCCGGCGGCAATCGCAATGGCCGGGTCGCGGTGGTCGCCGCCATCGCTGAAGCTATCCGGCGTGACGTTCAGGATCGCCATAATAGTTGGGCGCGAGGGAAGCCCCCGCGCCCAAAACCCCTCCCCCACCGGGAGAGGGTTCGCAAGCATGGTAGCGCTCAGCCCGGTTGGGGAGCGGCCCCAAGGCCACCCGTCGGCGGGGCCAGCGGACGCGTTGTCGGGACAGAGGCGCGACGGGTTTCCGGCGCGGGCTCGTCGACGACCTTCTTGATGACCGTCTCCCCGCGCAGCACGGTGCGGATTTCGTCGCCGGACAGCGTCTCGTGCTCCAGCAAACCGCGCGCCAGGCGATGCAGTTCCTCGATATTGTCGGTGAGGATCTGGTGGGCCTTTTTGTAGGCCCGGTCGATGATGCCCTTGATCTCGGCATCGATCTCACGCGCCGTCACTTCGGACACGTTCTTGTTCTGGGTGACGGAGTGGCCGAGGAAGACCTCCTGGCTGTTATCGCCATAAGCGATCATGCCCAGCGACTCACTCATGCCCCACTCGGTGACCATGTTGCGGGCGATGTTGGTCGCCTGCTTGATGTCGCCGCCGGCGCCAGTGGAGACGCGATCGGCGCCGAAGATAATCTCCTCGGCAACGCGGCCACCCATCGCCATCACCAAGCGAGCGATCAGGCGGGCCTTGTTCTCGGAAAGACGATCACCTTCCGGCAGGCTCATCACGAGGCCGAGCGCACGGCCGCGGGGGATGATCGTCGCCTTGTGGACGGGGTCGCAATCCGGCTCGTGCATGGCGCACAAGGCGTGGCCGGATTCGTGGTAGGCGGTCATCCGCTTCTCGGCGTCGGACATGACGAGCGAACGACGCTCGCTGCCCATCATCACCTTGTCCTTGGCGTGTTCGAACTCGTACATCGCCACGGTGCGCTTGCCCATGCGGGCAGCCAACAGGGCGGCTTCGTTCACCAGGTTGGCGAGGTCTGCGCCGGAGAAGCCGGGCGTGCCGCGGGCAATGGTCTTCGGGTCGACGTCGTTAGCCAATGGGACCTTGCGCATGTGAACGCGCAGGATCTTCTCGCGACCGCCAACATCGGGGTTCGGCACCACCACCTGGCGATCGAACCGGCCGGGGCGCAGCAGGGCCGGGTCCAGCACGTCGGGACGGTTGGTGGCGGCGATGAGGATCACGCCCTCATTGCTCTCGAACCCGTCCATCTCGACCAGCATCTGGTTGAGCGTCTGCTCACGTTCATCGTTGCCGCCGCCCAGGCCGGCGCCACGATGGCGACCAACGGCGTCGATCTCGTCGATGAAGATGATGCAGGGGGCGTTCTTCTTGCCCTGCTCGAACATGTCGCGCACGCGGCTGGCGCCGACGCCGACGAACATCTCCACGAAATCGGAGCCGGAGATCGTAAAGAACGGCACGTTCGCCTCACCGGCGATGGCGCGGGCCAGCAGGGTCTTACCGGTGCCGGGAGGGCCGACCAGCAGCACGCCCTTGGGGATCTTGCCGCCCAGGCGCTGGAATTTCTGCGGGTCCTTCAGGAACTCCACGATCTCCTGCAGCTCGGATTTGGCTTCGTCGATGCCGGCCACGTCCTCGAACGTGACGCGACCCTGCTTCTCCGTCAGCATGCGGGCGCGGGACTTGCCGAAGCCCATGGCGCGACCGCCGCCGGATTGCATCTGGCGCATGAAGAACACCCAGACGCCGATCAGCAGCAGCATCGGGAACCAGTTGAGCAGGTAATGGAAGATGTTGTTGCTGCCCTCGTCCTCGGGCTTGGCGACGACGCGGACGCCCTTATCGGTCAGCTTCTGGACCAGCGAGGGATCTTCCGGCGTGTAGGTCTGGAACGTGCGGTTGTCGGTGAGTTGCCCGGTGACGATGCGGCCCTGGATGGTCACGTCATGCACACGGCCGCTCGCGACATCGCTCAAGAAGTCGGAATAGGCCATCTGGGACGCGGAGCGCTGCGTCGAACCCGGTTGGAACAGGTTGAACAGCACCACCAGCAGAAGGGCTATGATGACCCAGAGTGCGAGGTTGCGGCCGAAATTGCTCATCTATGTTCCCTGGCCATCCAAAACATGACCTCTGCCCCAACGACAGGAGCGAGGCCGTTGCAATCCACACCTCGACCAATCCGGTGCCGGTGCTGACACCAACATGGGATCGCCGCTTCGCGAACACACCCCCGGCCGCGCTAGCAAGGCAAGAAAGATGCCCCGGCGGCGGGCAAACCCGCATGGCGTATGACGCCCCGATTTTGGGACAGCATAGGTCCACCATAGTCTAAATCGGGGACAGCGGATAGCACGCTGTTGTATCGAAAGGTGGGAAGGGCGTTAAGGACAGCAGCAGGCAAGGCAGATTGCCTACGGAATGCGGCGGAGTCCCGGCCTAGCGAGCCGATCGCCGCACCGGTCGGCGCTGACGTCACGCGGTAGCGTCCGTCCCAGACAGTGCCGGGCGTGGCATTGGCCGGGGCCTGGATCGCCGCGGCCTCCCGCACCAGCAGCCAGCCGGGGCCGAGTTTGCCAGCAGGCAGGATCTGCACACCGGCAACGGTGCCGGGCCGGGGGTTTGCCGCCCATGCATCGATATGGGCGACCGGGAAGCCCCTGCCCGCGAGGCTGCGCAGCAAGGAAGCCAGCGTTTGCGAATGGAGTGGGCCAGGCGACAGGATTGCGAACCGCTCCGGATGGATCGAGGCACGGGCGGCCAGTTCCAGGGCGATCGCCTGGCCGGATTCCGCGCGGTTGGCGCCGCACCGGGCGGCCTCGGCCAGCAATTCGGCACGGTCGGTGCCGATCTCGCGGCGCAGGCGAGCGCGGGTCTGGCGTTGGTCGGTATTGGTCGGATCGTCTACCGGGACCAGGCCGGCAGCGGTGACGAAGTTGCGCAAGGGCGCCGGGTCGATGGCGAGCAGCGGGCGCAGCAGGCGGATATCATCAGTTTCGACGCAAGCGGCCATGCCCGCCAATCCGTCCGGCCCACTGGAACGACGACGACGCATCAGCACCGTTTCCGCCTGGTCACCGGCATGGTGGCCGACCAGCAGGTCGACCAACCCGGCGTGGCGGCAGGCCGCGGACAGGGCGGCGTATCGCGCGGCGCGGGCGCGGGCGGCGATGCCGGGGCCTGGCGCCAAATCCGTCAGGCGCAGGATGGTGGTGGGAATGCCTCGTGCGCCCAGCACCTCCCGCACCCACGCTGCCTCACTGGCCGATTCGCCGCGGAGGCCGTGGTCGACCACGAAGGCGATCGGGTCGCCCCAGCCTCTCGCCAGTAGGGCCAGCGCCAGGCTGTCGGCGCCGCCCGAGACGGCGACGGCGACGCGCCTTGCACCATCCCAAGGCCCCAACCGCGCCAGGGCGGCTGCAAAGATCGCCGCTAGCGGCAGGCGGCTCTCTGCCGGGCGGCGGCCACGCCATCGCGGACGTCCGGGCGGGGCTGCGGGAACTCGGCCTTCAGCTTGGCCAGTGCATCGCAGGCGGACTGGCGGTCGCCGAGCCCGATCAGCGCGTTGGCAACGCCCAGCAAGGCATCGGGGGCGCGGGCACTGGTCTTGGCGCGGTTATAGGCATCGTAGAAATCGGGGGCGGCCTGCTGGTAGTTACGCTGCCCGATCTCCGCCTGGGCGAGCAGGAATTGGGCATCGGCCGCGCGTGGACCCTTCTTGCCCAGGACCTCACGCGCCGCGGCCTCGGCGGCCGGGTAGTCGCGCCGGGCCAGGGCGGCATTGCCCTCCTGCATTGCCAGTTCGGGCGTGCGCGGCGGCGGGCCAGCGGGCGGGCCGGACGGCAGACTGCCCAGCGAGCCACCGCCCAGCGAGGATGGCGGCGGGCTCTGCTGCTGGGAGGCACGGGGCGGCGGGGGACTGGCAGAACCACCGCCACCGCCGCCACCACCATTTTGCATCGCGAATGTCAGATCGGCGATCTGCTTGGCCAGATCTTCGCTCTGGCGCTGTTGCTGGTTGGTCAACTGGTCCACCTGGCCGCGCAGCGTGCGCACCTGGTCCTCCAGCGTGGACACGCGATCCAGCAATTGCGCGGTCAAACCGGGGTCGGTGCCACCGCCGCGGTCGGGGCGGTAGACGGGAGCGGGGCCGCCACCGCCGCGGGGCATGGACTGCATCTGCTGCCGCAGTTCCAAAATCTGGTTTTGCAGCGCGATTGCCTCGCGGCTGTCCATTTGGGCCATAGCGGGGCCACCCATCAGCAACGCACCCGCCAGAACCAAACCGGCAACCCTCATCCCCAGCACTCCCGCCTGTATCTTGCGCCGGGTTCTACGTCGCCCCGGCCAACCCGCAAACAGCAAAAAGCCGGCGACCCCAAGTAGGATCGCCGGCCCATCGTCTCAGATCCGGTCTAGCGGACGGAGGTGATCGCGTTGCGGTTCTGCTGATACGCGCTCTCGTCCGAACCCAGTGCCGTCGGGCGATCCTTGCCGTAGCTGATGGTGCTGATGCGGGACGAGGCGACGCCGTGGGCGACCAGGTAATCACGGGCGGCATTGGCGCGGCGGGCGCCAAGGGCGATGTTGAATTCCTCGGTCCCACGCTCGTCGCAATTGCCGGCGAGTTGGACGGAGTCCTGCGGATACTGGCCGAGCCACGCGGACTGACGGTCCAGCGTGCCGCGCGCGTCGCCGCTCAGGCTCGATTCGTTCAGGGCGTAGAACACGCGGTCACCGACGTTGGCCACCAGGTCTTCCTGGCTGCCCGGCACTGCGCCGGACGTGCCGCCAGCCACCGCGCCCGTCCCTGCGCTCGCGCCGCTCGTGTCAGCCTTGTTGGCGCAAGCCGACAACAGTGCCAGCGAAGCGAAAAGGGCCAAAGTCTTGGTGTTCATCTATCTTCATTCCTGGGTTGCGGTGGTCAAGCGAACGTGTCCCGGCGGTAACGGTCAAGCGAGGAAGTCGTTCCGACAAAATTTCGACTACGGTTCGTTTATTCCTACGTCAAGGCCCTGCGCAAAGTATTGTCAGGCGAGCAGTGGTGACCAGGCCGGATCGGATGCATCGCCAGCCGTCGGTACTGCCCTCTCGTTAAAGCCGGTGATGTCGATCGAGACGAGCTTGGACCCGTAGCCGCCGCCGCGATTGTCCCGGGCTGCGCTTTCGCGGAAGAACATCAGCACCCGGCCGTTCGGGCAAAAGGTTGGGCCTTCCACGTCGAAACTCTCCGACAATATGCGCTCGCCGGAACCATCGGGGTGCATCACGCCGATTGCGAAGGAGGAGCCGAGGCGAGTGAACGCGATCAGATCGCCCCGTGGGGACCAAACCGGCGTGGCATACCGGCCGCTGCCGAACGAAATGCGTTTGGCGCCGCCGCCGCCGCTGCTCATGACGTAGAGTTGTTGGTCGCCGCCGCGGTCGGAGTTGAAGACGATCTGCGAGCCGTCCGGGCTGTAGCATGGGCTGGTATCGATCGCGCCGGAATTGGTCAGCCGCTGGCTGCCGCCCCCGCCGAGTCCGACCGTGACGATGTCCGACCCGGCGCCCCGCGTGACGGACATGATGACATGGCTGCCATCGGGGGCGAAACGCGGGGCGAAAGTGATGCCGTCGAACTCCCCCAGCACGCGCTGGGCGCCGCTGCCCAGGTTGAAGGAATACACGCGGGGGCGGTTGTTGGCGTAGGACATGAACACGATCTCGTCCCGCGTCGGATGGAAACGGGGGGTGAGCACCAGCCACGAGCCGTCGGTGAGGTAGCGATTGTTCTCGCTGTCCTGGTCCATGATGGCCAGGCGCTTCACCCGGCGGTCACGCGGGCCGGAGCCGGCGACGTAGACGATGCGGGTGTCGAAATACCCCTTCTCGCCCAGCAGCCGTTCGTAAATCACGTCGGCAATGATGTGCGCGACGCGGCGCCAGTTGCCGGCGGCTGTGGTGTAGGCGGTGCCCTGGATCTGCTGGCCCACGGGGACGTCCCACAGCCGGAACTCGACCCGGCCGGAGGTAGCGGTGCCGGTAACCAGCGCCTGTGCGCCGGTTGCCTTCCAGGCGTTGAAGTTCGGCGCATCGCCTGCCGCCGCGCCGCCGCTGACGGGCTTGAACAGGCCGGAACGCTGCAGGTCTGCACTGATGACGCCGGTGATCTGGGCACCCAGATCGCCGCCCATGGTGGGGATGGCGATCGGGATCGGGTCGGTGCGGGCACGGTCCACGGTGATCGCGGCGGTCGGTGCGCTGCCGGGGTTCGGCGCCTGCGCCCAAGCGGGGGCCGTCAGCAGCGTGGCAGTGCCAGCAAGCGCGCCGCGCCGACCGATGATCGGGGTGATGAGGCTCATGGCGTTATCTCCGGTCAAGGCTTGAAGAATAATCAGGGCTTGAAGATGAAGTCGAAGCGATGGGTTGAGCCCAGCATGCCCGCCGGCAGCGGCAGGGCAGAGCACTGGGCGGCCAGCACTGCGCGTACGGCACGCTCACCAAACGCATGCAAAGGGCTTCCGGCTGCAGCCGCCGGGTCACCAGGTGCGATTTGCGCCAGACGGGCGACACCCTGGGCGTCCGTGGTGACGATCAGGTGCACCGAGAACTGGTCGGCGTTCAGCGCGCCTGCGTCACGCGTCCAGCAATCGCGCACCTTCTCGCCGATGGCACCACGCTGCTGCACGTTGAGCGAGGTGTTGTCGGTGCCATGCACGCTGCCGCCCTGCTGCGGGGCGCCCGAGCGGGACGGGTTGTAGCGGGCGGTCGGCGCTTCGGTCTGCTGGCGCAGGGAGCGCAGCTTTTCCAGCGTGTTCAACAAGCTGCGGCTGTCCGGCGCGGGCGTCTTGGCCTCGTTCGGCTGGGTGCTCTGGCTCGGAGGGTTCGGCTTCGGCGGCGCGGGTGTGGGCGGCGGCGGGGCCGGAGGCGGCGGGACCGGGAGTGGGGGCGTGGGCAGCGGCGGCGTGGGGGCCGGGGG
>NZ_LMUY01000101.1:657-903 GCF_009765685.1 Acidisphaera sp. L21 | reverse complement strand
CGCCCGTGGGCTCGACCGACCACTGCTGCAAGATACTCGGCGACTTGCATGGCCTCGAAGAAACCGGGCTTATGTGATGCCACGCCGATGCGGCAGCTTATTTCCGAGTTGGTGGACTTCGAGCGCGTAAACAGCGGCGACATCCGCGTCACTGTGGTCGCTCTCGATCTCGCGACAGGGGGTGAAGTCACCTTCGATACCGTCTCGCCCGACACGCGCCATTCTCGGCGCTTCATCGTTCCGGCA
>NZ_LMUY01000101.1:0-327 GCF_009765685.1 Acidisphaera sp. L21 | reverse complement strand
AATCCGATCCCGGACCCAGCGCCGGTGATCGCCACGACCTTGCTGATCAGCTCTTGTTTCACAGGCACATCCATATCCTCATCAATCGGCGACTTGCCTGATAGAGTGACCGGGGGCATCGTCGCCCCCGGCCGGGCGTTGTTAGCGAGACTTCTTGTAGAGCTTGCTGGCGATATCGAACATTTCTTCCGGTGCGTAGTTCGGAGCGAACGCACCATAGTTGCCGAGCAATTCCGGGATCTTGCCGCCCTCAGGATGCCCGTCGACGACTTCCAACTCACCCGGCGGATCGCCCGGCAGCGCCATCTCACCATTGCCCCAGATGCC
>NZ_LMUY01000067.1:7657-10096 GCF_009765685.1 Acidisphaera sp. L21 | reverse complement strand
GCAAGCAATTTCTTGATTCCGGTCAAGCCGAGCACGCTCTAAGTGTCTCCGCCCCGGACTTTTTGATCCACCTTCGCCAAGCCGATCAGAATGTCCTGCTGAAGGTCCTTGAGGCCGTAGCCGACCGCTCCAGCGGCGAAGGTCATGCACCGTTGTAGAATGGCACGACATAGGGCCCCTCGGGGATGAAGGCGATGTCCGGGTCATCATGGCGCGCGACGGCTTCGCGCACAGCGGCGTCGATATTCGTCGCCATGGTCACGCCGGTGATCCGCTGCTCCTCCCTATCGAGCCCGGTAGTGTAGAGGGAGACACTGCCGAGGCGCGTTGCCTTGAGCTGCATTTCGGTCTGCCACTCATCGACCTCGGCCAGTGTTTTCGCCGTCAGCGTTGCGAGAAAACGCTCGGACCCCATTGAGACCAGCCGCGCCTGTGCCTCCCGGAACTCGGGCGAGCCGAAACCCTCCGAGCAGGCGGAGGCGATGATGAGCGTGCCGCCGGGCTCCAGGATGTCGAGGGGTGTGACCATGCCTTTGACGGTCTGGTAGTAGGTCTTGTCCAGCGGATAGCCGGCGGAGGACGTAACGATGGTCTTGTAGCGGCGCTTGACCCCGATCTTGGTCGAGGCGGTGACGAAATCCACGGCGGCAAGGTGGCTCGCGATGATTTCCCCGAACGTGACGTGGACGAGGTCGCGGTCCTCGTCGATGACGGTGTTGAGCGCGTAGAGATCGCCAAGCCGCCTCACGACTTCAAGTTGTTCCTCATGGAGCGGGTTGCCGGCCAGATTGCACTGAACCGCCAGCGGATCTTCCATGAAGCGCGCCGAGTGAAAGGTGCGGATCGTTTCATGATGTGCGACGCCGGGGGCAACAACCTTGCGGCCGCCGGACCAGCCCGCCATGAAATGGGGCTCGACCAAGCCGGTCGCGATGCGCAGATCCGCGTCTACGAAGCGGCGGTCGATGCCGATGGGCGTGCCGCGCGTGGCGGTCACACCAAGATTGACGTGCATCCCGTCGTCCCGCGCGAAATGGTTCTCGACTCGTACGTTCGTCAAGACCCATGGATCGCCGACCAACTCGGCGAGTTCCTCCCCCTCGTTCGGGCGGTGCAGGCCAGTGGCGACGAGCACCGTAATCGCCTCCAGCGGGATGCCTTCCCCAGCCATGATTTCAATCATGGGGCGAAGAAACAACCGGTTGGGCACGGGGCGCGTGATGTCGCAGATGAGGATGCAGGCGCTCTTCTTGCCCCGCGCAAGCTGAGCCAGCGGGGCCGAGCCGATGGGGAAGGCGAAGGACTGAGCGATCGCACCATGCGGGTCGGGCAGCTTGGGCATGGCCATCTTGCGGATCACTGTGGCCCGCGCGCCGGTTGGCAGTTCGACTGGCAAATGGCCTTTTCCGAACAGCAGCTCGATCCGCTCAACGCTCATGTTTGGGCTCCCTCATTGCCGCAACACTACGACCCAATGCCCAGATTGAGCAATTAGGAGCGGCGAGACGCCTTAGCAGAGCCCGCACGCGCGTCCGGCAAATCGTCTGTCTCAGATGCGGCTGCGCTCGACCCGCTCATCCACGAAGCCGGGCTGTCGACGCTTTCCGGCCTCACAAACCGTGGGTCAGCAACAGACTGCTATCCGTGACCGTGCGTCCAAGCCCCTGCAGCACTGCCACTGTGGTCCCTCCAGCGTGACCAGTCGGGTCAAACTGCACGAAAGCGTTCTGCCCCTGGTCCACAACCGTCACGTAGCCGACCAACGCATGGGTCGATGCATTGGTTGTAAGTCCAGCCGCACTGACGAGCGCCGTAAAGTCCAACACATCTGCCGTGTTGCTAAACCCATCAACCGAATCAGTTATGCCGGGGGAAAGCAGGGTTGTCCGGAGGTCCATCCCTGGCAGGAACTGCATCGCAACATCAGAAACAGTGGATCCGATCGTGGCGTGGCTACCCTGTAGGGCCGACGACGTTGGCGATGCGACTTGAACACCGGTTCCATCTACGCCGGAGTAGAAGACGGTTGTACTTGACCCATCAGTGGCGAAGTGCTGCAACGAAGACTGGCCGTTCGTGTAATCTAACACTGTCGTCAGTTGATTGCCAGTTGGCGCGCCGTTTGTAGGATCCGTGCTGCTGAACAACGTTGCCGTCTGCGTCACGGTGTTGGACGGATTGTAGGCATATACCAAGGCAGTACCGTCGGTGTTGTCGACTACTGTCGATATCAGCGTGCCGGCCGGGGCGCCATTGGTCGAATCCGTCCCGCTGTAGCGTGATGTTGCTTGTGACACCGTGCTCGATGGATTGTAGGCGTAAACTAATGACGTCCCGTCGGTATTGTCGACGATATCTGAAATACGTGTGCCGGCTGGCGCTCCATTGCTGGGGTCCGTCCCGCTGAACTTTGTTGTCACCTGTAGCACGCTGCTCGAG
>NZ_LMUY01000067.1:0-7634 GCF_009765685.1 Acidisphaera sp. L21 | reverse complement strand
GAGTAACAGTAGGGGAGGGATTGTAGGCGTACAACAGAGCCGTTGAATCTGCATTATCAACAATATTCGAAACGACACTACCATTACCGTTCAGACTGCTATATTGTGTGATCGTACTATAGACAGTGGCGCTTAGAATGTAATTATAGGCGGATGATGTGCCGTCGACGTTATTCAAGACTTGAGACGTTGGTGACAAGATCGTTCCTGTTGCCGTCGCGTTCGAGATAGCTGCGCCGGCAGCGCTCGAAATTGTAGCCGTGAAGGTCTCTGGCCCAGAAATACGGGCACCTGCCACGTTGACCGTTACAGCTTCTGTCGTGTCTCCAGCGGCAAAGGTGACAGTGCCGGATGTTGCGGCAAACAGCGAGGCCGGCACCGGGCTCGTGCCGGAGCCCTGCACAGTGTAAGTCAGACTGGCAGATTGTGTGCTATCGCCCGTCCGTGTGACAGCAAAGGTGTAGGACGTTGTGCCCGTCGTCCCGTCTGGCTGTGACGCCGCCAATGCCGCAATCGAATAGTTTGGTGGAACGGGAACAAAATCGATCGCACTCGCGGCAATGGCTTTGTCGGAAAATTGCAGCGTTTGCACGGCCTGCAGCGTATCGATGACGTTGGTGCCGTTCAGCATCGCGGTGACGGTCGTGCCGACACGATGCAGCGTATAGGCAGTGCTGGCGCCGACGAGGACGGCCGTGTCGCTCCCGCCACCGCCGAAGATCTTGTCCGAGTCGTTGTTCAGCGTGAAGATGTCGTTGCCAGTTCCGCCGATCGCCGTGTCGATCGCTGTGCCGTAGGCGATGCCGATATTGTTGGTCAATCCACCTGCACTGCTGAAGCTGCCGGGGTTGAGATTGACAACCGAACCGGTGGTGTAGCCCGACAGGTCCAATGTGTTGCCGATACCGGCATCCCATAAGGTGACGACCGGGGTGGTGTTTACCGTAAAATCGAAGAACGCCTTCGACGGGTCAGTGATGTTGGTGTTGAAACCAAACACTTGGCCACCGGATAGTGCCGTCTTGGTCGGGGTGCCGTACAATTGCTGGGCCGCTAGAATGTCCAGCATCATTGGTGTCTGTGGCGCGACCTCGGTCGTGGACGTGGTAACAGTATTACCGGTGGTCGTCTTGACCGAGGACAGCCACGACGTGCCCGTCACTGAATATTGGCTGTAGTAGGCGGCTTTGGTGTCGTTCGGTTCAATATACGACATGGCAGTCCATTGCCGGCTGTCGTAGACGCCGAGCTGATTGGCTTCTGCTCCCGTAGCATCGCCGTCATTGTACGGGCCAGGATGACCTAGGCCGACCAAGTGCCCAATTTCATGGATAAGCGTGGCGTAGCTGTAGCCGCCATTGGCAAATGAACCGAGCGTGCCATACGTGCCGTTCGTTTCAATGACGATCTCTGCACTGGTGCCGCCAGCGGCGCTGGGTGAGACGTTGCTGGGGATAGCCGTGCTGCCGGCCGCCGCGTCGGTGTGGCTCGCCTCTAACTCTCCGCTGCCGGTATTGACGCCGAGGGTGAATTCCACATCGGCACTGGCGACGGAACTCGCTGCGGCGAAGCTGATGTTCGTCTCGTCCGACCACAACGTCAGGCTGGCGATGAACGCATTCATCTGGGCGGGCGTAAAGGAACTCGCTGGATCGAAGGCGTAGGTGACAGTGCCGCCGCCCGTGCCCGCCGCCGATGTCGCTGCTAGGGTATTGCCCGACGCATCATTGTCCCACTTGGACAGCGAACTGCTGTTCGCGTCGTATGCCGTGGGTGTCGACCCAGTCCAAGACGCGAACGATGTCGATGCAACCGTGCCGTCTGGGTTTAGTCCGTTGATGTAGGAGACAGTGGCGAGTTCGCTGCTATTGGGCGCATTTTGCGGCATTCTTCGGCTTTCTCAAGGTCGCTTTTGCGAAGCTGCGGGATGGCGGAGCCCGTTTAAAACAGCTGCGCTTAATCGTTCGTAAACGCTGGACCTTCGTTGAGATAAAATACTGTAATGGACCAACATTTGAGCTTTGCCACGGGTGCTCAGTCCGGCAAATCGTTGCCGGGTGGCGTCGGACGAGCACACCGATCTACGTCGCCCTTATGCCTGCACAAACTCCGCCAACTGGAGCGGCAGCATCAAACGAACACGCCGGCCATTCCACCCGCGGGGTAGCGCGTGCCGGCTGCGGCACCCGGGGGAATGGCGGTGCCGATGTCGGTCACTTCCTGGGCGCTCATTTCGATGTCCAAGGCGCCAGTATTCTCGTCCAACCGGGCTGGGTAGCGGGTTCCTGGGATCGTCACGACATCGTCACCCTGGGCGAGCAACCAGGCGAGGGTAATTTGGGCTGGGGTGCAGCCTTTCTCGGCCGCTAGCGCTTCGATAATCCCGACAAGGCGGCGATTGGTGGCAAAATTCTCCGCTTGAAACCGCGGATGGGAGGCGCGACGGCCGTCGATATCGTCCAGTGTCTGGATCGCCCCTGTCAGCAATCCGCGGCCCAGCGGCGAATAGGCGACGAAGCTGATGCCGAGTGCCTGGGTGACACGCCGGGTCGCTTCGGCTTCCTGCCGATACAGCAGCGAGTATTCGGTTTGCACCGCTGTGATCGGGTGAACCGCATGGGCCCGGGCAATGCGGTCGGGATGGGCTTCGGACAGGCCTAGGAACCGAACCTTGCCTTGCTCGACCAGGCGGGCCATGGCGCCGACGGTGTCTTCCACTGGAACCGCTGGATCCACTCGGTGCTGGTAATAAAGATCGATCACATCCACCCCTAGCCGTGCAAGGCTGGCGTCGCATGCCTGGGCGACATAGTCCGGATGGCCATTCACGCCATTGGATTTGCCCGGGCGCTCGATCTGGCCGAACTTCGTTGCCAGCACCACCTCGTTCCGCCGCCCCCTGATGGCCCGGCCGACAACGCCCTCGTTATGCCCCCAGCCATACATGTCCGAGGAGTCGAGATGGTTCACCCCGGTGTCAAGCGCGTGGTGGATCAGCGCCTCGGACGCAGCATCATCGGCCGCTCCGTAGACGCCCGACAGGGACATACAGCCCAACCCCACCGGCGAGACCGCGAGGTCACTGTGGCCCAGGATACGGCGGGCACTTCGCGTTTTTTGCGCCATCTCGAGCAATCCCTTGGTGCTGCGGCCGGCCCTACCCGGTCGGCCGCGATTTAAGCAGGTCGGGCGTTTGCCTGCTACTCGGCAGCAGGTGTGATTAGATCCGCAGCAGATCGTCAACGAAGGCTGCGTGGCCAGATAGCGCCGCATCCGCGCCTGGTGCCCCAAGCAACTGCAGACCAAGGGGTAAGCCGTCTGCCTCGAGCACCGGCAGGGCCACGCCGGGGACACCGAGATAGGAGCCGGGCACCACGAAAATCGGGTCGCCCGTCTTCTCCAGCCCCACGGGCGCGCCGCCCGCAGCTGTGATGCTAACCAGGGCGTCACACTCCTGCAGCAGCGTCGCCAGCGTGGCCCGTGCCGCGGCCCGCCGGGCGAGAGCGACTGAATAGTCGTTCTGGGTCAATGTGTTAGAATGGATATGCCGATCGCGCGAGGATGCGCTGACATTGCTGTGATCGGTCGCCACGTAGCTGCCGAGCGGCCAACGCCATTTCCAGGCGTTGATGATCAGTGTCTGAACTCGTGCCTCCACCGTCGCGGCCTCGACGGCAGCGAGGGCAGGGCAGGTCTCGCGCGTCAGGATCGTGATGCCGTGGAAGCATAAGGTCTCCAATGCGGTCTCCAGTGACGCTTGGGCAGCGGGTTGCAGGCTGGGCCACCCCGCGGTGCGGATCAAAGCGAGCCGTAGCGGGCGCTGGGCGGCCGGCGGGGTGAGCGGGCCGGTGATGCCGGGCATGCCGGGGTCGCCGCCGACCCGCTCCACAATCGCGCGCGCCATGACCCAAGCGTCGCCCAGGGTCGCGGCGATCGTGTCGGTGACGCTTTGGCTTAAGAAGTCGAGACTGCCGCCTCGATTGATCCCGCCCGGCGTTGGTTTGTAGCCGTATGCCCCGCAATACCCGGCAGGCCGCGAGATAGAGCCAACAACCTGGGTGCCCAGCGCGCCACACAGCATGCCGGTACCGACGGCCGCGGCCGAGCCGCTACTGCTGCCGCCGGGGGTGCGCGCCGGATCCCATGGGTTGCGCGTGCTCCGTGGCTGGCTGGACGCGAATTCGGTCGTGACGGTCTTGCCCAGAATGACGGCACCAGCCTCCCGCAGTCCCTGCACGCTGGCAGCATCGAAGCGGGGCGTGTAGCCGTCATAAAGCGGCGACCCCATGCCGGTAGGCAGGTCGCCAGTGTCGATCATGTCCTTCACGCCCACGACCATTCCATCGATCGCCGATTTGGGCTGACCGGCCCGCCAGCGCGCTGTTGCCGCATCAGCGGCTTGGCGCGCGGCGTCAACGTTCATGGCGGTAAAGGCGCCAACCACCGGCTCCCATTGTGCGATGTTCTCTAGACAATCCTCCAGCACTGCTCGTGGTGAATCGGCGCCGGCAAACCCAGCACAGCGAGCAAGGAACGGACGGCGGTTGGCGAAGGGCGATGCTGGGTCATGCGCGGAACTTCCATTTAGGACAGCGCTGTCACCCTAAAGAACGGCAACGGAGTGTCTATGGTCGTGGCCTTCGATTCCTTGCAAGCAGCCAAGCTTCAAACCTGGCGGCTTGGGCGTGGTTGTGGGAACCAGGCGGTCTGACGAGGAAGTAGGACTCCGTCTGGACCCCGAACGCGGCGCTCTCGAACGGAGCGACCAGCCGGCCATCCCGCAGCTCTTGCTCCGCCAGGAGTTCACTCTCCAGGACCACTCCCATGCCGGCGACCGCCGCGTCGATTGCGATGGTGGACCGATCCAGCCATATTTCATTGTGCGGCCGGATGTCGCCGTGGCCGATTTTGCGCAGATACTCGGTCCACGTTAGGGCATTGACGGAGTGTATGAGCGTCGCCCCCGCTAAGGCACGCGGCCCAGCCAATGCCAACGCTTCTGCGACTGCCGGGCTACAGAGCGGCCGCAACGTCTCCGCCAGCAGGGATGCTGCCTGAGCCTGCGCCGGCGGGCGGCCGTAGACGATGGCGATATCGCAACGGTCCTTGTTGAATGTGTCCGAACCGGACAGCGTCGACACGCGAATTTCCAGCCCGGGATGAGTGCTGAGAAAATCCGGCAGACGCGGCTGCAGCCATTTGGCGGCAAAACTCGGGCTGGAAGCGATGACCAAGTGACCACTTTGCGATTGCGGAGCAACCAGAGCCGTCGCATCGGCCATCAGACCGAAGGCGTTGCGGATCTGTTGGGCGTAGAGATGGCCCGCGGCGGTCAGCACGGCGCGCCCGGCCTCCCGCCGAAACAGTTGCACGCCCAGGAAGTCCTCCAGTTGCTGGATCTGATGACTGACGGCGGACGGGGTCACACATAGCGCCACCGCGCCCTGGGCGAAGGTCGTGTGGCGGGCGACGACCTCGAACGCATGCAAGGCGTTCAGTGGCGGCAATCGGGACCGGACGGGTGGCGTTGACCCCAATTGTACAGGCGTTGATTTTTTCGACTTTGCTCCCACGGTTCCAACTCACTAACGGTCTTACGACGGTGGCGTCCGCGCTACCCTAAGCCAGTCGGCGGCCCGGCGCATGGCTTGAATTGGGAGATGGTGATGAGCGACGCGTTACAGCAAGCCTCCAAACAATACCTCGTACGCTATGGCGGAGATGCTTTCCCAAAGCTGTTCCGGTCTGCCAAAGGCACAGTCGTCAAGGATAGTGACGGTCGTGAGTATTTAGATTTTACCTCAGGCCAAATGTGCGCCACCATCGGCCACAACCACCCCGCAATCATCGATGCGGTCCACCGGGCTGGGGAGAAGGCGTTCCACCTCTTCAGCGGCATGATTCCTGAAGTCGTTGCCGAACTGGCGCAAACTCTCGCACGTGACTGGCTGCCGGGTGATCTCCAGAAGACGATCTTCATCAACACTGGGTCCGAGGCCACAGAAGTCGCCCTGCGCATGGCGAAGTTGTACACGGACGGTTACGAGGTCCTGGTACTCGGCGGCTCGTGGCACGGCATCACGGGGGGCGCGAGTTCCGTGTCCATGGCGAGCGACCGCAAGGGCTACGGCGTGCCCGCGCCTGGCGTGTTCGTCATCCCCGAACCCAATGCATACCGGCCAATGCTGCCGGGTTTGAGCGAGGAAGCCTCAGCCTTGGCCGGGCTAGAACTCGCTTTAACAATGTTCGACATGCAGTCGAGCGGGCGAGGTGCGGCGATCATCGTGGAGCCGGTTATCAGCGCCGGTGGCGTGTTGGTGCCCCCGCAATCCTTTATGCAGGCCTTGCGCAAGGCAGCCGATGATCGCGGCATGCTTCTGATCTTTGATGAGTCGCAGACCGCATTCGGCCGCATCGGCAGCCGGACTGGGTCGGAGTATTTCGGCGTGGTGCCGGATATCATGACGATGTCGAAGACTTTGGGCGGCGGCCTACCGCTAGCCGCAGTCGCCACCACCGCGAAGATCGAGGAGGTGCTGCATGACCGTCATTTTACCTTCTACACGAGCCATGTGTCGGACCCGCTGACGGCGGAAGTCGGCCTGGCGGTGCTGAAGGTTATTGCTGAGGAGCATTTGATCGCCAGGGCGACCACGATGGGCGCCTATCTACGGGCGCGATTGCAGGAACTTCAGGAGCGCCACGAGGCCATCGGCGACGTGCGCGGGCTGGGTTTGCTGCTAGGCGTAGAGCTGATTCAGGACCGGGCATCCAAACTGCCCGCGCATGCTCTGGGGGCGCTGACGACGCAGAAATGCTTCGAGAAGGGACTCAGCATGAACATCCGTCGCCGGCCAGAGTGTGGGTCGGTCTGGCGTATCGCACCACCGCTGAGGGTCTCCCACAACGAGATCGATCGTGCATCACCATCCTGGATGAGGCGTTGCGCGAAAGCCAGACCAGCTTGCCGCTTGATCAACACGCCGCTTGGATCAAGAGCCGTGTCCCGTTCTCAAATCTGCCAACTGGCCCGGCAGGTCGCGCAGGTCTACATCACCCTTGCGGATCACGCGATCGGCGCTTCCCAGCCGGTCGCGATCCGTCTTGCTCAGGTCGCGGGCGCTCAACACCACGACAGGGATGTCCGCCCCCCCCGGTTGCCCGCGCAGCGTATGCAAGAAAGTGAAGCCATCCATAACAGGCATGGTGAGGTCAAGAAGGATAAGTTGCGGGGTGGCGCTCGCAAGTGATTGCAACGCCTCTTGTCCATTGCCAGCCTCGGCAACCTGCCAGCCCTCGCGCTCCAGAACGGTGCGAAGGCGATGGCGTGCATCCGCGTCGTCATCAACGACGAGGACAGCACCTTCGGTCGCGCGGAAGCGCTGCATCACCGATTTCAGCTGGTCCCACTCGACCGGTTTCAGCACATAATCCGTCGCACCCAAAGCATTCGCCAGGGCGGGTTCGTTGACGAAACTGGCCATTACCACTGGAATAGGGGCAAGGTCAGGGTCGGCCTTCAGGGCTGTTAGCACCGACCAGCCATCCATCTGCGGCATCATTACGTCCAACAGGATTGCCCGGGGACGGATAGCCCGCGCCATCGCCAACCCGGTGTGTCCGTCAGCGGCGGT
>NZ_LMUY01000012.1 GCF_009765685.1 Acidisphaera sp. L21 | reverse complement strand
TCCGGTCAAGCCGAGCACGCTCTAAGTGTGTCAGCCATCCTGTTGGTCAGACGACTTTTTGGAGGATAAGTTGCGGAAGACGGTGAGTGTTCCACAGAGCTGGTCTGGCGCGCATTAAGGTTTAAACGATTGACTGGAATCTTAAACAAAGTCTGCTGCCAGCCGAGCGTCGAGCGGACTCTTTGATGCTGTCTTAGAGCAGAGTTTGACTTACAGATTGCCTCGCGGGTTTGGCTCAAAAGCATTGTTACAGGCGCTCCGCAAACCTGAGCCATCTAGCATATTGGCAAAGTAGCCAATGGTCCGCTGGAGCCCGTCATCCAGCGCCACCATTGGCTGCCAATCCAGCAACTTCTTTGCCAGGGTAATGTCGGGGCAGCGCTGCGTCGGGTCATCCTGCGGCAACGGGCGGTACTCGATCTTCGACTTCGAGCCGGTGAGGCGAACGACCCGTTCGGCCAATTCGTGTACACGGATTTCGTGCGGGTTGCCGATATTGACCGGGCCGGTGACGCTGTCATCGGTATCCATCAGGCGGAGGATCCCCTCGATCAGGTCATCGACGAAACAGAAGGCGCGTGTCTGGCTGCCGTCGCCATAGAGGGTGATTGGTTCGCCCTTCAGCGCCTGGACGATGAAGTTGGAGACGACGCGCCCGTCATTGGGGTGCATGCGCGGACCGTAGGTGTTGAAGATGCGCACCACTTTGATGCGCACTTGGTGCTGCCGGTAGTAGTCGAAGAACAGCGTTTCGGCGGCGCGCTTGCCTTCGTCGTAACAGGCGCGTGGGCCCAGCGGGTTGACGTTGCCGCGGTAGTCTTCTGTTTGGGGATGCACGGTGGGGTCGCCGTAGACTTCGCTGGTGCTGGCCTGGAACACCTTGGCCTTCACGCGCTTGGCGAGGCCCAGCATGTTGATGGCGCCGACGATGCTGGTCTTGGTCGTTTGCACCGGGTCGAACTGGTAGTGAACCGGAGAGGCCGGGCAGGCGAGATTGAAGATCTCGTCCACCTCGGCATACAGGGGGAAGGTGATATCGTGCCGCATGGCCTCGAATTGCGGCAGTCCCAGCAAATGACTGATATTGTCCTTGCGTCCGGTGAAGTAGTTGTCCACGCAAAGCACGTCATTGCCGCGTGCAATGAGCCGCTCGCAAAGGTGAGATCCGAGAAATCCCGCGCCGCCGGTGACCAATACGCGCTTTCTGGTGAGGCTCAAGCTCGTAATCCCTTCGTATCAGGCTTGTTTTTAACGTGAAACATCTTCGGCACTAGCAAGACTAAAAAGGATTGACGGCTGGCGACCTGCTCAGAATACTGAAGTATTGACATTAAACATGTATCTACCAATTTTCGTTTAATCTTCCGTGGCGACATCCATCAGATGCTGGCGGACTGATATTTGATCGCGGACGCTCCCTCCTTTATTGGAATGTTCGAATACGCTGATGGCAAGCGATAGTCGAAGTGAGTAGATCTGATCAAGAAGACGTAGGAGGGCTTCGACCGTAGATACGATCAATCACCGTTGCCACGGCCAACAGCTGATCGGCTGTGGAATTGAAACCTGGGTTACAGATAAGCTCGTTAGCCCAGTGCAGAATTGCTCGACCACCCCATTGATCAGGCGGCACGGCGATGGAGACGCGATGATTAGATCCCTGAGTGCGCTCGGCGGCAAAGTCAAAGAATGAGCCGTCAATGTTCTGCATTACTGAAGTGCCCTGCGTGCCATAGAAGGACGCCCCAATTATCGCGTCTCGTCCAGCTGGCAGGTTCCAGGAGCATGCAACGCGTATAACAACACCAGATACCGTTTCCAGCGTCGCTACACAGTAATCTTCTACTTCACTCGGCTTGGTTGAGAGAAGGACACCAGCGGCAAAGAGCGACGCGGTTACGGAGCGAATATCCTCAAAGCCAAGGGTCCATTGAGCAAGATCGATGAGATGCACGCCGAGATCCATGACACATCCGCCGCCAGACAGAATGGGATCGCGAAACCAAGCCTTGTCGGGACCGTAGGCATTGTGGAAGACAAGATCGACTGCAAAGATGCGCCCGAGTGCACCACTCTGTACCGAATTTCGAACTTGCCTCATGGCCTCAGTGAAACGGTAGGAGAGGTCCACCGCCAGCAAACGATTGCTTTGGCGTGCCGCCATGAGTACATCGCTTACCTCGAAGGCAGTACGGCCGATTGGCTTCTGGCAAAACACTGCGCAGCCGGCCTGCAAGGCAGCGATGGCTTGGCCCGCATGCAAGGCACTCGGTGTGGCTATGACGAGCCCGTCAAGGTCTTGCTGGAGCAATGCTTCTAGATCGACGGTCCGTACGGCGGCAGGGGCCAACTCCATCGCGGCGGCGGCAGCCGTATCGTCCGGCTCACAGATCGCCACTGGTTCGGTCAAAGTGCTTTCGATTAGCGCTTGCATGCGATGCCGGCCGATCCAGCCGACGCCCAGAAACCCTACTCGGGGTCGACGCATCAAAAAGTCACCACCGCTTTAAGGAACCCATCCGGCCTATCTCGTGTGGCATTCAGCGCCTCAGCCAGTCGATCTAGCGGATAGGCATGAGTGTAGAGCGGGCTTGGATCGAGCCGGCCTGACGCGACCGCTGCCACCGCTTCCCGCAACCCCCTGATGTAGATCGCGGGGTCACGCTCGTGGGCGTTGATCACGTCAAGGCCCCGCCAGTTCCAGAGTTGCATGTTCACCTGCCGCAAGCCATCCTGGTGATAGCCTGCCACAATCAGCCTGCCCCGTTCGCGCGTGAGCTCGGCGGCAAGGTCGAGCGGCCATTGTTTTCCCACTGCTTCGACCACTCTATCGCAATACTGGCTGTCGGTGAGCGCCTTTACACGCTGGATGATTGCCCAGTGGTCATGCATCTCGATGGTCTCGACCGCACCCATGTCACGCGCCACGGACAGCGAGAATGGCCGGCGTGAGATGGCGATCACCCGCGCGCCGGCAGCGGTGATCAGCCGGGTCAAAATCGCGCCTAGAAATCCTACTCCGACGACCGCTACAGTCTGGCCTGGTTGAATGTCGGCACGGCGAAAAATGTTCATCGCGCACCCAAGCGGTTCACCCGGAAAAGGCTTGCCTGCGAGAGTGTCCGGCAGTTTTACCGCTGCTGCGGCGTCGGCGAGGTCGTATTCCGCATAGGCAGCATAGGTGAGTGCAGCAACGCGGTCGCCAATTGTGAAGCCTTGTACATCGTCACCGACTGCGTCGATTACGCCCCAACCCTCATGACCAAGGTCACCGGGAGCGGTCGGGAAGTGCATCCAGTCTGGCCCGGACCAGGGGCCAAGATTGGAGGCGCATACGCCACAACCCTCGAGCCTCAGACGTACTTGGTTCGGCCCGGGCTCAGGCCTTGCGACCATACGCACCGTCAAGCGTCCCGCACCTTCAACGACGGCAGCACGCATCGCCTTGGACGCGTCGCTCATGAGGCAACCATCTGATCAGTTTTGGCCGAGTGCCGGTAGGCGATGCATCCGAAAGTATGAGCATCTGGGGCAGTTTTCCCCCGCGAGACGAGCCAAGCCGACCAACCCATGTATTGCTTTGGACTTGGCGAAACCTCTTCGCGCGCGCCTTTTGTCTGGCGCAACGCGTCCAGCGGCTCGACACCGGCGTCGACGAGTACGCACAGCATTAAAACTGCAGAGCGGCCGATCCCGTGCTCGCAATGGATCAGAACCCGTTGGCCTTGTCCGAGCCGTTCGCGCACGAATTCCACGCCTCGATCAAGATCGCTAGGAGCGGGGGGTTGGTGATCGGAGGTCGGCAAGTGGAGAAAGGCGATGCCCATTCGAGCCAATGCTGCCTTGTCATCGCACGCCTCCTCGCGCAGGTCGACTACGCCGCGTATGCCGTGATCGGATGCCAATTTTGCCTCCTCCCCAGCCGCGTATCGGCCGCCTAGGGCAAGCGATGGGGTCACCCAGTGGAATTCAACCAACTCAGGCAACAGAAGGCGTGAGGTATGGCCTCGCCGGTGCGGAAGATGGTGCGTAGCGGCGGACCATCGCAGCGCAAAACTCCGCGTATTCGTACGCGAGCTGAGGGGGCGAGGTATGGTGTGGCTCGATCCCTCGGTGCTCGGGTGTGAAGCAGAAGGTTACAGTGACGGCGAACTCCTCAAGCGCCTCCATCTGGCGATCGAACCAAGCGAGCGCATCTGGGCGAAAGCTGTCGGCCCACGAAATCCCCGTTCGCACATGTTTGACGCCAAGCCGCCGGAGCCAGCGAACTGCCTCGTCCAGTCGGTGGTCCTGATAGTGGAACCATTGGCACAGCCCAATGTCGCCCGCGTGCGGAGCATAGGTCTCGAGTGCCAGTTTCGGAGTGCCGTCTTCTCGCAGCAGACCCATGGCGAAGTGACGATAGTAGGATGATCCTTCTGCCTCTTTGTGTCGAGTGGTGGCCTCCCACGCCCGGGGCAAGTCGTAGAGGCTGTACCAGTGAACGCGTGGTGCACGGCCGATCAACAATTCCGCGGTTCGCTTAACACCCCAGGCCTGCACCTCTTCTGCACCGAATGAGGAAACCCCGACCTCAGTGACCCAGACCGGCTTGCTGGTGATGGCTTGAATTTCGGCCAATTTGGCTGGCCAATCGTTGATTGACCATGGATTCCAGTCAAGGGGAAAGCCATGTACAGCCACGACGTCGACGTGGTCCATCGCCCCCCTGGCCTCCAATCGTTGTATGAAGGCCGGGTCGATAGGGGACATACCACCCAACACTCGCGTAAGGCGGCTGTTCTCCGCTGCGATCGCCTGGCCGGCGAGGATGGTCATTGCAGCGAAACCGTCCCATTCCGGATCCAGGTTGGGATCCCAATGCGATTTGTTGTTGGGTTCGTTCCAGATTTTAGCGGCTTCTATCACGCCCCGGTCGCTCCTTCGTTCGGCCGCGCTGGGTAGATCGCGCCAGCCGGAGTTGGCCGGTTAACCCGGCGGCACATAAACACTTCACTTTCCGGGTGGTCTACCACCTCAAACCCTGAGCTACGGAGCATGGCCGCTGAACAGGCGGCGTTGGGCGCCCACCAGTTAGTCCAATCGCCGCTGTATTGGTGCTCGATGAAGTGCAGCTTTGGATATCCGGCTTCGTTGAAATGCGCCTGCTCGTCGAATCTATAATCTGCAGCAATCGGCGCCACATCATCTACCCCACGCTGCATCGACTGAAAAAGCAAAAGATCGCGCGCGACGTGTTCATGGATCAAGTCAAGAGCGAGCAATGGATGGCGCAAATGATAGAGAACGCCCATGAAGATTACGAGATCAAAGCGTTCGCTGAGTGCTGCCACGTCGTAAACGGAAAGCTTGCGGAACTCGATCTTAACGCCGCGCACCTCTGCGGCGAGGCGTGCTTGGGCGAGATAGCGATCGTCGAAATCGATCCCTAAAACCCGCGCGGCGCCGCGGCGCTTCATTTCAAGGCTGTAAAACCCCGCGTTACAGCCGATATCCAGCACACTCCAGCCGGACAAGTTTTCCGGAATTGCGTGGGCAAAATGCTTGAACTTACTTTCGGGATAACCCCACAGGAAATGATCCGGCGCGGTCCGCACCCCGCCCAGGTCCATATCGTGAAACCAGGGAGCCAGCGCCTCGACCCGCTCGCGGATAGTGCTTTCTGGAAGACTGTTCATAATGCGAGATCCGGTTCTCCGGCGATGAAGCACCGGGTGCGCTCCCGGGCATCGTCGTCAGTGAACTGGGTAGGAGGTGATTTCATAAAATAGCTCGAGGGGCCAATCAGGGGGCCGCCTATGCCACGGTCCAGACCCAGTTTGGCACACCGGACGGCGTCGATTACAACACCAGCGCTATTCGGACTGTCCCAGACCTCGAGTTTTAGCTCCATGTTCAGCGGGGCACCGCCAAAGCCGGTGCCTTCCAGTCGAATGTGCGCCCATTTCCGATCAGAAAGCCACGGCACGAAATCTGACGGGCCAATGTGGATGTTGTCTGCGTCCAATGGAATGTCGAGCTGGCTGGAGACCGCTTGGGTCTTCGAGATCTTCTTCGATTCGAGCCGTTCGCGCTCTAACATGTTCTTGAAGTCGGTATTGCCGCCGAAATTGAGCTGATAGGTGCGGTCTAGCCGCACGCCACGGTCTCGGAACAAATTGGCGAGCACACGATGCACGATTGTCGCGCCAACTTGGCTCTTGATGTCATCCCCTACGATGGGCAGGCGGCGGCTCGCAAAGCGCTCTGCCCAGTCTTTGTTCGAGGCGATGAATACGGGGATGCAGTTGACGAAGGCACATCCAGCAGCGAGCGCCGCCTCGGCATAGTGTTCGGTAGCTTTTTGGGAGCCGACGGGCAAGTAGGATACGAGGACTTCAGTATTAGTTCGGCGCAAAACGTCGACGACGTCAACTTCGGGATTTTCGGATTCGGGAACTTCGCCAACCAGATACTTTCCCAAACCATCTAACGTAGGCCCGCGTTCAACCATTACACCCATAGCGGGCACCATCGCAAAGCTAAGGGTGTTATTAGGGCGTGTGACAATGGCGTCGGCCACATCGCGGCCGACCTTTCCTGCATGGATGTCGAAGGCCGAAACAACCTTCACATCACGTATGTAATAGCCGCCCAGGTCGACGTGCATGAGCCCAGGAGGGTTATCATTGGCAGTTGCCTCCGCATAAAAGCTGAGGCCTTGCACGAAGGATGAGGCGCAATTACCCACTCCTACAAGCCCTACCCGGACCTTTGCTTTTGCCATGCACGACGCCTTCCTGATGACCTCACTGCAGCTATGTAGCTTCATTCACAGAACCGCAAGTGTGGGTCCAGCCATTGGGCTATGAATAAGGTATCATTTGATGGTTGAATTAGCATTTGACATCGAAGCGCTCAGTCATTTCTGCAAGCGTTCTGTTTGACTTGGCAGACGCTTCCTTTGGAACTTAGATCATGTAGAACCGTTCGGCCGCTACCTACGTTTAACGGAGACGTTATGATTCAGGCCGAGGGGAGCGTTGCACCTGTGGCGAGGATGGCTGCAAGGGGTAGGCGTGAGCCGACTTGGAGCTGCGGGCAATGAAGGAGACCGTCTTGGTCGCAGGCGGTGCTGGTTTCATTGGCCGGCATCTCGTGCGGGCGCTCTTGAAGCGTGGCAATAAAGTTCGGGTGTTGGACAGCCTTATAGAGCAGGTTCACCCTAGTCGCACCCGGCCGGGAGATCTAGACGCCGACGCCGAACTGATCGTCGGCGATATCCGGGATGAAGTGGCCGTGCGCCGTGCCCTGGAGGGGGTAGATAGCGTAATCCATCTCGCCGCCGAAGTGGGTGTCGGCCAAAGCATGTATGCAGTAGATCGCTACACTTCCGTAAACGATTATGGAACGGCGGTTTTGTTCCAACAGCTGATCGAACGACCAGTGCGGCGGGTGGTTGTTGCTTCCTCGATGAGTATTTACGGTGAAGGACTTTATCGCACAGTTGACGGACTGCTTGTTCAAGATGCTGTGCGAGGCAGCCGTGTCAATGGTATCGGGAGCTGGGATCCGATTGACTCAATGGGTCGAGCCCTTTTGCCCGAACCTACGCCTGAAACAAAGCAGCCCGCTCTTGCTTCCGTCTACGCTATCGGCAAATACGTCCAGGAGAGACTCACACTGACCCTCACGGCACAATACGGCATGGAGGGTGTGGCATTGCGTCTTTGGAACGCCTACGGACCAGGTCAGGCCCTTTCTAATCCCTATACTGGTGTGTTGGCTATTTTTGCGTCACGCATTGCCAATGGTCAGCGGCCTATGGTGTTCGAAGATGGGCGGCAGCAGCGCGACTTTGTGCATGTAGGGGATGTCGCAAAGGCGTTTGTCCTCGCTTTAGATCATCCGCACGCTGTTGGTGGAGTGTTCAACATCGGAAGCGGCGAACGACGGTCGATTGAGGAGGTGGCTATGCTCCAGGCTGCTTCCATGGGCCGACAAGACTTAACTCCTGAGATTACCCAGAAGAGCCGCGCTGGCGACATTCGGCACAACGTGCCCGATCTAACAAAAGCCAAGGCTGAGCTCGGTTATATGCCGAGCATGAACTTCGAGGAGGGTCTTGCCGAACTTTCCGAGTGGGTTGCGCAGCAGGAATCTGAAGACCGGGTTCCCGAAGCTCGAAGGGAGTTGGAGATGCGGGGTTTGGTCGCGTGATGGCGGCTCTGCGGAGCAAAGTTCTCATCACCGGCGGCGCAGGTTTTATCGGTTCCAACCTGGCTGACCAATTGGCCTCGGATGGTCATGACGTGCTGGTATACGATGCGCTGGCACGAGCCGGCGTGGAACGCAACCTAGCTTGGCTAAGAAGTCGGCATCCGCAGCGTATTCATTGGATACAGGCCGATGTCCGCGATCGGACCGCGATCACTCAGGCTGCCGCCGGGGCAGACGTCGTCTTTCACTTTGCGGCTCAGGTGGCGGTTACTACCAGCATGGAAGCGCCGCGGGAGGATTTTGAGGTAAACCTCCTGGGGACGATGAACGTATTGGAGGCAGTGCGAGAGGCGGGGCGCTGCGCACCGGTGATCTTTGCCTCTACGAACAAGGTTTACGGTGACTTGGCTGATATTGAACTGGAGCAGCAAGGCGATACCTATGCGCCGGTCGACCAAATCATCAAGGCAAGCGGGGTTGGGGAGAGCCGACCGTTAGATTTTCATACGCCATATGGCTGCTCCAAAGGAGGGGCCGACCAGTATGTGCTTGATTATGCACGCAGCTACGGCATTCCAACCTGCGTTCTGCGGATGAGCTGCATTTACGGCCCGCGGCAGATGGGCACTGAGGATCAGGGATGGGTGGCACATTTTTTAATCCGCGCCTTGCGCGGAGAGGCCATTTCAATCTATGGCGATGGCCGTCAGGTCCGAGATATCCTTCATGTGAAGGACGCGGTTGCTACGTACGTCGCTGTCTGGAAACAGATCGAGGCGGTCTCAGGTCGAGCGTTCAACTTGGGCGGAGGACCAGAAAACGCCGTCTCGCTGCGGCAAGTTCTAGCCCGCATTGAAGGTCTAGTGGGGAGGTCTGTCCGTCTCAGCTATTCTGAATGGCGGCCGGGAGACCAGCGCTACTACGTATCCGATACGTCTGCTGTGCGGCGGGTTCTGGGTCTTCCCGCGGTAACGCCTTGGTATGAGGGCATTACGGATCTTGCGACCTGGCTAGCCTCTCACCACACTCCTATTCCCATACAAGCCCATGCGGCTGCGCTATGACAAGGTGAGACGTGTTCTCATCACAACCGATGCTGTAGGCGGAATTTGGACCTACGCGCTGGACCTTGCCAGGGGCCTCCGCTTACGAGGCGACAATGTATTGCTTGCGAGCCTTGGTCCGGCGCCGTCCCCGGCACAGTATGCTTCGGCGGCGGATGCCGATGTCGAACTTGTCAACACTGGGCTGGATTTGGACTGGACGGTCGAAGATCAATGTAGCCTTGAACGCTGTGCAAGTGACCTTGCGGCAAGAGCGGTCGCATGGCGGGCAGATGTCGTCCATTTGAGCAGTCCGGCGTTCGCAGGTGCTGCGCGCTTTCCGATGCAGGTGGTTGGCGTTGCGCATTCCTGTGTTGCTACATGGTGGATGGCAATGCGCAATGGCCCTCCGCCGGCCGATTTCGTTTGGCGGATCGCTGCGGTTGCAAAGGGGTATGCTGCCTGTAATGCGTTGGTTGCGCCGACAGTCGCATTCGCGGATGCGACTTACAAGGCCTATGGAATATCCCCTATTCCGCTTTATAATGGTCGGTCTCACGTGTTGGCGGATAGGCCGATGCGAGACATTTGCATCTTGATAGCTGGACGGCTTTGGGATGAAGGTAAGGGCGCCGCCACGTTAGACATGGCGGCGACCTTGCTTGATCTCCCCATACTGGCCATTGGTCCTGTCATTGGCCCACAAGGGCAGACGATTACATTCAAGAAGCTACACGGCGTGGGCACGAAATCAGCAGCGGATATGGGGAAGACGCTGATTCGGACTCGCATTTTTGTCTCTGCAGCACGGTATGAGCCATTCGGCCTTGCCGTGCTCGAGGCAGCGCAGGCGGGTTGCGCCTTGGTCTTGAGTGACATCGCTACATTTCGGGAATTGTGGGATGGTGCCGCGATCTTCGTGTCGCCAGGGGACGCTGCCGGATTTGCAAAAACTCTTTCCACGCTGCTGAATAACTGCAAGGAAGTGGAGCGGCTCTCCGCCTTGGCGCGAATGAGAGCAGAGCGCTACGATCTCGAAAGCTGGATTGGTGCGACGCGCGAGCTGCATGATGCGTGCCTTCAGCGTTCCGGCGTGTCAGGAGCCGTTGCTTGAAGATCGTTTATTTTACTCATTCTTTGGCGTCCTGTTGGAATCATGGCAATGCGCATTTCGTCCGTGGCGTTCTGCGCAACCTGATCCAGCGCGGGCATGATGTTGACGCCCTTGAGCCGCAGGGGGCCTGGAGCCTTCAAAACCTTCTTACTGACCACGGTCAGGAAGGCCTAAGAGCGTGGCGCGAGGCTTATTCGGATCTGCACTCGAAGCAATACGGTCCGGATTTCGACCCGTCAGAGGCTTGCACGGACGCCGACCTCGTGATCGTGCACGAGTGGAACGATGCTGAGCTCGTCTCTGCACTCGGTAGGCTGCGGGCAAAAGGCGGCCGGTTTACCCTTCTGTTCCACGATACCCATCATCGCGCCGTCAGTGCTCCGCAGGAGATGCAGGGCTATGACCTCGATGGCTACGATGGCATTCTCGCCTTTGGGGCGGCGTTGGCCGAGGTGTATCGTCGCTGGGGATGGGGAGACCGTGCCTTTGTCTGGCATGAGGCTGCCGATATCTCGTTGTTCAAGCCGCCAGCTGACGATACTCGGCGTAACGGGCTCGTTTGGATCGGCAATTGGGGTGACGGTGAGCGGACGGCTGAGTTGGAGACCTACCTACTTGCCCCAGCCAAAGCGTCCGGCCTGGCGCTTGAAATCTACGGCGTTCGCTATCCTGCCGAGGCGCTGGCGCTGCTGGCTCGCTATGGCGCAGTCTATCGCAACTGGTTGGCGAATGCGCGTGCACCGGCTGTCTTTGCCCAGCGGCTGGCTACGGTGCATGTGCCACGGCGCTTTTACGTTCGCGATCTTCCCGGCATCCCGACCATCCGTGTGTTCGAGGCACTAGCTTGCGGCATCCCGCTGGTGAGTGCGCCGTGGGATGATGCCGAAAACCTATTTCGACCCGGTCGTGACTATCTGGTAGCTAGTGACGGCCCGATGGCCGAGCGCCATTTGCGCGCACTTGCGGCAGATCCAGAATTGCGCGCCGAGCTAGCACTATCGGGACTTGAAACCGTTCGGGCTCGCCACACTTGCGCACACCGGGTGGACGAGCTCCTGTCAATTGTTCGCCAACTTGCCCCGAAACCCGAGGTTGTATGAAAATCGCGTTCTACGGATCCAGTCTGCTGTCCGCCTTCTGGAACGGAGCTGCGACGTACTACCGTGGGATGTTGCGTGATTTGGCGGCCCGGGGGCATGAAATCACCTTCTACGAGCCCGATGCCTTCGAGCGGCAGGCGCATCGTGACATTGCGCCGCCCGATTGGGCAAAGGTTGTCGTATGGGACAACAATGAAGCTGCCTGCCGCCGGGTTATTGCTGAGGCGGTCGATGCCGATGTGGTGGTCAAGGCCTCTGGCGTGGGCGTGTTCGACGATCTCCTGATTGAGGGCTTGA
>NZ_LMUY01000099.1 GCF_009765685.1 Acidisphaera sp. L21 | reverse complement strand
CGCGATGTTGTCGCGATCGGCCAATGCGAAGAACCGCCGAATGTCATCGCCCCGGTAATCATGGCCGTAATAATAGGTGGCAGGTGTGGCGCCACTAGCACGAATCGCCGCCTCTAATTCATCGTCGGACAGCAACCGGTCGTGCGGCTGGCCGACCTTTTCCGCCCAGGCTGCGACCCGGTTCAACATGCGCCCCTGCGCCTCCAACCCGGGGAAATCCAGAACGACGATCGCAGGGTTGAGCGCAAAGCGCAGGACGGTCAGTTCGATCGGCCTTTCGACCCGGATCTCCGCCTCCGTCGCAAATGGGATTGTTGGCAGCGATACCGGCGTGACCACAGGCGGCGGATTGATGACTATCGCCCGTGGCGGTGCCGGTGTTGGCACTGGCGGCTTCGTCTGCGACCACCAGGCATATCCAGCGCCCAGAGCGCACACCGCAACAAGTGCCACAACCGCGGGGCCCCAGCGTCGCCGCCGGGGCCGCATAATCACCGTGTCGTCAATATCTCCAGCCACGGCGGCTCGCGAGGTCAGGCGCCGAGATTGACTACCTGGACCCGGCGGTTGCGGGGATCGGCGACCTGCGGCGGCGTCTGCACCAGCAATCCATCCTCACCCATACCCACCGGCTCCATCCGGGTGCGATCGAGACTGAATTTCGTTGCGAGATAGTCGACCACTGCTTCCGCACGCCGCGCAGACAATGCCTTATTCGTGTCCGGTGAGCCGACTGTGTCGGTATGGCCCTCGATCCGGAAGCGGTACGAGGACAGCGTCGCACTGGACAAGGCACGGCCCAGCGCATCCAATGTTCGAACCGCTTCCGGCGTCAATTGCGCCGAATTGGTTGCGAACTGAACAGTCAGGTTCACCGACGGAGCGCTGGGTGCTGCCTGCGGCTGGGCGGTTGCGGTTGTTGGACGCGCTGGGCGGGGACGTGCAGGAGCGGCCGAGCTGGATGCCGGGGCGACGGCGCTGGGCGGCTCGGCGACTGGGGCCGCTGGCGCCAACGGCCGAATACCGCGACCTGTGGCCGACAGCGTTCCGGTGGGTTGCAGAGACCGGATGATTTGGTCCTCCGATGGATTCCTCTGCGCCTGCGCACCTCCGGCTGCCAACAATAAGGCGGCGCCGACGGCGATTGCGGTGGTCCTCATGTATCGCTGCTCCCAGTTAGACGGCGGTTCGGACCCGGGTCGGATATGGCTATTGGTCGTACTGCTTGAAGCCGTAATTGTTCATCACCCATTTCAGAGTATACCCATATTTCGGATCGGTTGCGTATACACCTGTGAGTGCGTCGGCAAACGCCTCTGGATCGGTGGCCATCGTCATCGCCTGTTTGTAAGGCCCGCCGGTCGCGAGCAATTTGCCGTGAAGATCGAACGCTTCGCTCAGATTGGCGAATTTTCGGAACCGCGCGACGATGTATTTGCTCTCGCCGTTATAGACCTCGCGGGTTTGACTTTCGACCGCATCCTGCGCAGCCAGCGCTTTGATGCCGAACGGATTGTTGCTGTCCGGCGGCATCGACGCGCCCCAGGCGCTTTCGACCACCCACTGCGCCAGGGTGATGCTGGCAGGGACGTGCCATCGATTGCGCGACGCGATCGCGGCCTCCAGCACTTCCGGCGGCACCAGGCCGACATGGCCGAAATGCGGCGTCGGTGGCGGCGCGCCATTGACCAAGGGCCGCGCAGCGAGTGCGTAATATGTGGCGCTCCCAGGATCGATATGCCCGGTTGGCGGGCTCATGTTCATCACCACCGCCTGGAACGCCTCGATCGCGAGGACAGTCCCAGGGTCGGCCGTGCCGGTGACGGCAACGGGCGTGTGCGGTTTCGGCAAGCGATCGTTAAGCAACGATTGGATGACGAACACGTCCCCCGGGCTGTTAATCGCGTCCTGCCCGACCGAGGTAAAGATCGGCGGCGCAATGCGACCCATTTCATCCGTGGTCAAAACTTGCGGAGACGGAACCAAACCCAAAACGATTAGCCTCACCCCATGCGGCGAACCGTACGTATCGGAAACGCTACGATTTCGTGAGCGCGCACGCAAGGGTTGCCACGGGACCGTCGCGCCCCTTACACGATCGATCCACTTGCGGTAACGTAACGGTCAGGCAAGTGTCCTGGGGGGAATAGATGCCGCTCTCTACCGCACCGTCAGCAACGCTGGCCTAATGCATTGGGCCTGACACTGACGACATTGCGCTGCCCCGACTCGGCGGCGCCGGAAAGCCGCCAGGTGTCCGGTGGTGAGTTCAGCATCGGCCGCGGCCCGGGCAATGACTGGGTGCTTGCCGATCCAGATCGGCATTTGTCCAAACGCCACTGCGTGCTGGCGTATCGCTCCGGGCAATGGCAGCTATCGGATGTCAGTTCGAACGGGACGTTTGTTAACCGCGATACGCGTCCCGTGGGTGCCGGGACGACACGCACCCTTCGCACCGGCGATCGGTTGCGGGTGGGCGATTATGAAATTGAACTCACGATCGGGCAGGACGAACAATACAGCCCGATTTCGCTCATACCAGATCGTGAACCGGCCGGCCATCAGCCGACGGCCAACGGCTACACACCATCCATGCTCGACCCGTTTGGCGATGAGCCGTCCCAACCGGTAACCGGTTGGAACGCAGGCGATCCGCTGCTTCACGATTCGGAGATGGATGAGGCGGCGCAATCGGCCCGTTTGCCGTCCGATTTCGACCCGCTGCACGGCCCCGGCGACCCTTTTCAGGCCCGGACGCAATCCGACCACTCACCGTCCATCAGCGACGCCTTCCGACCGCCGCCGCCGCCGGCTATCGCCATTCCAGACGATTGGGATCTGGATCTGTCGCCGACGCCAGCCCCGCCACCAAGGCCGGCGGTGGTCGCACCCCCGATGATACCCGACGAAGACAGCGTGCTGGCGCCACCGCCGCGTCAACCGGAGCCCCGACCACTGCCGCCGCCATCACCTGCGCCACTGCCGCCCGTTGCCGTGGCGCCACCTGCACCGACCGCCGCCGCCGATGTCGCATTGCTGGCGGCGTTTCTTCGCGGCACGGGGTTGTCCGATGCCGACCCACCTGACCCGGTGCGCATGATGGAGGCCGTAGGGGCCACGCTGCGCGCCACGGTCGCTGGGATCCGCGAGACACTCATTGCGCGGGCCAGCATCAAGGGCGAGTTCCGGATCGAGCAGACTTTGGTGCGCGCCAGCGGCAACAACCCGCTAAAGTTCTCCGCCGGTGACGACGACGCAATGGCGGCGCTGCTCGGCATCGGGCGGCGCAACACCATGGCGCCGGATCGGGCGGTGACGGAGGCGATGCGCGATATGCGCCTTCACGAACTGGCAACCATGTCCGCCATGCAAGCCGCCATTCGCACGCTGTTGGGCAAATTCGACCCGGCCACTATCGAGAAAACCGTGGAAGCGAATGCACTGGACAAGTTGCCAGGCCAGCGCCGGGCTCGTGCATGGGACGCGTTTTCGGCGCTGCACCAACAAGTCTCCCACGCGCTCTCCGACGATTTTGACAGTGTGTTCGGCAAAGCCTTTGCCCGTGCCTACGAACAGGCGTTGCGCGATGCGACCGCCGGGGAGGACGACCATTGACCCGTCGCCGCACCATTCTGCTGCTGCCAGCACTGTTGTTGACGCGCTGCGGCCCGCCGCCACCCCCGCCGCCGCCCGCGCTGAAGCTTTCGATTCTATGCGGCGCGGATCAGAACCCGGATGCGTCCGGCCGGCCCTCGCCAGCCGCGATCCGCCTGTACTTCCTCAACGCCAGCGCCAAATTCGAACGCGCCGACGTGTTCGCGCTGACGGAGCGGGAGCGCGCGACGCTGGGCGAGGACGATGCCGGGTCGGAGGAATTCGTGCTGCGCGCCGGGGAGACCCGCATGATCGACCGTGTGCCGAAATCCGGCGTGCAATTCCTGGGCGTTACAGTGTTGTTCCGTGACATCGACCACGCCACCTGGCGCGCTGTGGCGCCAATCGCCGCCAGCGGACCGACCAATCTGGAACTGACGACCGCCGGCATCGTCGCCACGCTGCAGCCGGTGAAGGCTAAGAAGTGACCTGGACCAATCGCGTCGTCTGGCAGGAGGGCATGTTCCTCCGTGCCCAGCATTTCCAGCAACAGGATCGCTGGCTGGAAAGCTTCGTGCGCGGGCGCACCGCGGCATTGCGCCCCCATGGTTGGGGCATGGTGGAGGGCGCGGTCAATCGCGATTTGCTCGCTACCGGGCAGTTTGCCCTGTCGTCCGGCATCGGCGTGTTCGAGGACGGGACCCCCTTCGCCCTGCCCGGCGAAACCGACCATCCCGTGCCGCTCGAACTGGCGGACAGCGCGCGCAACGTCGTCGTCTACCTCGCCCTACCGGTGCGGCAGCCCGGTGCGGTGGAAATCGCCAGTGGTGCGACCTCCACCGCCGGGCGTTACGGGCTGCAGGAGTTCGAGGCGTATGACACCCACTCCGCCTCGCCCCAACCCGCCGGGCTGCAGGTTGGCCGCCTGCGCCTGCGTTACATGCTGGAGACGGAGAACCGCGCCGGCTATCTGTGCATCGGGTTGGCCCGGGTGGTGGAGGTCGCATCCGATCGCCGGGTCACGCTGGACGACCGTTGGATCGCCCCGGCGCTGGTCTGTTCCGCCGCGGCACCCCTAGCCGGGTTGCTGGCGGAGTTGTCCGGCATGCTGAACCAACGCGGCGAGGAATTGGCGGCGCGGCTCGTGGCGCCGGGCCAGCGCGGCGTGGCGGACGTGTCGGACTTCCTACTGCTGCAATCGATCAACCGTTCCCAAAAGCTGCTGAGTCATTGGGCAGATGCGGGCAATGTGCATCCGGTCGATCTTTATACCGCCCTGGTGCAAATGGCCGGTGATTTCGCGACGTTTACCGAGGCATCGCGGCGGCCTTCGGTGTATCCACCATATCGGCACGACGACCTGCAACGGTCCTACGCGCCCGTCATCGCGGATCTACGCCGCTCGCTTTCGGTCGTGATCGACCAGAATGCCACGCCGATCCCGTTGCAGGAGCGCCGGCATGGTGTGCGCGTGGGTGCCATCATGGATCGCGGCATCCTACGCGCCTCCAGCTTCGTGCTGACGGTGCAGGCGGACGTGCCGACGGAGACGCTGCGACGGTTGTTCCCGGCCCAGGTGAAGATCGGCGCGGTGGAGCAGATCCGCGAGCTGGTGAACGTGGCGCTGCCCGGCATCGCGCTCATCCCGCTTCCGGTGGCACCGCGACAATTACCGTTCTACGCAGGCGCCACCTACTTCGAACTCGACCGCAATTCGCCGCATTGGCAGAACATG
>NZ_LMUY01000084.1:64041-79247 GCF_009765685.1 Acidisphaera sp. L21 | reverse complement strand
GGGGTCGACAGGCGCGGCGGGAGAATCGGGGCGTTCATGGGGATTGATAGCTCCTCTATGGGAGGGCGCGGGCCGCTAGCGAGCCGTCGGCCCGCTGAACGATGGCTTGAACGCGCGCCTCCGCCTCAGCGAGTTTGGATTCGCAGTGCTGGCGTAGTACGGCGCCTCGTTCATAGGCCGAGATAGCGTCTTCCAGCTTCTGCTGGCCGCCTTCCAAGCCCTTAACGATTCGCTCAAGTTCGGCCAGCGCGTCTTCGAACGACAGGCCGGAGATGTCTTGCGACATGCGCGCTCTCCTCGGTCTACCGTGCTTACGCGCTCCGCCCGTGGCGGACAACACTTCACCCGTGCAACAACATCACAGTGTTGCGCGCGTGCCGCAACTCAGATGCGCATCAGCCGCGTTACGTGCGACGCGGTGGATGCGGCGAGTGCACCCAGATCGTAGCCACCCTCCAGAAGCGAGACGACGCGCCCCCGGCAGTGCGAATCGGCGATGTCGAGCAGCCGGTCGGTCAGCCAGGCGAAGTCCTCTGTCTCAATCTGGAGCTCGGCTAGTGGATCGGCTTTGTGGGCGTCGAATCCGGCGGAGATGATGAGCAGCTGTGGCTGCCATGCACTCAGCGCGGGGATAATGCGATCCTCCCATGCGGCGCGGAAGGCGGCGCTGCCGGAGCCGGGGGGCAATGGCGCGTTCACCACGTTGTTGGCCACGCCGGTGTCGCGGGCCGAGCCCGTGCCTGGGTAGCAGGGGTGTTGGTGGCTGGATGCGTAGAATAGGGAGGGATCGGAGGCGAAGATATCCTCTGTCCCGTTGCCATGATGCACGTCGAAATCAACGACGGCGACCCGGTCCAGGCCCCAGCGCGTGCGGGCGTGCCGGGCGGCGATAGCGGCGTTGTTGAAGAAGCAGAACCCCATTGCACGATGCTGCTCTGCATGATGGCCGGGCGGGCGGATCGCGGCGAAAGCGGCGCCGGCCCAACCTTCCATCACCGAGTCCACGGCCGCGATGGCCCCGCCGGCAGCCCGGAGCATAGCCTGTTGCGAGCCGTGGCCGACGATGGTGTCTGGGTCGATGGAGACCCTCTCATCCTCCGCCGGGCGGATTGCCAGGATCCGGTCCACATGCGAGGCCGGGTGAGCCAGGCAGAGCTGGTCCCGCGTCGCCTCGGGCGCCTGCTCGCGTAGCAGGGAGGCGAAGTTCGGGTGCTCGAGCGCCTGTAGGACGACGCGCAGCCGATCGGGGCATTCCGGATGATACGGACCCATGTCGTGACCCAGGCAGGCCGGGTGGGTGAACAGCGCCACCGGCTTCATTCCGGCGCGTCCCTGGCGGGCGGTTCTTCGGCACGGCGGCGGATGGTGAAGGAGAAGATGCCAGCTTCCTCGCTGAAGCTGACCAGCTTGTGGCCGGTTTCGCGACAGAAGGAGCGGAAATCCGCCACGGCGGCCCGGTCGGTCGCCAGCACGCGCAGATTTTCGCCGGGTGCCAGTGCACGCAGAGCACGGTTGGCCCGCAGCACCGGGAGTGGGCAGTTCATGCCTTTGACGTCGAGCAGGGTTTCGGCGGCCATGGTTCCATCCTGATCACCAGTGGCAGCTTGGGCAAGGGCGCGCCTATCATGGGCCATGTCCAGCGGCCCCTTCCCAACCCAGCGCAGCGGGACCGACGCAAGCGGTATGCGTGGGCTGTGCCGGGATTGCTTTGCCGAGACGGTGGTGGCGCCCTGCCCCCGATGCGGCCATGGACGCATCGTGCGGCATGCCGAACTGTTCAGCCTCGACATCGCGCATATCGACTGCGACGCGTTCTACGCCAGCGTGGAAAAACGCGACCGGCCGGAATTGGCGGCCCGGCCTGTGCTGGTGGGTGGGAGCACGCGCGGCGTAGTCTCGGCGGCTTGCTACATCGCCCGCATGTATGGATGCCGCTCGGCAATGCCGATGTTCAAGGCGCTGAAACTATGCCCCGACGCCGTGATCATCCGGCCGGATTTCGCCAAATACACGGCGGCGTCGCACGGCATCCGGGCACTCATGGCCAATCTATCGCCGCTGGTGCAACCGCTGTCGATCGACGAGGCGGTGGTGGATATGTCCGGCACGTCGGCGTTGCACGGCGCGCCGCCCGCAGTTGTGCTTGCCCGCTTCGCCCGGGATGTGGAGGCGACGCTTGGCCTCACTGTCTCGATCGGGTTGGCGCCGAACCGGCTGCTGGCCAAACTGGCCGCAGGGCAGGACAAACCGCGCGGCTTTGCCGTGTTCGGGACGGAGGCGGCGGAGGTGATGGCGGATTGGCCGGTTCGCGCGTTGCCCGGCGTCGGCCCGGCGCTGGAGCGGCGGCTGGCGGGGCATGGGATCACGCATCTTGGCCATTTGGGTGCGCTGGATGACCGGGCGGCGCTGGCGCGGTTGGGGGATGACGGGCCGTCGTTGGCCCGGCGCGCGCGGGGCGAGGATGCACGGGTCGTCAATCCCGAGCGTGATACGAAGTCGGTGAGCGCGGAAACGACGTTCGACACCGATTATTCCACGATCGCGGAACTGGAGCGGCCGTTGTGGCGGCTGTCCGAGAAGCTGGCCCGGCGGTTGCGGGAAAAGGAGTTGGCGGCGGGCGGCGTGGTACTGAAGCTGAAGACTGCCCGGTTTGCCTTGCGCACCCGCGCGGCCCGCCTGCCCGGCCCAACCGTCCTGCCGGATCTGCTGTTCGCCGCGGCGCGTGGCTTGTTGGTGCGGGAGGCGGATGGCACCGCATTCCGGCTGATCGGGATCGGCGCCTCCCCTCTGATGCCGGGCTACACGGCAGATCGTGGCGATCTGGCCGATCCACACGCGGCGCGGCGCGTGGCGGCCCAAGCAGCGGTGGACAAGTTGCGCAAACGGTTCGGCGAGGCGGCGATCGGTCGCGGGCGGGGCCTGCCGCTACCGCGCCGGGACGGATGATAGACCCCGGCGCGCACCCCCGCTAAGCTCGATGCCATCGAAACCGCGTGTGGGTCCCCCTATGGATGCTTCCATCCCGACCCGGCGCCCGGGGAGCCGGCTCGGCGTCGGGTTGATGTGGATCTACCAGACGATCGCATTCTACTTCGTGCTTGCGGCGTTCGGCGTGGTGTTCCTGGGATGGAACCTGCCGGCGACACTGTTGTATTGGGTGCTACCGCGGCACGTCTCCAAGCCATTGGGTCAGCGGGCGATTATGGGGGGCTTTCGCGCCCTGCTCGCGCTGATGCGGGTGAGCGGGCTGGCGCAGTTCGACCTGTCGGCGATCGATGCTTTGCGGGACGAGCCTGGGCTGGTGATTGCCCCCAACCACCCGACACTGCTTGACGCGCTGCTGGTAACGTCGCGTTTGCCGCGGGTCGTGTGCATCACCAAGGCGTCGCTGTGGAATAACCCAGCGCTGGGTGCGGGGGCGAAGCTGGCCGGGTATATTCGCAACGACGCGCCGCATCGGCTGGTGCGCCGGGCTGCCAGCGCGGTGCGCGGCGGCAGCCAATTGCTGATCTTTCCGGAGGGCACGCGGACCACCATCCCACCGTTGGGCGCGTTCAAGGGCGGGTTCGCGCTGATGGCGCGCCAAGCCGGGGCGCCAGTGCAGACCGTGTTTCTGGAGGCAACGTCGCCTTATTTGTCCAAGGGTTGGCCGCTGGTGCGCCGTCCGGCGTTTCCACTGCATTACCGCGCGCGGTTAGGCCGCCGGTTCATCGTCGACGGCCCGGCAGAGCGGTTCTGCGCCACGCTGGAGAGCTATATGCGGACGGAACTCGGGCGCCCTTGAAGCACGTCGTTTTGATTCCGTCGTTCAACACCGGGTCGAAATTGACCGAGACAGTGCAGGCCGCGCGTGCTGCCTGGCCGCTGGTTTGGGTGGTGCTGGACGGCAGCACCGACGGCTCCGCTGCCGCGTTGGCCGCGCTGGGGCCGGATGACGGGTTGCGGGTGTTCATCCTGCCCCGCAACCAGGGCAAGGGCGCGGCCGTATTACATGGGCTTGGCCATGCCGCGGCGGAGGGGATCACTCACGTGGTCACCATCGATGCGGACGGGCAGCATCCGGCGGATTATATCCCGACCTTCGTCGATGCCTCCCGCGCGAACCCGGCGGCGATGATCCTGGGGGTGCCGCAGTTCGGGCCGGAAGCGCCGGCGCTGCGGGTGGGCGGGCGCCGCATTTCCAACTGGTGGGCAAATCTGGAGACGATGTGGGCGGGGATCGGCGACTCGCTGTTCGGCTTCCGCGTCTACCCGGTGGGTCCGCTACTGGCGATCATGCAGAGGCAGCGCTGGATGCGGCGATATGATTTCGATGCCGAGGCCGCGGTGCGGCTGAGCTGGGCGGGGGTGCGACCGGTCAATCTGCCCGCGCCGGTGCGGTATTTCCGGCCCGAGGAAGGCGGCGTGAGCCATTTTCGCTACGGCCGGGACAATACCTTGCTCACCTGGATGCATATCCGGCTGATGTTCGGGTTTCTGGCCCGGCTGCCGCTGCTGCTGTGGCGTAGGGCAAGGCGACCGGGTTGAGCCCCTGCCCGGCCAGCGCGTCGAGCAGAGCCGGCAGGACATCCAAGACCACCGGCCTCGCCAGGTGACGGCCGGCGCTGTTGCCGTCATGCAGCAGCAGCACGTCGCCGGCCGCCACGTCGCGTAGCAAACGGCCCAGGACGGTGGCGGGGTTGGCGCATTGCGTGTCGTAGCCGCGCCGGGTCCAGCTGATCAGGTCCAGGCCGGCCCGCGCCAACACGGCCTCCAACAAGACCGTTCGAATGCCCATGGGGGCGCGGAACCAACCGGGCAGCCGGCCGGTGATGTCGGCCAGGACGGATTGCGCGTCCTCCACTTGGCGGCGCAAGGCCGGGCCGGCGAGGAAGGCGAAGTAGAGCGGATGGGTCAGCGTGTGGTTTTCGACCCGGTGCCCCTCGGCCAGCATGCGGCGGACCAACGCCGGGTGCGCCCGCGCCCGGTCGGCGATGCAGAAGAAAGTCGCGGTGGCGCCGGACGCCGCCAGCATGTCCAATACGCGGGGGGTAACCGCCGGATCTGGGCCGTCATCGAAGGTGAGTCCCACGAACGGCCCCGGATGCGGCAGACGATCTGCGGTGGGGCCGAGCCATTGGCAGCGCGGGGCCATGCCGAGACCGGCCAGGGCCAGATGGTTCGCCACAATGCCTGCCGAGAGACCAGCCCACCATTGTGGGTGGAGCGCGAGCAAGCCGGCCGCGGTGCCGTGCAGGCCGGCGCTCAGCCGGACCGCGAGCGTCGGCCGCCAAGACCTCGCGGGTAAACGTGACTCAGCCACCGGCCCGGCCGCGGGCGAAGGACCGTATTGTTGCCAAGGGCGATTCATGGTGATCGTTGCGAAAGCGCCACCTTCTGATGGTGTATTCCGCAGCAAACATCACAACCGCCAGAGGCCCATCCAAAACGTTGACAAATAGCGACCAGATTTCGTGCGGTGCTGCCACCAGCAAAATCGCCGACAGCACCAATTGAGCGGCGAAGAACAGACACCATGCCTTTGTCACAGTTCGCGTGTAGGCAAGCATCCGGGGTTTGAGAGTACCCCGGATCCGCGTCGCGACGCCGGTGACGAGCGCCGTGCGGCCCGGCCGCAGTGATTGGCCGAAGAGTAGCAGGAGGGAGCTGTAGATGATCGCATGCGAGATGCCTGAACTGGCCATGAGCCCGGCAGTGCCAGCGGAATCGGCATGCACCACCCGCACCAGCAGCAGCAACAGCAACGCCGCGGTGGCGATGACCCCCACGCAACGCTCCAACACACCGGTCTGGCGCAGGGCCATCGTGCCAAGCATACCAGCCTGGATGACGGCGAATACGACGGCAACGCCCATCAAGCGGCCAGTGGCAATGGCGGCATGTTCGACGAAGGGTGCTGCGATCACGGCGGCCCATAATAGCGGGACGGCCACAATTCGCACCCAATGTCGCAAAGTTTTCGTCATGCCTCTGACCTTAACACTAGTCGAAAAATTTGCCCCTTAGCCGCCCGGCCTCTACTTTGTCATTCAGGAATGATCGTGAACATCGAAACAGCCACTCACCCCGCCGAGATCGCCATGCAGAGCCCGTTCGAGCAAGAGCTGGCAATGTTGATCGTGACCGCCTTGCACCTGGAGATCTCACCCGCCGAGATCGAGCCGGTGGCGCCATTGTTCGGTGATGGGCTGGGGCTTGATTCGATCGATGCGTTGGAGCTGGCGTTGGCGATCTCCCGCGAGTTCGGGCTGGAGCTGAAGTCGGACGATGACCGGAACCGGGCGATCTTTGCCAATTTGAGGGCGCTGGCGGATCACGTTGAGACGCACCGGACGAAATAGCAGCGTGCAGCAGTCCATCCCTTTAGTGGATCGGCCGGCAGACGCGGTGCTGTTCCGCCTGCCGGGCCGCGCGATCACCGCCGCCGAGTTCGCCGCGGATGCGCGTCAACTGGCCGATACCCTGCCAGGTGCGCCCTATGCGGCAAATTTGTGCACGGGGCGGTATGCGTTTGCGGTGGGGTTTGCGGCGGCGTTGCTGCGTGGCCAGGTGAGTTTGTTGACCAACGACCGGTCGCCCGACCGGCTGCGCGACCTTCTGGCCCGGTTTCCAGGCGCGATCGCGCTGGCGGACGGGGCAGACACGGGGCCGTTGCCGGGCGTTACGGTGCCGCCGCCAGGAAACGAGCGGGCCCGGATCCCCGGCATTCCTGCCGATCGTTTGGCCGCACTGGTCTTCACCTCCGGCAGCACCGGCGCGCCGCTGGTGCATGCCAAACGCTGGGGCGCCCTGGCGGAGCGTAATCGGGACGGTGGCGTGGCGTTCGGCATGGATGCGGCGCAGCCGGCCACGATCGTGGGGACGGTGCCGCCGCAGCACATGTATGGGTTCGAGACGACAGTGCTACTGCCGATGCACGCTGCATGTTCCGCCTGGTGCGGACCGGCCTTCTACCCGGCGGATATCCGTGCCGCGTTGGCCGCCGTTCCGGAAGACCGGCTGTTGGTGACGACGCCGCTGCAACTGCGTGCCCTGTTGTCGGACGCGACGGAGTTACCCGCGTTGGCGCGCATCATCTCCGCCACGGCGCCTTTGGATAACGCGATGGCGGAGGCGGCGGAGCGCCAATGGAGCACCATCGTGTCCGAGATTTTCGGCGCGACCGAAGTCGGCTCCATCGCCAGCCGTCGCACGACGGACGGGGCCGAATGGACGCCCTATGCGCAAATCCGCCTGCGGGCGCGCGACGGTGAGTTGTTGGTGGAGGCACCGGGCGCGGATGATCACGCGCTGGATGATTTCGTCGAGTTACTGCCGGATGGGCGGTTTCGCCTGCTGGGCCGGCGCAGCGATGTCGTGAAGATGGGCGGCCGCCGCGCGTCCCTGGCTGGGTTGAACCGGGAATTGGCCGCGGTGGATGGCGTGGAGGACGGGGTGTTCGTGCCGCCAGATGCCGACGACCACCGCGCCGCGGCGCGCATGACCGCCTTCGTCGTGGCGCCCGGGGCGGCAGCGCCCGCTATCCTGGCGGCACTGCGCGGCCGGATCGATCCGGTGTTTCTGCCCCGCCGCATCGTTCACGTGGACCGGCTTCCCCGCAACGAGTTGGGCAAGCTACCGGCCAGTGCGCTGCAGGCCCTTCGCGAAGCGCCCTGATGCAATTCGCCGTTCCCGCCAGCCACCCCAGCCTGCCGGGGCATTTCCCCGGCCGCCCGATCGTGCCCGGTGTGGTGTTGCTGGAGGAGGCGATGGCTTGCCTGCCGGCGGGGTTGACGCTGCTCACCGCCAAATTCACCGCCCCAGTGCTGCCCGGCGATGTCGTGGACGTCACCAGCGCGCTACAGGCCAATGGCCGGGTCGCGTTCACCTGCAAAGTGGCGGAGCGGGCGGTGCTGCACGGCGTTGCCGGGCCGGCCGCATGAGCGATTGGTCCCGTAGTCCCGAACGGGGTGCGTCCTGGCTGGTGCATCTGATGCTGTGGCTCATGCGGCATCTCACCTGGTTCGCCAGCGGGATCGTACTGCCGGGCATCACGGCGTGGTTCTATCTCACCTCCGCCACGGCGCGCGGCGCGTCGACCGAGTATCTGGGCCGGGTGTTGGGCCGGCGTGTCACGCCACTGGACGTGCTGAGGCACATCCATGTTTTCGCCAGCTCCATCCTGGACCGCGCCCTGCTGCTGACGGGTAAGGCAGGCACCATCACGATCGAGAAGATCAACGGGCTGGAAGACGTTGATGCTGCAGTGGCGCAGGGCCGCGGGTGCGTATTGCTGGGCGCCCATCTTGGCAGCTTCGCCGTGCTGCGCACCATGCGGGAGCGATGCCCGGTGCCGATCAAGGTCCTGATGTATCGGGCGAATGCCGGTGCGTACAGCACTGTCATGGAACGGCTGGACCCGGATGCAGCCCAGGATGTGATTCCGATCGGCGACATCCAGTCCATGCTGCGGGTGCATGAGGCGGTTGCCGCTGGCTGCATCGTCGGCATTCTGGCGGATCGGGCCCCGACGGGGGCGCGGCGGACGTTCGCATCGTTCTTCGGGCGGCAGGCGGCTTTTCCGGTTGGGCCGTTCGTGCTGGCGGCCAGCCTCGGGGTGCCGGTGCTATTGTTCCAGGCCGTGCGGACGGGCAAGCGCCGCTACCAGGTGACGTTCACCCCATTTGCCGAACGGATTACATTACGCCGGGCCTGCCGAGATGCCGATCTTTCGGCGGTGGTCGGGCGTTACGCGCGCTGGCTGGAGCAATCCTGCCGCGCCCATCCGTTCAACTGGTTCAATTTCTTCCCCTTTTGGGAGCGCGCCGAGCATGTTCCGACCAAGGCTCGCCCGCTGGTGCCTGCCGCTGCTTCTGCTAGCCGGGCCAGGTTGGGCTCAAAGTTCGACGCTGCCGCTGGATGAGGTGATGACGCATCTGGCGCAGGCGTCGGTGCGCCAGGCGATTTTCGTCGAGGAAAAGACCTTGGCCGCGCTGAAGACGCCGCTGAAATCGCAGGGCGTGTTGGTTTACCGGCGGCCGGACCATCTGGAGAAGAACACGACTGCCCCGCAGCGGGAGAGGCTGGTGATCGACGGCGACCGCCTGGTCATCGACAACGGTGCGGACGCGCCGCGGGTGATCGAATTGGGCGGCCAGCCGCAAATCCGCACCCTGGTGGATACGATCCGGGGCGCCTTATCAGGCGATCTGCCGTTGCTGCGCCGGATCTACGACGTCAGCGGAACCGGCACCACCGAGGACTGGCACATCGTGCTGCGCCCGCGCGACCCGGCGGTGGCGCAGTTGGTGAAAGAGGTTCGGCTGGCCGGTGGTGCGGATGTGCGGTCGATCTCGAGCGTGTCGCAGAACGGCGATACCGACACGCTCTCCATCACGCCGACGCCCTGATGCACCGGGCTGGCGATTGAAGCGGCTTCCGCTTCTTCTGGCGCTCCTACTCTCGGTCGGGTTCGCGGTGGTCGTCTTCCGCTTCGTCACCGTGCGGTCGGAGATGACCGATTTCCTGCCGGTGGGGCGGACCGAGGCTAGCCGGTTCATGCTGCGCGAACTGCAGTCCGGCTCGGCCGCCAGTCTGATCCTCATGGGGATCGAGGGCGCGCCGCCGGCCGAACTCGCGCGCATCAGCAGTGATGTGGCGGATCGGCTGGATGCAAGCGGGCTGTTCCGGTTGGTGAGCAACGGGCGGCATACGCTAGACGGGCCGGATCAGCGCGTCTTGTTCGAGCATCGGTATCTGCTGTCCCCGGGAACTACGGCAGAATCCTTCGGCGCGAAGGCATTACGGGATGATCTGCGGCGGTTGATGACTCAGTTGCAGTCATCCGCGTCGGCAATGGTGGTGCAGTTCGGGCTGCCGGATCCGACGGGCGCATTTCTGGCCATGGCGCCGGGCTGGATCGGCGCTTCCACGCTGCGGACCGTGGATGGCGTCTGGTTCGCCGCGGACCGCGATCGCGCATTGCTGCTGGTGGAGACGCAGGCAGCCGGCATGGATATCGGCGCGCAGGATGGGGCCGACGCCGCGCTTCGCGCCGCCTTCGCCGCCGCCAAACCGGGCAGTGCGCGGCTGATCGCCTCTGGCCCCGCCGTGTTCGCGCGGGAAGCGGCGGCGGGCATCAAGGCGGACGTCCGGTTGCTGTCGATCGTATCGAGCGTGCTGGTGGTGGCGTTGCTGCTGTGGCGGTTTCGGTCGCTGTCGGTGTTGGCCGCCATTGCGGTGCCTGTGGTCTTGAGCACGGCCGTTGCCGCGCTGGTGACGTCTCTGGTGTTCGGCTTCGTGCACGGGATAGCGCTGGGATTCGGCATGACGATGCTAGGGGTGACAGTGGATTACCCGGTGCTGCTGATCGGTCATCGCAAGCTGGGGGAGCCGGCCGCTGGCACGCTGCAACGGATCGGACGCGCCTTCGCGCTGGCGGTGGGCTGCGCGGTGTTGGGGCTGACGGGGATGGTATTCACCGGATTTCCCGGCATTGCGCAGATCGGGCTGTTTGCCGCCACGGGCGTCCTGGCGGCGGCGGCTGCGACGCGGTTGATCCTGCCGCGGCTGATCGTGGCGGCGAACCTTGCCCCCGTGTGGTCCGGCGACACTGCGCGGCTGCTGCGGGTGGAGCAGTTGCGGCGCTATCGGCTGTGGGGCCTGGTGCCGTTGGGGGTGGCTTTCGTCGGGCTTGCCGCAATGGGCGGGCCGCATTGGGAGGGCGACGTCTCCCGCCTGAGCCCGGTGCCGGCAGAGGCGCTGGCGCAGGATGCCGAATTGCGACGGGAGATCGGGGCGCCGGATTTGGGCGACCTGCTGGTCATCCGCGGCACGACGGCGGATGCGGTGTTGGCGGCGCAGGAGGCGTTGCTGCCCCGGATCGACCAGCTCGTCGCCAGTCATGACATCACGGGGTACGAGGCCGCGGCCCGGCTGTTGCCATCGGCTGCGACGCAGAAGGCGCGGCAGGCAGCCCTGCCCGACTCGGAGACGCTGGCCACATCGTTGGCGGCGGCATCGGAAGGGACGGCGTTCCAGCCGGATGCATTCGCGGCATTCCAGCAGGCGGTGGCTACGGCGCGGGTGGCGGCGCCGGTGACGCTGGCGCAGTTGGACGCCCCAGCGATCACGGCGCGGCTCACGCCGCTGCTGTTTCAACGGGATGGTGTCTGGTATGGGCCGATTGCCTTCACCGGGCCGCGGGATGGCGCGCCCCTGGCAGCACTGGCCGGACATGGGGCGTTATTCGTTGATATGCACGCGGAGACGGATTCATTGGTTGCTGGCGGGGCCGCGCGGGCGGGTTGGTGGCTGGCAGGGGGTGCGTTCGCCGCGATCCTGGCGATGCTGGCAGGGCTGCGCGAACCACTGATGGTGGCGCGCATCGCCCTGGCCATCGGCGCGGCGGGCCTGGTCACGGTCGCGTTGCTAACGGCTGGCGGTGTGCGGCTGTCGCTGATCCATGTGGTGGCGCTGCAATTCACCGCGGGGGTCGGGTTGGACTATGCGTTATTCTACGCCCGGCGGCAGTTGGATGAGGAAGAACGCGCCCGGACCCTGCGCACGCTGGTGACGTGCAACGCTATGACCTTGCTCACGTTTGGGCTGCTGACGGTTTGTCATACGCCATTGCTGCAGTCGATCGGGATCACTGTTGCAATTGGTGCGGTCTCTGCCATGTGCTTCTCTTTCCTATTTGTCGGATTGCGCCCCCATCCGGATGCCATTTGAGCCGCTTGCCCTCACCGCGACCACCATCGTCAGCGCCATTGGCCGCGGGCGTGCCGCAACGTTGCATGCGCTGCGGGGGGGCGTCAGTGGCCTGCGTCCAAATGATTTCGATGGCGACGGCCATATCGGCCGAGTCGACGGGATCGAGCAGCATGCCCTGCCGCCGTCGCTGGGGCGGTTCGACTGCCGCAACAACCGGCTGGCCGACATGGCCCTGCGCACGGATGGCTTCGTCACCGCGTTGGAGGCCGCGAAGGCCCGATACGGCGCCGACCGCATCGCCGTGGTCATCGGCACCAGTACATCCGGCGTGCTGTCGTCGGAGGAGGCGTTCGCCAATCGCCGCCAGGATGGCGCGCTGCCCGAGGACTTTGATTACGACCACACGCACGACATGTTCTCTTCCGCCCGATACGTGCGGGCTGCGCTGGGGCTGCGGGGCCCGGCCTTGGTGATTTCGACCGCCTGTGCTTCATCGGCCAAGACGTTCATCGACGCCAGGCACTTGATGGCGGCCGGGTTGTGCGACGCCGCGGTGGTGGGTGGCGTGGATACGCTGTGCCGGCTTACGCTACGCGGCTTTGCCTCGCTGGAGCTGATGTCTCCCGTGCCCTGCCGCCCTTGCGATGTGGCGCGGAGCGGGATTTCGATCGGGGAAGCGGCGGGTTTTGCCCTGGTCGAGCGCGGCGATGGGCCGCTGCAGCTTCTGGGTGCCGGAGCCACCAGCGATGGGTTCCATATGTCCGCACCACATCCGGAGGGCGCTGGGGCGATCGGCGCGATGCGGGGCGCGCTGGGCTCGGCTGGGCTGCGGGCGGACCAGATCGACTACGTGAACCTGCACGGCACCGGCACCAAGGCCAATGACGCGATGGAGGACGCCGCCGTCACCAGCGTGTTCGGGCCGGATATGGCGTGCTCGTCTACCAAGGGGTGGACCGGGCATACGCTAGGCGCCTGCGGGATATTGGGTGTGGCGATTGCGGATCTGGCGCTGGAGTATGGGATGATGCCGGGCTGCCTGGGCATGGCCGCACCGGACCCTGCGTTTCGCGCCCGTGTGCTTCCGCAGACGGAGTATAGGCCGGTGCGCCGGGTCGCGGTGAACTCGTTCGGGTTTGGCGGCATCAATTGCACCCTGGTGCTGGGCGCCCGCGCGTGACGTTTGTGAGCGTGGCGGGGGCAGCGGTGCTGGGGCCGGGCTTGCCGAATTGGGAAGCGAGCATGCCGGTTTTGAGGGGCGAGGAAGCCTGGGCGCATAGCGATGTCGCCCTGCCCCCGCCCGCGTTGCTGGCCCCGACGGAGCGACGGCGGACCGGGCCGGTGGTGCGGCTGGCCCTGGCCGTAGCCAGCGCGGCCGCAGTTGCGAGCGGGCTGGATCTGGTGACGCTGCGCCCCGTCTTCGCCAGCGGAAATGGCGACGGCATCACCGTCGGCTCCATCCTGGATGCGCTTACGAAGGCGGACGGGTTTGTGTCGCCTACGCAGTTCCATAACTCCGTGCACAACGCCGCCGCCGGGTATTGGTCGATCGGGACGGGGTCGAACCAGCCCGCGACCTCACTTGGATGTCATGACTGGTCGTTCGGTGGGGCGCTGATGAAGGGCGTCGCGGAGTGTGCGGCCGAGCGGGAGCCAGTGCTGCTGTGTGTCTACGACGTGCCGATGCCGCCACCGCTGGACGCGGCGCGGCAGATCGGGTCGGTGTTCGGGGTGGCGATGGTGCTCGTGCCAGACGGCGCCGGGCCACGGATCGGGCTGCGTTGGACGATGGAGGCTGCAACGCGGGATGCGCCGCTGAACCCGGATCTGAGGCCCCTGGCGCTCACCAACCCCGCCGGTCGGTCGCTGCGGATGCTGGAAGCGCTGGCGCGGGGGCAGAGCGACAGCTTCGACCTTGCGTTGCTGGATGGAAGCCTTGCCGTGACGGTTACCGTTTGACCGCCGCCGTACCCGACATCGCCAGCCTGATCCCCCATGCCGGGGCCATGTGCGTGCTGGAAAGTGTCACGCATTGGTCCGCCGACGCGATCGAGTGCCGGGCGGTGTCGCATCTGGATCCAGCCAATCCGCTTCGGCGGGATGGGCGTCTGGGAATATTGTGCGGCATTGAATATGCGTTGCAGGCCGCGGCGGTGCATGGGGCGCTGCGCGGCGGCGCGCCGCAGCCGCCGGGCTATCTCGCCTCCCTACGCATGAGCACGATCGCAGCCGCACGGCTGGATGACCCGGCGCTTGGCGCCCTGGCCGCCCATGCGCGCCGGGAGCATGGCGACGCCACCGGGCTGCTATATGCCATCCGGCTGAATGCGGCGGATGGGCGGGTTCTGTTGGAAGGCCGTGCCACGATCATCCTGACAAAGCCATGAAGCGGGCGCTGGTGACGGGCGGGGCGTCCCCCCTGGGGGAAGCGATGTGCCGCCAACTGGCGGCCGATGGTTGCCGGGTGATCGTGCATGCCCATGCCAACCGTGCCCGGGCGGAGGCGCTGGCGGCCGCGATCGGCGGCGAGTTCATGACCTGCGACGTCACCGACATCGGCGCCACCGAAGCGGCGCTGGGGCCGGTGCTGGCGGCCGGGCCGGTGCAAATTCTGGTGCACAACGCCGGCGCGCACGAGGACGTGCCGCTGGCCGGCATGACCGAAGCGCAGTGGCGCAATGTGTTGGACGTGTCGCTGACCGGCTTCTTCGCCTGCCTGCGCCCGTTGATCCTGCCGATGATGGGCACGCGGTGGGGCCGGGTGGTGGCGGTGTCCTCGGTCGCGGCGCAGATGGGAAATCGCGGCCAGGTCAACTACGCCGCTGCCAAGGCTGGGCTGGAAGGCGCCATTCGGTCGCTGTCGCGGGAGGTTGCGTCGCGTGGGATCACGGCCAACGCGGTGGCGCCGGGGTTGATCGCCTCCCCGGCGGTGGATGCGGTGATGGATGCGGCGCAGATTGCCGCGATGGTGCCGATGAAGCGCGCCGGGCGGGCGGCGGAGGTGGCGGACCTCGTGGGCTTCCTTTGTTCCGACCGCGCAAGTTATATTACGGGCCAGGCGATTTCCATCAACGGCGGAATGATCTGATCCATGGTTCATGCGTGCGACATTCTGGTCATTGGCGGCGGCCCGGCGGGCAGCACGGCGGCGGCCCTGCTGGCAGAGCGCGGGCGGGACGTGGTGTTGCTGGAGCAGGCAGAGCATCCGCGGTTCCACATTGGCGAGTCGCTGCTGCCGGCCAACATGCCACTGCTGGAGCGGATGGGTGTCGTGGACGACGTCGCCGCGATCGGCGTGTTCAAGCCGGGCGCCGAATTCGTCGATGATGACACCGGCCGCCGCACTGCCTTCGCGTTCAATCAATCGACCAACCAGTCCTCCGTCTCCTCCTTCCACATTCCGCGCGCCCCCTTTGACGAGATCTTGTTCAAGAATGCAGCCCGCCGGGGCGCCCGCACGCAGGAGCGTACGAAGGTTACCCAGGTTACCTTGGGCGCGCCGGGTGAACGGG
>NZ_LMUY01000084.1:0-63956 GCF_009765685.1 Acidisphaera sp. L21 | reverse complement strand
CTAGGCCTGAAGCGGTCCAACAAGCACAACTCGACCGCCGCGGTGTACGCACACTGGAAGGGCGTCACCCGGCAACTGAACGACGTGCCGGGCTTCATCACCGTTCACCTGGCCAAGGATGGCTGGTTCTGGATGATCCCGCTGCCCGGTGATGTGATGAGCATTGGCTTCGTCGGCAACTCGGACGTGTTCAAGACCCGCAGCCTGAAGCCACAGGATCTGTATCTGGATCGGCTGCAGCGATCACCCACGGTGGCGGCGCGGATGCGCGGGGCGGAGCGGATCGGCGACATCACCGCCACCGGCAATTACTCGTATCGTTCGACCACGGCGCATGGAGAGGGCTGGATGGCGATCGGCGACGCCTTCGCTTTCCTGGACCCGGTGTTTTCGTCCGGCGTGCTGCTGGCGATGACCAGTGCGGAACTGAGCGTCGAGGTGGCGGAGACCTGGCTGCAGAACCCGGCGGCGGCCAAGGTGCTGGCGCAGAAGGCGGAGCGGCAGATTTGCAAGGCGATGGATAGCCTTGGCTGGCTGGTCTACCGCATCAACACGCCGGTGCTCCGCGCGATGTTCATGTCGCCATCCAACAAGCTGCGGATGCGGGACGGATTGGTGGCGCTACTGGCCGGCAATCTGCGGATCGACCGCAAGATGCGGCTGCCCGTGCTGTCTTTCAAACTCGTCTATTACCTGCTGACCTTCGGCGATAGACTGGGGCTCGACCTGGATCTGACCCCGGCCGCAGCCCCGCATCCGGTTCCGGCAGAGTAGGCTACTCGCCCACCTGCTTGCGTAGCGCGGTCAGCAGGGCCTCGATGTTGCCGCCATTATGGGCCATGAAGGACGCATAGTCGCTGCGCTGGGTCATACGCAGGCTCATACCCTCGGCCACGACGTCGGCAATTTGCATCGACGTGCCGTTTTCTGTGACCAGCCAGGTGATGCTCACCGGTTTGTTTCCGGCGCGCTCGACGATGGTGGGGACGTAGACACCGTCCGGCTTTTCGACCGGTGTGTTGACGGTGACTTTCACCGACCCGGATTGATAGTCGCCCAGCCGGTTCACCACACCCTTCAGCAAGACCAGGTGGAACAGGCGCAGATATTCCTTGCGCTGATCCGGCGTGGCGACTTGCCAGTAACGACCCAGGGCGAACCGCGCGACCCCGTCTTCGTCCACCACACGCTGCAGATATGGCTCCAACCGAGCCTGCCGGTCGCTCGGGGACGACGCGCCGCCGACGACCGTGGCCAGATCGACGCCCGCCTGGCGCACGAAGGTGGCGGCCTTCGCCGGGTCGGCGGTGGTTTGGGCGTGTGCGACCAGCGGCAGCAGGGTCAGCGTCGCCAAGATCAACCGGCGGGGCAGCATCAGCAGTGCGAGGCCGGCATGGTGAAGGTCGCCAGCTTGCCCGTGACGGCGAAATCGCCGAAATCCATGTTCAACTCATCCGCAACACCGTTGGACCAGTAGCGCATGCCCACCTCGTAATCCGGGGACTGAGCCTCCTTCGCGCGGGAGAAAAAGGCAACTCTGACGCGGCCGGACGGCAGTTCTGCCAGTTGCGGATAGGGTGCGGCAGACGGGCCGGTCCAGCTGCTGATGAAGATCGAGGTATTCTGCGCCCCATCCGGCCCGGTGCCGTCGAACAGCGGCAGCGTCAGGAATTTCTTGCCAGCCTGGGCCGCGGTGATGATCGCGGCGGTATGCGACATCGGGAACAGCGTGCCCGGCGGAAGCTTCACCGTTTTGTCCTCCGGCATGGTGTAGTGGATTTCCCCGGTGTCGCCTGCGGCGGCGAGGGTCGCGTCACCCTCCACCTGCTCGGTCACGGCGGTGTCGGTGGTCTGCTTCATGTGGAATCGCAGCTTGGTGCCATCCTTGCTTTCCCAGGTCAGGTAGTCGGACACCATTTGAACATCCTGGCCGTCGCGGTTGGACAGCGTCATGTCCAGCCGCTGCCGCACGGCCCAGCCATCGCAAGCATCAGTGACTTCGTAGGCCATTGTGCCCGACACGCCGTTCACGTCCCCGCCCTTATTGCTGTCCAGAGTCAGCGTGTAGGTCGCGCGATGAGCGGCAAGCTGAACAGGCTCCGCCATGGCGAGACTGGGGGCGACGATGAATAGAGCCAGGGCGGCCATCAGGCGCATGCGGGGCACTCCGAGTGATTTTAAAGACATAGGGCGAGAGGCTCTCGCCCGCCAGCGTCCTCGCAACCAACAAAAAATTGCTGTTATCGCGTCTGGTTCAACCTACATGATGTACACAGTACACGAGCCGAGGAGGACAAGGCCTGATGAGCATTTATGAAACTGTCAAAGTCTTCGATTTATCCTCTGCACCACCGGATCTGCGTGAAGCAGATGATCTGGCGATCTTGAGGCCCGACGCGGAAGCTGATGACTCGACAATACTCAGCTTGAAGGTTGGTTGTTTTGCGACGCCTCGTGATAGGATCGTTAAAAAGCCATTAACACGTGAAGTTACTTACACCGAGTTTCAGCTTCATCGCTGGCTGGTCGAGCATGGCGCCCAGGAGGGCGAGGATATATTTCTCCGCTGGTCGGCCGACGACCAGCTCGTCTAAGCGCCGATTTCGGACACGTGCTTGGCCAGCCCGTCCCGCTGGCGCGTATATTGAACGACCACGTCCAGCATGCGCTGATCGATATGCCGGACCTCTAGAAACGACGCATTCTCCGGTGCAGGCTTGTAGACGTCGAAGCAGCGCAGGATCGGCAACGTTGCTGCGGATTCCAGTGGCGAGCTGAAGGCAGTGGTGAACTGGCCGTATTCCGGGTGGTCTGCCATGGCCGCCATCTGTCCCCTATCGGCGAAAAAGCAGCCGGAATGCGGGTTGGTCGTCTTCTGAAACACCAGGCTGCGCCCCAAGGCAGGCGCAATCATCCGGGGCCGCAGCGAGACGTCCTGAAATGCACCGGTCGATGCGTCATTGAGCACCGGGCCGTCGATATACAGTTTCGGAACCGGCCCGGTCGAGACTTCGAACCGATTGGGCTGCAACAGCGCTTTTGGTCCGAAGGCGGCGTTGAACCAGGCCAGTTTGTCGAAGAACATCGAATCCGTCAGTTCGATGTCGTCCTCGACGTACCCATACCAATCGAATGAACCCAGATTGGCCTTCAGCAAGGCATGGCAGGCGAACCCCAACAGGCGCGGGTGCATGGTGGTGGCATGGTGATGCACCAGCCCCGGCGGCAGGTGGCCGACCAAGTGTTGGTCCCCCGCTGTGCAGACCACGATGGTAATCGACGCATGGTCTGGATTGCACGGCATATCGGCCGGCCCAATCAGGCGCTGATTGGCGCCGAAATTCTGATGCAGGGCCGACACGCAGCGTAGCAAGGCGGCCGCACGCTCGCTCGCGAGGTTGCTTTCGGAGCCATAGAGATTCCGCTCTGTCCGCCTTTCCGTCCCATTCGGGCCCAGGAAGGCGTGGGGAATCGTGATCAGGATTTTCAACGTGACGCGTTCCTAAAGCCCCGCCTCCCTTAATGTGCCCCCGCGCATCAGACCAGACTGCACGTCAAACGCGTGCTTATACTGGCGGCATGTTCAGCACGTCGCTTGAAGGCACAACCCATCGCTTCCCGGATCTGCGCAGCCTGCTGGCCCGCGCCACGCCCTACCGCAGCGGGGATGCGCTGGCCGGGCTGGCCGCGGAGTCGGCCGAGCAACGTGTGGCGGCGCAACTGGCGCTGGCCGACCTGCCGCTTCGTCGCCTGTTGGACGACCCGGTGGTGCCGTACGAGACGGACGAGGTGACGAGGCTGATCTGCGACACGCACGATGCGGCTGCCTTCGCCCCCGTGTCCCACCTGACCGTCGGCGGCTTTCGGGACTGGCTACTGTCGGACGCGGCCGATACCGGAACGCTGACCGCGCTTGCCCCCGGGCTGACACCGGAGATGGTCGCCGCCGTCAGCAAGCTGTGCCGGCTGCAGGACCTGATGGTGGTGGCGGCCCGGTGCAACGTGACGACGCGGTTCCGCAACACGATCGGGCTGCCTGGCCATTTGTCGGTGCGTTTGCAGCCGAACCACCCGATCGATGACCCGGCGGGCATCGCCGCCTCCATCCTGGACGGACTGCTGCTGGGCGCGGGGGACGCGGTGATCGGGATCAACCCGGCCACCGACAGCCCAGAGCGGACCCACGCCCTGCTCTGCCTGTTGGAGGATGCGCGCACGCGGTTGGCCATTCCGACCCAGAGCTGCGTGCTGGCGCATGTCACCACGACGCTGGAACTGATCCGCCGTGGGTCGCCGGTGGATCTGGTGTTCCAGTCCGTCGGCGGGACGGAGGGCACGAACCGGTCCTTCGGCATCGACTTGGCGCTGCTGCGGGAGGGCCAGGAGGCCGGGTTGTCGCTGGGCCGGGGCACGGTGGGCGACAATGTGATGTATTTCGAGACCGGCCAGGGCAGCGCGTTGTCGGCCAGGGCGCATCTGGGCGTGGACCAGCAAACCATCGAGGCCCGGGCCTACGCGGTGGCGCGGGCATTCAGGCCGCTGCTGGTGAACACGGTGGTTGGGTTCATCGGCCCGGAATATCTGGCGGACGGCAAGCAGATCATCCGCGCCGGGCTGGAGGACCATTTCTGCGGCAAGCTGCTGGGCGTGCCGATGGGATGCGACGTTTGCTACACCAATCATGCCGAGGCGGATGCCGACGACATGGACGCGCTGCTGACGATGCTGGTGACCGCCGGGGTGAACTTCGTCATGGGCGTGCCCGGCGCAGACGACATCATGCTGGGGTATCAAAGCACGTCATTCCACGACGCGTTGGCGATGCGCGAATTGCTCGGTCGCCGTCCGGCGCCGGAGTTCGAGGCGTGGTTGGGACGGCAGGGGTTGATGGATGGTGCGGGCCGCGTGCGTCCGCAGGGTTTGCCTGCGCCGATGCAGGTGCTGCTGCCATGACGGTGCCGGCCGACGACCCGTGGGGCCGGCTGCGGCCGCTGACGGCGGCACGGATCGGGCTGCATACGACCGGCGGTTCGTTGGGGACCGCGCCGCTGCTGGCGTTGCGCCTGGCCCATGCAAGGGCGCGCGATGCGGTGCATGCGGCCTTGGATACGGAGGCGCTGGCGGGGGCGATCGGCGAAATGCTGGTGGTCGACACTGCGGCGCCTGATCGTGCGACATTTCTATTACGGCCAGATCTGGGCCGGCAACTGGCGCCGGGCACGACCCTGCCCCGTGGCGAGCATGACCTGGCGATCGTGCTGGCGGATGGGCTGTCGGCCCGGGCGGTGCAGGACCATGCGCCCCCAGTGCTGGCGGCGTTATTGGCGCATTTGCCGCGGTGGCGACTGGCGCCCGTGGTGGTGGTGCGCCAGGGCCGTGTGGCGGTTGGGGATGCGATCGCCAACGCGTTGGGCGCGAGTGCGGTGCTGGTGCTGATCGGCGAACGCCCCGGACTGTCCGCGCCCGATAGTCTGGGCGCTTACCTCACCTGGCAACCAGGTATGGGAACGACGGATGCGGACCGTAATTGCGTGTCCAACATCCGCCCCGCCGGGTTGGCGCCCGACGATGCGGCGGCGAAGATCGCTTGGCTGCTCGACTCGATGCGGGCGCGCGGGCAGTCCGGCGTGGCGCTGAAGGATGACGCGCCAGAAAGAGCGACGCGCTTGCAGGGGACTGCACCATGAGTTTGGACATGATCGTTCGCGGCGCCCGCCTCCCCGGCGGCGACGGCCTGGTGGATATCGGGATTGCTGACGGCCGCATCGCCGCCGTCGCCCCGGTGATCGACTGCGACGCCCCGGCCGTCGCGGCGGAAGGCATGCTGCTGGTGCCGGGCTTCGTCGAAACACATCTGCATCTGGACAAGACCTGCATCCTGGATCGCTGCACCGCTGCCGAGGGCACGGTTGCCGAGGCGGTGAAGCTGACCGCTGCGGCAAAGCAGAGCTTTACAGCCGAGGATGTTTACGACCGTGGCCGGCAGACGCTGGAACGGGCGCTCGCCTGGGGCACTACCCGCATCCGCACGCATGTGGAGGTCGATCCCGGCATCGGTATGCGCGGGTTCGATGGCGTGCAGCAATTGGCACGCGACTACGCCTGGGCCGCCGATATCGAGCTGTGCGTGTTCCCGCAGGAGGGGCTGCTGAACAACCCTGGGACCGACGCGCTATTGCAGGAAGGGCTGCGTCGCGGCGCCCGGGTGATCGGCGCGGTGCCCTATATCGACAGCGACCCGCGCGGGCAGATCGACCGTATCTTCGAACTGGCGCGCGAGTTCGACGTCGACATCGACATGCATCTGGACATGGGTGAGACGACGGACGGCATGCAGGCGGATTACGTTTGTCATAAGACCGAAGAATACGGTTGGGGCGGCCGGGTCGCGATCGGGCATGTGAGCCAATCATCATTGCTGCCGCGCGCAGCGTTTCTGGCACTGGCGGCGCGCTTGGCCTCCGCGGGAGTCGCGGTGACGGTGTTACCGGCGACGGATCTGTTTCTGACGGGCCGTAGCCACGACCATGCCGTGCCGCGCGGCGTGCCCCAGGCGCAGTTGCTGCGGGGGGCGGGCGTCACCTGCTCGGTGGCGACGAATAATGTGCTGAACCCTTTCACCCCGTATGGCGATGCGAATTTGCTCCGCATGGCCAACCTGTTTGCCAATGTTTGCCAGGTCGCGCGCCCGGCGGAGTTGGCGGGCTGTTTGGAGATGGTAACGTCGGAGGCTGCGCGGCTGATGCGGTTGCCGGATTATGGCCTGCGCGTGGGTGGCGTGGCGGATCTGGTCCTGTTGGATGCGACGACTGCCGAGGGCGCGGTCGCACAACTGGCGCAACCGCTTTGGGGCATGAAGGCGGGCCGCATGGTGTTCACCCGCCCTCGGCCGACGCTGCACCGCCCGGGATGTGATTGCCACCCATAGCTGCGGCGGGGCGGTGTGCGATAAGATGACTGCGGACGTCACACGCTGAGCGCCCGCCGGATCCGGCGCGTTAAACGAGGGGGGTATGCGACATCGGTCGCATACCCCCTTTTTCATGGAGTTCCTGCGTGCCGGGGCAGTTCGCTGCCGGTTGATTGCACGGACGTCACGGGTAATTTATTCTGAATTCACGATGACCATTTACTGTATGGCGACGATGTTCATGGTTTAACTACTTTGTTTTTAAGTATTAAACCAGAATAGAGGTCGTTTTAATAACGTTTCTTCAATCAGTTTCCGAGAATATCTGGGTCAGCGCGCCTTGTCGGCGCTGTTGTTGGGTCTCTGCACTGTCTATGCCAGTGCGCGCGTTGCGTCGGACTACGATGTTTTCGGGAAAAAATTGGCGGGAAGGCCTGTCCTAACCCAGACCATGTTCCGGGCTACACGGATCGTTTTGGACTGTATCGATGTGCTGCGCTTCGTGGCCGTCGATACTACTATAGGAAGCGCATAACATGTCTGGCACACAGTCTGAGATCATCACGCTCGGTGGGTTCGATGCTGCCTTACTCGGGCAAATTACACTGTCCGTCGTATCCTCGCAGTATTTAGCGGGCGGCATCGCCATTGGCAGCACGAGCACCACGGTGGGCCTGCTGACCCTTGGTGGTGTGGATGGGAAGGGCGACAACTGGGGTTTCAGCTACGTCGCTGCAATTCAACCCACGGCATATACGGTCGAAGTGCTCGACAGCACAGGTTACACCGCGGTTTTCACCGTTACCAACGGGGTTGCGGCCTGGACGTCCGGCACAACGGCGCCACACTACGTCGCCACGGTTGGGCTGGCCGGCACAGCGGGTGTAACGGGCGCAGCAGGCGCGACCGGGGCCGACGGTGCGACCGGCGTCACCGGTGCGGCAGGTGCTACGGGTGCGGGCGTGACGGGTGCCACGGGCGTCGCCGGCGCGACGGGTAACGCCGGCGCGACAGGCGCCGCGGGCGCGCAGGGTATCCTTGGCCTCATCGGAGCAACGGGCGCAATTGGTGCCACCGGTGCAGTCGGTTTGACGGGCGCCATCGGCCTGACGGGCGCGATCGGTGCAACGGGTGCAGTCGGAATTACCGGTGCCATTGGGATCACCGGTGCAGTCGGCGCGACGGGTGCGATTGGCGTCACTGGCGCTGTTGGCGTCACTGGCGCTGCCGGCATCACGGGTGCTGCTGGCGCAATTGGTGATACCGGCGGCACCGGTGCGGCCGGCGCGATTGGCGTCACTGGTGCGGTGGGTGCGACAGGGGCTGCCGGGACGAACGGAGTCGACGGTGCCGCCGGCATTGCTGGCGGGGTTGGCGCAACTGGTGCGACGGGTGTTTCCGGAACGAACGGGACCAACGGCGCGACTGGCACGAACGGAGCAACCGGCGCGGTGGGTGCCACCGGCACGACCGGAACAGCCGGCTCCGACGGAACCAATGGTGCGATCGGCGCAACAGGTGCGGCAGGGACAAACGGAACCAATGGCGCCACCGGTGCAGCGGGCTCGAATGGGACCAATGGCATCACCGGCGCAACTGGCGCGGCGGGAGCCAACGGGACCAACGGTGCCACCGGAACAGCAGGCGCGGCCGGCACCAACGGGATCAATGGCGCCACCGGTGCAGCGGGCACCAATGGAACCGACGGCGTCACCGGCGCAACTGGCGCGGCGGGAGCCAACGGGACCAACGGTGCCACCGGAACAGCGGGCGCGGCAGGTACTAACGGTATCAATGGCGCCACCGGCGTAACGGGGGCAGCGGGGTCCAACGGGACTGACGGCGTCACTGGCGCAACTGGCGCGGCGGGCGCCAACGGTGCCACCGGAACCGCAGGCTTGGCGGGTATTGATGGCATCAATGGCGCCACCGGCGCAGCGGGGGCAGCCGGGTCCAACGGGACTGACGGCGTCACTGGCGCAACTGGCGCGGCGGGTGCCAACGGGATCGATGGCGCTACCGGCGTCACGGGCTCCAATGGGATCGACGGCGTCAACGGGGCGACCGGGGCAATCGGTGCGACTGGCAACACCGGCGCGGATGGTTCCAATGGGGCCACCGGCGCAGCCGGCGCGTCGGGATCCAACGGGACCAACGGCGTGACCGGGGCGACAGGCGGCACCGGTGCGAATGGTTCCAACGGTGCCACCGGAGGTACGGGTGCGGCGGGCTCCAATGGAACCAATGGTGTAAGCGGGCCGACCGGGGCAACGGGCGCAATCGGGGCAACGGGAGCCACTGGTGCCGGCGGTTCCAACGGGACCAATGGCGTCACCGGCGCGACCGGTTCGGCAGGGTCGAATGGGATCAACGGCGTAACCGGGGCGACGGGCGCAAATGGGGCGACGGGCGCGGCTGGCTCCGACGGGACCGATGGTGCGACTGGCGCGATCGGTGCGGTGGGGGCGACGGGTGCTACTGGGGCGACTGGCGCTGCTGCAGGCAGCACCGGCGCAACTGGAAGCACCATTCAGGCGCCATTGGGTGACGAAGTCACATCCGATGGTTCGACAGGGGCGGGCACGACCGGCACCAGCACCGGCGTCACCACGCCGAAAATCGCATCGACCGATGACGTCACCGGTTCCAACCCGGTGTTCACCGGCACAGCGACGCCGGGTGCATTGGTGACGCTGTATAGCGGGACCACCGCCATCGGCACCGGCACTGCCGACAGCGACGGCACCTTCAGCATCACGCCGACGACAAGCCTGGGGTTAGGCCTGAACAACGTCACTGCGACGGCGACCACGAGTGCCGGCACGTCCACTGCGTCCTCCGGCTTGACCATCCTGGCCACTACCGACCCGGTGAATGGCGTGGCAACCAGCACCCTCACCATTGCCCAAGCCCAGGCTGCGGCGGGAACAGACGGCAAGCTGAACCTGGCCCAGGGCGTGCAAGCGGTGCAGTTCGTCGATGGCACGTTGAGCGTGGGCGCAGACACACCGCAGGCAATGGTGGAACGGCTCTATGAGGGTTTGCTCGGGCGCACTGCCGATGCTGCCGGGGCGTCGTTCTATCAGACCATTCTGACGGCCGGGGCGTCGAACGTGACGGTTGGGGCCGATTTCCTCAACAGCCCCGAGTATGCTGCGCTGTATGGCACGCAGACGGACGCGCAGTTCGTCGACACGCTCTACACTGGTCTGCTCGGCCGGACGGGGAGTGACGAGTCTTCCTGGACCGCTCAACTCGCGAGTGGGACTAGCCGCGCGCAGGTCGCCGTCGACATCGCGAGTTCGGACGAGGCGAAAACGCATCTGGCCGGGACGACAGCCAATCTGTTCGTCGACAACCCACTCACCAAGGCGGCGAACGAGCTCTACGAGACTGGCCTAGGCCGCCAGATCGACCAGGATGCGGTCGATCACATCCAGGCCGCGATTGCGACCGTGACACCGCTGCAGATCGCCGAGGGGTTCTTCACCCGGTCGGAGTTCATCAACCTGCATGCAGGCCAGAGCGACACTGCGTTCGTCAGCAGCCTCTACCAGGCAGGCCTCGGCCGTACGCCAGATACCGCCGGCGGCTCGTTCTGGACCGGGTTGCTGGCGAACGGCACCAGCCGGGCAGCGGTGCTGGTCGGGATCGCCGAAAGCAACGAGTCGCTCACCCACAACGCCAGCCTGCCCGCCTAGGCAAGGACCGCGAACCGCAACCCGATAAAAACGGAGACGCTGCGTGAAGAAGATTGGCCTGTGCATGATCGTAAAAAACGAAGCACATACGATCGAGACGTGCCTGCGAAGCGTTCACCGGCTGGTCGACTATGTGCTGATCGAGGATACAGGTTCCACGGACGGCACACAGTCGATCATCCGCAGTTACCTAGCGGACCACGCCATGCAAGGTGAGGTCTTCCAGGCAGACTGGCAGGATTTCGCGACCAACCGCAGCATCGGGTTGGACCGGCTGCGTCAGAACCAGGATATCGATTACGCCCTGGTGATAGACGCCGATGATGTGCTGGAGATGGCGGCGGATTTCGAACCCGCCGCCTTCAAGGCCACGCTGCATCACGATTACTACGACATGGATATCCGACTGGGGAGCATCCTTTATGCTCGCCCGCAAATCCTTAGCAACCGGCGGCCGTTCGCCTATAGGGGCGTCCTACATGAGTTCGTCGATGCACTCAGTGAGTTCACCCATGCGCGTGCGACCGGGTTGAGCATCAAATGCGGCACTCATGGCGGCCGCAGCAAGAACCCGCAGAAATACCTGGATGACGCTGCCCTGCTGGAGCGGACGCTGGATACCGAGACCGATGCGTTCTTGCGGTCGCGCTACACCTACTATCTGGCCCAGAGCCTGCGCGACGCCGGGCAGCCGGATAAGGCGCTGGCACGGTTCCTGGAACGCAGTGCGATGGGCTTCTGGAGCGAGGAAGTCTATGTCAGCCTGCTCTCGGCCGGGCGGATGATGCAGCGGACCGGTCACGATCTGGACGATACGCTGGCCATTTACGACCGAGCATCCGCTATCAACCCGGCACGGGTCGAGGCTTTGCACGACGCGGCACGGCTGTGTAACCAGAATGGCCGCTCCGCCCAGGCCTACGCGTTTGCCAGGCGCGGGATGGGTCGGCCGAAGCCAGTCGGCGGGTTGTTCGTGGAAGCGCCGATCTATGATTACCGCCTGCCCGACGAGTTCGCCATCGCCGCCTACTGGACCGGCGCCTATGCGGAGAGCCTGGCGGCCAGCACGGCGCTGCTGGGCGGTGATACTCTGCCGGCGCAGGAGCGGACGCGGGTGAGCGCAAATGCGAAATTCGCGCTCGCCAAGCTGCCGCAACCCGCCAGTTTCGGCCAACAGAGCTTCGTCGATCAGTTCATACCGCAAACCCCGCGCGACCTGTGCGCCCGGTTGGACGATCCTCCGCGGGTGATGGTGGCGATCCTGGCCAAGCAGGCGGCGGTCGCGCTGCCGCTATATCTGGAATGCATCGAGGCACTGGACTACCCGAAAACCGCGATCACCCTGTACATCCGCACCAACAACAACACGGACGACACAGCGCAGATCCTGCACGATTGGGTCGATCGGGTTCGTCCGATGTACGACCATATCGAGTTCGACCCAACCAACCTGCCCGTCCCGGTCGAGCAGTTCGACGTACATGAGTGGAACCCGCTGCGCTTCGCGGTGCTCAGCCATCTGCGCAATAGTTGCCTGCAGAAGACGCTGGAGTATCGCTGCGACTTCCTGCTCATGGCCGACACCGACAATTTCATTCGGCCGCATACGCTGCGGAACCTGGTTGCCAGCAACCTGCCCATCGTGGCGCCGCTCCTACGCTCGGCAGACCGCGGGAGCTACTATTCGAACTTCTTCGCGCAGACGACGGAGACCGGTTACTACGCGGAGTGCGAGCAGTACCACTGGGTGCTGGAACGCCGGGTATGTGGCTTGATCGAGTTGCCGCTGGTGCACTGCACCTACCTCGTTCGGGCCGACGTCATCCCGCATCTCGGCTATTCCGACGGGTCGGACCGGTATGAGTTCGTGATCTTCAGCGACCGGGCCCGGCAGGCGGGCGTTCCCCAATATATCGATAACCGCGAAGTCTACGGCTATATAGGCCGGGACGACATCGTGACGCATGTTCGCGATGTGAACGCCCTGATGCGCGCCGAACTCGATACGGCGAAGGCTGGTCCTTATCGGGACCGGCTACAGGCCGACGCTGTCCCGCACGCGGTTGGCGATGGAATGTAAGCGGGCGCGATCGCCCTCCGACATCACGCTGTAGCCGATCTGGCGGTTGATCCAGGCATAGCCGTCGACTGTGCCTGCATCGACCGACCGCATCGGCATCTCGTCGCCCCGGCGCATCGGCTGGATGTAGACGGTGATGCGGTTGTGCTGCGCGTCCTCGTAGATCAGCATCGCCGCCGGGCCATACATAACGGCCAGCATCCGGCCGCCCAACAAATGGTAGCCGAGGGCCGTGAGGTCGGGGATTGCGACGGACCGGCCGAGCTTCTGCGTGATCAGCCCCGTCAGTTCGATCGCGCTATCTGGCCGCAACTCGATGGCATGGGCCGAGTCGTTGGCGAAGGTGCGGTAGGCGGAAGCGGCCTCCATACTCAGTCGTGCGATTTCGGTGGGGTTTTGCGGGCCGTGCGCCAGCCAGCCGCCGGCGCCGCCGACCGCCAGAGCCAGCACGATACTGGCGGCGAGGCGCCACTGATTGCCGCGGCTGCCCGCGGCCAACCGCGCCTCCGCCAGGCTGGACAGGCTCAGCGCCGGCGGGATCGGCTCGCGGTGGCGGAAGGCGAGAGCGTCCCGCAAGATGTCGCGCTGGGCGCGCCAGTCGTCGACCCGGCGTTGCAACGCCGGGTCGACGGCCAAGCGCCGTGCCACCGCCTCCCGACGCTCCGGGTCGAGGCGGTCGTCGACAAAGGCGTGCAGTTCCTCCTCCTGCACCGGGCGGGGGTCGGGAATACGGTCGCTCATTTCACACGACGCAGCGCCGGGCGCTCGCGTCCTTCCATGCGTGCGCGCAGGGCGTCGCGGCCGCGGCTGAGGCGGGACATGACGGTGCCGATGGGCAGCCCCAGCACCGCGGCGGCCTCGCGGTATTCCAACCCCTCCACACCCACCAGCAGCAGCACCTGGCGCTGTTCGTCGGGTAGGTCGCGCAGGCCCTGCATCATGTCGCGGGCCGCCAGGCTCCATTCCTGCGGCGGCGGTATCGGCAGGTCGATCGTGGCGGCGTCCACGCTGCGGCCCCGGCGGCGTAGGGTCCGCCAGCGGCTAACGCTGAGGTTGTGCAGGATGGTGAACAGCCATGGCCGCACCGCGAGGTCGCTGGACGGCGTTGGGAGCCGGCCAAGCGCGCGGACCAGACAATCCTGCACCAGTTCGTCCGCGTCGTCCCGGTTTCGCAGCAATGCCCAGGCGTAGCGGCGCAGGGCCGGTATGTTCTCCTCAATCTCGGCGATGATGGATGTCGGCTGGGAGATGGTTGTGTGCCCTTCGATATCCGGTCAACGCTGCAGATCCCGATTTATTCCAGCATCAGAGGCCAAAAGAAACTTTTGGTGCCGTGGGAATATCCGGGGGGCCGGGGCGTTGATGCTGGCAATGGCAAGGCTGGGCAACCGGCGGCGTGCATGCCAGGGCACATCACACTGAGGTTAGACCATGAACAGACGCTTGATGCTGGGCCTTCTGGGCAGCCTATCCCTCGCGGGCGGCGGCGCTTTCGCGCAGACCACCCCGGCCGCACCTGGCCCGGCTCGCATTCGCGGCACCGTGAACGCGGTCACGCCTGATGGGCTAGACCTCACCACCCGCGACGGCGCCAAGCAGCACATCGTGCTACCGGCGACCTTCCGCGTTGTGTCAGTCATCAAGTCCAAGATCGCCGACATCCAGCCCGGCAGCTACATCGGCTCCGCAGCGGCTCCGCAGCCTGACGGCACGCTGAAGGCGCTGGAAGTCACGGTGTTCCCGCCCGCCATGAAGGGCGCCGGCCAGGGCAGCTACGCTTGGGATCTGGGTCCGTCCAGCAGCATGACGAATGGCACGGTTGGTAAGCTCGAGACGACAAGCGGTCGCATGATGACGGTGGATTACGGCAGCGGCGAGAAGAAGATCGTGATCCCCGACGATGTTCCCATCGTGTCGCTGGAACTGGCCGATCGCAACATCATCGTTCCCGGCGCCCATGTCATCGTCAACGGCACCCGCGCCGCCGATGGCACGATCACGGCCGCCGGCGTGAACGTTGGCAAGGACGGCATCACGCCGCCGATGTAACACGCCGACCTAACACCGGGCACCCGGCGCGAGTGCATTGGAAACGCGGACCTCTGGTCCGTTCATGGAGGCTAGACGACCATGATCTCCGCATCGCGCCGGGATCCTTCCCGAGGGCGCTTGATCCTCGTTCATCCACTGTTGGTTCGCCTTACGCACTGGGTGAACGCGATCGCCATGGTCTGCATGGTGATGAGCGGGTGGGGCATCTACGACGCCACGCCGCTGTTTGGCTTCAGCTTCCCACGCTGGGCGACCCTTGGCGGTTGGTTGGGCGGCAGCATCGCGTGGCACCTGGCGGCCATGTGGCTGCTGGTCGGGAATGGGCTGATCTATATCGGCTATGGCCTGATCAGCCGCCATTTCCAGCGATCCTTCCTGCCGCTGCGACCGATGGACATTTGGGGTGATTTCATCGCCGCGCTCCGCTTTCGCTTGGCGCACAAGACCGGCGTGTATAATTCGGTGCAGCGGCTGCTGTACATCGCGGTGCTGCTACTTGGCGTGATGGCCGTCGCCACCGGGCTGATGCTGTGGAAACCAGTGCAGTTCCAGACGCTGGCTGGTCTGGTCGGCGGCTATGAAGTGGCGCGCCGGCTACACTTTGTGGCCATGAGCGGGATCGTCGGGTTCACCGTGGTCCACCTCGCCCTGGTCATGCTCGTGCCCCGCACCTTGCCGTCGATGATCACGGGCCGGGCGCGGGAGCATGCTTCGGAGACTGCCTCATGATTCCTCACCCACCTCGCGCGCCGGTCAAACTCGACGATCACCGCACGGCACTGCGTCGGGTGGAGCGGCGGTTGTTCCTGCGTGGCGGATTGTCGCTGGGGGCGCTGACGATGCTGAGCGGCTGCAGCCTGCAGGACGGTGACACGGTGGACAAAGTGCTGTGGGCGATGTCCCGCTTCAACGACCGTGTGCAAGCGCTGTTGTTCGATCCCAACCGCCTGGCGCCGACCTACGATGCCAGCCAGATCACCAAGCCGTTCCCGTTCAACGCCTTCTACGCTGTGGATGACGCGCCGGAGGTGGATGGCGGCGATTGGGCGCTGGAGGTGTCGGGGCTGGTGGAGGACAAAACGCCCTGGCCGCTGGCCCGGCTGCGCACGCTGCCCCAGGCCGGGCAGATCACCCGGCACATCTGCATCGAGGGGTGGAGCGCCATCGGCCAATGGAGCGGAGTGCCGTTCCGCACGTTCTTGGAGCGGATCGGGGCGGATTTGCGGGCACGCTATATCGGGTTCAAATGCGCCGACCGGTATTACAGCAGCGTCGACATGGCGTCTGCACTGCACCCGCAGACCATCCTGGCGCTGGATTACGGAACGACGCCCCTGCCGCTGGAATATGGGTTTCCGATGAAGCTACGGGTGCCGACGAAATTGGGCTTCAAGAACCCGAAATACATCATGTCCATGTTCGTCACCAACGACTATCCGGGCGGCTATTGGGAGGACCAGGGCTACAACTGGTTCAGCGGGTCGTGATCGGCGATTGACCACCTCATCCGGACACGCGAGCATCCCGGGATCATAACGACCAGGGGATACGGCAGTGACCGAGGCGCTGAGCTACGTTCACGGCGCGATGGACGTCCCGCTTCTGGGCGAAACGCTGGGCCGCAGTTTCGAACGGACGGTGGCGCGGTGGGGCAATCGGCCCGGGCTGGTGGTGCGCAGCCAGGGCGTGCGCTGGACCTATGCGGAGCTGGATGCGCGCGCGGAGGCGTTCGCTGCCGGGCTGCTGGCGCTGGGGGTGGAGCCTGGTGACCGCGTTGGGGTGTGGTCGCTGAACAATGCGGAGTGGCTGGTGACGCAGATCGCCACCGCGAAGGCCGGCATCATCCTGGTCAACATCAACCCGGCCTATCGCGTAACGGAGCTGGAATACGCGCTGAACAAGGTGGGCGTGCGGGCCCTGGTGACGGCGACGGCGTTCAAGACCAGCGATTATATGGGCATGTTGCGGGAAGTGATCCCCGAGCTGGCCGGCAGCCAGCCCGGCCATCTTCGATCGGCGCGGGTCCCCAGCCTGCGGATCGTGATCCAGATCGGCGGCGCGAGCGCGGGCACCATTGGCTTCGATGGCGTGGCCGAATTGGCCGGGGCGGCGGAGCGGGCGCGGCTGGCAGCATTGCGCGACACGCTGCAGTTCGACGACCCGATCAACATCCAGTTCACCTCCGGCACCACCGGCAATCCGAAGGGCACCACCCTCACCCACCACAACGTGCTGAACAATGGCTTCTTCATCGGCGAGGCGATGCGGCTTACGGCGGAGGATCGGCTGTGCATCCCTGTGCCGCTGTATCACTGCTTCGGCATGGTGCTGGGCAACCTCGCGGCGATCACCCACGGCGCTTGCATGGTATATCCCGGCGAGGGTTTCGATCCGCTGGCGGTGCTGGAGACGGTGGCGGAGGAGCGGTGCACCGGGCTGCACGGCGTGCCGACCATGTTCATCGCGGAAATGGAGCACCCCCGGTTCGCCGAGTTTGATCTGTCGAGCCTGCGCACCGGTATCATGGCCGGGTCGCCCTGCCCGATCGAGGTGATGCGGCGGGCGGTGGATCGCATGCATCTGCGCGACATCACCATCTGTTACGGCATGACGGAGACCAGCCCCGTCAGCTTCCAGACCACGGCGGATGACCCGTTGGAGCGCCGGGTGTCGACGGTGGGGCGCGTCCATCCGCATTTGGAGGTCAAGATCGTGGACGCAGAAGGGCGGATCGTGCCGCGTGGCGTGCCCGGTGAGTTGTGCACCCGCGGCTACAGCGTGATGCTCGGCTACTGGGACGACCAACCGCGGACCGAGCAGGCGATCGACGCCGCTCGCTGGATGCATACTGGCGATTTGGCCGTGATCGACGCGGAAGGCTATTGCAACATCGTCGGGCGGCTGAAGGACGTGGTGATCCGCGGTGGGGAGAACGTCTTCCCGCGGGAGGTGGAGGAGTATCTGTATGGCCACCCTGCGATCCTGGACGTGCAGTGCTTCGGCGTGGCGGATCCGCGTTACGGGGAGGAGCTTTGCGCCTGGGTGAAGCGGCGTCCTGGGTCAGGACTGACCGAGGACGATGTCCGCGCCTATTGCCGTGGCAAGATCGCGCACCAGAAGGTGCCGCGCTACGTCAAGTTCGTGGATGAGTTCCCCATGACGGTGACTGGCAAGATGCAGAAATTCCTGATGCGGCAGGCGATGGAGCAGGAACTGGGCGTCGTCGCCAGCGTCACCGCCTAGCTGCTTTGCGCACGAGAGACTTTCGGAGCAAATCCTCTTAAAGACGGGTCCAGCAAGGAGCATTGCAGGTGACCAAGGAAGCTTTCGGCCTGGCGCGTATCGGGATCGCCGGGTTGGACAACGTGCTGAGCGGTGGACTGACGCGGAACCGCCTGTATCTGGTGGAAGGTACTCCAGGTACCGGGAAGACCACGCTGGCACTAAACTTCCTGCTGGAAGGCGCGGCGCAGGGTGAACAAGGTCTTTACATCACGTTGTCGGAGACGGAAGTCGAGCTGACGGAGGTTGCCGCCTCGCACGGTTGGAGCCTGGACGCGCTGACGATCTTCGAATTGGTGACGGCAGACGGGTTGAACGTCGACCAGGAACAATCGGTATTTCATCCGTCGGATGTGGAGTTGGGCGAGACCGTCCGCGGCGTCATGGCAAAGGTCGACGAGTTGACGCCGACACGCGTGGTGCTCGACAGCCTGTCCGAATTGCGGCTGCTGGCGCAGAACCCCTTGCGCTACCGGCGGCAGATCCTGGCATTGAAACACTATTTCGCGACCAAGCACTGCACCGTGCTGGTGTTGGACGACCGTACCGCAGACCCTGGCGACCTGCAGCTTCACAGCATCGCGCATGGCGTCATCACGCTGGAGCAGATCCAGAGCGGCTTTGGGAAAGAGCGACGGCAGGTGCGGGTCGTGAAATATCGCGGTGTGAAATATCGTGGTGGTCAGCACGATTTCGTCATCGATCGCGGTGGCTTGCGCGTGTATCCGCGCCTGATCGCCAGCGAACATCATCGGGATTTCTCGCTGGACGCCGTCTCGACGGGGGTTCGCGAGCTGGATGGGCTGCTCGGCGGTGGTCTGGTGCCTGGTACGAGCACGCTGTTGAGCGGGCCGGCCGGCGTTGGCAAGACCACGACCTCGCTCCGTTGTATCATGTCCGCGCTGGAACGCGGTGACCGCGCCGCGTATTTCCTGTTCGACGAAGGCCTGTCCACGCTGCTCGTCCGGTCGGCCGCGTTGGGGATGGATTTCGGGCCGTATCTGGAGTCTGGCACCCTGCTGATCCGCCAGATCGACCCGGCAGAGTTGTCACCGGGCGAATTTGCCGGGGCGGTCCGCGAGGCCATCGAGCAGCACGGCGCCCACATGATCTGCATCGACAGCCTCAACGCCTACCTCAAGGCGATGCCGGACAACAACTACCTGGCGCTGCAAATGCATGAGTTGCTGAGCTACCTCAATCAACTCGGGATCGTGACCTTGTTGGTGCTCGGCTACCACGGACTTGTTGGGGACCTGCGCGTTGACGTCGATCTAAGCTATCTGGCGGACAGCATCATGTTCATGCGTTTCTTCGAGGCAAGCGGTGAGGTCCGGAAGGCAATTTCGGTAGTCAAGACCCGCACCAGCGACCACGAGAACACCATTCGGGAATATCGGATTGGCGTAGGCGGTCTGGTTGTGGGACCGCCGCTGCGAAACTTCCATGGCGTTTTGAGCGGCAGCCCGACCTATGACGGCGACCATCAGTCGCTGTTACCGCGAGGCCAACCGTAGCGACTCCGCCGATGGAAAATCGTGTCTTGATCCTGGCCCCACATGGCCGAGACGGCGCCGTGATTGGAGAGTTACTGTCCGCCAAGGCGCAGGTCGTCGAGCGCTGCGCAGACATCGCGGCATTGGTGGCGGCGCTGGAAGTCGGGGGTGCGCTTGCCATCGTGGCGGAAGAGGCATTGGGGCATACCGACCTTGCCCCGCTGCAAGCGTGGTTGGCTGGCCAGCCGCCCTGGTCGGATTTTCCCTTCGTCGTACTGGGTCATGGCCGCCGGGAAGCCCGCGCAATGCGGGCGTTGGAGCGGTTGGACAGCCTCGGCAACGTGATTCTGCTGGAGAGGCCACTGCATGCGGAGGGGTTCCTGCGCACCGTCGGCTCGGCGTTGGGCGCGCGGCGGCGGCAGTATGAGGCGCGGGCGCGCGTGGCCGAGTTGCGGGAGAGCGAGACCAAGTTCCGCGCCATTACCGAATCGATGCCGCAGATCGTCTGGTCCGCCGGGCCGGATGGCGAGCACGACTTCTATAACGAGCGATGGTTCGCATTCACCGGCATTCCGCATGGCTTCGGGTCCGGCCATGGCTGGCGGGATCTGGTGCATGCCGATGATCGATCCGAGGCATGGTCGACCTGGCGGCACAGTGTTGCCACCGGAGACGACTATACGATCGAGTATCGGCTGCGGCGGGATGACGGGCGCTACATCTGGGTGCTGAGCCGGGCGACGGCGATCCGCGACGGCCATGGCAATGTGCTGCGCTGGATGGGGACCTGCACCGACATCGAGGAGATCGTTGCCGCCCGGGAGACCCTTGCCCGGTCGCGCGAGGAACTGACGCAGTTGATCGAGACACGCACCGAGGACCTGCAGACCGCGTTGAGCCAGTTGCAGGCCGAAGTGGTGGAGCGCGAACGGGCGGAGGCGCAGCTTCGCCAGTCGCAAAAGCTGGAGGCGGTCGGGCAACTGACCGGTGGCGTGGCGCACGACTTCAACAATCTGCTGACGGTGATCGGGTCCTCGGTCGACCTGATGCGCAAGCCCGACCTGCCGGAGGAACGACGCCGGCGCTACATGAACGCGATCACCGAGACGGTGGCCCGGGCATCGAAGCTGACCGGGCAATTGCTGGCGTTTGCCCGGCGACAACCGTTGAAGCCCGAGGTGTTCGATGTCGGCCATCAGGTGGAGAACGTGGCCGAACTGATCCGCCCGCTCGTGGGGGCGCGGGTGCGGATCGATCTTCACCTCTGCTCCCCGGCCTGTTTTGCCAAGGCGGATATCGGCCAGTTCGAAACCTCACTGGTCAATCTGGCGGTGAACGCACGCGACGCGATGAGCGACGAAGGCAGGCTGTCGATCAAGCTGGCCGAGGTCGACACGATGCCGTCGATCCGCGGCCAGGCTGCCAAGCCGGGCGCGTTCGTCGCGCTCTCGATCGCCGATACCGGCAGCGGCATCCCCACCGATACGATGGACACGATCTTCGAGCCATTCTTCACCACCAAGGAAGTCGGCAAGGGCACCGGGCTGGGGTTGAGCCAGGTTTTCGGGTTCGCCAAGCAATCCGGGGGCGACATTCAGGTGGCCAGCCCACCCGGAAGCGGGGCGATCTTCACGCTGTATCTGCCGCGTGCAGACGCACCAGTGGTGGACACGGCCGAGCCCGAAGCCACGCATGTCCAGGCAGCCAATGTGCATCACGGCGAGGTACTGGTGGTGGAAGACAACGACGCGGTCGGCCAGTTCTCGACCGAGATGTTGAGCGACCTTGGCTATCACACCACCTGGGCGGCGAATGCGACCGAAGCCCTCGCGTTGCTGGCGGAGCCGGCGCGACGGTTCGATCTGGTGTTCTCGGACGTGATCATGCCCGGCATGAACGGCGTCGAACTCGCCCATATCGTGCAGGAGCGGTTTCCTGGCATCCCGATCGTGCTCACCAGCGGCTATAGCTCGGTCCTGGCGGCGGAGGGGCGGCATGGCTTCGAGCTGATCCAAAAGCCCTACTCGGTCGAGGCCCTATCGCGTCTGCTGCACAAGGTGATGGCGGAGCGGGCCGCGCTGCTGCAGTAGGCTACGCCGCGAGGACGGAGAATACGTCGCCCTGAATCGGCAGCGCCTCGATATGGGCGCGGTGCCACAGGGCGTAGAACAGCAGCGACCAGGCGGCGAAGCTCTCGTGCCGGCCGGTGGCGTTGCGGAACAGGGCGGTGACGCGGTCGGGATCGGCGATCTCCGCCACGCCAGGCTGGGCGGCGACGAGCGGGCCGAGCCGAGTGCCCTGCCCTGCGATCCAGGTACCGATCGGCACGGTGAAGCCCTGCTTCGGCGCGAAGGGCCGGGCTTCGGGGAAGTTCTTTTCCAGCCAACGGCGCAACAGCCATTTGCCGCGGCCGCCCTGCACCTTCAGTGCATCTGGCAGGCGAAACGACGCGGCGGCGACGCCGCTGTCCAGGAAGGGTGTGCGGCCTTCGACGCCGTGCGCCATGAGGCAGCGATCCAACTTCAACAGCAAGTCGTGCGGTAGCCAGTCCGCCATGTCGGTCGCCTGCGCCACCTGCAGGCGGCTGCGGCCACCCGCCGTGGCGCTCGACTCGGCTGCGGCGATGCCGTCGCGCCAGCCCGGCAGGCTGGACCGCAGCACACCCAATTTGTCGAACGTGCCGCGGGTGCGCATGCCACGGCCGCCACGCCACCAGGGGCGCATGGCGCTGCGATAGCGGCCGTAGCCGCCGAATAACTCGTCGCCGCCCTCGCCCGACAGCACGACCTTGACGTCCTGCCGCGCCCGTTTGGCCAGAAACCAGGAGGGGATGATCGCGTAATCGGCTGCCGGGTCGTCCATGGCGGCGACGATCCGGGGCAGTTCGGCCCAGACCATCGCCTCCGTCACCTCGATCGATTCGTGGTGGGCGTTGACGGCGCGGGCCAAATTTGCGGCTTGCGCCCGCTCGTCGGCAGCGCCGGGCACGTCGAAACCGGCGGTGTAGGCGCGCACGGGTTCGGTGTTCAGCCGGGCCATCAGGGCCAGCACAGTGGCGCTGTCCACGCCGCCAGACAGGAACATGCCGTAGGGGACGTCGCTTCGCTGGTGCAGATCGACAGACTCCTCCAGGGCGGCATCCAGCCGGGCGAGCGCAGCGTCCTCGCCAATCTCCTCGGGCGGGCCATCCGGCAGGGCTGCGAGGCGGGTGCGGTCGACGACGTGGCCATCGACGACGCGTACCGTCTCGCCGGGCAGGACGCGCTGGATGCCCGGGAAGATGGTGTCCGCGCCGGTGGTGAACTGGATCTGCAGCAGTTCGTCGCGTGCCGCCGTGCGCACACCACGCTTGACCAGGCCGGACGCCAGCAGGGCCTGTGGTTCGGAGGCGAAGGCGATTCCGCCAGGGACCGACGCGGTGTAGAGCGGCTTGATGCCAAACCGGTCCCGCGTCAGCGTCAGGCTGTGGGTGGCGCGGTCGTGGATGGCGATCGCATACATGCCGCGCAGGCGTTCGGCATAGGCGGTGCCCTGCTGGCGCCAGAGGTGTAGCGGCGGCTCACAATCGCTGCCGGTTGCCAGCGTGAGGCCGGGTGATAGCTCGCGGTAATTGTATACCTCACCATTGGCGACCAGGGTGGCGGCGCCGGCATAGAGGGGCTGATCGCCGGTCTTCAGGTCGATGATCGCCAGGCGGGTCTGCAGCAAGGCGGTGCGACCGACCGTGCTGTTGCCGCCGCCGTCCGGCCCGCGATGGGCGAGCGCATGGGACAGGGCGCCCACCACCGTTGCGGACGGGGGTTGCGCGCCCGGCTCCAGGGCCAGGCCGGCAATGCCGCACATCAGGGTTTCTCCACAGTGGCGAGGAAGCCGCGCCACTGATCCAGGACGGGGGCCTCGGCGAATTCGGCCGCGTAACGCGCGCGCCCAGCCTTTGCCAACGCCGCGGCGAAGCGGGGGTTGCCCAGCACCAGGCCCAGCGAGTTGGCCAGCGCCTCGTGATCCTCCAACGGAACGAGCAGGCCGTCCTCACCGGGGCGGATCAGTTCACGGGGGCCGTCGGCAGCGGTGGCGACGATGGGGCGGCCGGCGGCGAACGCCTCCACCACCACGTTGCCCAGCGGTTCATGGCGTGAGGGGCAAGCGAGCACGTCGCAACCGGCCAGCAGGGAGGCGGTGTCTTGCCGCCATCCGGGGAAGATCACACGGTCGACTACGCCGGATTGGCGGGCGAGCGCCTGCAATGGCTCCAGTTCCGGTCCCTCGCCCGCGATGATGGCGTGGACGCCGGGCAAGCGTGGCAGGGCGCGAATGAGGACATCGAACGCCTTGTTGCGGTGCAGCCTGCCGAGGGCGAGCACCAGTTTGCGTTTGGCGGGAACGCCCAGGCGCTCGGGCGCAGCGCCGGACAGGTCGGGGGCGAAATTGGGCAGATAATGGGTGCGGGCTGCGGGCCAGCCCTGGGCCACGATCCACTCCGCCAGTGTGCGGGTATTACCGATGAGATGGTCGCAATTGCGGTAGTATCGCAGGTCGTAATAGCCGCCCAGCCGCCCCGCCAGCACCCAGTCGCCGCGCGGCGCGAAGCGGGCTGCCCGGTTCATCCAGGCGACGGCGACGCGGGGGGCGAATTCCCGGAGGGCGGCGGCCAGGCGCGGGCGAGTGTGCAGGTCCAGCGCACCGCCGAATGACAGTTGGACGGGGGACATCTCGGCCAATCGCGCGGCGCGGCCGGGATCGGTGCGGATCATGGGCAGGACGGTGTCGCCGGCTCGGTATTGCGCCAGGGTCAGCCGCTCGAAGAACAATTCTGCCCCGCCATTCGGGGCGCCGGCCATGAGGTGGGCGACCTTCACAGCATCTCCCTCGCGCGGGCGACGACCAGATCGACGGGCAAATCCTCGATCGGTGCGCGGCCGGGCGTGCCGGGCGCGAGCACGGCGGTGGCGATCCGGCCGGCGGGGGCATATTCGCTGGCCGGGGTGGGGCCGAACAGGCCGATCGTGGGCGTGCCGGCCGCGGCGGCCAGGTGCATGAGGCCGGAATCGTTGCCTACGAACAGGCGGCACCGGGCCAGGCAAGCTGCGGCCTCCGCCAAGGTGAGCTTGCCTGCCAGGTCGATGGCGCTGGGCAACGCGGCCAGGACGGGGGCGGCCATCGCGCGCTCCGCCTCGCCAGGACCGGCGAAGATGGCGACGCGGGCGCCGGGTAGCGATGGTTCCAGGGCGCGGAAAAGGGCGACGAAGCGATCGGCGGGCCAGACCTTGCCGGACCAGTTGGCAGTCGGCCCCAGTGCGATGATCGGGGCGCCCGGCGGCAATAGCGCCGCAGCGCGAGCGTGGTCTTCCGGCGCGGACCAGGTGACGGGCAGCGGAGGCGTGGACAAGTTCAACGTGCCGGCCAAGTGGGTCAGCCGATGGCCCGGCCGGCGCCCGCCGCGCATGATGGCGCGATGCCTGGCGGGGATGAGGAGGGTGATTGCAGAGCCACGCAGATCGACCGCCAGATCCCACAATGTGGTGACTGTCTGCGACCATAGCGTTAGCCAGTGGCGGTCGTAGCGGCGCTTTTCCATGACGAGCGTTCGCTCACGATTCGGCATGCGGTCGAACACGCCGACTGCCACCGGCCCGCAGGCAATGGTAAACCGCGCGTCCGGATGCAGCCGCAACAGATGGTCGAGCAACCCGGTGGACAGGACCGCGTCGCCGATCCGCGTCGCGGTGATGAACAGGATCCGCACGGGGGCTGTGTTACAGCCGCTCGCGTTTGCGGGGAAGGCCCCGCTTGTTACGGGGGCACGCTCCGCCTAACTGCGATGCATGTCCCACCTTGCCCGCCTGCCCAACCGCGCCGTCCTGTCCGTCACCGGGGATGATCGGGTGACCTATTTGCAGGGGTTGGTGTCCAACGACGTCAGCCTGGCGACCGCAGGCCATGCGGTGTGGGCCGCATTGCTGACGCCGCAGGGCAAATATCTGGCGGATTTCTTCATCATCGCCGATGGCGATCGGCTGCTGTTGGACGTGGAGGCCGGGCAGCGCGACGACCTCGCCCAGCGACTGACCCGGTTTCGCCTGCGCGCCAAGGTAACAGTGGAGCCGGATACACTGGAAGTTTACGCCGGCTGGGGTTCGACCGCGCCGGAGTCCGGTTTGGTGGTCGCCGACCCACGGCTGCCGAAGGCCGGGTGGCGCGTGTATGGCAACGACCTTGCTACCACCACCGAGGCGGAAGATTACGACTACCACCGCCTGAGGCTCGGCCTGCCGGATGGCACGCGGGATATGGAAGTGGATAAGAGTGTGCTGCTGGAGGCCGGGTTCGACGAGCTCGGTGGGGTGTCCTGGACCAAGGGCTGTTACATGGGCCAGGAACTGACGGCACGAACGAAGTATCGCGGCCTGGTGAAGCGTCGCCTGGTGCCCGTAACGGCAGATTCGCCGCTGCCTGCGCCGGGCACGCCGGTGCTTCGGGACGGGGTGGATGTCGGCACGATGCGGTCCAGCAAGGGAATGCTTGGGCTGGCGCTCATCCGTGTGGATGCGCTGGAGGCCAAGCTGGACTGTGGCGTTCCGATCACGACGCAGTTGCCAGCCTGGTTGCAGATTGCGACCCCGGTGGCCAAGCCGCTCGGCTAGGCGGCGTCGAGCACCGCCAGGCCTTCTACCGACACCAGCAGGCTGGCGCGGCGCTTGTCCATGCCATTCACCGCCTGGGCGATGGCGACGCTGCCGGACCGGGCAGCCTCGGACGCCTGTTCTGCACGGCCGATGGCGTCGGCCACGGTGCCGGTGCCAACGGCGACACGCTGCACGCTGCTAGCGATCTCCGCCGTGGCAGCGCCCTGTTCTTCCACCGCGCAGGCGACCTGGGCTGCCAGGGTGCTGATATCCTCAATCCGGCCGGAGATGGCGCGGATGGCGACGATGCTGCCCTGGGTGGCGGCCTGCATGGCGGCGATCTGTCCGCCGATCTCCTCGGTGGCGCGGGCGGTCTGTGCGGCAAGGTTCTTCACCTCGCCCGCGACGACCGCGAAGCCACGACCGGCGTCGCCGGCACGGGCGGCTTCGATGGTGGCGTTTAGCGCTAGCAGATTGGTCTGGGCGGCGATGTCGCCGATCAAGCGGACAACGTCGCCGATGCGGCCGGCGGCGTTGGCCAGTTCCTCGACCGATTCGTCGGTGCGCTTGCTCTCGGCGGCGGCTTGACGGGCGCTTTCGGCGCTGCGAGCGACCTGGACAGCGATTTCGCCGATGGAAGCGGATAGTTGCTCGGACGCGCCGGCGACTTCCTGGATGCCTTTGGCGGCGAGTTCGGCGGCGCCGCGGACGGCGGCCATTTCGCGCGAGGCGGCTTCCATGCCGTCAACCACGCCCGCCGTTGCCGTGCCCACGGCATCGGCTGCATGGGTTTCACCGGCAATCTCGCGGGTCATGCGCTGCTGCAGCTTGCGGATCGAACCAATCTGTTCGGCATGGCGCAAGGCGAGTTCGGAGAGTTCCGCGTCCTTTTGCGCCACCTGCGTTTGCAGCTTGGTAATGGTGCCGCGAAGACCGACCTCCCGCCACAATGCGACGCCAACCACGCCTGCGGGGCGTATGGTGGACACCGCACCTTCACGCAGTGGCGCCAGGCCCCACCAGACCAGGCCGGCAAGCATCATCGATGCTAGCGCCAGCAGGCCGGTCGCCATCAACCAGGTGGTAAGGTCTGCGCCCTCGGCAAACAGGATCGCCGCGGCCAATCCGCCATGCAGCAGGATCGAGACGCCAACCAGAAGCGGGCCGAACGGCAAACGGTTGATGTATGTGTCGGGCATGCGGGGCATTGCGCACTCGGGTCAGTTCTGCCCGAACGCTAATCAAAGGAGGTTAAAACCTTATCAACGTGCCTGGCCGACCCGGCGACCCGCCCAATCCGGCAGCGCCACGCCCGGTGGCGGCAACAGGGCCGACACCCTGGCGGCGTCCTCTTCCGCCAACGGGGCGGTGCGGCGCGTGCCGAGGTCGACATGGAGGAACAGGACTTCCTGCATGGCGACCATGGCGTCGCCGGAGCTCATTTCATGCAGCAGATGCAGCCGCTTTCCGCCACCCTCGGCCAGGCGCGTCCGGACGAGGAGCGCATCCCCGAGCCGGACTTCCTTGCGGTAGAGGACATGGCTCTCGACCGCAAAGGTGCTGCGACTGGTCCTGGCGCGGAAGGCCGGGCCGAGCCCGGCCATGTCGAGCCAGGCGTCGGTGCCGCGGTCGAACACCACGACGTAATAGGCCAGGTTCATGTGGCCGTTGCTGTCCAGCCACTCCGGCTGAACCTGGTCGCGGTGTTCGGCCCACATGCCTAGAGCGAGTTGTCGTCGAACCCGCCGCCGCTGCTGTTGTCCTGACTGTTGTCCCAGCCGCCGCCACTATTATCGTCCCAGTTAGGGTCGGGCTGCGCGCTTTGGGTAGAGTTGTCCCAGTCAGCCGGACCACCCGCTGCCGGGGCGCCGCTGGCGGCATCACCGTAGTTGTTGATGGTGGTGTTTTCGACCGGGATGGCGGCCGCACCAAACCCACCACCCATCCCGCCTGCACCCATCCCCCCGGCGCCGTGGCCGGAGAACATGTCCATCAGCAAATTGCCGGCGACGACGCCGCCCGCCACGCCGGCCGCCGTGCCCAGTGCCGAGCCTAGAAAGCCGGAGCCGCCGCCACGCTGGAACATGCCGGGCTGCATGTTGGGCGGGTATTGCGGAGGATAGGCGCCGCCCGGGGGTGCATAGCCGGGCTGCTGCTGGGCGTATTGCGGCTGGCCCTGGTTCCAGGGGGATTGCTGCTGCTGGGGCGCCGGGCCGCTGCCCTGGCCGCCGCCGAACAAGCCGCCAAAGAAGCCGCGTGACTGCCCCTGCTGCGGCTGCGGCGCCGATTGCTGCATCTGCTGCATTTGCTGGCGCGCCTGCTCCAATTCCGCCTGCATGCGCTGAAGGCGGCTGCCGGCCTCAGCCAACGCAGCCTCCTGCACCACGGCCATCTGGGTGATGCGGTAGCGGGCCTCGGGGTGGCGGGCGAATTCATCGGCGATAAACCGGTCCGCCTCCGGGTCGATCGGGGCCATTGGCGGCTGGGTGGACGGAACGCTGCGGGAGAAGCCGCCGCTTACGCTGGTGCCTCCGACGCGCGCTACGAACTGGGAAATCAGGTCGCGTTCCTCGTTGGTCATTCTATCACCTTGTCGGAGATTGCGTGGGCAGTCGGCCTAATCCACATGCGACATGGCCCAGTTGCATGCTTGGTTCAAGCCGGGAGGGTCAAGCCGGGGGTCAAGCGACAATGCTGGGGGAGATGCGGAGCCGCGGCGCCTCGATCGCCGGACAGCGGTCCATCACGGCGTTCAGCCCGGCTGCGCGGGCTCGAATGGCGGCTGCCTCATCAATGACGCCGAGCTGGAGCCACACCGTGCGGGCGCCCAGCCGGATTGCCGCGTCCACGACGGCGCCTGCCTGGTCCGACGCGCGAAAGATGTCGACCATATCGAGCGGCCCCGCGTCGGCGAGGGTGGCGACGACGGGTTGGCCCAACAGGGTTTGGCCGGCCAGGCCGGGATTGACCGGCGTTACCTCCCAGCCCTGGGCCAGCAGGAAGCGCATGACGCCGTGAGATGGCCGGTCCGGTTTATTGGACGCGCCGACCAACGCAATCCGCCGGGTTTGCCCGAGGATGCGGTGGATTTCACTGTCGGTCAGTCCGTCTTTTGCCATGACACTCTCCTAACGCGGATGAGGCATAATGCGTTGCAGCTTGCTCTGCATCGCGGCTTCCGTAAGGTGCGCCGCCATGAACCCGGCGCCGCCCTCATTCCAAAATATCATCCTCCGCCTGCACGCCTTCTGGGCCTCCCAAGGCTGCGTCATCCTACAGCCCTATGATGTGGAGATGGGGGCTGGCACCTTCCACCCCGCCACCACCCTGCGCGCCCTGGGGCCGAAGCCGTGGCGGGCGGCGTATGTGCAGCCCAGCCGCCGCCCTAGCGACGGGCGGTATGGCGAGAACCCGAACCGGCTGCAGCATTATTACCAGTATCAGGTAATCATGAAGCCCGCGCCGGATACCGCGCAGGCGCTGATGCTCGCCTCCTACGCCGCCATCGGGCTGGACCCGGCGCTGCACGACATCCGCTTCGTCGAGGATGACTGGGAAAGCCCGACCCTCGGCGCCTGGGGGCTGGGCTGGGAAGTGTGGTGCGACGGGATGGAAGTGGGACAGTTCACGTATTTCCAGCAGGTCGGCGGCATTCCGGTCGCGGTGCCATCGTTCGAGATGACGTATGGGTTGGAGCGCCTGGCCATGTACATCCAGAATGTCGAGCGGGTGTACGATCTGGATTTCAACGGCGCCGGGGTGACATACGGCGATGTCTTCCTGCGGGCGGAGCAGGAATATAGCCGGCACAATTTCGAGGTCGCGGACACCGCCATGCTGGCCCGGCACTTCGTGGATGCGGAACGGGAGTGTGCGGCGCTGCTGGCGGAAAAACTGCCGATGCCGGCCTACGACCAGTGCATCAAGGCCAGCCATTTGTTCAACCTGCTGGACGCCCGCGGCGTCATCAGCGTCACCGAGCGCGCAGCCTATATCGGCCGGGTGCGGACGCTGGCGAAGGGCTGCTGCGAAGGCTGGCTTGCCGGCGAAACCCTCACTCCCGTGCTGAGCGCCTGATGCCCGAACTTCTTCTGGAACTGTTCAGCGAGGAAATCCCCGCCCGCATGCAGGCGAAGGCGGCGGAGGAGTTGACCCGCCTGATGACGGCCGCGTTGGGGGCGCTGGCGCCGACGGATTTGCGCAGTTTCTACGGCCCGCGGCGGATCGCGCTCTCCGCCACCGTCAATGCCGCCATTCCTGCCGCCAGCGTCGTCGAACGGGGTCCTCGCACCTCCGCGCCGGAGCAGGCGCTGACCGGGTTCCTGCGCAAGCATGGCGCGACGCGGGAGATGGTCACGCAGGAAGGCGACTACTGGGTCCTGAACAAGCAGTCGCCGGCGCAGGACGCGGCCTCGCTGATCGCGGGGGCCCTGCCCGGCCTGCTGCGACGCTTCGCCTGGCCGAAATCCATGCGCTGGGGCGGCAGCGGCAGCCTGTTCACCTGGGTGCGGCCGCTGCGGCGTATGCTGTGCATCCTCGATGGCGCGGTGGTGCCGTTTAGTCTGGCCGAGGGTGAAGACGACGGTCACGGCCTGCACGCCGGTAACGAGACGGACGGCCACCGCTTCATGGCGCCGGGTGGATTTGCGGTGCACTCGGCGTCCGAATGGCAGGCCGGGTTGCTGGCGAAGCGGGTGATCGTGGATGCGGGCGAGCGGCGGCGGCGGGTGGCGGAGGGTATTGCGGCGCTGGCGGCCGAGCGGCAGTTGCATGTCGCTGATGATCCGGGGTTGCTGGACGAGGTCGCTGGGCTGGTGGAGTGGCCGGTGCCGCTGCTGGGGCGGATCGATGCCGCCTACATGGATCTGCCGGCCGAGGTGATGCAGGTCTCCATGCGGGTGAACCAGCGTTACTTCGCGCTGCGCAACGCGGATGGATCGGCCGCGCCGTTCTTCGCCTTCGCGGCCAATATGGAGGCGCCGGATGGCGGCGCCGCGATCGTGGCGGGGAATGAGCGGGTGCTGCGCGCCCGGTTCAGCGATGCGCGGCATTTTTGGGATGCGGACCGCCGGGTTAAGCTGGCGAGCCGGGTGGCGGCGCTGGATGCGATAACGTTCCATGCCAAGCTGGGCACGCAAGGCGCCCGGGTGCAGCGGGTGATGCAGTTGGCGGAGGCAATTGCCCCGATGGTGGGTGCCGACCCAGCATTGGCTGGCCGGGCCGCCTGGTTGTCCAAGGCGGACCTGACCACGGGGATGGTTGGCGAGTTCCCCGAGTTGCAGGGCGCCATGGGCCGCTACTACGCCCTGCATGATGGCGAGGATCCCTCGGTCGCCGACGCCGTGCGCGACCATTATGCGCCGAAGGGGCCGAGCGACGCCGTACCCACGGCACACGTGACGATCGCAGTGGCGTTGGCCGACAAGATCGACATTATCGCCAGCTTCTTCGCCATCGGGGAAAAGCCCACCGGGGGGGGCGATCCGTTCGCGCTACGCCGAGCCGCGCTGGGCATCGTGCGGATCATCCGCGAGGGCGCGTTGCGCCTGCCATTGCGCAAGCTGATAAGCCTGTGCGCCGCTTCCCTGCCCGCCCCGCCGCCGGCCGACGAGGTGCTCGCCTTCATCGTGGACCGGACCCGGGTGCAGTTGCGCGCCGAGGGTGCCCGGCATGACGTGCTGGATGCGGTGTTCGCCGTGGGCGGGGGCGACGATCTGGCGGCCCTGCTGGCGCTGTCGGCACAGATCGGCGACCTGCTTGGCACGACAGACGGCGCCAGCCTGATGGTTGCCTATAAGCGCGCCGCCAACATCCTGCGGATCGAAACTGCGAAGGACGGTCCACATAACGGGCCTGCCGACCCGGCGGTGTTCGTGCTGCCCGAGGAAGGCGCGCTGCACGCGCAGTTGGAAACCGTCAGTGCTGATTTACCGTTACGGCTACGGCAGGCTGAGTTCACGGCGGCGATGCGCGATCTTGCTTCGTTGCGGCCACAATTGGATGCATTCTTCGACAAGGTTACCGTGAATGATCCCGATCCCGCGCTTCGACGCAACCGGCTAAACCTGCTACATCAGGTGCGCGGGACGATGGACCGGGTCGCTGATTTTTCCCGAATTGAGGGCTGATATGACGAAGTGGGTGTACAGTTTCGGGGCCGGCCATAACGAGGGACGCGCCGACATGCGCAATCTGCTCGGCGGCAAGGGCGCGAACCTGGCGGAGATGGCCTCCATCGACCTGCCGGTGCCGCCCGGTTTCACCATCACGACCGAACTTTGCACCGCCTATTACGACAATGGGCGCAAATACCCAGGCGATCTCGACGCCCAGGTCACGGCAGCGCTGACCCTGGTGGAGGAGGCCGTCGGCCTGCGCTTTGGCGACCGGGATCATCCGCTGCTGGTGTCTGTCCGCTCCGGTGCGCGGGTGTCGATGCCGGGCATGATGGATACGGTTCTGAACCTCGGGCTGAACGACGAGACGGTGTTGGGCTTGTCCAAGGCCAGCGGCGACCCGCGCTTCGCCTGGGACAGCTACCGCCGGTTCATCCAGATGTACGGCTCCGTCGTGCTGGGCGTGGACCATCACCGGTTCGAGGAAATCATCGAGAGCGCAAAGATCGATGCCGGTGTGACCGAGGATACCGCCCTGTCGCCGGAGCACTGGCAGCAGGTGGTCGCCGAATACAAGGAGATGGTGCATAGCGACCTCGGCAAGCCGTTTCCGCAGGACCCGGGCGAGCAGCTTTGGGGTGCGATCGGCGCCGTGTTCGGCTCGTGGATGAACCCACGCGCCAACACGTATCGGCGCCTGCATGACATCCCCGCCTCGTGGGGCACGGCGGTGAACGTGCAGGCGATGGTGTTCGGCAACATGGGTGCGGATTGCGCGACCGGCGTGTGCTTCACGCGCGACCCGTCGACGGGCGAGGACATCTTCTACGGCGAGTTCCTGGTGAATGCGCAAGGCGAGGACGTGGTCGCCGGCATCCGCACGCCGCAGCCGCTGTCCAAGCTGCGGGCCAAGCCGGGCGAGGTTTCCATGGAGGAGGCGCTGCCCGCCGTCTACGAGGATCTGGTGCGGGTGCGCACCACGCTCGAGACGCATTACAAGGACATGCAGGATATCGAGTTTACGGTGCAGCAGCAGAAGCTTTACATGCTGCAAACCCGTAGCGGGAAGCGGACGGCCGCGGCCAGCCTGCGGATTGCGGTGGAGATGGCCGAGTCCGGGTTGATCGACCGCAAGGAAGCGGTGCGCCGGGTGAATCCCGCCAGCCTCGACCAGTTGCTGCACCCGACGCTGGACCCGAAGGCGACTCGCAAGCTGATCTCCAAGGGCCTCCCGGCCAGCCCGGGGGCGGCTAGCGGCATTGTGGTCTTCAACTCCGACGAGGCGGAGATGCGGGCGGCCAAGGGCGAGCCGGTGATCCTGGTACGGGTGGAAACCAGCCCCGAGGACATTCACGGCATGCACGCGGCCCGCGGCATCGTTACCACGCGTGGCGGTATGACCAGCCACGCCGCCGTGGTGGCGCGCGGCATGGGGCGGCCTTGCGTATCCGGCGCCGGTGGTATTTCCGTCGATTACGGCGCCCAGACCATGCCGTGCGGCGGCCAAGTGGTCCGCGCTGGCGATACTATTACGCTGGATGGCGCCACTGGCGAGGTGTTCCTCGGCTCCGTCGCGATGGTGGAGCCGGCGCTGTCCGGCGACTTCGCCACGCTGATGACATGGGCGGATGGGCTGCGCCGGATGAAGGTGCGGACCAACGCGGAAACGCCGCTGGATGCCGAGACCGCGCGCAAGTTCGGGGCCGAGGGCATCGGCCTGTGCCGGACCGAGCACATGTTCTTCGACCCAGCGCGCATTGGCGTGGTGCGGCAGATGATCATGGCGCAGGACGAACGCGGCCGTCGCGTGGCGCTGGCCAAGCTGCTGCCGTTCCAGCGCGACGACTTCCGCGACTTGTTCCGCATCATGGCCGGACTGCCCTGCACCATCCGCCTGCTGGACCCGCCGCTGCACGAGTTCTTGCCGCATCACGAGGCGGAGTTGGCGGATGTGGCCGCCGGGCTGGGGGAGGATCTGGACGTGATCCGCCGCCGGGCCGACGAGTTGAAGGAAGCCAACCCGATGCTGGGCCATCGCGGCTGTCGCCTTGGGATTTCCTACCCGGAGATCTACGAGATGCAAGCCCGCGCGATTTTCGAGGGCGCGATTGCGGCCACCGAAGATGGCGGCGCAGCGCCCGTGCCGGAGATCATGATCCCACTGATCGCCACCAAGCGAGAGCTGGAGATCACGCGCGCCCAGGTGGATAAAGTCGCGGCCGAGGTGTTCAAGGAAACCGGCCGCACGATCGAATACTCGGTCGGCACGATGATCGAGTTGCCGCGTGCGGCGCTGACGGCGGACAAGATCGCGGAGAACGCGGACTTTTTCTCCTTCGGCACCAACGATCTGACGCAAACCGCGTTCGGCCTGTCGCGCGACGATGCCGGCAAGTTCCTGCCGCAATATGTCGAGCAGGGCATCCTTCCAAAGGACCCGTTCGTGTCGATCGATATCGAGGGCGTCGGGGCGCTAGTACGCATCGCCGCCGAGAAGGGCCGGGCGACGAAGAACGGGCTGAAGATGGGCATTTGCGGCGAGCATGGCGGCGACCCGGCCTCCATCGCATTCTGCGAGGAAGTTGGGCTGGATTACGTCTCCTGCTCCCCCTACCGCGTGCCGGTTGCACGGTTGGCTGCGGCGCAGGCCGCGCTCGGCGCCAGCGGCGACAAGACGGCGTAGGTTTATAGGCCCTCCCTTACAAAGGGAGGGCCTAATTTACGTCTAGGACAGGGTGCCGACGGTCGATTCCAGCGTGCTCCACGCTTGATCGCCGAACTTGCCCTTCCACTCCGCGTAGAACCCGGCCTTGCGCAGTGCGTCGCGGAACAACTCCGGATCGACGTCGTTGAACACCAGGCCGCGCTTGCTGAGGCTGTCCCGAAGGCTGGCATTCAGCGCCTGAACGTCGGCCCGCTGTTCGATGGCGGCGCGCGCGAACTCCGTCGTGGCGATCGTCTGCACGTCGGCGGGCAATGCGGCGAACGCATCCTTGTTGGCCAGCAGCCAGAAACCGTCCCACATGTGATTGGTCATGGAGCAGTATTTCTGCACCTCGTTCAGTTTGCCGGCGTCGATGACCGAGAGTGGATTTTCCTGACCGTCGCAGATCCTGGTCTGCAGGGCGGAATAGACCTCGTTAAAGTTGATCGATGTCGGGGCTGAACCGAAGGCGCGGAACATCGAGGTCCAGAGCGGGCTGGTGGGCACGCGAATTTTCACACCCTTCAGATCGGCCGGCGTGTTGATCGGCTTCGTGCTGGTGGTGACCTGGCGGTAGCCGCTGTCGTAGATATGCTCGAACGCCACCAGGCCTCGCTTGCCGATCTCGGCCCGCACCATCGCGCCCAATGGCCCGTCCATGGCGGCAAAGACCTGGGCGTTATCCTTGAACGCGAAACCGATGCCGTTGATCGCCGAGAGCGGCACCAGGGTGGACAGGATCAGCCCCGACAGGGTGAAGAACTCCAACGCGCCGCTGCGCACCTGGCTGAGCATGTCCGTGTCGGAGCCGAGTTGGCTGTTGGGGAAGATCGCGATATCCAACCGTCCGTTGGTCGCGGCCTTGATGCGCGCCGCAGCCTCCGCATTGCGGGCGCTGAGCGGGTGGGTGATCGGCAAATTGGTCGCCAGCTTGTAGCTGAACTCCGCCGCGGAGCCCCGGCGGCTGAGGATCGAGACGAGCGGTAGCGCGGTGGCGCCGGCCAGAACGGCGCGGCGGGACGTGGCGGTCATGGACATTTCCCCAGGGCTTATTACCTATTGGCGACATTGGTGTCCCATTTGCCGCTGCGCCGTCAATTCGGCATGGTGATCCCACCCCACAGCCGGGGAAGAAAAACAGGGGAAAAAGACCATGACCGAGGCATGCATCGTCGGCTGGGCGCACTCGCCGTTCGGCAAGTTGGAAGATCCGGATCTGGAAAGCCTGATCGGCCGCGTGGCCGGCGCCGCGATCGAGGATGCCGGTATTCCTAGCGCCGAAGTGGACGGCGTGTTCGTCGGCAATTTCAACAGCGGGTTCAGCAAGCAGAATTTCCCCGGCTCGTTGGCAATGCAGAGCGTGCCGGACCTGCGGTTCAAGCCCGCGGCGCGGTATGAGAATGCATGCGCGTCGGGCTCGGCAGCCGTGTATGCGGCCCGGGACTTCATCGCCGCCGGACGCGGACGGTTCGCGCTGGTGATCGGGGTGGAGAAGATGACGGCAACACCTGGTCCGCAGGTTGGCGACAACCTGCTCGGTGCGTCGTACCGCAAGGAAGAGGGTAAGATCCCTGCCGGGTTCGCGGGCGTGTTCGGCCGGATTACCGAGGCGTATTTCCAGCGCCATGGCGACCAGTCCGACGCGCTGGCGACGATCGCGGCGAAGAACCACAAGAATGGCGTGGACAATCCCTACGCGCAGATGCGCAAGGATTTGGGGTTCGAGTTTTGCCGCAATCCGTCCGAGAAGAACCCGTATGTCGCCGGGCCGCTGAAGCGGACGGATTGCTCGCTGGTATCGGACGGCGCTGCGGCGCTGATCCTTGCCGATGAGGAAACCGCGCGTGCTCTGGCGCTCGCGGGCGGCAAGTCGGTGCGGTTCCGCGCGGCGTCGCATGTGAACGAATTCCTGCCCTTGTCCAGTCGCGACCCGACGCGGTTCGAGGCTGGGGCAGTCGCCTGGCATCGCGCGTTCGAGGCCGCGGGGCTCAAGCTGGAAGACCTTTCCTTCGTCGAGACGCATGACTGTTTCACCATCGCCGAACTGATCGAGTACGAGGCGATGGGGCTGACGCCGGAGGGCCAGGGCGCCCGGGCGGCGTTGGAGGGATGGACGCAGAAGGACGGCAAGCTGCCGGTCAACCGCTCTGGCGGGTTGAAGGCGAAGGGCCATCCGGTGGGCGCGACCGGCGTGTCGATGCACGTGATGGCCGCTATGCAACTGACCGGGCTGGCCGGCGATCTGCAATTGCCGCGCGCCGATGTGGGCGGGGTGTTCAACATGGGCGGCGCGGCGGTCGCGAACTACGTCTCGATCCTGGAGCGCCAGGACTAGCCAGCCCGATCATGCCCGGGCACGCAGCCCGGGCATGAGGTTGCTAGCGGTGGTTGCCTGGGAAAAGCTCCCATACCGGGCGCTCGTTCATGAAATTCGCCTGTGCGCGGGACACGCCGATGTCGCTCAGTTCGCGGTCACCGAGTTCGGCGAGCTGGCGGCGGGTTGCGGCATCCTGCCATGCGGCGCCGATACGGTGCCACACCGCGACCAGCCGATCCTGCCAACGCGGCTGAGCCGGGACGATACGAAGCTTGGTGACGGTCTGCGACATGATGTTCTCCTTTGATCGCACGGGAAGAATGGCCCTCCAACGGGCATCAGGAAAACGAATTGTCATGATGATGGTCATCAACCATATTGATCTGCATGAGCACGACCCCGACCATCGACACCGCGCTGCTCCGCGTGTTTGCCTACATCGCGGAGGACGGCAGCTTCACCCGCGCGGCTGAGCGGGTGGGGCGAACGCAATCCGCCGTGTCGATGCAGGTGCAGCGGCTGGAGCAGATGCTGGGCGAAACGCTGCTGCTGCGTGGCAAGGGCGGCCAGGTGCATCTGACCAGCCATGGGCGCTATCTGCTGGAACGCTCACGCGACCTGTTGGCGATCAACGATCAGATCTGGGACGCTTTCCATGCCCCCACTGTGCAGGGCACGGTACGGCTGGGGACGCCGGACGATTACGCCTTGCGCTATCTGCCCGCCGTGCTGCGGCGGTTCGCGCTATCGCATCCGGCGGTGGATGTGGAGGTGATGTGCGCCCCGTCATACCAGGTGGTGCAACATGTGCAGGATGGCGATCTGGATCTGGCGCTTTGCAGCGACGGGCACACGCCGAAGGGGCTGGAATCGGTGCTGCTGTGGGAGGGGCCGTTGCGGTGGATCACCTCGGCCAAGCACGCGCCGCACCGGATGGACCCGCTGCCCCTGGCGCTGGCGTTGGAAACCCATGGCTGCACGTGGCGGCGCTCGGTGCTGGGCGCGCTGGAGAAGGATAAGCGGCGCTATCGGGTGGCCTATACCTCCGCCTCGCTGACGGGGACGCATACGCCGGTGATGGCCGGGCTGGCGGTGACAGTGTCGAACGTGACGTGGGTGCCGGAGGGGCTGCGCCTGCTGCCCCCTGGTGAGTTGCCGGCCCTGCCCAACTCGGCCATTCAATTGCTGAAGGCGCGCAAACCGGCGCAACCGGTGACGGACGTGCTGGCCGCGCACATTGCCGCCACGTTCGAGGAAGAGATGCGCCGATCGGAAGCCGCCTAGCCGGCGCTTACTATCGTTACGTCCGCCGAATTCATCTTTGGTGATAGGGTATTGTAGGATTGTTAGGTTTCGTTAACCTACAATGCAATAACGCCGTGATATTGCGGATCCAGCCCTGCTTGGTTGGGGTGACAGCTATCGCAGGGATGGTCCAGGAGACATGGCGCTGCGGCTTCGATATGGATTGTTGTCGTCGCGTCCGCTGTTCGTCATCGGCATCGTGTTGCCGACGGTCATCTTCGTCGCCGCTGGATGGTATGAGTTCAGGCTGGAGCGCAACCGTGTGCGCAACGACGTTCTGTCCACCAGTGCAGCCCTGGCGGAGCACGGGCAGAAGGTGGTGGAAACCACGGATTTGGTGTTGGCGCGGGTGCTGGACCGCACGAGCGAGATGGACTGGGCCAGCATCCAATCGTCGAAGCCATTGCACGATTTTATCGCCCAGCTTCGCGACGAACTGCCGCAGTTGGAGTCGATCTTCCTCATCGCACCCGATGGGCACACGGTCGCAAACTCCCGCACGTTCCCGTTGGACATACTGCCGGACGTGGGCGATCGGGATTACGTGACACATGCGCGGGAGGGCAATTCCGGCACATTCATCAGCGCACCCTATAACAGCCGGATTGATGGCCGGTTGACCTTCGCGGCGACGCGGGTTCGGCTGCGCGATGGGAAATTCGATGGGGTGATCGGGGCCACGATCTCTCCGGACTACCTCCACGAGGTTTATTCGGCCGTCATCGACTATCCGGGGCACTCGACGGCGACCCTGGTCCGGACGGACGGGGTGGTTCTATTCCGCCATCCGCCACTGCCGGGTGGTGTGATGAAGATGCCCGCACAATCCGCAGTCTACGAGGCAGGCAAGCGTCCCGGTGATAGGGGCATATTCGAGGGGCCATCGGCCATTGATGGACGGCAGCGGATTTGGGCCTATCGGCGGCTGACCAATCAGCCGCTCCTGGTTGGGTATTCCATCGACGACGCGGTGTATCGGCGCGCCTGGTTCATCGACATGCTGTTTATGGCGGCGTTTTCCGGCCTGTTGGCGGCGGCGCTGCTGCTGACCGAGCGGGTGATTGCCCGTCGAACGGCCAGCGAGATCAGCGCAAGCCACGCCCTGCTGGCGGAGGTGGAGCGGCGGCAGAAGGCCGAATTGGCGCTGGAACAATCGCAGAAGATGGAGGCGCTGGGCCGGCTGACCGGCGGTGTGGCGCATGACTTCAACAATTTGCTGACCGCGATCATGGGGCCGCTGGAATTGGCCACCAAGCGCAGTTCGGACCCCAGGGTCGTTCGCCTGCTGGGCGGCGCGATGCAGGCGGCGCAGCGCGGGGCGGCGTTGACCGCCCAGATGCTGGCCGTCGCCCGCAAGCGGGAGGTCGCGGTACGGCCGCTGGACCCCAACGAGGCAATCCAGGAAATGGGCGAGATGATTGCCCGCACCATCGGTCCCATGGTCCGCGTCCGCTACGAACTGGACCCAGCGGCGAGCCCGGTGGCGGTGAACCTGGTGCAGATGGAAGTGACGCTGCTGAACCTGGCGCTGAACGCCCGCGACGCCATGCCGGGTGGTGGCGAAATGGTGTTACGCACCGAACGGTTGGAGCTGGGCGCCGCGGTGGCCGGGCTGCCAGCCGGCGATTACGTCCGGATCTCCGTCGTCGATAGCGGCGAAGGCATGACGGAGGAGGTGCGCGCACGTGCCCTGGAACCGTTCTTCACCACGAAGGAGACCGGGAAAGGCACCGGCCTTGGCTTATCCACGGCCTATGGCTTCGCCCAATCCGTCGGGGGTACGGTGTCCATCGACAGCGCACCAGGGGCCGGCACGATCGTCATGCTCACCCTGCCCCGGGTTGCCGGCGCAATACCGGAGGCTCTGCGGCCTACAACCGCGCGCGCCGTGGCGCCGGCTCGGATTCTCCTGGTGGATGACGACAACGCCGTGCGGATGGCCACGCGGGAAGTCCTCGAGGATTTGGGACACGAGGTGGTGGATTTCGACAATGGACGCGCCGCGCTCGACACGCTGGCGCGGGACGTCGCGTTCGACCTGGTCGCCACCGACTTTGCCATGGCGGAAATGAATGGCAGCCAGTTGGCAGAGGCGGTGCGGCAGCGGATCCCCACCATGCCGATCCTATTCGTCACCGGGTATGCCAAGGATGACGGGTTGCAGATCTGGGACGGTCGCAACACCTGGACGCTGGACAAGCCGTTCAGTTCGCAGGATCTGGCCCGCGCAGTGGCACGGGCTGCCGGGGCGCAGCACACGTCGGCGATGACGTAGAGCAAACTCGTGCTGAAAGATGCACGAACTTTGCTGTAGCTCTCTGTTTTGGCGAGCATTTTTAGCCGCCCGATGAGTCTCATCGCGCGGAAAATGCTGTGGCGGGTCGGCTGCTCAGGCCGGGACGATTTGGCCGTCCTGCAGGGTGACCCGGCGATCCATCCGCGCCGCGAGATCGGGGTTGTGGGTCGCGATCAGCGCGGCAACGCCCTGCCCCCGCACGGTTGCCAACAGCGCGTCGAACACCACGGTGGAGGTGGCGACGTCCAGGTTGCCGGTAGGCTCGTCCGCCAGTAGCACCCGAGGGGCGTTGGCGAGGGCACGGGCGATGGCGACGCGCTGCTGCTCACCGCCGGATAGCTTGCCGGGCAGATGCGTGGTGCGGGCGCCGAGGCCGAGCGTTTCGAGCAGCTCGCGGGCGCGAATTTCGGCGTCCTTGCGGCGCTTGTTGGCGATCATCTGCGGCAGGACGACGTTCTCCAACGCGGTGAATTCGCCCAAAAGATGGTGGAATTGGTAGACGAAGCCGATGGAATCCCGCCGGATCGCAGTGCGCGCCGGGTCGGATAGCGCGCCGGAATCGCGGCCATCCACGAACACCGCGCCGGCATCCGGACGCTCCAACAACCCTGCCAGGTGCAGCAACGTCGATTTCCCGGTGCCGGAGGGGGCGACCAGCGCCACGATCTCCCCGGGTTTCAGCGTGAGGTTGGCGGCGCGCAGCACCTGTAGCGTCGCGTCGCCGGTGCGGTAGGTGCGGCTGACGTCGCGGAGTTCCAGCGGGTCAGACATTGCGTAGGGCCTCCACTGGATCGGTGCGTGCAGCGCGCCAGGAGGGATAGAGCGTGGCCAGTAGCGAGAGTGCCAGCGCCATGATGATGATCTGCGCCACCTCGTGCCAATTCAGCTTCGCCGGCAGGTGGGCCAGATAATAGACCGTCGGGTCGAACACGGTGCGGCCGGTCAACGCCTCCACCCAGCCCTGGATCCGCTCCACATTCAGACAGAACAGCACGCCTAGCAGAGTGCCAATCGCGGTGCCGGTGACGCCGATGGAGGCGCCGACCATGAGGAAGATCCGAAGCACGGCGCCACGCCCGGCGCCGATCGTCCGCAGCACGGCGATGTCCCGCGTCTTGTCCTTCACCATCATGATCAGCGAGCTGACGACGTTGAACGCGGCCACCAGGATGATCAGCGTCAGGATCAGGAACATCACGTTCTGTTCGACCTGGACGGCGGCGAAGAAACTGTTGTTGGTCTGCTGCCAGTCCACCACGCGGACCGGCGTGCCGGACAGTGCCTGCAAGATGGATTGGCCGATCGCGCGCGCGTTGTCGGCGTCGTCGACGCTGACCTCGATCTGCGTGGCCTGGCCGGGTTGCTGGAAAAAGATCTGGGCCGACTCCAGCGGCAGGAAAACGTAGCCGCTGTCGTATTCGTTCATTCCCACCTGGAACACCGCTGCCACCGTGTAGGCGCGCACCCGGGGGATGGTGCCGAACGCCGTCGCGGCCCCTTGGGGGGATACCAGGGTGATCTTGCTACCAGCCGTTAGGCCAAACCGATTGGCCAAGGTGATGCCTATGGCGATCGCATCCGGTCCCTTGAAGTTGGCCAGGGAACCGGCGCGAATGTGGTCGCTGACGGAATGCAGGCTCGCCAGATCCGCCTGGCGGATGCCGCGCACGAAACCGCCCGTGTTGTTGCCGCGATCATCCGTCAGCAGCACCTGACCGTCCACGACGGGAATGGCCGACACGACGCCAGCCACGGTGCGGATCTTGCCAGCATCGGCGTCATACTCCGTCAGCGGTTGCCCGGCGCCGTAGACACCGAGATGGCCGTTGAAGCCGAGGATGCGGCTCAGCAGATCGGTCTTGAAGCCGCCCATGACGGACATCACGATAATCAGCGTCGCCACGCCCAGCGCGATGCCGACCAGGCTGAACCCGGCAATGACGGAGACGAACCGCTCCCCTCGCCGCGCCCGCAAATAGCGGCCGGCGACGGCACGTTCGAACGCGTTGAACATGGTTAGCCTTCTCTGTTGGGGAGCGCCGCTTGGGCTTTCAGGCGCCCAGGACCCGGGCCAGCGCGTCCTCGACCGACAGTTCGACGCGCTCGCCGCCGGCGCGGCGCTTCAGCTCCACTTTGCCGTTGGCGGCACCGCGCGGGCCGACCACGATCTGCCAGGGATGGCCCATCAGATCGGCGTCGTTGAACTTCACGCCCGCGCGTTCGTCGCGATCGTCATACAACGCGTTGGCGCCGAGCTTGGCGTATAGCGTCTCGCAGATCGCCCCGGTGGTAGCGTCGCCCTGCTTCAGGTTCAGGATGGCGGCGCGGAACGGGGCGATGCTGTCGGGCCAGATGATGCCGGCCTCGTCATGGCTCGCCTCGATCACCGCGCCGACCAGGCGGGATACGCCGATACCGTAGCTGCCCATTTCCGGGATGATTTGGGCGCCGTCCGGCCCGGCAACGGTCAAGCCCATCGGCTCGCTGTATTTGCGGCCGAAGTAGAAGATGTGGCCGACTTCGATGCCACGGCCCTCGCGCCGGCGGTCGGCCGGGACCTTGGCCCAGGCGGCGGCGTCGTGCTTCTCGTCGGTGGCGGCGTACAGGCTGGTCATCTGGGTGAAGAACCGCTCCAGATCCTCGGGCTTGGACGCATCGAAATCGGCGGCCAGCCAGTCGATTTCCTCGAACCCGGCGTCGAAGAACACACCGCTTTCCCCGGTGGGGGCCAGGATGATGAATTCGTGGCTGAGGTCACCGCCGATCGGCCCCGTATCGGCCACCATCGGGATCGCCTTGACGCCCAGGCGCTGGAAGGTGCGCATATACGCCAGCATCATCCTGCGATAGCTGAGCACGGCGCCTGCATAGTCCAGATCGAAGCTGTAGGCGTCCTTCATCAGAAATTCACGGCCGCGCATCACGCCGAAGCGGGGACGCACCTCGTCGCGGAACTTCCACTGGATGTGGTACAGCATCTGCGGCAACTCGCGGTAGGATTTGACCGACTGGCGCAGCAGGTCGGTGATCATCTCCTCGTTGGTCGGCCCATACAGCAGGTCCCGCTCGTGCCGGTCCTTCACGCGCAGCATCTCCGGGCCGTAGGCGTCGTAACGGCCGGATTGGCGCCACAAATCGGCCGGCTGCAGGGTCGGCATCAACACTTCCTGGCAACCGATGGCGTCCTGCTCCTCCCTCACCACCTGGCCGATGTTGCGCAGCACGCGCAGACCGGCCGGCAGCCAGGCGTAGATCCCCGCGGCGGTCTGCCGCACCAACCCGGCCCGCAGCATCAGCCGGTGGGAGGCGATTTGCGCCTCGGCGGGCGTCTCCTTCAGAGTGGGGATCAGGGATCGGGTCAGGCGCATCGCACGGGTTCCGGTTGGCTAGGGTCGCGGACCCTACTCGGCGCCGGGCTTTCCGCCAACACCTGGTGCTATTGCTGGCGGAAGGCGTCGGCGATACGGCGCACTTGGCCGGCGGCGTCTACCACCATCACGTCGAACCGCACGCCAGCCGCACCCCAGCCCGGATGCTCGGCCAACACGATCTCAGCGGCGGCGATGAGGCGTGCTTGCTGCGCGGGGCCCAGGGCGAAGGCGGCGTTGGTCAGGCTGGGGCGGGCCTTTACTTCCACGAGGGCCAGGAGGCCGTTTCGTTCCGCCGCCAGGTCGATCTCCCCGGCGGCCGTGCGCAGGCGCCGGGCCAGGATGGTCCAGCCATCGGCGACCAACGCGGCGCACGCGGCCTCCTCCGCGGCGAGGCCGCGGATGTAGGCGACGGTGCCCCGCGCTTGCCTGATCTGGGTCATGGCGGCAATTTCCCGCTGCGCGACGCGGCTGGCAACGGCGGCCTCGCTTGGGGAACGACTTTATGCGCCACCGCCGAGCCGTCTTGCTGCTGCTGCTGGCTGCGACAAGGCCGATTGCCGCCCAGGAGGCGCCAAGGGGCGTGGCGGTCGCGCCGCATCCGTTGGCGGCCACGGCGGCGCAGCAGATCCTGCATGCGGGCGGAACGGCGGCGGACGCGGTGATTGCGGCCCAAATGGTGCTGGCGGTGGCGGAACCGCAATCCTCCGGCCTGGGTGGCGGGTCGATGCTGCTGGATTTCAATGCCGCCACCCATGAAGTAACGCATTGGGATGGGCGGGAGACGGCGCCCGCAGGGGCAACGCCGGGCATGTTCGGCGGTGCCAATGGCGCGATCCTGCCGGCGACAGGCGGTCGGTCGGTCGGGGTGCCCGGCACCCTGCGGATGCTGGAGCAACTGTATCATGCCCGCGGTGGCCATCTGCCCTGGGCCGATCTGATGGCCCCGGCCATTCGCGCGGCGGAGGGCGGGGTGCCCGTATCCCCCAGCCTGGCCGCCGCCATCGCCGCGCATGCCGACCGCCTGCGTCGCCAACCGGCCGCGCGCGCGTTGTTCTTCACGCCAGACGGGGCTCCGCTGGCCGCAGGAAGCACGTTGGTGAACCAGGCGCTGGGGCAGACGCTGCGTGCCGTCGCCGCCGGGGGCGCCAATGCGCTGCAGCACGGGCCGATCGCCGCCGACATCGCCACCACCGTGCGCGGCGATACCGAGCCGGGGCTGATGACGGTGGACGACCTGGCCGCCTACGCCGTGAAAAAGCGAGCCCCAGCCTGCCTCGCGTATCGCGATCGCACCATCTGCACCGCGGCGCCCCCCGCTGCCGGGCTACAAGTGCTGCAGGCGTTGGGCCTGTTGCAGCATTTCAACATGGGCGCGCTGGACCTGACCAGCGCCGATGCCGCCCAGTTGATGATCGAGGCCGAACGCCTGGCCGCCGCCGACCGGGCATTGTTTCTGGCCGACCCGGACTACGTGCAGGTGCCGTTGGCCGGATTGCTCGCCTCCGACTATCTGACCGCGCGGGCGCAGGGGATCGACTGGGACCACGCCGCCGATGCGCCGCGCGCCGGCAACCCGGCCTGGACCGGCCCCGACATCCCACTGGCCGCCAGCCCGCCGCAGCCGGAGCATGGGACCAGCACCATCGCCGTGGTCGATGCGTCGGGGAATGCCGTCTGCCTCACCAGTTCGCTGAGTGGCGCGTTCGGGTCCTACCTGCTGGTGCGGGGTTTTATGCTGAACGCTGCCATGAGCGATTTCGCCACCCAGGCGGAGCAGGATGGGCGGCCGGTTGCCAACCGGGTGCAGCCCGGCAAACGCCCGGCCACGTCGATGACGCCCGCCTTCGTGTTGGACCTGAAGGGCGCGCTGGTTGCCGTGCTAGGCAGCGCTGGCGGCTCGCGCATCCCGGCCTATGTCGTGCAGGGCGTCGTGGGGCTGGTCGATTGGGCGCTGCCGCCAGCGCAGGCGATCGCCCTGCCGCACGTCGCCGGCCTGCTGACCGGGGCGGAGTTGGAGGCGCCGGGCCTGCTCGCCGCGTTGGAGGCGCGGAGCCAACAGGTGACGCAACAGATCATGCGGTCCGACACTGTCATGATCGTGACGCAGCCTGCCCTGCTCGGCGCGGCCGATGCGCGGCGCGAGGGTGCGGTCGCCATCGAATGACCATCCGGGCCGCAGACCGGTCGTGAGCGGCTATCGCCCGATCGGGCAGTCAGCTATGCCTGCCCGCCGATTTCAACGTCCAGAGTATTGCCGTGTCCCTTACCCGCTTGTTCCCACTATGGGCCGCGATGATCGCGGTTGCCGCCTACCTCTTTCCCGAGTGGTTTCGGCCGCTGCTGCCGTATGTGACCGGGCTGCTGACGGTGGTGATGTTCGGGATGGGCATCACGCTCACCTTCGGCGATTTCCGCCGCGTGATCGTGCAGCCGGCGCCGGTGATCGCCGGGGTGGTGATCCATTACATCGTGATGCCGTTGGCGGCGTTTCTGCTGGCGCGCGGGTTGCACATGCAGCCGGAGCTGACGACGGGCATGATCCTGGTCGGCAGCGTGGCCAGCGGCACGGGGTCGACCCTGATGGTGTTCCTGGCCAAGGGAGATGTGGCGCTGTCCATCACCATCAGCGCCATGTCGACGCTGGTGGGCATCGTCGCCACCCCGCTGTTGACCCGGTTGTATGTGGACGCGGCCGTGCCGGTGGACGTGGGCGGCATGCTGCTGAGCATCCTGCAGATCGTGGCGCTGCCGGTGGCGGCCGGGCTGCTGCTGAACCAATTCGCCGCCGGCTTCGTCCGCCGGGTCGAGCCGGTGCTGCCCTTCGTGTCGATCATCGCAATCCTGGCGATCATCGGCGCGGTGGTGGCCGGCAGCCAGGCGAGCATCGCCACGGTGGGGCCGATCGTGGCCGTGGGCGTGGTGCTGCATAACGGGTTGGGGCTGCTGGGCGGCTATTGGGGCGGCCGGCTGCTGGGGTTCGAGGAGAATGTCTGCCGCACCCTGGCGTTGGAGGTGGGCATGCAGAACTCCGGCTTGGCGGCGACCTTGGGCAAGATCTATTTCTCGCCGCTGGCGGCGCTGCCAGGCGCGTTGTTCTCGGTCTGGCACAATCTGTCCGGCTCGATGCTGGCGGGGTATTGGGCCGGGCGGAACCCGGTGGCGGCGCCGGAACCGGCCCGGGCGCTGCCAGGGGAGTCCTAACCGTCATATGGCAGTCATCCGGCAGGGCTTTTCCCACCGCCCCTGCCGGGCCATGTAGAGGGGAATGCGCGCCCTCCGCCTCCTTCGTCGCATCGGCGGCGTTCTCACGGTTCTAGTTCTGTTGGCGGCGGTGGCCGTGGTCGGGGTGGCGTTCCTCTGCCTGCCGAGCCCGCATGGGGAGGCGCAGATCCCGGGGCTGACGGCGCCGGTGTCGATCGCGTTCGACGGCAACGGCATCCCGCATATCCGCGCTGCTACGGCGGAGGATGGCGCCGCGGCGCTTGGCTTCGTGCATGCGCGGGACCGGATGTTCCAGATGGATCTGATGCGCCGGGCGGCGTCGGGCCGGATTTCCGAGTTGGCCGGCAGCCGGGCCTTGCCGCTGGACCGCATGATGCGGGTGCTGGGATTGCGCCATCAGGCGGAGCTGGAGATGGCCACCATTCCTGCCCAGACCCGCGCGATGCTGGAGGCGTATTCGCGTGGGGTGAACGCGTATCTGGACGCCAAGGGTCGCTGGAGCGCGCTGCAATTCGCCGTGCTGGGCCGGCCGGAGCCGTGGACGGCGGTGGATAGCCTGCTATGGGGCAAGACCATGGGCATCTATCTGTCGGGCAACTGGCGGTCCGAACTATCGCGATTGGCGCAGTCTGCCAGCGTGCCGCGGGATGTGATCGACCAGATGTGGCCGACGCAGGACACGACGCCGGCGCCGAGTGCCAGCCTGCTGCCGTCCAGCCTATTCGGGTTGGCAGGCGCGGTGGATGCGTTCATGCCGCGCTTTCCGGACCCGTTCACCTTGCCGGACGAGGCATCCAACGAATGGGCGGTGGATGGCGCGCATAGCGATACTGGCGCGCCACTGCTGGCAGGCGATCCTCATCTGGGGTTTAGCACGCCGGGCATCTGGTACCTGGCGCGGATCGACACGCCGGATGCGACGCTCGCCGGGGCGTTCGCACCGGGCGTGCCGTTCCTGGTGATCGGCCGCACCGGCAAGATCGCCTGGACGTTCACCACCACCGGCGCCGACACGCAGGATGTATTCGTGGAGACGGTGCTGCCGGATGGGCGCTACCTGACGCCGAGCGGGCCCGCTGCCTTCACCACCCGCACCGAACATATCGTCGTCCACGGCGCCCCGGCCGAGGACATCGTGATCCGCGAATCCCGGCATGGCCCAGTGGTGAGCGATATTCCTGGCCTTGCCGCCCCGGCCGGCGCGGTGTTCACCGCCCAAATGGCCAATCTGTCGCCCGGGGATGACGCAGCGACAGGATTGCTGGCGCTGAACCGCGCATCGAGCGTGACGGAGGCTCAGCATGCCGCGCCGCTGATTACTTCGCCGATCCAGAACCTGCTGGTGGCCGACGCGACCGAGATCGGCCAGTTCACCACGGGGCGCATTCCGGTGCGCAAGGCCGGCGATGGGGAGTGGCCGCAGCAAGGGGCCGATGGCGCGCATGATTGGGTCGGCTGGGCCAGCGGCGACGCCCTGCCCCACGTGGTGGCGCCGACCAGCGGGCGCATCGTCAACACCAACGAGCGCGTGGCGCCGCCGGACTTCCCGGTCTTCATGGGGCGGGATTTCTACGGCGACTGGCGGGCTCAGCGCGTACGCACATTATTTGGCAGCGAGAAACAATCCGTTGGTGATTTCGCCGCTATTCAGATGGATGTGACCAGTAGCTTCGCCCAACACATCCTGCCCATCCTGCTAGCCCGGCCGCGCAAGGACGATCTGGCCGGCCACGCCGCGGGTCTGCTGGCGGGTTGGGACGGACGGATGGGCATGGAGCTGCCGCAACCCATCATCTTCAACGCGTGGGTGCAGCGGTTCGAGGCATTGCTGCTGGAACGCCATGGCATCGGCCCGAATGCGCCGCGGCCCTGGGCCGACCTGGTGGCGTGGGCGCTGAGCCCGGCGGGCGCCAGTTGGTGCAACGGCGATTGTGGCCCCCTGCTGGACCAGGCGCTCGCCGAAGCGTTGCCGCCGCTAGTCGCTCGATTGGGGCCGGACCTTCAGGCCTGGCGCTGGGGCGACCTGCACGTCGCCACCTTTGCCGATCCGGTGCTGCCGCAACTGACCAACCAGATCGCCCAACCTGGCGACGACACCACGATCTTCCGCGGTGGCAGCCGGCCCGGCAATTTCGACTCCGTGCATGGCCCGGGCTATCGTGGCGTCTACGACCTGGCGGACCTGGATCGCAGCCTGTTCATGACGGCGCCGGGGCAGTCGGGCAATCCGCTGAGCCCGCATTTTCGCGACCTCCTGCTGCGGTGGCGGGACGGCGGGACCATACGGCTTGGCCGACATGCGGAAGGTGGGCACGAGACCTTGGCGCTGCATCCGTGAGCCCATCGCAGTGTCATCTACGATGCAACTAAAAGTGCGTCCGCGAGCAACTGCGAAACAGATGATTGACCGGAAAGGGTCTGCCGTGGACGATGCGCGACCAATGACCTACAAGCCACCGCGCCGGCCGCAATTCTTTTACACGACAGCCCCGCTGCCGTGCCCCTACGTGGCTGGCCGGACCGAGCGCAAGGTCGTTACCGAGATCACTGGCCCGGATAGCGACGCGCTGCACGACCGCCTGTCCCGCGCGGGGTTCCGCCGCAGCCATAACATCGCCTACGCCCCGGTTTGCCCGTCCTGCAACGCCTGCGTGCCGATCCGCATTCCGGTGGCGACATTCCAGGCCGACCGGACGCTGCGGCGGGTCGACCGCTACAATGCCGACATCGCCGGGTTCGAAGTGCCCGCCCGCGCCACGGCGGAGCAGTTCCAACTGTTCCAGCGCTACCAACTCGCCCGGCATTCCGACGGCGATATGGCGACGATGGGCTTTTACGATTACCGCGCCATGGTCGAGGACACGCCGATCGAGACCTCGATCATCGAGTTCCGTGACGGGGAGGACCGGCTGGTGGGCGGCTGCCTGACGGACAAGCTGGGGGACGGGCTGTCGGCGGTATACAGCTATTTCGCGCCGGAGATGGAACGGCGGTCGCTGGGCAACTTCGCCATTCTATGGCTGATCCGCCGGGCCAAGGCGTTGGGCCTGCCATACGTGTATTTGGGCTATTGGGTGCCGGAAAGCCCGAAGATGGCCTACAAGGCGCGGTTTCGCCCGTCCGAGGTATTGGCCGGGGGCACGTGGCGCGTGCTGGCCGATGGCGACCATGCGCCGATGCCGGTTGCCGAGCCAGCGATGGTGTCGCAAAGCGGCTAAAGGCGGCGCGCAGTAATGCCCTAAAACGGCGAACGCCCCGCGCCGGTCGGGACCGAGGCGGGGCGTTGGGCGCGTCGCATCGGACGGCCTGGTTACTCTTCGATGTCGCGGCTGCGAAGCATCACGGCGAAAAGGCCTGCCATCGTCAGGAGACCAGTGATTCCGAAGGTGAGCGTCAATGACATCATTGGAGTGGACCCGTTTTGAATTAGCACACGGTCCAAGAATACGATCCAATTACTAACGGACGGTGAAAGTTCAGAACATTTCTTCGGCCATTTCCATCATGCTGCCCTTGCCCGACTGGATCGTCGCGGCCAGAGCCGCGGTTTGCGGCAGCAGGCGATCCATGAAGAACTGCGCGGTGTGCAACTTAGCCTGGTAGAACCGCGCATCCCCGTTGGCGGTGGGAAGCTTGCGTTGCGCCACCTGGGCGGAGCGAACCCACATGAAGCCCAGCGCCACCAGGCCAAACAGCCGCAGGTAGTCGGCGGCGGCAGCGCCCGGTTCCTCCGGATCGCGCTGCCCGGCGGCGGTGATGTGGGCGGTGGTCGTCTTCAATGTGTCGAACGCGTGGCCCAGCGCGCGGGCCATGCCACCGAGGCTGGGGCCGCCGAGGCTAGAGTCGTCGCGGTTGGGGTCGTCGCGGTTGGCGGCGAGGAAGGCGGCAACCGGCTCGAAGAACCGGGTGAGCAGGCGACCGTCTTGCGCACCCAGTTTGCGCGCGACGAGGTCCATCGCCTGGATGCCGTTGGTGCCCTCGTAGATCATCGCGATGCGGGCATCGCGGACGTATTGCTCCATCCCGTGGTCACGGACGTAGCCGTGGCCGCCGTAGACCTGCATGCCCAGGCTCGCCATGTCGAAGCCGATATCGGTGAACAGCGCTTTCACGATGGGGGTCATCAGCGCGGTGAAATCCTCCGCGGCCTCCCGCACCGCCGGGTCGTCGGCGTGGACCACCTGGTCGAGTTGCTGCGCCACCCAGCCGCCTAGGGCACGGCAGCCCTCGGCATAGGCGCGGATCGTCATCAGCATACGGCGAACATCGGGGTGGACCAGGATCGGGTCCGCCGCCTGGCCCGGCGACTTCGTGCCCGAGGGGGAGCGGCCCTGGATCCGGTCCTTGGCGTAGAACACGGCGGATTGGTAGGCCGCCTCCGCAATGCCCAGGCCTTGGACGCCGATGGACAGGCGCTCGCTGTTCATCATGGTGAACATGGCGCGCAGGCCCTTATGCGGCTCGCCCACCAGCCAACCGGTCGCGTCGTCGAAGCTCATCTGGCAGGTGGAGGAGGCCTTGATCCCCATCTTATGCTCGATGGCGGTGCATAGGACGCCGTTGCGCATGCCGGGTTCGCCGGACGCGTCGGGGATGAATTTCGGCACCAGGAACAGGCTGATGCCTTTCACGCCCGGGGGCGCATCCGGTAGGCGGGCGAGCACGAGGTGGATGATGTTCTGCGTCAGATCATGCTCCCCGGCGGTGATGAAGATCTTGCTGCCGGTGATCTTGTAGGTGGCGTCGGGCTGGGGCACCGCCTTGGTTCGCAGCAGGCCGAGATCGGTGCCGCAATGGGATTCGGTCAGGCACATCGTGCCGGACCAGGTGCCATCCACCATCTTCGGCAGATAGAGTTGCTTCAACTCCTCCGACGCGTGGTCGAGGATGGCCTGGTAGGCACCGTGGGTCAGACCGGGGTAGAGGCTGAACGAGAGGTTGGTGGAGCAGAGCATTTCCTCGACCTGCTTGCTCACCACTTCGGGCAGGCCCTGGCCGCCGAACGCCGGGTCGGCAGCGATGGCGGTCCAGCCGGACTCGCGGAATGCGTCGTAGGCTGGTTTGAAGCCGGCGGGCGTACGGACGACGCCATTCTCGTAGGTACAGCCTTGCTCGTCACCGCTGGCGTTGATCGGGAGGAGGACGCTCTCGGCGAACTTGGCGGCTTCCTCCAGGATCGAGTCGATCAGGTCGGGCGTGACCTCTTCGAACCCCTTCATGGTGGTGAGTTTGGCGCTGTCATGCAGTTCGTGGATGACGAATTGCATGTCGCGCAGCGGGGCTTTGTAGGTCTGCATGATGAGCGGCTTTCGGTATGTGCTAGTTGCGCAGGGGCTTGCCGGTGGCGAGCGTATGCTCGATCCGGGCTTGCGTGCCCGGCGTGGCGATGAGGTGATCCAGCGCCGCGCGTTCGCGGGCGAGCATCGTGCCCTCGGTTGCGTTGTCTGCGCCGTAAAGGATGCCGGCCAGGGCGGTGGCGACGATGAGGTCGTGATTTTCCGCGGCGATCGGCGTGGTGCGGGGTGACGTGGGTATGTGGGGCGGCGCTGGCGGAGTGTAACCGGGCACCATGGACAATGCCCGCGCCTTGGCGTCCGCCAGCACGCGGTCGCGGTTCATGCTGATGCCGTCCGTTGGGCGCAAATAGCCCCATTCCTTCGCCTGGGCAGCGGATTTGGTGATGGCGGCGCTGCGAATGAGGTCGAAGACCCGGTCGGCGTCGCGCAGGCGCAGCAGCATCTCCTTGCAGCCGCCCCAGCCGGGCACCAGGCCCACATTGCATTCCACCAGGCCGATTGCGGCCTCCGCATGCGCCTGCACCGCGCTCGAATGCAGCAGCACTTCGCAGCCGCCGCCCAGCGCCATGCCGACGGGTGCGGCGACGACCGGGAATGGCGCGTATTTCAGCGCCGTGAGTGCGTGTTGGCCGGTGATGATCTTGGCCTCGACCGCGCCCGCCTTGCCTTCCTTCGCGGCGGCAAGCAGGCCGGGCAAATTGGCGCCGACCGAGAAATTCGGGCCTTCGTTGTAGATCACCAGCGCCTTGGGTGCGGCGGCAATCACGTCCCGCAGCAGCGCCATGATGGCGTCGTCCAGGGAGTTTGCCTTGGAGGTGAATTCGAAGCACAGCACGCCGTCGCCAATATCCCATACGCTGGCGGAGGAGTTTTGCATCACCGGCTTGGTCTGGCGCTTCACGTCGTCCAGCGGCAGCACACCGTCGGCGCGCAGGATGTCGCGGTACTCGCCATCGAGGCCGAGGAATTGCTCCCGCCCCAGCTCGATCCGGTAGAACGGTCGTCCCGCTGCCACTTGCAGCAGCTTAGGAACGTCCTTTCGCTCCGCCCGCAACCGCTCGGCAAACCAGGCGGTGCCGAGCTTGTCGATCAATTGGAATGGACCCCAGCGCCAGTTGTAGCCCAGGCGCATCGCGGCATCGACGTCGACCAGCGTGGCCGCGGCCTCCGGCACAACGCTGGCGGCATAGGCGAGCGTGGCGCCCATTACGGCCCAGGCGTACTGGCCGGCCTGGCTCGGCGCGTCCATCAATTGCGCCAGCACCGGGGATTTCAGTTCGGGTAGGTCGGGGGTCTGCTCCGCCCGGTAGTCGCCGGTGGCGAGGTCGATTGCCTGCCGGGTGCGGGTTTTGCGGTCGAACAGATAGAAGCCGCCCTTGCCCTTTCGGCCGATGAACCCGTCCGCGATCATCCGCGTCATCAGTGTCATTTCGCGGTTGTGCCGGTGGAAGGCGTCGTCCTTTGCCAGCGTGCGGGCGAGGCTGGCGTTGACGTGGGGGATGAGGTCGATGCCCACCAGATCCAACAGCCCGAATATGCCGGTGCGCGGGATGCCGAACGGCTTGCCGATGACGGCGTCCGCCGCCTCCACGCTCACACCGCCATCGAACGCCGCGACGATCCCAACCTGCATCCAGAAGCTGCCGACGCGATTGGCGATGAAGCCGGGCGCGTCGTTGCAGATGACGATGGACTTGCCGAGCGTCGCGTCCGCGAAGTCGCGCACCGCTTGGACGATCGCCGGGTCGGAATGCGGGCCGGGGACGACCTCCAGCAGGCGCATGTAGCGCGGTGGGTTAAAGAAATGCGTGATCAGAAAATCGCGCGCGAACTGCTCGCCAAGCCCAGCCGTCAACACGTGTAGGGGAATAGTGGAGGTGTTGGAGGACACGGCAGTGCCGGGGCGACGCACCGCCTGCAGCTTGCGATACAGATCCTGCTTCACCTCGGGCCGTTCGACGATCACCTCGATGATCCAGTCGCACTCGGCCAGGCGGCCCAGATCGTCCTCGATATTGCCGGGCTCCACCAGGGCGGCAGCGCCTGGCGTCATGAAGGGCGCGGGCTCGGTTTGCAGCATCTTCGCCACGACGCTGGTGGCGACGACGCTGCGATCGTTGGCGCCGGGCGGCACGATGTCCAGCAGCATCACGGGCACGCCGGCATTGGCGACCTGGGCGGCGATCCCCGCCCCCATCACGCCCGCACCGATGACGCCGACCTTCTTGATGACCATAGGATTCCCCTATTCCACCCGCTCGGCGAGCTGGTGTTTGGTTTGCTGCGATAACTCGTGCAGTTCGGCCAGCGTCTGGGCCAGCGCGGTGCGCTGCTGCTCCAACCGCTGGATGCTGGCGGTGACAGCGCGGTCCAGCGCGCGCAACTGCTCCGCCCCGGTGGCGTCGGCCTTGTAGAGCGCCAGGTATTCGGCGATTTCGCGCAGGGAGAAGCCGAGGCTCTTGCCGCGCAGGATCAGCACCATACGGGCGCGGTCGCGTGCGGCGTAGACGCGGGTGGTGCCCAGGCGGCGGGGCGCGATGAGCCCGCGATCCTCGTAGAACCGTAATGTTCGCGCCGTCACCCCCAGCTCGGCCGCCAGGGCGGAGACGGTGAACAGACGCTCCGGCTCGGGCGGGGTGACCAACGCGTGCAAGGGCTTCCCTATACGTCAACCTGGCGATTGGTTACTGCCGCCACTCCGGCTTTGCAAGCGGGGGGTGAAGCACCGTAGGCTCCCGCCAGCGACACAAGGCCCCCACCATGACCGAGACCCTGCCCGCCTCCGCCACCCGCCACCTGCTGCGCTTCGGGGGTGACTTCGTGCCGTTCATCGCCGACCGGGCGGAGGGATCCTTCGTGTTCGACAAGGCCGGGCGCCGGGTGCTGGACTTCACCTCCGGCCAGATGAGCGCGATTCTCGGCCACTCCCACCCCGAGGTGACCGAGACGATCCGCGAGGGCGCCGGGCGGCTGGTGCACCTGTTCTCCTCGATGCTCAGCCAACCCGTGATCGACCTGGCGGAGAAGCTGGCGAGCCTGATGCCGGGCCTGCCCCGCGTTCTGCTGCTGTCCACCGGCGGCGAGGCGAACGAGGCGGCAATCCGCATCGCCAAACTGGTAACGGGGAAGTTCGAGATCGTCGGCTTCGCGCAATCCTGGCATGGGATGACCGGCGGGGCCGCGGCGGCGACGTACAAGGCCGGACGGCGCGGCTATGGCCCGGTGGCCGCCGGGTCGTTCGCCATTCCCGCCCCCAACGCCTTCCGCCCCCGCTTCCCCGGCGTGACCTGGCGGCAGGAGTTGGATGACAGCTTCGACCTGCTGGACCGGCAGAGCACGGGCAATCTGGCCGCCTTCATCGTGGAGCCGATCCTGTCCAGCGGCGGCATTCTCGTGCTGCCCCCCGGCTACCTCCGTGCGCTGCACGCCAAGTGCCGGGAGCGTGGGATGCTGCTGATCGTGGACGAGGCGCAAACCGGTGTCGGCCGCACCGGTCGCATGTTCGCCAGCGAACACGACGGCATCGTGCCCGATATCATGACCCTATCGAAGACGCTGGGCGCTGGCCTGCCACTTTCGGCCGTCATGACGTCGGACGAGATCGCGGCCGAATGCAATGCCCGCGACTTCCTGTTCTACACCACCCACGTGAACGACCCGCTGCCCGCCATGGTTGGGCTGAAGGTGCTGGAGATCGTGCAGCGCGACGGGCTGGCCGCCTGGGCGGACATTAAGGGCGCGCAACTCCGCGCCGGGCTGAAGGCAATTGGCGACGATCATTCCTGCGTCGCGGATGTGCGCGGGCGCGGGCTGCTGCTGGGGCTAGAGTTCGGCGATACGGCGGATATGGCGGCAGCGGCGCTGTCGGACGCGGTGACCGATCGAGCGCTGGACCTAGGACTGTCCGCGAACATTGTGCGTGCTGGGTCATCTGGAGGGGTAATGCGCATCGCCCCGCCACTGACGATTTCGACGGAGGAGTTGGACCTTGGCGTGTCGATCCTGCGCCAGGCCGTGGTGGACGTCACGTCTGGGAAGATGGCGCAGGCGGCGGAGTAGCGCCCTACTTCACCAGCGGGCAGCCACCATCGGCGAGTGGGCGAAAGGCTTGCTCGGCAGGGATGGTGAGCACTGGCTCGTAAAGGTCCCAGTCGGATTTGGAGGCGGCGGGGATTTTCACCCGGTAGACGTACATCGGGTGGATCGCGCGGCCATCGGCACGTACGGCGACCTGGCCGAACAGAGCGTCGTCGATCGGGTGGCTTTTCATCGCCGCCATCACCTTGTCGCCCTCGATGCTATCCGCTTGCTTCGCCGCGTGGAGGTAGGCAAGCACGGAGGAGTAGACGCCGGCCTGGTTGGATGTCGGTACGCGGCCGGGCATTTTCTCGGCAAAGCGCTTGGTGAAGGCGCGGGTGGCGTCGTCGCGATCCCAATAAAACGCCTCCGTCAGCAGCAAGCCTTGCGCCAATTGCAGACCCATCGCCTTCACGTCGGTGATCTGGGTAAACAGCCCGGTGACCTTCTGCGCCGGGGTGACGCCGAATTCGGCCGCCTGCTTCACCGCGTTCACCAGATCGCTGCCGGTATCGCCGAACGCCACCACGTCGGCACCGAAGGATTGGGCCTGCAGCAAGTAGGACGAAAAATCCGTGGTCCCCAGCGGATGCTTAACCGAGCCGACGACCGTGCTGCCGCCGAGCTTCTTCAGCGCGTCGGTCGTGTCCTTCTCCAACGCAGCGCCCAGCGCGTAGTCGAACGAGATGAAGTACCATTTCTTCGCCCCAGCCTGCGTCAGCGCGCGGGCGGCGGCGTTGCCCAGGGCCCAAGTGTCCATGGTCCATTGCACCGTGGTGGGCTGGCAGAACTTGCCCGTGAGGTCGGAGGTGCCGACGCTGCTGCCGATGAAGGTGCGGTTCTTGTCGTGCAGCACCTGGTTCACAGCGAGGGCTACGCCGGAATTCACCGCATCTGCCACCGCGGCAACACCGTCCTGGTCGACCCAGCGACGCGTGATGGTGCTGCCGACATCAGGCTTGTTCTGGTGGTCGCCATACAGGATCTCGACCTTGATGCCGCCGGACTCCTTGGCGAAATCATCGGCTGCCAGTTGCGCCGCGACGACGGAGCCCTTGCCGGATTGGTCGGCGAACGGGCCCGACTGGTCGTTCAGCACGCCAATTTTGAGGGTGTTGCCAGGAACGTCCGCCCAAGCGGGAGACGCCGCAGCCAGAAGTGCCATAGCGAGCCAGGCGGCGGTGGTCTTCATGCGTGACGTTCCCGGGTTTTCGTTTGGAGCAGGCTATAATGCCGGGCAGGCGACCGGGCTAGACCCGCAGATGGTCCGGGATCGACATGCCCAACCGGGTCGGCACATCCCAAATTTCTCGCACGGAGCGGATCGGACGAAAGCCGGTGCGCAGGTAGGTGGGGAGCGCCCTTGGATGGTCGGCGGTGCAGGTGTTCACCGTCACGCCGCGTGTCGTCATGCTGAACGCCTGGTCCACCGCGGCACGTAGAAACGGGCCGCCCAGGCCGCGGCCGACCGCATTCGGCATCAGGCCGAAATAGCTGAGGTTCACGTCCGGCCGCGCCCGGCCATCCAATTCGAAGAAGCCAGCGGGTTCACCGCCGCGATACAGCACGTGGATGCCGACCGCCGGATCTTGCAGGATGCCCTCCAGCGCCGAGTCCGGCATGGCCCGGCGCAGCCACCACAGATGCGGCGCGCCCACCGTGTCATACAGAAACCGGTAGAACGCGATGGTAGGCCGGGTCACCCGCACCAGGTTGGTGTCGGGCGGCAGCGCGACCGCTGGGTTAGCCGGCGGGCGCTCCATCCGCAGAAACGTCACCGTGACGGCGACACGGGAGGCGGGTTGCACCTCTAATCGTCGAGGAACGAGCGCAGTTTACGGCTGCGGCTCGGGTGCTTCAGCTTGCGCAGGGCCTTCGCTTCGATCTGGCGGATACGCTCGCGGGTCACGTTGAACTGCTGGCCGACCTCTTCCAGCGTGTGGTCGGTGTTCATGCCGATACCGAAGCGCATGCGCAGGACGCGTTCCTCGCGCGGCGTCAGCGACGACAGCACGCGGGTAGTCGCCTCCCGCAAATTGGCCTGGATGGCGGCATCCAGCGGAATGACCGCAGCCTTGTCCTCGATGAAGTCGCCCAGATGGCTGTCTTCCTCGTCGCCGATAGGCGTCTCCAGGCTGATCGGCTCCTTGGCGATCTTCAGGACCTTGCGGACCTTCTCCAGCGGCATGCCAAGCTTCTCGGCCAACTCTTCCGGCGCCGGTTCCCGCCCGATTTCGTGCAGCATCTGGCGGCTGGTGCGCACCAGCTTGTTGATCGTCTCGATCATGTGCACGGGAATGCGGATCGTGCGGGCCTGGTCGGCGATCGACCGGGTGATCGCCTGGCGGATCCACCAGGTTGCGTATGTGGAGAACTTATAGCCGCGACGATACTCGAATTTATCCACGGCCTTCATCAGGCCAATATTGCCTTCTTGAATAAGATCAAGGAATTGCAGGCCGCGGTTGGTATATTTCTTCGCGATCGAGATCACCAGGCGCAGGTTCGCCTCGATCATCTCCTTCTTGGCGCGCGCGCTGTCCCGCTCACCGCGGCTCACCGTCATATAGACCCGGCGGAATTCCGGAATCGGCAACCCGCCATCCTGGGCGACCGCCATGATCTTCTCGCGCACGTCGACTACGGCCTCGAAGTGCTTGGCAACGAAGGTCTTCCAGCCGCGACCGGGCAGGTTGGCCACCCGCTCCATCCAATTCGGATCCAGCTCGTAGCCGCGATATTCCTTCAGGAACTCGTCGCGGGAGATCTTGCACGTCTCGCCCAAGCGCAGCAGTTGCCCCTCCAGCGTGTTCAGCCGCTGGCTGAGCTGCTTGAGCTGGGTGACCAACTCCTCGATGCGGTTGTTATGCAGGCGCACTTGCTCGACCAGCGCGACCAGTTCTTCACGCTGCTTCTCGTAGCTCTTCTCGGAGCGGAGGTTCATCTCCTCGCCGAGCGTCATCGTCTCCAACCGGCGCGACTGCACCTTGTGGAGCTTCTTGTAGAGCGACTCGATCTCTTCGAAGTTGGCGAGAACCTCGGGCTTCAGCTTCTCTTCCAGCGCCGAAAGCGACATGCCGGGGCCTTCGCCCTCCTCGCTGTCATCATCGGGCTCTGGCGCTTCCGGGGCCTCCGCCTCGGCCGCCTCGCCGATCGCCTCGGGCGGTGGCGCGCCGGCGCCCTGCGTCGCCTCGAGGTCCACGATGTCGCGCAGCAGCATGCGGCCCGCCTTCAGCGCCTCGTGCCAGGCGATGATGGCGCGGAAGGTCAGCGGGCTTTCGCACAGCCCGCCGATCATCATGTCGCGCCCGGCCTCGATGCGCTTGGCGATGGCGATCTCGCCCTCGCGCGACAGCAGCTCGACGGAGCCCATTTCGCGCAGGTACATGCGCACCGGGTCATCGGTGCGGCCGATATTGGCTTCGTCGACGTTACCGGCGGGTTCGGCGCCTTCGGTGCCCTCCTCCTCCTCGGCCTTCTCGGCCTTGGCGGGGGCAGCCTCACCGTCCTCGGTCTCCTCGCCCTCGACGACCTGGATGCCCATCTCGCTGAGCATCGCCATCACGTCCTCGATCTGCTCGGAGCTATTGTGCTCCGGCGGCAGGACGGCGTTCAGCTCATCGAATGTGATGTAGCCCCGCTCCTTGCCACGCGCGATCAGGCGCTTGACGGCGGCGGCGTTGGTGTCGAGCAGGGTGGTGTCGGCATCCTGCTCCGCGGTAGCGGATTCGGCGGTCGCTGCGGGCTTCGTCGCCATATCGGCTGTCTCCAACTCTTTCGGGCCGGCTAGGCCTCTGCATCATCAACCATGGCGTCCTGCGCCAGGGCCTCACGCGCCGCGCACAGCGCGACCAGGCGGGTCTGTGCGGCCGGGCTGGGCGACCGCTGGAAGGCTGCCGCAGCGGCGGCGACCTCCTCCTCCAGGCGCGATCGATTGAGCAATCCGAAGAAGTGCCACCATCCCGCCTCTGCCTCTGCCGGCATTGCCGTCGGCCCAGCGCAGGCCGGCAGGGGCATCGGGCGTGTAGCCAACACGCGATGCGCCTGCGCGGCGTGTCCAGATAGTGCGAGGTGGTTCATGAGACCGTCGAAGTCAAGCGCAGCCTCGGATTCATAGTAACGAATTAGGGCATCACGCACACCATTGTATTCCGGAAGCAACGGCAGGCCGGATAGCGCCTCGGCAACGTCACCGATCAGGCCTGGATGGTTGATTAGGATGGCCAGCATGGCGCGGTGCCGCTCGGCGATCGCCTGGTCCTCGCCTGGGGCGACGCGGGCGGGTGGCGGGGCAGCGGGCTTGCTGCCGGCCCGCATGCCGGGCCGGCGGCGGGTGGACTCGAAGAAGCGGTCGCGCAGGGCGCTGCGATACTCGCTGGCCAGGCCTTTGTCGCCGATACGGGCGGCAGCAGCGTCCAACCGGGCGCGCAGGGCGGAGCGATTCTCCGGCGTGTCGGCGGCGAACCCTTCCCGCAAGATCTCGAACAGGGCCTGCGCAAGGGGGCGCTTGGTGGCCAGCACGGCCGTGAATGCCGCCGGGCCGCCGCGGCGCACCAACGTATCAGGGTCCTCCCCGTCCGGGAGCGTTACGAGGCACAGCGTGCGGTCGGGCGCAATCAGCGGCAGTGCGACCTCGGCCGCCCGGGCCGCCGCGCGCGCACCGGCGGCGTCACCATCGAAACACAGGGTCGGAGCGTCGGACAGGCGCCAGAGCTCTTCCAGCTGGGCTGCGGTCAAGGCCGTGCCCAGAGGCGCGACGGCGCCGCCGAACCCGGCCTGGTGCAGGGCGATGACGTCCATGTAGCCCTCCGCCACGATGACCCCGTGCTCGGATTTGCGGGCGCCTTCGCGGGCAAGGTCAAGGGCGTAGAGGTTGCGAGATTTGGAGTAAACTGCGGTCTCTGGCCCATTGATATATTTCGGTTTTGCGTCGCCAAGGGCGCGGCCGCCCATGCTGATCGTACGGCCGCGGCGATCGCGGATAGGGAACATGACGCGGTTGTAGAATAGCTCGCGGTTCGTGCCGTCGTCGCGGCTTTGCAGCAGTCCGGCTTCCGCCATGCAGGCGGGCGGGATGTCTTGGTGGGCGAGTTCGGCTGTCAAACTGCCGCGACCGTCGCCGGACCAGCCAAGGCCGAAGCGATGGATCGTCTCGTCCGTCAGCCCACGGCCGCGGAGGTAAGCCAGCGCCTCCCGACCCTGCGGTTCATGCAGCCGGCGCGTATAGGCGGCGGCAACCAGATCCAACACGCCGGTCAGGTCCAGCCGAGCCCGCTCCGCCTCTGCAGCGGCGGGCGATGGCTTCGGCACGTCCAACCCAGCCTCGCCAGCCAGGCGCTCCACCGCCTCGATGAACCCGGCGCCTTCGGTGTTCATGACGAATCCGATCGCGTCGCCGTGCGCACCGCAGCCGAAGCAGTGATAGCCGTCGTCGTAGACGTAAAAGGACGGGCTCTTTTCGCCGTGAAACGGGCAGCAGCCTTTCCACGACTTGCCGGACCGCGCGAGCTTTACCTTGCGGCCGACGAGCGCAGCCATTGGCGTGCGCGCCCGCAGCTCATCCAGGAAGGCGGGAGGAAGCGCCATTAGCCGGCCAGACGCGCCTTCACCAGCGGGGTGGCGCGCGCCATGTCCAGCGCTGCGGCGTGCTTCGCCTTTAGGGCGGCCATGACCTTGCCCATATCCTTTGGCCCTGCGGCGCCGGTTTCGGCGATGGCCGCATCGACGGCGGCGCCGACCGCCGCTTCGTCCATTTGCTGCGGTAGAAACGCTTCGATCACTGCGATCTCCGCCTCCTCTTTCGCGGCAAGCTCGGGCCGGGCGCCTTGGTTATACATCACCACCGACTCCCGGCGGGACTTCACCATGCCGCGCAGCACCGCCGTCACCGCGTCATCGCTCAGCGGGTCGGCCGGGCGGACGGCGATGTCGGCATCCTTCACCTTGGCCAGGACCATCCGCAGCGTCGACGTTCGCGCGGAGTCGCCAGCCTTCATCGAAGTCTTCAAGGCATCGGTGAATTGGGTGCGAAGCGTCATGGGGACTTGTTCCGAGAGAGAGCGGCGGCGAGTCGGTGTGCTGCCGAGACATACCTGCTCATATGGCCATTCACAGAGTCGCCGCCAACGAGTCTTTGCGTTGGGAAGTTTTTTCCCATATGGATTTCCCATGCCCAGCGTCGAAGAGATCATCGCGCAGATTGGCGGCCCAGATGCCGCAGCCCGGCTTACCGGCGTCGGCCACGAAGCCATTCGAAAGTGGCGCCAGTCCCGCGCGATCCCGTCCAAACATTGGGCCGCGATCGTCGCCGCCACCGGCCTCGCCTTTGCTGACCTGCAACCCACCCAGTCGAGTAGCCCCATGCCCCAGTCCGAAACCACGCCCCCCGGCGCGACCGCCGTCCTCGTGCTGGCCGATGGCTCCGTGTTTTGGGGCCGCGGGTTTGGGGCGCATAGCAGCGGGCGCGTGGGGGAGTTGTGCTTCAACACGGGAATGACCGGCTACCAGGAAACCCTGACCGACGCGTCCTATGCTGGGCAGATCATCACCTTCACCTTCCCGCATATCGGCAATGTCGGCACCAACCCCGGCGATATGGAGGCGATCAACCCCGCCGCGCTGGGCCTGGTGGTGAAGCAGGATGTGACCGAGCCATCCAACTGGCGGTCGATCCAGACGCTTGACGCGTGGCTCAAGGCGCAGGACATGCCCGGGCTGGGCGGCGTCGACACCCGGGCACTGACCTTGCGCATCCGCGACGGCGGCCCGCCGAACGCGGTGATCGCCTTCCCCGGCGACGGCAAGTTCGACATTCCTGCCCTGACGGCCCGAGCGCAGGCTTGGCCGGGGCTGGAGGGCATGGACCTCGCCAAGCAGGTGTCCTGCACGCAGAGCTACGAGTGGGACGAGGGTACCTGGTCGATCGAGCATGGTTTCCAGACGCAGACTGCGCCAAAATATCACGTGGTTGCAGTTGATTACGGGGCGAAGCGCAACATCCTCCGCAGCCTTGCCTCGGCTGGATGCCGCGTCACCGTGGTGCCAGCGTGCGCCACGGCAGAGGACATCCTGCGCCACAAGCCGGATGGCGTGTTCCTATCCAACGGA
>NZ_LMUY01000096.1:116980-127760 GCF_009765685.1 Acidisphaera sp. L21 | reverse complement strand
CCGTGCTGCCTGCCATACCAGCGCCGCCTGCGCGCCCGGTGACGCCGCCCTCGCCAGTCCCCGTCGTTCCGGACGCGACCGGGATCGTCACCCCCGTGCCCGGCGGCATCCGCATCACCTTCGGCGACGGCAAGTCGGACCTGAACCCCGCGACCGAGGCCGCGATCCGCACCATGGCCCGCTCCGTGGTGGCCAACACCACCGCCGATCTCAACATCTACGCCTTTGCCGCCGGTGTGCCGGACGACCCGTCCACGCCACGCCGGGTGTCCCTATCCCGTGCCCTGGCCGTCCGCGCGATCCTGATCAGCGAGGGCATCACCTCCACCCGCATCTATCCGCGCGCGCTCGGCGCATCGCCGGGTCCGAACGGGTCCGATGGCCCGCCGGACCGGGTGGACCTGGTGCTCGCCGGCACCAACCCGGCAGCAAAGCCCTGACATGACCCGCCCCGCCAACTATTTCGCCCGGATGGTGGCGTTCCTGGTGGCGGTGGCGATCGTCGCGGCCTTCCTGTCCAGCGCCCTGGTGGTTGCGTTCGAGAGCAACCCTTTGCTTAACGCCCTCATCGTACTGGTGCTGCTGCTGGGCGTCGGCTGGAACCTGCGCCAGGTGGTGCGGTTGGCACCCGAGGTGCGCTGGGTCGAAACCTTCCAGCAATCCCGCGCCCGCCTGGCTGGCCTGCCGCCGCCCGTCCTCCTGGCGCCCATGGCCTCGATGATGGCGCAGCGCTCCACCAAGGGCACCGACCGCTTCACCCTATCCGCCCCAGCCATGCGCTCCCTGCTGGACAGCCTGGCCAGCCGCCTGGACGAAAGCCGCGAACTCTCGCGCTACATGACCGGGCTGCTGATCTTCCTCGGCCTGCTTGGCACCTTCTGGGGCCTGCTGCTGACGGTGGGCGCCGTCGCCGCCGTCATCAACGGCATGTCCGTCGGCTCCGGCGACATCAACGCCCTGTTCGAGCAACTGAAATCCGGCCTGTCCAAGCCGCTCACCGGCATGGGCACCGCCTTCTCCTCCTCCATGCTCGGCCTCGCTGGCGCCCTGGTGCTGGGCTTCCTCGACCTCACCGCTGGCCAGGCCCAGAACCGCTTCTTCAACGAGTTGGAGGAGTGGCTCGCCGGCCTCACCCGCCTATCATCCGGCGTGCTGGGCGGGGAAGGGGAGACATCGGTCCCCGTCTACGTCCAGGCGCTGTTGGAACAAACCGCCGAGAACATGGAAAACCTGCAGCGCATCCTGGTGCGTGGCGAGGAAGGCCGGGTCCAGGCCAACCAGGCGATCGTCTCCCTCACCGAGCGGATCAGCCAACTGGCCGACTCCATGCGCACCAACCAGCAACTGATGCTGCGCATCGCCGAAACCCAATCGACCCTTGCCCCCGCCCTGCAACGCCTGGGCGAGCGCGGGGCAGACGACGCCTCCCGCGGCCATCTGCGCAACATCGAAACCGTGCTCGGCCGCCTGTCGGGTGAGTTGGAACAAGGGCGCACGCAAAGCACCACCGATCTGCGCAACGAGATCCGCGTGCTCAGCCGCACCCTCGCCGGCCTGGCAGGCAAGCAGCCCGGATGAGCCTGCGTCGCCGCGGTGGCGGCCACGATGCCCTGAACCCCTGGCCCGGCTATGTGGACGCGCTGTCCACGCTGCTAATGGTCATCATCTTCGTCCTGCTCGTCTTCGTGCTCGCCCAGGCGTTCCTCTCGGTGGCCTTGTCCGGCAAGGACCGCGCGCTGGACCGGCTGAACCGCCAGATGGCCGAACTGACCGACATGTTGTCCCTGGAACGCGGGCACGGCACCGAACTCCAGGCCTCCGTCGCCGGCCTGAGCTCCCAACTGCAAGCCGCCACCGGCGCGCGGGACCAGCTGACGGCACAGGTCTCCACCCTGCAGCAGCAACTGGACGCCGCCTCCACCCAGCGCGACTCCCTCCAGGCGGAGCGGAGTCGCCTGGCCGCCCAACTCGCCGACGCCGCAGCGCAGGGCGCGGCCGCCGCCACCCGCAACCAGCAGCTTCAGCAGCAACTCGCCACCTCCGCCACCCGCACCGACGCCGCCGGGCAGGACGCCGCCGGGCTGTCGGCACAACTGAACGACGCCAAGCGCCAACTGGCCGCGGCCAAGGCCGAACTGGACCGCACCGTCAGCGCCAACAAGGCAACGGTCGAGGCGCGCCTGGCCGATCTCGCCCGCTTGTCCGACCAGGTGCGGGCGCTGACAGCGTTGCGCGACGAGTTGGAAGCCCAGGCTCGAAATGCCGCCGCCAAAACCATCACCGACGAGCAGGCCCGCGCCGCCCTGGCCAACCAATTGGCGGACGAGCAGAAGCTGTCCGACTCCGCCCGGGCCCAGATCGCCTTGATGAACCGTCAGGTGTCGGAGCTGAAGGCCCAGGTCGCCCAGGTCGCCGCCGCTTTGGATCTGTCGGAGCAGGCGGACAAGGCGAAGGATGTTCAGATCGCCAACCTCGGCGCCCGGCTGAACACGGCGCTGGCCTCCAAGGTCGAGGAATTGCAGCGCTATCGCAGCGACTTCTTCGGCCGCCTGCGCCAAGTGCTGGCCAACCGGCCTGGCGTGCAAATCGTCGGCGACCGCTTCGTCTTCCAATCCGAAGTGCTATTCCCCGTCGGCAGCGCCGACCTGACGCAGGCCGGGCAGGACCAGATCCGCGCCCTGGCCACCACCGTCAAGCAGGTCGCCGACGAAATTCCCAAGGATCTGCCTTGGATCATGCGCGTCGACGGCCACGCCGATCGCCAGCCAGTGCAGCGCGGCGGCCCCTTCGCCTCGAATTGGGAGCTATCGTCCCAGCGCGCGATCAACGTGGTGAAGTTGCTGATCGCCGAAGGCGTCTCGTCCGCCCATCTCGCCGCCACCGGCTTCGCCGAGTACCAGCCGCTGGACAACTCCGACGGCGCCGACGCGAACGCCAAGAATCGCCGCATCGAGTTCCGGCTGACCGACCGCTAATCCCGGGGCACGCCGACCTGCTTAATGCGCAAATTAGGCAACACTGCCGTCAGAAACTTGCGCAACGTCACCTTCTACCGCGTTCAAATCGCCCGCAGACAGTGGACCAGCAGCGAAATATTGCCTAGTCAGGCAGAAATGACCAACTCGTTCGCGTCCCTCACCCGCGCGCTTCCCGTTGCGATCCTCCTCGGCCTGTCGGGCTGCGGCTCCGTCCTTGTTGGCACGACGCAAGAAGTGTCGGGCCTTGCCGGCGCGGGTATCGCGAGTTCGGTCACCAAAAGCGCCACCGCCGCCACGGCGATCGGCCTGGGCGTCGCGGCCGGCGCCAATGCCGGGCTGCAATATGCCGAGCGCCGCACCCATCGCTACGAACAGGACCGTATCGCCGAAGCCGCCGGCGCGATGGACGCCGGGTCGACCGGCGCATGGAGCGTCTCGCACAGCTTCCCGATCGAGGCGGATGAGCACGGTCAGGTCGCCGTACTCCGCACGATCGGCGGCGCCGATATGGCGTGCAAGGAAATCATCTTCTCCGTCCAGACGGAGGAGAACCATCAGCCGCACAGCGCCTTCTACACCGCCGCGATCTGTCGCGACGGCGACCAATGGAAATGGGCCTCCGCCGAACCGGCGACGGAGCGCTGGGGCGCGCTCCAGTGACGCGCGCGGCGGCACTGCTTGTGGTGCTGCTGCTGGGCGGCTGTTCCTCGGCAGGCAACATCGTCGGTGTGATCGTCGGCGCCGCAGCCGGTGGCGCCACCGCCAACCCGGCAATCGGCTTCGGCGTCGGTGTTGGCGTCGCCGCGGTCTCCGACTACGCGCTCCGGAAAGTCTCCCGCTCGTGGCACCAGGGCGAACAGGACGCGATCGCCGCGACCGCGGGTGGACTCGATATCGGCGCCACCGGGGCATGGAAGGTCGAGCACAGCCTGCCCCTGGGTGAGGAGCACGGCCACCTGCAGATCGTCCGCGCCATCGAAAACCCGTTGGCCCCCTGCAAACAGGTCCTGTTCTCCGTCGAAGAGAGTAAGGAGCCGCCCGCCTGGTATTCCGTCGATATCTGCCAGCAGCAGAGCGGCTGGAAATGGGCCAGTGCCGAGCCGGCGGTCGAGCGCTGGGGCTTCTTGCAATAGCGGCCGGACCCGTGCGGTAGTGCCGGTCTGCTTCATAGGGGCACACGGTGTATCTTCGTCCCGCATTCCATCAAACCGACCCGACCGCCATCCGCGCCCTCATCCACAGCAATCCCTTCGCCCAGATCGTCACCACCGGCCCCCGCGGCATGGAGGCATCTCACATTCCAGTATTGCTGGTGGAGCAGGGGGACGATTTCGTCCTCGCCGCCCATTTCGCCGCAGGCAACCCGCAATGCGCCGCGATCGGTGACGGTGCCGACGCGCTGCTGATCTTCAGCGGCGCCCACGCCTACATCTCGCCGGGCTGGTACGAGACGCAGCCCTCCGTCCCCACCTGGGATTTCGCCGCCGTCCACGTTTACGGCCCGCTTGTCGCAATCACGGACCACGCCGCCATCGCCACCGACATCCAGGGCCTCGCCGCCTACGACCCACACCGCTTCGACGTCATGCATTTGGCGTCCGGCTATCGGGAGCGGATGTTTGCCGGCATTCGCGCCTTCCGCATGAACCCCACTCGCGTGGAAGGGCAATGGAAAATGAGCCAGAACCGCAGCCAGACCGACCGCCGGCGCGTCATCGCCGCGCTACGAGGGCAGGGCGACGAGTTGTCCACCAAGACGGCGGCCATGATCCAGGAAACGCTGCTCGCCGGGGCCGACTCGTGATCCGCACCGCACTCGCCGCCCTCTCGCTGGTCGCCTCCGCCTCGACGGCCTCCGCCCAGCAACTCGTGCTGCGCCTTGGCCGCATGGGCCAGGTCGTGGCGCAGGAGGCCGGGCCGCCAGAACCGCCGCGCGGGGAAAACGTGGTGGGAAGCACGCCCGTCTTCGACCCGAAATTCGTCACACTTGGCCCCGATATCGTGGCCAAGTACTGCAAGCAATTCGGGCTGGAGTTCGAAGCCGCCAATTTGCCATCCGGCACGGCCGCGCCGGTCACCGTCTCGCTACAGCACCCGCTCTGGACATTGCCGGACGGGCGGACGAGCACGGTGGAAACCAACAGCAGCGGCGTATCGCCGGACCATTGGAGCTATACGGGATATACGCTGGAGGAACCGTGGTCCCTCGTTCCGGGCACTTGGACGTTCACGATCACCCAAGGCCCGCGTATCTTGGCCACGGCCAGCTTCAACCTCACGGTCGACCCCGGCCAGGACGCACCGCCCAAGGACGGCTGCACGGCGCTCACGTCGTAACGGGCGCCGTGGTGGACTGGCTTTAGAAGCCCTCGCGTTCCAGACGCTTGCGCTCCATCTTGCGGGCGCGGCGGACGGCCTCGGCGGCTTCGCGGGCACGACGCTCAGACGGCTTCTCGAAGTGGCGGCGCAGCTTCATCTCACGGAAGATTCCTTCCCGCTGCATCTTCTTCTTGAGCGCCTTCAGCGCTTGATCGACATTGTTGTCACGAACCAGAACCTGCACTCGACGCCTTCTCCTGTCGCTGCACCTGAGAGGGACGGACCTCAGCAGGCGTGATAAAGGGCTTCCGCCCGGCTATTGAACCGCGGAGGCGGCGCTATAGCACGGCCTTGGCCCCTCGCCAAAGCCTTTCGCAACCCCAATTGGACAACTCATGGCCATTCTCAAGATCGCCCGCATGGGTCACCCCGTCCTGCTTGAAAAATGCCAGCCCGTGGCAGACCCTGGCGCACCCGAAATCCGCCGCCTGGTCGCCGATATGATGGAGACGATGGAGGATGCGCCCGGTGCCGGCCTAGCCGCGCCGCAGGTCCATATCCCATTGCGCCTGTTCGTCTTTCGCGTGCAACCCACCCGCGCCAGCGACGTCCCGGACGACACGCCCATCGGCAACACCGTCGTTATCAACCCCATTGTCGAGCCGGCGGGGGAGGAGCGGGTGCTCCGTTGGGAGGGCTGCCTGTCCATTCCCGGCCTGCGCGCCGCCGTGCCACGCTGGGCGCGAATCCGCTATAGCGGCGTGGACTGCGACGGCAACCCGGTCGGCGGCGAGGTCGGCGGCTTCCATGCCGGAGTCGTTCAACACGAATACGACCATCTGGACGGGATCCTCTACCCCATGCGCATGAACGATTTCCGCCTGTTCGGCTTCAATGAAGAGATGTCCCGGGCCGGCCTATGACCCACCCCGAGCGTTCCGACGAACGGGATGCCGCCCTGGACGCCCTGGTTGCGACGATCCCGTTCCCCGGCTGGACCATGGCGGCCCTCCGTGCCGCTGCCGGTTCGGACGCCGATCTGCTGTTCCCCGGCGGCATCACCGACATGGTAGAAAGCTGGGCCGACCTCACCGACCGCCGCATGCCGACGCCCACCGACGATCGTCTGCCCGACCGCGTGCGCAGCGTCATCGCTCAGCGCTTAGCCAGCCTGCGCCCCGCGAAGGACGCCGTGCGCCGCGCCGTCGCCATCACGGCCGCCCACCCGGCGAGTTCCGCCCGGGTCACCGCCCGCACCGTCGACGCCATCTGGCACGCCGCCGGCGACCGCAGTGCGGACTGGAGCTGGTATACCAAGCGCGCAATCCTGGCCGGGGTGTACGGTGCTACGCTGCTTTTCTGGCTGCGCGACGACAGCGAGGACAATGCTGATACCCTGGCATTCCTCGACCGGCGTCTTGCGGGACTTGGCCGCCTCGGGCGGCTGCGTCGCAAAAGTGATGCAATATTGCAATGGTTGCGACCCACCCCGGCTGATTAACTGAAACTGCCCCGTCTAGCCGGCGTTCGAGCGTGGCCCCCTCAGGGTGCGGAGTTCTGGCTAATGCGTACAATCCTGCTGTGGATGGTTGGGATGCCTATCCCGATCATCCTGTTGTTGTTCCTGTTCGGCGTCATCTGAATGCCCCGCGTCCGCGTCAAGCACGAGACGGAGTATCGTTACGAACGCCCGGTAAACCTGCTAGCCCATCGTCTGATGCTGCGTCCACGCGACAGTCACGATCTGCGGCTGCTGGAAACCAAGCTATCCGTCTCCCCGCCCGCGCAATCCACCCGCTGGGCTCACGACGTCTTCGGCAACTCCGTCTGCTACCTGAATTTTTCCCAGGAACGGCATGTTGAGCGCCTGGTCGTGGTGTCGACCTTGGACCTGCACCACTACCCGACCCGCGCCGACCTGCCGCTGGACCCGCAGGCCGAGGCATTCCCCTTCAGCTACACATCCGCCGAGGTTCCAGACCTGGCCCGCTCGATCGAGCGGCATTTCGCCGATCCGGATCGCATGGTGGACGCCTGGGCGCATCGCTTCCTGGCCCATGTCGGCCCCTCCGATACGATGTCGATGCTGACGAGCATGACGCAGGCCATCAAATCCGAATTCCGCTACGAGGGCCGCCAGGCGGAGGGCACCAACGACCCCCTGGTCACCCTCGCCACCCGAACCGGCGCCTGCCGGGATTTCGCCGTCTTCATGATGGAGGCCGTGCGCTCCCTCGGCCTCGCCGCCCGGTTCGTCAGCGGCTACCTGTATGACGAACGCCTCGTCGCCACCGACGAACCGGTCATCGGCGGTGGTGCAACCCACGCCTGGGTCGAGGTCTACCTGCCCGGCGCCGGCTGGGTGGAGTTCGACCCGACCAATGGCTGGGTCGCGGGCCGCAACCTCATCCGCGTCAGCGTCGCCCGCACCCCGCAACAGGCGGTCCCGATCTCCGGCAGCTTCCTCGGCCCACCGGGCTCCTTCGGCAGCATGAAGGTCAATGTCGAGGTCGCAGTCGGCTAGAACCCCGGCAGGATGGCGTCCCCGACCGCGATGCGGCCGCCATCCACCACCTCCGCATGTACGCCCAGGTCGCGGTGACCGTACAGCGCGAACAATTCCTTGACGGGATCGGCATCGCGTTCGGCGGTCGCCGGGTTCACCTCGGTCGCCGGGCAGCGCACCGTCCGTTTCACCACCCGCAGTACCGCGCCGCCAATGGTGACGTGCTGGCCGATCCAATCGAACTCCACCCAGGCCGGCCCGGTGAAGTAGATGTTGGCGCGAAACCGCATCAGGTCCCGCTTGCCGCCGACGTCGCGCTCATATGCGGCCAGGCTGCCGAGGTTGATCAGGCTCACCGCCTTGATCCGCCCGTCTTGGAAGCTATGTCCCGGCACGTGATGGAAACGCGGCGTGCCCCTGGCCTCCTCGCCCAGCAGCGCCGCCAGAAATGCCCCCATGCGCGCCCGGCCATCCGCGGTCCGCACATCCTCGTTCGCCAAGCGTCCATCCGGCCCGCGCACGCTGAGCAAGCCAGTCGCCGGGTCGTAGGCGGACCGGAACGCGGCGATCCGCGCATTCGCCATCAGGCACATGAAATGGGTTTTCTTCAGCCAAATCGGCTCTGCCGGGTCGAACGGCGCATCGCCCTGCGCCAGCGCGAACGCCCGGTCCCATGGCAGACCCTCGCCGGGCTCCACCATCACCTCCTCCAGCGCCTCCGCCGTCAGCCCCTTCACCGGGTAGCGGTAGAGATGTTCGATCTGCACGGCCCCGATCCCCCTTGAGTCCCAGGGTGGATATTACCACCTTTCGGGACGATCGCGTGTTGCCTCCCGAGGGACGCGCAAACCAATTGTCGCCTGATTGAAAGGGACACACATATGAACATCGAGAAATTCACCGAACGCGCCCGCGGCTTCCTGCAGGCCGCACAGACCATCGGGATGCGCGAGTATCACCAGCGCATCACCCCCGAACACCTGATTAAGGCCCTCCTGGATGACGAGGAGGGTGCCGCCGCCGGCCTGTTGCGCGCCGCCGGGGCCGATCCGAAGGCCGCCCAAACCGCCATCAACGCCGAGATCGCCAAGAACCCCCGGGTCGAAGGCAGCGGTGCCGGCCAACCGCAGGTCACCGCCGAACTCGTCCGCGCGCTCGATACGGCCGAGCGGGAAGCGACCAAGGCTGGAGACGATTTCGTCGCCCAGGATCGCCTGCTGCTGGCCCTTGCCGGCGGCGACGGTCCCGGCGCGCGCGCCCTGCGCCAGGCTGGCGCCACCCCGCAAGCGATCGAGAAGGCCATCGGCGACATCCGCAAGGGCCGCAAAGTCACCAGCGCCACCGCCGAGGACAATTTCGACGCACTGAAGAAATACGCCCGCGACGTCACCGCCGTGGCGCGCGAAGGCAAGCTCGACCCGGTCATCGGCCGTGACGAGGAGATCCGCCGCACCATCCAGGTGCTCGCCCGTCGCACCAAGAACAACCCCGTGCTGATCGGCGAACCCGGCGTCGGCAAAACCGCCATCGTCGAGGGCCTGGCCCTGCGCATCGTCAACGGCGACGTGCCGGAGGCGCTCCGCAACAAGCGGCTGATGTCGCTCGACCTAGGCGCCCTCGTCGCCGGCGCCAAATACCGTGGCGAGTTCGAGGAACGCTTGAAATCCGTGCTGAAGGAGATTGATGCCGCGGCCGGCGAGGTCATCCTCTTCATCGACGAGATGCACACGCTGGTCGGCGCCGGCAAGGCGGATGGCGCGATGGACGCGTCCAACCTGTTGAAGCCCGAGCTGGCCCGCGGCACCCTGCACTGCATCGGCGCCACCACGCTCGACGAATACCGCAAGCACGTGGAGAAGGACGCAGCCCTCGCCCGGCGTTTCCAGCCCGTCTTCGTGGGCGAGCCGTCGGTTGCCGACACGATCAGCATCCTGCGCGGCATCAAGGAGAAATACGAACTCCACCACGGCGTTCGCATCAGCGACGGCGCGTTGGTGGCCGCGGCGACCTTGTCCAACCGCTACATCACCGACCGCTTCCTGCCCGACAAAGCGATCGACCTGATGGACGAGGCCGCCAGCCGCCTCCGCATGCAGGTCGACAGCAAGCCCGAAGCGCTGGACGAACTCGACCGCCGGATGCTCCAGCTCAAGATCGAGCGGGAGGCGTTGAAGCGCGAGGACGACCCGGCGTCGAAAGAGCGCCTGGAGAAACTCGTCTTCGAGCTTTCCGACATCGAGGAACGCTCCAACGCGATGACCGCCGCCTGGCAGGCGGAGAAAGACCGCCTGGCCGGGTCACAGAAGCTCAAGGAGCAACTGGACACCGCGCGAAGCGAGGTGGAGGTGGCCCAGCGCCGCGGCGACCTGGGGCGCGCGTCGGAGCTGATGTACGGGGTGATCCCGCAGTTGGAGCAGCAGATCGCCGCGGCCCAGGCCGATGGCGGCAAACTGGTGAACGAGGCGGTCACCGAGGACCAGATCGCCGGCGTCGTCAGCCGCTGGACCGGCGTGCCCGTCGACCGGATGCTGGAGGGCGAGCGCGCCAAGCTGGTCCGCATGGAGGACGAACTGCGTCACCGCGTCGTCGGCCAGGAGGAAGCGCTTAAAGCCGTCTCCGACGCCGTGCGCCGGGCCCGTGCCGGGTTGCAGGACCCGCATCGCCCGATCGGCTCGTTCCTGTTCCTCGGCCCAACCGGCGTCGGCAAGACGGAGCTGACGAAGGCGCTGGCCTCGTTCCTGTTCGACGACGACCGCGCGATGGTGCGCATCGACATGAGCGAGTTCATGGAGAAGCACGCCGTCTCCCGCCTCATCGGCGCGCCCCCAGGCTACATCGGCTACGACGAGGGCGGTGTGCTGACCGAGGCGGTGCGGCGGCGGCCCTACCAGGTCATCCTGTTCGACGAGGTGGAGAAGGCGCACGAGGATGTCTTCAACATCTTGCTGCAGGTGCTGGATGATGGCCGTCTGACGGA
>NZ_LMUY01000096.1:79480-111980 GCF_009765685.1 Acidisphaera sp. L21 | reverse complement strand
GAAACCGACACAGGTGGACTGGTAGAGCATACCAAGGCGCTTGGGAGAACCATGCCGAAGGAACTAGGCAAATTGCTCGCGTAACTTCGGGATAAGCGAGACCCATCGTTGGGCAACCATCGGTGGGTGGCACAAAGCAGGGGGTAGCGACTGTTTAGTAAAAACACAGGGCTGTGCGAAGTCGAGAGACGACGTATACGGTCTGACGCCTGCCCGGTGCCGGAAGGTTAAGAGGAGGTGTGCAAGCACTGAATTGAAGCCCCGGTAAACGGCGGCCGTAACTATAACGGTCCTAAGGTAGCGAAATTCCTTGTCGGGTAAGTTCCGACCTGCACGAATGGCGTAACGACTTCCCCACTGTCTCCGGCATGGGCTCAGCGAAATTGAATTCCCCGTGAAGATGCGGGGTACCCGCGGTCAGACGGAAAGACCCTATGAACCTTTACTGCAGCTTTGCAGTGGCCTCAGGGGAGAGCTGTGTAGGATAGGCGGGAGGCTTTGAAGCATGGGCGCTAGCTTGTGTGGAGCCATCCTTGAAATACCGCCCTGATCTCTTCTGATGTCTAACCGCGTCCGGTCAGCCCGGACCGGGACCCTGCATGGTGGGCAGTTTGACTGGGGCGGTCGCCTCCCAAAGTGTAACGGAGGCGCGCGATGGTGGGCTCAGGCCGGTCGGACATCGGCTGCTGAGTGCAATGGCATAAGCCCGCCTGACTGCGAGAGCGACAGTTCGAGCAGAGACGAAAGTCGGCCATAGTGATCCGGTGGTCCCGCGTGGAAGGGCCATCGCTCAACGGATAAAAGGTACTCTAGGGATAACAGGCTGATCTCCCCCAAGAGTCCACATCGACGGGGAGGTTTGGCACCTCGATGTCGGCTCATCACATCCTGGGGCTGGAGCAGGTCCCAAGGGTTCGGCTGTTCGCCGATTAAAGTGGTACGTGAGCTGGGTTTAGAACGTCGTGAGACAGTTCGGTCCCTATCTGCCGTGGGTGTTGGAGACTTGAGAGGATCTGTCCCTAGTACGAGAGGACCGGGATGGACGCACCTCTGGTGAACCGGTTGTCACGCCAGTGGCACGGCCGGGTAGCTATGTGCGGACGGGATAACCGCTGAAAGCATCTAAGCGGGAAACCCACCTCAAAACCAGGTCTCCCTGAGGGCCGTGGTAGACCACCACGTTGATAGGCCAGATGTGGAAGCGCCGTAAGGCGTGCAGCTAACTGGTCCTAATCGCCCAATAGGCTCCATGCACCATCATGCACAGCAATCATCGCCGGTGCACACAACACGCACCAACACACACAGCACGTCAAAAACACCAGAACCAATCATCACAGACACCAATAGGTCAAACATTTGACCCATGGTGTTTGGATGACCTGGTGGCCATGGCGGGGAGCCTACACCCGATCCCATCCCGAACTCGGCCGTGAAAACCCCCAGCGCCTATGATACTGCACCTCAAGGTGCGGGAAAGTCGGTCGCCGCCAGGTCTTCCAAACACCATACACCCACGCGGGGTGGAGCAGCCCGGTAGCTCGTCAGGCTCATAACCTGAAGGTCACAGGTTCAAATCCTGTCCCCGCAACCATATCCCTCAGCCATCGTTACGAGCATCGTCACCAACAGTGGCGGTGCTTTTTCGTGTTTGCCCTCCGTTCTGCGGTAGCCGCCGTAAGGCTAGGCCGAAGCTGTAACAGATGCTCAAACTCTTCCTCATCGCAATCGCCGCTTCCATGTGCGTCCCAATCGCCCGCGCCGACGAACCGTCAGCGCAGATTATCGCAACCGGCCGACGTTGCCGGATCGCCGACCGGAAAGATCTTCGCCTTCCCCATCAAGGCCGATGGTTCGCTAGGACCAACACGTTAGTTCATCCGGCTTCGCGACGTGATCCCTCCGAATAACAAAGGGGACCACCACCCCGACTTGCTTCGCGTCGACGCGCCGGGCAACCTCCTCGTCGCGCTGTACAATGGTAGCGGTGCGACGACCGTGTCGCCGGCGGGCACATTGCTCAAACTCGTCAACGTGCCATCCTCGCACCACACCAACCTGGCCGTCGGCTAGACGGCAAAACCCTCTACGTAACCGCAGTCGACGATGGCCCAGCCTCCACCTACCGGGGAGGTCGCTCGGCTGCCCCTCCCAGCGGCGCCGTAACCACGCCACCGATCGCCACCGATCGCCACCGATCGCCACACACATCCAGCATTGTGTGCGCTTGCGAACAAAACGTGGCCATGATTGACTCCGGCTTTCCCGGAGCCCGCCCGCACCCATGTCGCTCGACTACCTCGCCAAACTCAACCCGGCGCAACGGCAGGCCGTTGAACACGGCAGCCAACCGCTGCTAGTCATCGCCGGCGCCGGGTCGGGCAAAACGAACACGCTCGCCCACCGGGTAGCACATCTCATCGTCGGCGGCGCGGACCCGCGGCGCATCCTGCTGATGACGTTCTCCCGCCGGGCCGCGGCGGAAATGACCCGGCGGGTGGAACGGATCTGCGCCCAGGTGATGGGCGCCAACGCCGGCATCATGACCGACGCGCTCGCCTGGGCCGGAACCTTCCACGCGATCGGCGCCAGGCTGCTGCGCGACTATGCCGAACACATTGGCTTGGCCCCCGATTTCACCATCCATGACCGCGAAGACTCAGCCGATCTGATGAACCTGGTCCGCCACGAGCTCGGCTTGTCCAAAACCGAGAGCCGCTTCCCCACCAAGGGCACCTGCCTCGCCATCTATTCCCGCGCCGTCAACGCCGAGATGCCGCTGGACGAGGTATTACAAAGCCATTTCCCGTGGTGCGCCGCTTGGCAAGATCAGCTCCGCCAGCTATTCGGCGGCTATGTGGCGGCCAAGCAGAGCCAAAGCGTGCTCGATTACGACGATCTACTGCTGTACTGGGCGCAAACCACCGCGGACCCGGCGATGGCAGCCAATATTGGTGGCAGATTCGACCATGTGCTGGTCGACGAATACCAGGACACCAACCGCCTCCAATCCAGCATCCTCCTCGCGCTGAAGCCAGGCGGCACCGGACTGACGGTTGTCGGGGACGACGCCCAATCGATCTACGCCTTCCGCGCCGCCACCGTGCGCAACATCCTCGACTACCCCAGCCACTTCAACCCGGCGGCAACGATCGTAACGCTCGACCGGAATTACCGGTCCACCCAACCGATCCTCGCCGCCGCCAACGCCGTCATCGACCTGGCAGCGGAGCGTTTCACCAAGAACCTATGGACGGACCGCCGTTCCAGCCAGAATCCTTTCCTCGTTGCCGTGCGGGATGAGGCGGAGCAGGCGAATTACATCGTGGAGCGCGTGCTGGAACACCGGGAAACCGGAACGCTGCTGAAGCAGCAGGCCGTCCTGTTCCGCACCTCCCACCACAGCGGCCCGCTGGAGATCGAATTGACCCGGCGTAACATCCCTTTCGTCAAATTCGGTGGACTGAAGTTTCTGGATACGGCGCATGTGAAAGACCTCATGGCTCTGTTGCGATTCGTTGAAAATCCGCGCGACCGGGTCGCCGGCTTCCGCGTCTTGCAATTGCTGCCCGGCATCGGCCCGTCCTCCGCACAGCGCATCCTGGATGCGATGGCGGCGGAACTGGACCCGATCGGGGCGCTGCGGACCATCTCCGCGCCCGCGCGCGCGGGGGAGGATTGGGCGGCCTTGGTCGGCACGCTGCAGCAAATCCGCTCCGGCAAAAGCGGCTGGCCGGGGGAGATCGCTTGCGCCCGGCAATGGTACGCGCCGCATCTGGACCGGATCCACGAAGACGCCACTATGCGCCAGGCGGATTTGCTGCAGTTGGAGCAAATCGCCTCCGGCTATCCCTCTCGCGCCCGGTTCCTGACGGAGCTAACGCTGGACCCGCCCGACGCCACCAGTGACCAGGCTGGCGTGCCCCTGCTGGACGAGGATTATCTGGTCCTATCCACCATCCACTCCGCCAAGGGGCAGGAATGGAAGTCGGTGTTCGTGCTGAACGTGGTGGATGGTTGCATCCCCTCGCACCTCGGCACTGGGACGACGGCTGATATCGAGGAGGAGCGCCGGCTGCTGTATGTCGCAATGACGCGGGCCAAAGATGCGTTGCACCTGATCACGCCGCATCGCTTCTTCACCCACGGCCAGGCGCGGAACGGCGACCGCCACGTCTACGCCGCCCGCACCCGCTTCATTCCCGCCCACATCCTGCCGTTGTTCGAGGCCATAATCTGGCCCGTTCTAGCGACCGAGGCCGCGCGCTTTGGCCTCTCACCCGTGGCACGAATCGATCTCGGCGCCCGAATGCGGGAGATGTGGCGCTAGGTTTCCTGAAGCCTTGGGATCGCTGTTTCGTCGAGTTTGACGCGCTCGGCAGGGCGGATGCTGTGGTCGAGATGGGGCATCAGCCTGCCGAGGCGCTTGAAGCCCCTAGCTCGCTGTCCACAGCGCGGGCAGGAATTCGTATCCCGTGCCGGTCTTCACGATGAACCCCGTGGCCGGGAACGGCGCGTGGAAGAACGACACCCGCATCTTCTCCGCTGCGGCCTGGTCCAGGATGCGCTTGCGGGTCGTAATCGTTTCCGCCGGGTCCATGTCGAACATGGCCTGCCAGTCCGGATGGCGCGCAAAAATCAGCGGATTGTTGGTGATGTCGGCCACGAACATCATCACGCCATCATCAGACGCAATGCGGATCGCCGACATGCCCGGTGTGTGACCATTCGCCCGCACGGCCGTGAAGCCAGGCAGGAACTCCTCATCCCAGGCGAATTTGCGCACCTTGTCGGCGACCGGGCCAAAAATCTTGCGGCACAGGCCGAAATTCCCCTTCGCTGCCTCGCCCGCCGCCTCCATCTTGGCGTCGTCCATCCAGAACGCCCACTCCTTCTCTGGCACCAGAAGGTCGGCATTGACGAAGCGCGGCGTGCCGTCCTTCAACTGCAGGCCGCCGATGTGGTCCCCATGGAAGTGGCTGATAACAACGGTTTTGACGTCGCCGGGCTGGATACCAGCCGCCGCCAGGTTCGCCGTCAGCGTCCCGGTGCCCGGCGGCCCGCCATCGCCAAGCCCGGTGTCGATCAGCACGACCCCACCCGGCGTCTTAATGGCCAGGGCAGTGAAGGTGATGGTCAGTTTGTCCCGCGGCATGCCAGCCGTGGCAAAAGCCTCCCCCACTTCTTCGTCCGAGGCATTGGGCACGAAGCCTGCCGGCCGATCCCGGGTGATCACGCCATCATGCAGCGCAATCACCTCGAACGCCCCGACAGTGAAGCGGTGGAACCCCGGGGCTTGCGCCGTTGCTGAGTCGACCATCTGCGTTTCTCCTTGCTGGCATCTTGCGCGGTCCGGATATCCTATTGCTGCGGGCGCGCCAACGCCTCCAGTTCCGGCAGTAGCACCACGCTCTCCTGTTCGTTCGGATCGGTGCGGGCGATCAGCGCTGTCACCGCGTCCGTCGCGCTGGGGTTGTAGGGCAAATGCGGCACGCCGGCTGGAATGTAGAAGAAATCGCCCGGCGCCACGATCGCGTGATGTTCAAGCTGCTGGCCATGCCAGACGTGCGAGACGCCCGTCAGCGCATAGATCGCCGTCTCGTGGGCCTCGTGCAGGTGCGCCTTCGCCCGCGCCGCCGGCGGGATCGTGACTAGTTGAAGGTGGATGCCCTGCGCCCCCACCGTCTCGGCAGAGATGCCAACCTGATAGTTCAGGGCCTGTTTGCCGACATATGCCTCACCCGCCCGCACCTGCCGGCAATCGGCGGTGGGCGAAACCTTGCGCATTTCGGTCATGTCATGCTCCCGGGTCGTGCCCGGCAGTCTAGTCCGTTTTGCGCCAGCACGCGACGCGTCCCCCGATTCTGCGCTAGCGACCCGTCACGGTGGCGTGACCATCAAAGCGGATCTGACTATCGCGTGGTCCAAATCACCTCTCACCACCAAGAAATAGTAGCCCTTCCTTAAGCCGCCGCCTGGCGCCCCGGGCCCAGGGTTCCCGACCATAAACCCACGAAATCGATCAACTCGCCGCTGATGCCCGCGGTCGCCGGTCACAACCAAGGGAGACTTATGACGGCTCGTTAAGAGAAATCCCTGAGTCAAAAACCCGTCAATAATTTGGTGATGACGCGCACATCCATTGACGATGCTGCACTGCAGCAGAAGCAATGGTTCATTATGGCACAAATGATTAGGGCACGCCTTCCAAACGGAAGTAGACAATGCCAACCAGCGCAAACGAACAGTATCTCCTCGAACTCATCAACGATGCGAGGATGAACCCTCTCGGGGATGCCGCTCGGTATATCTCGTCCTACACCGCCGCGACGTCGTCCCAGGCGGATGTCCAAAGCGCATTGACGCAGTTCGGTGTCGACGGCGTGCGTCTCCTCGCGGCCTTCCAAGCGCTCACGCCGTCGCAGCCGGTGGCGTTCAGCGATGTCCTGGCTGGCGGCGCCCTGGCGCACAACCAGGCGATGATCGCCACCGACACCCAGGCGCATCAAACCACGGGTGAGGCCGGGCTGGCAGCACGGCTCACCAACGAAGGCTATGCCTTCCGCAGCGCCGGCGAAAACATCTACGCCTATTCCGAGGACCCGCTCTTCGCGCAGGCTGCTTTCATGGTCGATTGGGGCGGTGATGCCAGCAGCGGTGGCATGCAGGCCCAGGCAGGCCATCGCGTCAATGAGACGAATTCGAGTTATCGCGAGATCGGCCTGTCCATCGTCGACACGACGCAAACCTCGTCGACCAGTGTTGGACCCGAAGTCGTCACCGAAGATTTCGCCACCACGGGCACAGCCGGCAGCTTCCTGCTGGGCGTCGCCTACGATGATACCGACAAGAACGGCTTCTATAGTGTGGGCGAAGGTGTGGCTGGTCTCACCGTCAGCGTCGGCGGTGCAACCACCACCAGCACGGCCAGCGGTGGATACACACTTGCGACCAGCCTAATCGGCACGCAGACGGTCACCCTCTCCGGCGCAGGTCTGGCCGGTTCGGTTCAGGTCAAGATGGCGCTGACGGACACCAGCGGCAACGGCTTGAACGCCAAGCTCGATGTCATCGACGGCGCAATCCTGCATCTCTCCAACTCGGGCGTGGTGACGGGCGCAGTGTCGACCATCGCTGCACTGGGCCTGCAAGCGCTGACCATCGCGGAGGGCGACGCCATCGGCCGCACCCTCATCGGTAATGACGGGGGCGATACGATGACGGGCGGCGCCGGCAACGATGTCATCACTGGCGGCGCCGGCAATGACGTCATCGATGGCGGCCTCGGCATCAACACGCTCAACGGCGGCACCGGTATCAACACCATCGTGTTCGACTTCGCTTCCACAGCGGCCACGATCGCGCAGACGGGATCCAATTGGACGATCAGCACGCAGGGCGTTACCGACACGATTACGAATTTCGCCAAGTTCCAATTCACCGACAAAACCCTCACCGCGCTGACGGCAACCACGGCCCAGATCGCCGCAACCACCCCGGTGACGACGACTTCGGTCACGACGACTTCGGCCACCACGACTTCGGTCACGACGACTTCGGCCATCACGACGCCGGCCACGACTACCAGCACGACACCGGCCTCGCCGGTCGCGGCGTCGATCCGCACGACGACCATTACTGGCACAAGCGGGAACGATGTCTTCAACGACACCACAGGCAATCAGACTTATATCGGCAACGGCGGCAACGACACGCTGAATCTCGCCGATGGTCGTCGAGGCGCCACGTTCTCGTTGCTGAGCGATGGGACGATATCCATCACCCATGACGGCCAAACCGACGCAATCAAGGGCATTTCCACAGTCAATTTCATCGACGGTAGCGTCACCTTCGATCCCAACAGCAACGCAGCCGCCGTGACGCGGCTCTACACCGCGGCGCTCGGCCGCACGCCGGACCAGGCCGGTCTGGCATTCTGGACCGACGCCTTGCAGCATGGCACCGCCCTGTCCACAGTGGCCGCTGGCTTTTTGAATGCGCCCGAATACGCGGCACGCCTCGGCGCAACATCCAACAGCAATTTTGTGACACAGATCTACCAGAACGTGCTGGGGCGGGCTCCCGATGCGGCCGGGCAGGCTTTCTGGACCAGCAACCTGAACACCAACGCCGCAACCCGTAGCCAAGTCCTGGCGAGCATCTCCGAAAGCGCCGAAAACAAGACAGCAACGGCGTCGCAGGTGAGCGCCGGTATCTGGACAGTCAGCGAAAACGCGGCCGAAGTGGCGCGTCTCTATGATACGGCATTCGGGCGCACGCCCGACCTTGCTGGTTTGACCTTCTGGACCTCGCAGATTGCAAGCGGCGCAGCGACCGCGTCACAGGTGGCAAATGCCCTCGTCGGCAGTCAGGAATTCCAGGCAACCTACGGCCAACTCGGTGATCGTGATTTCGTCGATACTCTCTACACGAACACGCTGCACCGGTCGGCTGATGCCGCCGGCGAAACCTTCTGGACCAATGCGCTGGGTTCCAATGCTACCCGGGCCCAGGTCGCGATCGGCATCTCCGACAGCCCCGAACACCAATCGCTGACCGCTGCCAATATCCTGGGCAGCGATGCGAGCAGCTACGGCATCAAATTTTCCTGATGCCAATGCCAATGTCGCTGGTGTGCGGGCTACTTCACCGCACCCAGCGTCAATCCCTGGACCAGATAGCGCTGCAACGCTGCGAACACGACCGCCACCGGCACTGTTGCCAGCAGCGTGGCGGCCATCACCTGGTTCCACTCCACACTGTAGCGGCCGGCCACCAGGTTCACGACTTTCAGCGGCAGCGTCAGGTTCGCCGGGTCGCGCAGCATGGTCAGCGCGACGGGAAACTCGTTCCAGCACCCGACGAAGGTGACGATGCCGGTCACCGCGATAGCGGGCGTAGCCAGCGGCAGAAAGATCCGCAGCAGGGATTGCGCGCGCCCGGCGCCATCGATCCAGGCGGCCTCCTCCAGATCCAGCGGGATGGTGGTGAAATACGACGCCAGCATCCAGATCGCGAAGGCTAGTTGGAACGCAGCGTAGATCACCACCACCGCGCCGCGACTATCCACCAGCGTCCCGTCGCCGATATGGATCGACGCCGCCATCCGAAACAGCCCCAGCACCAGCAGCACCGGCGACAGCATTTGCGTCACCAGCAGGAACTGACGAAACGCATCCTTGCCGCCAAATGCCATGCGGCTGATCGCGTAGGCAGCAGGGACGGAGACCAGCAGCGTCAGCAGCGTGCCGCCGATGCTGATCAGCAGGCTATTCATTGCCCCCGTCCCGAAATCGATCGCCGTCCACATATCGGCGAAATTCTCCCAGGCCAGCCGGGTCGGCAGCCAACGGGGCGGAAAGGCGATCACCTCGTCATGCGGCTTCAGCGCGGTGGACAGCATCACCGCGAAGGGGAACAGCGTCACCATCAGCAGCGGCGCCAGCACCAGCCAGCTCCAGACAGTGCGGCGCAGCTTGCGGTTCATGCCACGGCCTCGTTCCGCCGCAGGCGCATGTAGAGGACGGTGAAGCACACCACGATCACCAGCATCGCCAACGACACGGCGGACGCCTGGCCCGGCCGCCCCAGCCGGAACGACAATTCGTACAGATACGTCACCAGGATATGGGTCGAATTATCCGGTCCACCCTGCGTCAGCACCCAGATGATCGGGAACGAACTGAACACGTGGATCACGTTCAGGACCACTGCGATATTGATGAACGGCCCTAGCATCGGCAACGTCAGATGCCAAAAATTATGCCACGGCCGCGCGCCATCGATCGCCGCCGCCTCGTAGATCTCCCCGGGGATCGACGATAATCCGCCAAGCAGGATCGTCGCGGTAAACGGGATCGACACGACGATCCCGATCAGGATTTCCACCGGGAACGCTGTTTCCGATCGCGCCAGCCATTGCACCGACCCCGTCATCAGCCCCAATTGCCGCAGCGTGGCGTTGACCATCCCGTAATCGGCGTTCAGCGACCACATCCAGGCAATGGCCGCCATGGGCAGCGACACCGCCCAGGGCAGCATGATGATCGTGCGCGCCACGCCCCGGCCGTAGAAATCCTGCCGCAGCACCAACGCCACCGGGATCGACACCGCAATCGTCCCACCCACCACGCCCACGGTCCATTCTGCCGTGCGCAGCAGCGCGTTCTGGAAGATGCTGTCGCCGAACACCGCCGAGAAATTCGCCAGCCCGGCGAACCCCCGCACCAGCCCGAACCGCGACACATCCGACAGCGACAGCATGACGATTTCGTAGAACGGGTAGCCAATGATCATCACCGCCAGCAGCAGGCTGGGCGCAAGCAGCCCCCAGGCCGCCAGTGGTAGCCGCACCCGGCCTGCCGCGATGCTCACTTCCCCAGGGAGGTGTCGGCGCGGGAGGCGGCCTGCTTCAGCGCAGCCGCCGGGTCGGCCTTGCCGAGGTAGACGGACTGCACCGCATCGGTCACCGCCTTGGCCGTATCTTCCCACCCCGTCACGGTCGGGGCGAAATGCGCGGAGGGCAGCAGGTCGACGAAGATCTTCAGGCGGGGGTTGTCAGTGAAATACGGGTCGGTCGCCTCATCCTGCGTGGTCGGCAGAAAGCCCTCGCCCTTGGTGAACTCGACACGCGGCGCCTTGGTGAACAGGAAATCGAGGAATTTGAACGCCGACTTCTTCACCTTCGAATTCGCGAACATCACTACCGAATCGGTCACCGCGTAGGTGGCCGATGTCGTGCCCTTCGGCACCGGCACGATGCCGTAATCCAGCGTCGGTGCTTCCTTCGCGATCTGGTTGATCAGGAACGGCGCCGTGATGACCATGCCGAGACGGCCCTGCTTGAACAGGTCCTGAATGTCGGACCGCGTGTAGTTGGTGGGGCCATCCTGCGTCAGTCCCTTATCCACCATCGACTTGTACAGCGTCAGCGCCTGCACCCCGGCGGGCGAGTCGAACGCGGCCTTGGTCTGCGCGTTGATCACGTCGCCGCCATAGCTCCACAACGCGTAGTAGTAATACACGTCGACTTCGGTGCCCTTTGCCATCAGCCCAAACCCCGGCATGCCCATCGCCTTCAGCTTCTCGGACGCCGCCGTCACGTCCTCCCAACTCGTCGGACCGTTCGGGTAGCCAGCCTTGGTCAGCATATCCTTGTTGTAGTACATCGCCCGGGCGGAGGCGGCGATCGGCAGGCCATACACCTTGCCCCCGATCGTGCCCGGCGTCAGGAATGGCGGGATGAAGCGGGCCTTGAAGTCGGGCGCCATGTAGCCGTCCAGCGGCTCGGCGATGTCGTCCTTCACGAAGTCCAGCAGCCAACGCGTGCCCATGATGGAGATGTCGGGGTTGGTGCCGCCGGAAATGTCGGTGCGCAGTTTCTGCAGCAGCACGTCCCAATTCACGACGTCGATCTTGATGTCGATATCCGGGTTCGCCTTGTGGAACTCCGCGGCCATCTTCTCGAAATACGGCCCGGTGGCGGCGCTGTAATACGACACCGTCATCCGCACCGTGTCCGCCTGGGCCGCGGCGGAGGCGAACAGCATGGCGGCGCAGGCGAGCAGGCTGGTCTTGATGGCGTTCACTGTTCATCCCCCGGCATTGCTTGGCCCAAGAGTGCAATTTCGGGGCCATCCCGTCCAGTCATTGCCCCATGGCGGTAACCAGTGTCTGCTGCGCCGGGCAGAACGGAGCGACCATGCAGGGCGGCACGAATCGGTATCACGGCCTCTACGCCTATGCCTGGGACGTGGCGGAGCAGGCGCCGGATCGCCTCGTGGCCGAGTTGCAGGGCTGGGGCATCGACACACTGTGCCTGGCCGCCGGCTACCACGCGGGCAAGTTCATCCGCCCCCACGGCAGCCAGGGTCGCGTGCACTTTCCGGAGGACGGAACCGTCTACTTTCCCGCCCGGCCGGAGCGGTATGGCCGCATCAAGCCGCGGCAGAACAGCCAGTCGGGCGACATAATCGGCCAATACGCCACCCGAACGGACATCGCGGTCACGGCCTGGACCGTGCTGCTGCACAACACGCCGCTGGGCATGGCGCACCCCGATTGCGTCGCCCGCAACGCTTTCGGCGACCCATACTGGTATAGCCTATGCCCGGCCAATCCCGACGTGCAGGACTACGCCACCGCACTCTGCGCCGACATCGCCGACCGACACCCGGTGCGCGGTCTGGTGCTGGAAACGCCGGGCTGGCTGCCCTATCAGCACGGCTACCACCACGAATTCGCGCTCATCGCCAGCAATCCCTGGCTGGACGCCAATCTGGGCCTGTGTTTCTGCGACCATTGCATCGCCGGGGCGACGCGCGCCGGCATCCCGGCTTCCGCATTGCGCGGCCGCATCGCCCAGCGCATCGACGCCTATCTGCGCGCATCGATGGATACGCCGGCCGACATCGGCCAACGCTGGCTGGAATCGGATCTGGTCGGCGATCCCGATCTGGCAGCGTTCCTGCGCTGGCGCTGCACCGTCGTCACCTTGCTGGTGCAACGCATTCGCGCCGCCATGCGCCCGGATGCGGAATTGTTCATCATTCCCTCCGTCCGCCGCCCCAGTGCGGCTGGCTGGCTGGAGGGTTCGGATCTGCCCGCCCTGGCCGCCGCCGCCGATGGCTTGGAAGTCTGCTTCTACGAGCCTGCCTGGAACCGCGCCGTCGCCGATTTCGGCGAGGTTCGACGCCGGGTCGGCCCCGGCCCGGCGATCCGCTGCGTGCTGCGTCCCGGTCCGCCGGATGCAGCGGAGGAAAGCGGATTCGCCCGCACCGTATCCGAACTTGACCAGGCTGGTGCGGCCGGCTTCGGCTTCTACAATTTCGGCCATGTGCGCCGTGCCAATCTGGACTGGATCGGCCGCGCCCTGCATCACCGGACCGGAGGATCGACCATTGCGTCTTGACGGAAAAATCGCGTTGGTCACTGGGGCAGTCGGCGGCATCGGCACCGCGATCGTCGATGTCTTCCTGGCGGAAGGCGCCACCGTCATCCTCTGCGACAAGAAGCACGACGAGGTGGCGGCCCGCATGACCGCCCTGCGCAGCCAAGGCGCCCGCGTGTTCGCCGCCGCAGCCGATATCACCGACCACGCCGGGTTGAGCACGGCAGTCGCCGCCGCCGTGGCCGAGGCCGGGGCGGTCGACATCGTCGTCGCCAACGCCTCCACCGGCAACCAAAGCGACACCTTGCGCGACATGACCCCGGCGATGTGGCAGGAGGACATTGCCAACAACGTCGCCGGCCAGTTCAACACGGTGGATGTCGTGCTGGCGCCGATGAAGCAGCGCCGCGCCGGCAGCATCGTGCTCATCGGCTCGGTGAACGGACTGGCGACCTTCGGCAACCCGTCCTACAGCGCGGCGAAGGCTGCGCTGGTGAGCTTCACCAAGTCCATGGCGGTGGAATACGGCCCGTTCGGCATCCGCGCCAACATCGTCTGCCCCGGCACCGTGCGCACCCCCGCCTGGAACCGCCGCATCGCCCGCAACCCCGAAATCCTGGACGGTTTGCGCAAATGGTACCCGCTGGGCCGCGTCGCCGACCCGGCGGATATCGCGCACGCCGCCTGCTTCCTCGGCTCGGACCAGGCGGGCTTCATCTCCGGCGTGGTGCTGCCGGTGGATGGCGGGCTAATGGCCGGCAACCGGATCATGACCAGCGAACTGACCCTGGAGCAGATCTAGCCGTAACGCGTCAGCCGCTTGCCCGGCATCAGATCGTAGGGCGGCCTCCAGCCGGGCAGGGCAGCGATGCGTTGCAGCCAGGCATGGATCGCCGGGTGCGTAGCCGCCAGGTCATAACCGCTCTCGTCCGGCGGGAAGCTCAGATAGCCACAAATCGAAATGTCGGCGACAGTCACGCGGTCGCCGATGACGAACGGTCGGTCCTTCACCTGCTGCTCCAGTATCGCCAGTGCGTCATCCACCCGGCCGCGGATGTAGCTCTGGATGTGCTGGTCCGGCGCTTCGGTGAAGGCGCGGCGAAACCGGTAGGTCGCCATGTTGCTGCTCATTTTATGGTTGTCCCAGAACAACCATCGCAACACCTCGAACCGCTCCGTCTCGGTGATGGGGTGCAGCCGGCCATGAATGTCGGCCAGGCGCAGCAGGATCGGCGCGGTCTGCGTCAGGGTGACCCCGTTTTCCTCCAGCACGGGGATTTCCCCCATCTGGTTCACGCTGCTGCGCCACTCGGCCGTACGGGTGATGCCGGCGCCGAAATCGGTCCACACCGGCTCGAATGTCTGGCCGCAGAGGCTCAGCATCAGCGCCAGTTTGTAGCTGTTGCCGGATTCCGGGAAGTAATGCAGGCGATACTGGGCCATGATCGTTCCTTAGGCTACGCCGAATACCGGACGCTGCATCAATCGACTGCCGCGCGGTGCAATCGGCGCCCATTCGGCCTCCATGGATCTGCGTTGCCGGCCAGGATGCGCCCGGCCCGCGAAACCCGCAAACAGTCCCTGCCGAAGCCAGCATGGTACGCGCCTTGCAACCACGCGACCGACGCGACGGAGCATAGCACATGGCGGTTCTTTGCTTACTACACCGGGCCTACGGCGACGATCTGATGAACGGCATCCGCGCCGGCCTACCTGGTGAGGACATCCGCGAATGGCCCGATGTCCGCGACCCCGCCGATATCGACATCTGCGTCATCTTTCGCATGCAGCCCGGCTTTCTGGCGCCCTACCCGAATTTGCGGCTGATTTCCTCAACCGGCGCCGGGATCGACCATTACCTCTCCGACCCCAGCCTGCCGCGCGACATTCCGCTGGTGCGCGTGGTCGATCCGGATTCCGGCGCCCGCATGGCGGAATACACGTTGTGCTGGGTGCTGTTCCACCATCGCGACGTCGCATTCTTCCAGGCGGCGCAGGCGCGGGGGGAATGGGCCTATAAACAGATGCGCTCCGCATCCTCCGTGCGCGTCGGCGTCATGGGACTGGGCCATATGGGCGCCTCGGCCTGCGAGCGCCTGGTCGCCACCGGCTACCAGGTGGCCGGCTGGTCCCGCGGCCCAAAATCGCTACCCGGCGTCGAGAACTTCCACGGGCCCAACGGCTTCGAAGCCTTCCTCGCCCGGACCGAGATCCTGGTGAACCTGCTGCCCCTCACGGCAGAAACCAAGGGCATCCTGTGCCGCCGCACCTTCGACGCGATGCCCCGGGGCAGCGTCGTCATCAGCGCCGGACGCGGCGCGCATCTGCTGGAGGCGGATTTGCAGGCGGCCCTGGCGGACGGCCAATTGCGCGCCGCCACCATCGACGCCTTCCCGAAGGAGCCATTGCCCGCCGACAGCCCGCTCTGGACCACGCCGAACCTGCACATCACGCCGCACTGCTCCAGCACCGCCTCGCTGGAGACGACGGTCGGCGTCATCACCGGCAACATCCGCCGCTTCCGTGCTGGCGAGCCACTGCTGAACCTGGTGGATTACAGCAAGGGGTATTGATTACCGCATAGGAGCCATCGTTTTCCGCAGGGCATACGATGCTTGGCACTCGCGATCGGCCGGTGCTAGCGTTTGGTCATGCATCTTTGGCTCACCTGCGCACGAATTATCGCCCCGGCTGCCTAGCCGGGCCGGCGCAGTCGCGTCGCGGTTCGGCAGCCGGGTTCGATCATCCCTGCCGCAACCGACCCAAAGGTGTTTCCCCCATGTTTACCCGTGCGACCGACCCGCTGAGCCGCCCCGTGCGTTTCGAACTACAGGCCGATGCCGAGCCAGGGCTGCTGCCCCGCGTGCTCGCCCCCTTCGCCCGCCGCGATCTCCTGCCCGACCGCGTGAAGGCCCGGCGCGAGGGCAATTCCATGCGCGTCGACATCGGCATGGACGCGATGCCCGCCGAGATGCTGCATCTGGTCGAGGGCAATCTGCGCCAGATCGTCGGCGTGCAGCGCCTGGTGGTGGTGCTGTGCGCCGAGGCGAAAGCCGCCGCCTAGGCGAGCGGGTCGCGCACGGTTGCGGTCTTCATGTGCTCCACCAGCGTCACGCACGCATCGATGATGAAGTCGGCGAAGACCTTCCCCGAACCCGCATTGGCAAGGGACGGATCGCCGCCGACGGTCGCGTCGCAATGGTCCAGCATCGCCACTGGCGCGCCAACCGGCACGTTGCCGATCCGCAGGCTGTTCAGGCCCCCGGTTGGCAGTCCCAGCAGCGTCTTCACGGCCTCTGGCGGGCGGGCGGCGTCGCGCCGTGTCAGCTCGGGGTAGAAATACTCGTAGACGGAGCCGATCGGGTCCGACCCATGGCCGGTCGAACGCGGCGCGTTGTCGCCGTGCGCCTGCTTGTTGGCCAGGCTGCCGGTGGGCCAGATGTTGATCCATGGGATGATCACGCCGGTTTCGCGCCGGATCTCGTGCGTGGTCTGTTCCAGCAGGGCATTGTTGCCGGTGTGCCCGTTCAGGATGACGACGCGCTGCATCCCGTGGTCCATAAACGCGCCAATCATGTCGCGCACCACGGCGCGGAACGTGTCGGCCCGCACCTGCATGCCGCCGGGCACGCCGCGGAATACTTCGGCATAGCCGAACGGCATGCACGGTGCGGCGATGGCGCCGGATTTTTCCGCCACGATGCTGGCAATGCGCTCGGCCAGCATGAAATCGCCCATCGGGTTGCAGGGGCCCTGCACCTCCACACTCCCCAGCGTCAGGATGATGACCGGGTCTTCGGCCATGCGCTCCTGGAACTCCAGGAACGTCATCTGTTCTAGCAGGTGCTTCATGGCGGCGCTTCCTCTCCGGGGCGCGGAAATGCTATCGCGGTTGGGCGCGGACCGGAAGCAATAAGGCTTGTCCTATTCGGCGCAATCCAGTAGCGGGCCCAACTCGCCCATCCGGCGCAGAATGGTTTGCGCGCGCTCCGCCACGTAGGGCCCGGGATGCGCGGCGGACCAGTGCAGCGGGTCGGGCAGGATCACCGCCAGGCGCGCGGCCTGCGCCGCGGAAATGTCGGCGGCATGGCGCTGGAAATATCGCATCGACGCGGCTTCCACCCCGTACAAGCCGGGACCGAACTCGATGCTGTTCAGATACACCTCCAGCACCCGCCGCTTCGGCCACAACAGCGCGATCGGCAGGGTGAACGCGGCCTCCGCCGCCTTGCGCACCAAATCGCGGCCCGGCCACAGGAATACGTTCTTCGCGGTCTGCTGGGTGATGGTGCTGGCGCCGCGTGGCCGCTGCCCATGCCACCACGCGGAAACCTGGCCCTGCAGGGCCGCGGTATCGAAACCGAATGCCTCCGTGCAGAACAGATTATCCTCCGACGCGATGACGGCGTGCGCCAGGGCAGGGGCCATGCGAGTGATCGGCACCCAATCGTGCTGCCAGCCATAGCCCTGGACGGTTCGCACCAGCATAAGCGGGGTCCCCGGCACCGGGACGAACCGGAACAGCAGGACCAGGCCCAGGGGGACCAGCAGGATGGCCAACACGATGCGGCGCCACCAGCGCCCGACGCCGCGGGCGCGCTTCAAAAGGGAGAACCGCATGGCGACACCCGGTAGCAACCTCATCCATCGCTCGCAAGCAAAGGCGTGGCTGCTGGCGCTTCTGCTGGCCAGTTGCAGCGGCCCGGCGACGCAAACCCTGCAACTCAGCCCCATCGGCTTTGACCAACTCCCCGGCTGGCCGGCCGACCACGTGGAAGACGCAATGCCGGCCGTGCTGCAAAGCTGTGACCGCCTGGCCGGCGCACGTCCCACCGGCGGACAACTCCCGCAACTGGGCACCGTGGCGGACTGGGCCGCCCTTTGCGCCGCCGCCCGGCAAGTGCCGCCGGGTGACGAGCCGGCATCTCGCCACTTTCTGCAGCAGCGCCTGCAGCCCTACGCCATGACCGGCACGGACGCCCTGTTCACCGGGTATTACGAGCCGGAGGTAGAGGGCGCACGTACACCAGACGCCCATTTCGCAACGCCCCTGCTGGCGCGTCCGGCCGATTTGGTGGACGCCGATCTCGGCGCCTTCCTCCCCGACCTGGCGGGCAAGCGCATCAGCGGTCGCGTGCAGGACGGCCATCTGGTGCCCTATTGGGACCGCACCCAGATCCTGGCCGGCGCGGCAGGCGTGCAGTCTCGCCCAATCCTGTATCTCGCCAACCCGCAGGACGCATTCTTCCTGCAAATCCAGGGCTCCGGCCGGGTTCGCCTGCCGGATGGCTCAGTGGAGCGGGTCGGCTACGCCGGGCAAAATGGTCGGCCCTACGTCGCCATCGGCAAGGTGTTGGTCGACCGCGGCGATCTGCGCCTGGCCGATGTGTCGATGCAGAGCATCCGCGCCTGGCTGGACCAGCATCCCGCCGAGGCGCCCGGCATCCTTGCGCAAAACCCATCGTACGTGTTCTTCCGCAGCATCCCCGGGCTGGCGGCGCAGGATGGGCCGGTCGGGGCGCAGGGCGTCGCGCTCACGCCGGGTCGTTCCGCCGCGGTGGATCGCAGCTTCGTGCCGCTGGGCGTACCGCTATGGATCGACACCACCACGCCGGCAGATGGCGCGCCGTTGCAGCGGCTGATGGTGGCGCAGGATATCGGCGGCGCCATCAAGGGTGCGACCCGCGCCGACATCTTCTTCGGCTGGGGCCATGACGCCGAAGCGGTCGCCGGGCGCATGAAGCAGCCGGGCCGCATGTTCGTGCTGCTGCCCCGGCCTGCGCCGTAGCCCGGCGCCCCCAACCCCGACGCCGCCACCGCCGCCCCGTAATCCGGCGATGTGGATCTGTGGGAGCAGCCCCCACCGCTGGCGGCGAAGGCAGGTCTGCACGGGGCGGTCTTGCCCTACGGCCTGCAACGTGGGCTGAATCCCGGCTTCTGTCGGTCAAAGGCTCGGAGATACACGATGCAAAGCTTCCCGGTGACGCGCACTTCCGCCCCCAAGACGCGCCCGGCGGACGAAACGCTGCGCTTTGGCGAGGTGTTCACCGACCATATGTTCATGATGGAATACCACGAGGGCCGCGGCTGGCACGACCCGCGTATCGTGCCCTACGCGCCCTTCAGCATGGACCCGGCCTGCTGCGTGCTGCACTACGCCCAGGCGGTGTTCGATGGGCTGAAGGCGTTTCGCGGCGCCGACGGCCAGGTCCGCATCTTCCGCGCCGACCGTCATGCCGCCCGCCTGAACAAATCCTGCGACCTGCTGTGTATCCCCCGGCTCGACCCGGCGGTCGTCGAAGACTCCTTTCGCGCGCTGATCGAGGTCGACCAGGAGTGGGTCCCCGCCAAGCACGGCACCGCGCTCTACATTCGCCCCACCGTCATCGCGACCGAGACGTTCCTGGGCGTTCATCCGTCCCACAGCTACCTGTATTACGTGATCCTCAGCCCCGTCGGCGCCTACTACAAGGAGGGGCTGAACCCGGTGAAAATCCTGGTCAGCGACGAGCACGTGCGCGCCGTGCCGGGTGGCCTCGGCTCCGCCAAGACCGCCGGCAACTACGCCGCCAGCCTGTATGCCGCGCAGGAGGCGGAGAAGAAGGGTTATACCCAAGTGCTGTGGCTCGACGGCCGCCAGCGCGAATTCCTGGACGAGGTGGGCACCATGAACATCATGCTGCGCATCGGCGACACCATCGTCACCCCACCGCTGTCCAACGGCACCATCCTGGATGGCGTCACCCGCAACTCCGTGCTGGCGCTGCTGCGCGATTGGGGCCTGCCGGTGGAGGAGCGTGCGATCTCCATCCACGAGGTCACCAAGGCCCATTCCGAGGGCCAGTTGACCGAGATGTGGGGCACCGGCACCGCCGCCGTGATCTCCCCGGTGGGCGAGCTGGGCTATAAGGACAACCGCATGGTGATCAACGAGGGCCGCATCGGCGACCTGACGCAGCGTCTATACGATGCCATCACCTCCATCCAATACGGCGCCACCAACGACGCCCATGGCTGGATCACCACTGTGCCGACCAAGCAGCACGCAGCCTAACGCGTCACCCCCAAGGGGCGGTCGATGCAGATCGCAAGGACGCGGACCGAGCTTGCCTCGGTTTTCGGCCCGGAGCCGCGGGCGCTGGTGCCGACGATGGGGGCGCTGCACGCCGGCCACCTGGCTCTGGTGGCGGCGGCCCGGCAGGAATGCCCGGTCGTCGTCACCTCCATCTTCATCAACCCGCTGCAATTCAGCCAAACCGAGGATCTGTCGCGCTACCCCCGCGACGAGGCGGGCGACCTGGCCGCCCTGGAAGGCGCCGGTTGCGACGTCGTGTGGCTGCCTGGTGTCGACACGATGTATCCGCCCGGCGAGGCGAGCGTCATCGAAATCGCTGGCCCGGCGCTGGGCTTCGAGGGCGCGGCACGCCCCGGCCATTTCCGCGGCGTGGCCACGGTGGTGGCCAAGTTGTTCGGCCAGGTGCAGCCAACCCACGCCTTCTTTGGCGAGAAGGACTGGCAGCAGCTCCAGGTCGTCACCCGCATGGCCGCCGATCTGTGCCTGCCCGTCACCATACACGGCGTGCCAACCCTGCGGGAAGCGGATGGCCTGGCGATGTCCTCCCGCAACCGGTTCCTATCCGCGGCCGAGCGCGCCACCGCCCCCGTGCTGCACCAAATACTCCGGGCAACCGCTGCGGCTCTGGCATTAGGCGGCGATGCCACGCCCATCCTGGCCGACGCCCAGGCCGGTTTGCGCAACGCCGGGCTGCAGCCAGATTACCTCGCCTTGATCGCCGCGGACACGATGGCGCCATTGCCACGCCTGGCCGGCCCGGCCCGGTTGGTCACCGCCGCCCGGCTTGGCAGCGTGCGGCTGCTGGACAACATCGCGGTCCCGTAACTAGGCGATCAGCGCTGTCGCAAACTCCGCCGGAAACGACCCTGCTCGCGTCCACGCGATGCTGGTTCGGCATCGCCTGGCGCTACACGGCCCCGCCAATCCGGGTCCAGAACGCCTCGGCCGCGACCCCCATGGCGCCATTCGCGCGGACGAGCTGGATGTCCATGTCGATGTCCATCGCTGCCGGCCCGGCCCGCACCAGCGTACCCGCGGCCAGATCGTCACCGATGAGGCTCAGCGGCAGCCAGGCCACCCCGCGGCCGGTCACCGCCGTGCTCCGCAGCGCCGCCGCAAGATGGGATGTGAATACCGTATCCAGCCGCAACCCCAGCCCTGTCGCCGCCGCGGTGACGATCCGGCCCAACCCCGACTCACCGCTATAGCTGAGATACGGCACCGGGCCGGCTCCCGTCAGCGGATGCTGCACCGAACCGTCCGTGGTCGCAGCGCTGACCGGGCACAGCGTATCGCCACCGATCCGCGTATGCCGGAATCGTCCCGGCTCCAGCCGGATCGGCGCCAATGCGTGATGATGACACAGCAGAAACTGTGCCTGTCCGTCCCGCATCAACTGCTCGCACGCGGACAGACTGTCGGAGACGAGCTGCACCGCCTCCTGCGCATTTTCCATCGCGTTCAACCAAGTGGGGAAGAAGCTGAATGACAGCGCATGCGTCGCGGCGAACCGCAATGTGGCCCGGCCCCGCGCGCTGGCAGCCCGCGCATCCTCCCGCCCTTGCAGCAAGGATCGCAGCGCCGCTGTCACGCTGGGCTGCAGCGCCACGCCCGCCGGCGTCAGGCCGATCGGCTGATTGTCGCGGTTGAACAGCGGTGCGCCCGCCCAATCCTCCAACGCGCGGATGCGGCGGCTGAAGGCGGGCTGGGTCATGCCGCGAAGCGCCGCCGCGCGGGAGAAATTGCCGGTCGCCGCAAGCACCTGAAAATCATCCAGGTAGGCGAGATCCAGGGTCATGCCGATCCTGCATGGTGTCAGCAGGCATTAGCATTGGCCAGGGGGCGCCGTCCACGGCATGGTCGCCCCGCAATATGGCCTGGGAGGGGTTCACATGCGGATCGTCGACGTTCGGGAAATCACGGCGCCAATCGCGTCGTCGATCGCCAATGCCTACATCGACTTCTCGAAGATGACGCTGTCGCTGGTGGCGGTGGTGACCGACGTCGTGCGCGACGGCCGCCCCGTCATCGGCTACGGCTTCAACTCCAACGGTCGCTACGGCCAGGGCGGCTTGATCCGCGAGCGCTTCGCCCCCCGCCTGCTCGAGGCCGCCCCCGACACGCTGCTGAACCAGGAAGGCGACAATCTGGACCCCGACCGCATCTGGGCCACGTTGATGAAGAACGAGAAGCCGGGGGGCCATGGCGAGCGCTCGGTCGCCGTCGGCACCTTCGATATGGCGGTGTGGGACGCTGTGGCGAAGATCGCCGGAAAGCCGCTATTCCGCCTGCTGGCAGAGCGGCATGGGCGCGAGGCAGACCCGCGCGTCTTCGTCTACGCTGCCGGCGGCTACTACTACCCTGGCAAGGGGATCGAGCAGTTGCGCGCCGAGATGCGCAGCTACCTCGACCGCGGCTACACGGTCGTGAAAATGAAGATCGGCAACGGCCTCGCCGAGGACAGCAAGCGGATCGAGGGCGTGCTCGCCGAACTAGACGGCAAGGCGCAACTGGCAGTCGACGCCAATGGCCGCCTGGCGCTGGAGGACGCGATCGCCTACGCCAAAATGCTGCGCGACTATCCGTTATTTTGGTATGAAGAAGCCGGCGACCCGCTGGATTACGCGTTGCAGGCGGCGCTGGCCGAATTCTACCCTGGTGCCATGGCCACGGGCGAAAACCTGTTCAGCCACCAGGACGCCCGCAATTTGCTGCGATACGGCGGCATGCGACCGGACCGCGACTGGTTGCAATTCGACTGCGCCCTGTCCTACGGCCTATGCGAATACCAACGCACGTTGGAGGCGCTGAAGGTGGCCGGCTGGTCCCCCAGCCGCTGCATCCCGCATGGCGGCCACCAGATGTCGCTCAACATCGCCGCCGGGTTGGGCCTGGGAGGCAATGAGAGCTATCCCGATCTGTTCCAGCCCTATGGCGGGTTCCCGGATGGGGTGCGGGTCGAGAACAGTATGATCACCATGCCGGACCTGCCTGGCATCGGATTCGAAGGCAAATCCGACCTGGCAAAGGTGATGCGGGATCTGGCCGCTTAGTAACCGATCTCAGGGTGGACCTCATTCAACAGAGGGTCACCCCGGCGGGCGCGCAGGATGGATTCCGCCACCTGCGTCGCCGCCGATCTGCCCGTTGTCCAGGGCCGCCAGCAAATCCGCCTTCACCACATGTGCGCCGCGGGAAATGTTGATCAGCTTGGCGCCGCGTGGCAGGGCCAGGCCATTGGTCGGCGCCATGGCAGACAATTTCACCAGCTTGGCCTGCTGCTCCGGCTCGGCCGCGAAGGCGAGAAGCTTCATCGCATTTACCTGGTTAGGCGCGCCCTTAAAGGACGTACCAAACATCGAACGTCCACTGGCTTTGGTTCCACACGATCTGCAGCGGGGCGCCCTGGTCGATCAGCGCCTGAATGCGGTTGGTCGGCGCCATCGCCATCGTCACTACGCCAGTCGCCATCAACTGGCCGGTGCGGGCCAAATCCTCCGCCAGATGATGTCGGGCGCCAGTTGTTTCAGCTTGCGGGCCGCCCGTTCCATATCCAGCGAATACAATCAATTCATCAGCACGCCATCGGCCAACAACGCCGCCTCCGGCACCAAGCGGGTCGCCGAGCCGCAATTCGCCAGGCTGCGTTTGCCGGGAAATGTCACCACATCCCAAAAATCCGCCCAAGGGTTTGGTTGCAGGCGACACGGCGAAGACGCGGTCGTGCTGAAGCTTACCCCATGTCCGTACAGGTAGGCGCCAATACCATCCGGCAGCTTCGTCTCCGCCGGCATCGCGTCCAAATCCGCCTTCTCGAACACGCTGTAATCGATTGGCGCCCAAAGCTGCTGCCCATCGCCGATCAGGAAAAATGGCAGGTTCGTCGCTGTCATGTCGTAGTCCGGATGTCCGGACTGCACTGCTGCGCGACACCGCTCCGAGTGCGGCCCGGTATCTTCGCGAATGCGAATCCCGGTCTTTGCAGTGACGGGCGAAACAGCACATCGCGTAGTTGCTGGCCCAACGATCCGCTGCCACGGCGACGATCCTTTCGACAGGCGACGTTGCGGAAATCGGTCTCAGTCTATTACGCTTCCAGGCAGCTTGAACCGCCAGTAAGCGAAATACCGGCGCAAACCGGCTCTGCCGTAATCGATTTGAAAATTTTCTACGCCTTCAGAATTGACGATCACTCATTAGTGATCGCATTCATGAATCATTACAGTGCCTGTAAGCATTGTTCAGGCCAATACTAAAGGGAAGGTCTCGACAAAAAGTAAAAAAGCTAAACAAAGGTTCACCGCCATGGCAGGGATTGATAAGTTTTGGGAGCAAAACATCTCGTCACACCAGACTCGGCCCGGCGAAGGCCTGCGCATCCGACTCATCGGCCAAATGCATGTCGAAACCAGCGATGGTAGCGCAATCACCATCATTGGCCGCAAAACGCGCGCCATTCTTGCCATTCTCGCCTTGGCACCCCGGCGCACCGTCAGCCGTGCGGTCTTGGCCCGAATGCTGTGGTCTCGCCGTCTGGAAGAACAACAACGGGCGTCGCTGCGCCAGGAAGTTCACCGGTTGGTGGAGGTCTTAAACTCCTATGACGTTGATGAACTGCACGTGACGCGGGACGAACTGGCGTTGCGTGCCCGGTCGCTGAGCGTGGACGTTGCCGTGGTGATGCAGGCCACTGTGCCAGACCCATCGGCGTTGGATCTGCTGCGCGGCGAGTTGCTGGATGATTTCGACGGCGTCGACCCGGCATTCGATGTTTGGTTGGCGCACGAGCGAGATAAGATCCGCAACCATATTCGAACCGTCTCCGAAGGGCTGCTGGTCGAACAGGACGCGCCCAGCGCAATCATCCCCATCACCCAACGGCTGCTCGACTTCGACCAGGCGAACGAAAAGGCCTGGCGCGTTCTCATGCAATCCCACGCATCCCGTGGCGAGCGGGCGCAGGCCATCCAGGCCTACGAACGCTGCCGGGCCGTGCTTGCGGAAAAACTCGGCGCGGTTCCGTCGCTGGAAACCCAGCGTCTGGTGGCCGAAATCCGCGCTGGCGCGGGCGCCCAACTGATGCCCGTGCTGCCCGCGGCGTGGACGCCCGCCACCGAACCCACTCATCTGGTGCCGCGTCGCGACGGCGTGCTGGTAGGCGTGCTGCCGCTGGACGGGCCTGGCATGCCAGTCGGGGACACCAACGGCCAGCAAATGATGGCGGAAGATTTGACTGCCGCGTTGTCGCTATTTTTTGGTGTTCTCTGCCTGCCATCCGCCTCCCTGGCGCAGACGCCGCGGGATGGCACGGCATTGCGGGACCGGCACGGGTTGGATCTGGTGGTGGATGGCCAATGGCAGCCAACATCGGACGGCATCCGCTTGGCGCTGCGATTGACCGAGTTGCGGGGGAGCAGCCGGCTCGTCTGGTCGCAGCATTTCCACGCGCGCGGTGACGACCCGTTCCGATCGCGCGACGACCTCGTTGGCCAGGCTGCCGCCCGGATCGATATCGAGATTGCCGCGCTGGAGGCGCGCCGTGCCGCGCGCTTGCCGCTGGAGGAGTGCACGCCGTACGATCTGTTGCGACGCGCGACGCCGTTGACGGGACGGCTCGAAATGGGTGAGTTCGCCGAGGCTGGGCGGTTGCTGCGTCGGGCAATCCAACTGGATGAGGAGTTTGCCCCGGCCTATACCCGCCTGGCCTATCACTTTTTGATCTGTATCAGCCAAGGCTGGGCGGATGATGTCGCCGAAAGCCTGGGTCAGGTACGCCACCTCGCGACCCGCGCGATTTCCCTTGCGCCGAACTGTGCGCAGGCGTTTTCGGTTGCGGGACATGTCCGCGCATTTTTGGATTGTGACCCGCGGGCGGCGATCGAACTGCACAACCGTGCCTTGTCGCTGAATCCCAATTCGCCGTTCGCACTGGGGTTCTCCGTCCCCACCTACGCCTATCTCGGTGAATTCGAGGAGGCGGAGCGGCGGCATGCACGCTACGAACATTTGACCCCGCAAGACCCGGACGCCTTCTTCTTCGATACGTGCGCGATGATCGTGAAGGTGGGTCAAAAGGATTACGTCGGCGCCGTGCAGATCGGCCGCCGCGTGAGCGAACTGAGCCCGAATTTCACCGCGGGGCTGAAATACTACCTCGTGGCGCTCGTGCACACGGGCATGCTGCAGGAGGCAGCGTTGGTCCGGGCACGGATATTGGCGCTTTACCCTGGCTTCAGCGTTCAGGGCACCATCCAGCGCAGCCCATTCGAGGACCCAGCGATTACGGACGGTGTCGCGGCGGCCCTGCGGCAGGCCGGTGTGCCGGAAACGTCATTCGTCCGATGACCCGGCACCGTCCAAAGCGAGCGACGTCGCAATCTTGCGACATGTGGTCGCCGGATCGTGTGTCATGCTCGGTGATGCGCTGTTGGCGACCGGGCCCGCGGCGGCCAACATCCTCTGCAGCCACGCCAATCGGCGCGGCTTCGATCCGATGACCTAAGAAGGCAGCGTGTCCATCTTTTACTCGATTTCCGTAATCATCATGACGGCTGCCCTGGTCTGGGCGCTGCGGGCGGAATTCCGCCGGCGCGGCGCGGCCGAACGCGCAACCAGCCTCGTCGCACAACAACACGCCGCCGCCCTGGCCCGGCTCGACAGCCTATTCCAGCACTCCTCCGACTCGATGTTCATCGCCCGGGTCGACCCGGGCGGAGCCTTCATGTTCGAAAGCGTCAACCCGATCTGGCAGAAGCTGTCCGGCATTTCGGCCGAGCATGCTGTCGGCCGCAGCCCCGCCGATTGCATGCCGCACGGCCCGGCCGCCATGGTCTTGGGCGCGTGGCGGCGCTGCGTGCGGGACCGGCAGGTCGTGCACTACTCCTACACCCTGGACGCGCCGGATGGCCGCCGTGACTGGGAGGTTGCGGCCACCCCGGTGCTGATCGCCGACGATCCCGTGAGCCGGATCATCGGCGTCGGCCGCGACGTGACGGAGCGGCACCGCGTCGAAGCGCAATTGCGACAGGCGCACCGGATGGAGGCGGTCGCCCAGCTCACCACCGGGATCGCCCACGACTTCAACAACCTGCTGCAGGCCATTCTCGGTAGTATAGAGGTGCTGCGGGAGGAGCCCGCGCTGGGGCAGGAGGGGCAGATCTGCCTTGCCGTTGCCGAGGAGGCGGCGCGGCGCGGCGCGACCCTCACCCACCGGTTGCTGGCGTTTTCCCGCAAGCAGACGCTGGATCCAGTTCTGTTGCGGACGCACGACTACATGGCGGCCATGGCGACGCAGTTCGTCGGGGCGCTGGCGCCAAGGATTGAGGTCGAATGCACCGTCGCCGCCGATGCCTGGCCGGTGAAGGTCGACGGCGACCAATTGGCGCAATGCCTGTTCAGCCTGGCAATGAACGCCCGCGACGCGATGCCGGATGGCGGCACGCTCGTCCTGCGCGCCGAGAATCACAGCCTTGCGCAGGGTGAGGCGGCTGGTTTGGCCCGCGGCGAATACGTCCGGTTCGACGTCGTGGATGCGGGGATCGGCATGACCCCGGACGCCCTGGCCCGTGCGTTCGAGCCGTTTTTCACCACCAAGCCGATCGGCACCGGCGCCGGGCTCGGCCTGTCGATGGTGGAAGGGTTTGCGCGCCAAAGCGGCGGCGGCGTGCTGATCACCAGCGCCCTGAATGTCGGCACCACCGTCAGCCTATGGCTGCCCCGCGCCGTGGAAACGGCGCAGCGGGTGGAGGTGAAGGCCCCGCCCGCCACCATCCAGTCCGGCTACGGCCGGGTGCTGCTGGTCGATGACGAGGTGAGCGTCCGCAAGATGCTGCTGCTGATGCTGAAGAAAGCCGGCTTCACCGCCGTCGCAGTTGAAAGTGCAGAGGCGGCGCTGGCCCTGCTGAATGCCGGGGAGGGATGCGAGTTGCTGGTCACCGACCAGTCCATGCCGGGTATGACGGGCTGCGACCTAATTGGGGAGGCGTCTCGCCGCTGGCCGTCCCTGCCGACGATGCTGATCACCGGCTATGACAAGGTCAGCGGGTTGGAGCAACTGAATGGCCGGGTGACGGTGATGCGCAAGCCGTTCGACCGCGCCGCGTTCCTGCACCAGGTCAATGCGCTGATCGGCACGGCGACGAACGATACCGGACCCACTGCGGAGGCCAACGACCCTGCGGTCGGTGCAGCCTCCGCCTAGGCGTACCCCAGGAAACCAACCCGGCCGGCCGGCGGCAGACAAGGCAGCGGATCAGATCACATTACGTTATATTGTATCTTTACGAATGTTATAAAGTAACATACACGCCCCTCCGCAGCCTATCTGCGAGAGGGAGCCGCTATGAGTCGTCGCGTGATCCGGCAATGGGGCTTGCTGGCGTGCACTGCCCTCACGGCCATCGCCACCATACCCGCCCGCGCCGCCGACCCGGCGCCCGAGGTGCGGCTCGCGCCCGATGGCGGCCTGGCGTTGCCGGAAATCGAAACCGTGGCCAAGCGGCTGGACGCAGCACGCAGCAAGATCCAGCCCAGCCTGGGCGCCACCGTCTACGATTTCGGCCGCACCACCTTGGAAACCCTACCGCAAGGCGATCAATCCCAACTCCAGCAAGTGCTGCTGCAGGCACCCGGCGTCGCCACCGATAGCTTCGGCCAGGTCCACATCCGCAACGAGCATAACAACGTCCAATACCGCCTCGATGGTGTACAATTGCCGGAGGGCCTGTCCGTGTTCGGCCAGGCGCTGGAAACCCGGTTCGCGCATTCGGTGTCGTTGATCACCGGGGCGCTGCCGGCGCAATACGGGTTTCGCCAGGCCGGGGTGGTGGACATCACCACCAAATCCGGCACGACCGACCCGGGCGGGCAGATCATCATGTATGGCGGCGCGCGCTCCACCCTGCAGCCGTCGTTCGAGTATGGCGGCCGGTCGGGGGCGGTCGACTACTTCGTCAGCGGCGACGACCTGCACAGCAATAGCGGCATCGAAAACCCGGCCAATCGGTTCAACGCCAACCACGACACCACCGACCAGTTTCGCGGCTTCGCCCACATCACCGGGCTGCTGGACGACACCACGCGCATCAGCCTGCTGGCTGGCAGCTTCCACGGCGACTACCAAATTCCCAACCAAGGCGGCAACCAGCCCCAGCTCGGGCTGACGGTGAACGGCACCAGCGATTTCAACAGCGCCACGCTCGGCGAACATCAGCGCGAATTGACGCAGTTCGGTATCCTGTCGCTGCAGAAGCAATGGGGCGACGTGAACCTGCAGGCGTCGTATTTTACCCGCTACAGCAGTCTGTATTACACGCCGGACCCGTTGGGCGATCTGCTGTTCACCGGCGTGGCACAAACCGCCGCACGCTCCAGTTGGGCCAATGGCGTGCAGACGGACGCCAGTTGGCGCGTCAATGACCGGCATACTCTGCGCGCCGGCGTGCTGGCGCAGATCGAGCGATCCGTCGGCAACAGCAATTCCCTGGTTCTGCCGGTGGATGCGAATGGTGTGCAAACCACCGACACGCCATTCGCCCTCAACGACAGCAGCAGCAAGACCGGTGCGATGTATGGCGTGTATCTGCAGGACGAATGGCGCATCCTGTCCAACGTCACCATCAATTACGGCGCGCGGTTCGATGTGGTGGACGAATACACCCACGACCAGGATGCGAGCCCCCGGGTCAACGTAGTGTGGCAGGCAACGCCGACCACCACGATCCATGGCGGCTACGCCCGCTACTTCACGCCGCCCCCATTCGAACTGGTGGGCAATGCCACGATCACCAAACTCCTCGGCACCACAGCCGCCGCAGCCACGACGCAGGACAGCGTCGCCAAGGCCGAACGCTCGCATTACTTCGATGCAGGCATCGGCCAGGTGATTATCCCGGGCCTGACGGTCGGCGTCGACGCCTACTATAAACGCGCCCATAACTTGATCGACGAGGGCCAATTCGGCTCACCGATTTTGCTCACTGCGTTCAATTACGCCAAGGCGCAGCAGGACGGCGTGGGGTTATCTTCCTCCTACGTCCAGGGGCCGCTATCGCTCTATGGGAATCTTGCCTACTCCCGCGGCATCGGGAAGGGCATCACCTCGGCGCAGTTCAACTTCTCCGCTGATGAGTTGGCCTATATCAGCCAGCATTACGTGCATCTGGACCACGACCAGCGCTGGACCGGCTCCGGCGGGGCGGCATACACGCTCAACGACGGCACCAATTCACCCACGCGCCTCTCCGCCGATCTGCTGGTGGAAAGCGGCTTGCGGCGGGACGGTGCCACGCCGAATGGCAGCGCCTTGCCCGGCTACTACACGATCAACCTATCCGTGGTGCAGAAGCTGAACGTGTTCGATGGCCGGCCGAGCGAACTGCGGTTGGACGTCATCAACCTGCTGGACCGCCGCTACGAAATCCGCGACGGCACCGGTATTGGCGTGGGTGCGGCCCAATATGGTCTTCGCCGCACCGTGCTCGCCGGGTTGACCCAGCGGTTCTAGCCCGATGCTTGACGCCGCCACCGGAAAGCGGACAGTGCGCCGAGCCTGGAGCACGCCGATGACCATAACCCCCGTTCAACCTGCCGACATGCCAACGCCGGGTGGCCATTACTCACCCGGCGTGCGGCATGGCGACACGCTGTATATCTCCGGCCAATTGGGCATCACCAGCGCCCGGCCGGATGCCGATGCAGTGTCCGTCGCCGACCAGGTTGCAACAGCGCTGGGCAATGCCGAACGGATTGCGCTGGCGGCAGGGGCCAACCGGGCCGATTTCGTGAAATGCACCGTGTTCGTGTCGGACGTGGCGTATTGGGCCGAGACCAACACCGCCTACGCCGCCTTCTTCGGCACGCATCGCCCGGCGCGCTCCATCGTGCCATGCGGCGCATTGCATTACGGCTCGAAGGTCGAGATCGAGGCCGTGGTCGCCATTCCCGGCTAGTCGCATGACCCAGCGCTACGACGGCCCCATCATCGATGCCCATCACCATCTATGGGACCTCTCGCTCGGCCGGCACGATTGGCTGACGGGGGGTGACAGCCCGGCCAAGGCGCTGGGCGATCTGGCGTTCCTGCGCCACGACTACCTGGTGGCGGATTACCTGAAAGATGCCGGGCCGCAGCCGATCGCCGGGTCGGTGTTCGTGGAGGCGATCTGGAACCGCGACCGCCCGGTGACGGAGGAAGTCGCGTGGGTCGAATCACTCGCCCGTCCGCGCGCCATCGCCGCGCGCTGCGTTGCCTGGGCGCCACTGCAATCCCCCGACGCCGGCGCCGCGATCGAGGCCCTGGTCGCCTATCCCGGCGTCGTCGGCCTGCGCGAAACCATCCGCTGGCACCCCGACCCGGCGAATCGCTGGACCGTGGCCGGATTGCTGGATGACCCGGCGTGGCGTCGCGGCGCCACCATCATGGCGGAGCACGGCCTGCTGCTGGAATTGCTGATGAACCCGTATCAGGCGGACGACGTCGTGCGCCTGGCCCACGACATGCCTGGCCTGCCGATCGTCGTGAACCATTGCGGCACCCCTGTGGATCGGGACGCAGACGGGCTCACCCGCTGGAAGCGTGGCCTGCAGGCAATGGGCGCTTGCCCGAACGTGTCGATCAAGCTGTCCAACTTCGCCGCCTACGCCGCGGACAAATCGCTGCCATCGTTGCGCGCCACGGTGATGACCTGCATCGACGCATTCGGCCCGGCCCGGGCGCTGTTCGGCACGGACTACCCGGTCGGCCGTCGCGCCATGTCGTTCCAGGATATCTGCGAGCGCTTCCGCGACATCGTGCAGGATTTCCCGTTGGACGAGCAGGCCGCGTTATTCCACGACAACACCGCCCGGATCTACCGCTTTCACTAGGCGGGAAACACCCGGCAATCCGCCGCCCCCGCCGCCAACTCCACCGTCGCATCCACCGCAGCGGGGATCTGCCGCCCGTCATTCGGAATTTCCGCGATGCAGGCGATGCCGCCGGGCAGCACCAGATGCAGCTCGGTCTTGTTGCCGACATAGACGTGCTGCTTCACCCGCCCCGACACGCGCAGCCCATCTGCCGCCATGCCGTCACCCACCAGATGCAGCCGCTCCGGCCGCACCGCGACCACCACCGCCTGCCCATCCGCCACGGCGCTGCCACAAATCGCCGACACGTCCCCGGCGCCAGTCTGCACATGGCACAGCGCGCCCGCGGCCGACGCACCCTGCGCCCGTCCATCGATGAAATTGGTCGTGCCCATGAATCCGGCGACGAAGCGGGTGGCCGGGCGCTCGTACACCTCGGTCGGGGTGCCGATCTGCTCGATCCGGCCACGGTTCATCACGGCGATGCGGTCCGACACGGCCAGCGCCTCGCCCTGGTCGTGCGTCACCAGCACGGTGGTGATGCCCACCCGGCGTTGCAACGCCACGATCTCCAGCCGCATCTCCTCGCGCAGCTTCAGGTCCAGGTTACTCAGCGGTTCGTCCAGCAGCAGCACCGCCGGCCGGATGACCATCGCACGCGCCAGCGCCACACGCTGCCGCTGCCCACC
>NZ_LMUY01000096.1:65133-79432 GCF_009765685.1 Acidisphaera sp. L21 | reverse complement strand
CCCCGCGCATGCGCAGGCCGAAGCCGACATTCTGTGCCACGCTCATATGCGGGAACAGCGCGTAATCCTGGAACACCAGCCCGATATCGCGACGGAAGGGCGGCAGGCGCTCCACCGGCCGCCCGGCGAGTTGGATGCTGCCGCCATCCGGCTGCTCGAACCCGGCGACAAGGTTCAGCGTCGTCGTCTTGCCGCAGCCGGACGGGCCCAGCAGGGTGACGAACTCACCGGGGGCGACGTCCAGCGAAATGCCGTCCACCGCGGCGGTGCCATTGAACAGCTTGCGGACGGTGGTCAGGCGAAGGGCGGGTTCAGCCACGCGATTGCGCTCCGTAGATGAAATCGCCGATGCGGAAGAAACGCTGCACCACCAGGATCAGCATTAGCGGCACCGCCAAGGTGATCACCGCCACCGCGGCCAAGGTGGGGGTGAAGCCGAATTCGAGGAAGCCGAGGATGGTGACGCTGATCGGCTTGATCCCCGCGGCGGCCAGAAACAGCGACACGCTGTAATCGGTGAAGGATTGTATGAACGCGAACACCCCGCCGGCGAACAGCCCGCTCTTGATCAGCGGCAACGTCACCAACAGGAACACCCGAAACGGCGAGGCGCCCAAATTGGCCGCCGCATCCTCCGCCCGGCGCGGCATGGAGCGCAGGCTGATGGCGATGGTGCGCACGGTGAACGGCAGGCAGATGATGGTGTGGCCGATCAGCAGCGCCGGAAAGCCGAACAGCGAGCCTAGTCCGATCAATTGCAGCATTTGCAGCAGCGCGATGCCGGTGACCAGCGCCGGCAGCACAACCGGGCCCAGCACCAGCCCCTCCAGCGCGGCGCGACCGGTGAACTTCGTCCGCACCAACACGAGCGCCATCGGCAACCCGAGCAACGTCGCCACCACAGCCGCGGCGGCCGCCAACTCGATGCTCAGCGCCAGCGGTTCCAACCAGCGATCGGTCAGCGCCTCGTTCCACCACCTTAGGGAGAACCCGACGGGCGGGAATTTGGACTGGTTGATCGAGTTGAACGAGACCGACGCGGTGATGATGATGGGGATGAAGATGAACGCGTAGACCAGCGCCACCACCGCACACAGCCCGGTCCAGGGCGTGACCCGGCGCATCAAACCGCCTGCCGCCGGGCGCCGAGCACGACGCCAACCACCAGCAACGCCATCGAGCTGAAGATCAGGATCGCGCCCATCGCGGACCCGAGCGACCAATCATCCAGCGAGGTGAGGAAATCATAGATCTGCGTCGCCATGGTGGAAGTCGCCGGGCCACCGAGAATGGCCGGCGTGGCATAGGCGCTGATCGACAGCGAGAACGCCAGCAGGAAGCCGCCGACCACGCCGGGCATCGACAGCGGCAGGGTCACGTTCCAGAAGGTGCGCCAGCGCGTGGCCCCCAGGCTCATCGAGGCTTTCTCCAGATGCGGGTTGATGCCGTTGAGCGCGCTGAGGATGGTGAGCACGCCATACGGCAGCAGCGAATGGGTGAGCCCGATCACGATCGCGGCGGAGGATGGCAGCATCGCCAGCACGCCGATGCCGGGTGCAATGGCGTGCACCAGGTCGTTGATCGCGCCATCGCGGTTCAGCAGCACCCACCAGCCATACGTCCGGACAACCACGCTGGCCAAAAGCGGGGTGAGCGACAGCGCGATCAGCAAGCCCTTCCAGCGGCTGGTGGTGCGGGCCAGATAGAAGGCGAGCGGGTAGGACAGCACCACGACCAGAACGCCCACCACGGCGCCGATCCAGAAGCTGCGGATGATGGCGCGTTGGTAGAGCGGGCGGGATAGCAGGTAGCTGAAATTCTCCAGCGTCACCTGGTTGGTGATGACTTGTGATTCGGATTTCAGCAGGCTGGTGGTGAGCAGGAAGGCGTTCGGCGCCACGAAGAAGGCCAGCAAGAATACCGACGGCAGGCCCACCATCAGCGCCGCCCGCCACGTCATCTTATGCATCATGGCGCGCCAGCCTCGTCATGGGGCTGGGTATTGCATTGATTTTCGCAGCGCAAAAGAGAAATGATGGCCGAGCACCTGAAAGGCAAATCCTTATGCTCCTCTCTCGCCGCAAAACCTTGGGCGCCGCGGCTGGCGCCGTCGCCACGGCCGGGCTGGGCCGCCGCGCCTACGCCGCCGATACGCTGACCGTCACCGCATATGGCGGCGAATATCGCGATATTTTTATCAAGACCGTGATCGAGCCGTTCGAGAAGAAATTCTCCTGCAAGGTGATCTACGACGAGAGCAACGGCACCGATCCATATCCCCGCGTCCGCGCCACCCGTGGTTCCCCAGGGTTCGACGTGGTGGGGGAGACGACGGCCCCGATGCTGATCCTGGGCGCCAAGGAAAAGCTGTTCGAGCCGATTACCGAGAAAGAGGTGCCGAACCTTAAATACGCGTTCAAGAAAAGCAGCACCGTCATTCCGCCGGTCGGCATCGTGCAGACCTACCAATATCTGGCGATGATCTGGGACACCAAGACGCTGGAGAAGCCGACCTCCTGGCTGGACTACTGGCAGGCCGGGACGAAATATGGCGAAAAGGTCAAGGGCCACGTCATCACCCATGGCCCGTCCAACTTCCCGCTGCTGGCCTACGCGATGATCATGGGCGCGCGGTCGAAGGGCGGCGGGGAGACCAACATGGCCCCGGCGTTCGACCTGCTGAAGGGGCTGAAGCCCTATATCGGCACGGTTGCCGCGACGTCCGCCCAGGCGGTGCCGTATATGGAGAACGAGCAGGTTTGGATCATGCCGTTCTGGAGCGCGCGTGCGGCGCTGTACGCGGCGCGCGGCCTGCCGTTCGGCTATACCGTGCCGAAGGAAGGCACGATCGCGCTGGCGAACTGCGCGGCGGTGCCGATCGGCGCCGCGAATAAGAAGCTCGCATTCGAGTTCCTGAACTTCCGCCTGGAACCGGACATCCAGAAGAGCTTCTGCGAGGCATATTTCTCCAGCCCCGGCCGGCCGGACATCGCCGGCTTCGCCCCCGCCTTCGTCGATCAGCAGATCACCACCGAGGAGGCGATGGCCAAGATGGTGTTCCCCGACGACAGCCTGATCGCCGCCAAGCAGCGTGAGTGGACGCTGCAATGGCAGGAGATCATGTCCACCTAGCGCAACGATGGCGGCTAGTTCACCCACTGGCCGCCATCGACGTCCAACACCTCGCCGGTCATGAAATTCGGCGTGACCGTAGCGAGGAAGGCGGCGACCTCACCAATATCCTCCGCCGTGCCGAAGCGGCCCATCGGGATGGATCGCAGCACCGATTCCTCGTGTTTTTCCAGCATCGCGCGCGTCAGGTCGGTGTCGATGGCGCCGGGGCAGATGGCGTTGACGGTGATGCTGGGCGCCAACTCCTTCGCCAACCCACGCGTGAGGCCCAATACGCCGGCCTTGGCTGCGCAGTACGCGAATTTGCTGACGGCGGAGAAGCCGGCACCGGTGTTGGCGCTGACGGAGGAGATGTTGACGATCCGCCCGCCGCCCTGCGCCAGCATGCCCGGCGCGATCGCCTTGCACCAACTGAACATGCTTTTCAGATTGGTGTCGATCGTCACGTCCCACTCGGTTTCGTCGATGTCCAGCAGGCCCTTGGGTTGGCTGATGCCGGCGTTGTTCACTAGCACGTCGACCCGGCCGAAACGCTGCACCACGCTGGCCGCGGCGGTTTGCACCCAGGCATAATCGCTGACGTCACCCAGCAACGGCATCGCGGCGACACCCATCGCCTCGGCTTCCGCGATGGTGGCGGCCAATGGCGCTTCCAGCCGGTCGGCCAGTGCGAGCGAGAAGCCGCGCTTGGCCAATGACAGGGCGATGCCACGGCCGATGCCGCGGGCGCCGCCGGTGACGATTGCAATCTTGTCCATCAAACACTCTCCAATCGGCGCGGGGCGGGGACGTCGGAATATTCCGCCTGCACCTTGGCGAACAATTCCGCCAGCGTGGCGCGTGGTTCGCCGGTGCGGGGCATCAGCTCGAACAATTTGCCTTTCACGAAGAAGCGCCAATGCACCGGCAGGCCGGCCAGCAGCACCGTCAAATCGTGATAGATCTCCGCCGTCCACAGCGCGTCATGGGCGTCACGCTCCGGCCCGAAGGCGAAATGTGGTGCATCACCGGCGACGCGCAGGCTGGCACGCTTCGCCGCCGTTGCGGCGGTGTCGACGGCGCCGTCCTGGATCACCACGCCATACGACTCCGCCGCCGCAGCAACGGACACGTAACCGCGCGCCACGTCTAGCAATACGCGCGCCGGGTCACGATCCAGCGGGTTGCCGCGGCCGCCGCCGCCGGGGGAGTGGATGTGGATGACGTCGCCGGGCTCGCAGGTGAAGGTGTCGGTATTGCCCAGCGGTTTCTCGCGCGCGGTCCCCGGGTTCAGCACCATGTCGGACGGACCGCCTGCCTTGCCACCCAAAATCCCCCAGGGCCGGAACCGCGACCGGTCCCGATTACGGGCGGTGATGCGCGTGTGCGGGGCGGAGACGCGGAAATCCAGCGCCGTCGCCAGGCCGCCGCGATGCAGCCCGGCGCCACCGGAATCCGGCATCAGCCCGTAGCGCAGGATCTGGATCGGCACCTCCGCCTCGGTGATCTCGACGGGGGTGTTCTTCAAATACGCACCATCCGCACCCGAGCCGTTGGTGCCGTCCCGATGCGGCATCCCGCCGGCGCCACCGACGATCGGGTTCACCGCGGCCAGCACCGTGCGGTGGGTGCGATTATCCGTGGTCATCACGTTGATGATGCTGCTGGACCCGGCGGGTGCGGCGGGCATTCGCTCCGGCACGGCCAGGCCGAACACGCCAAAGATCAGGCTGCGCAGCCGCGCGCAAGTGAGGCTACGCATGCCCACGGCGGCTGGGGAATGCGGGTTCAGCACCGTGCCCTCCGGCACGATGCACGTGAACGGCCGCGTCAACCCGGCATTCAAAGTGATCTGCGGGTTCAGCGTGCACAGCACGTAATACACGCCCACCAGCAGCAGCGTGTGATGCGGATCGCCGCCTGTCGGCACGTTCAGCGCAGACGTCAATTGCGGGTCGCTGCCGGTAAAATCTAGGATCGCCGCGTCGCCCTTGATCGTCAGCGTCAACGCCACGCGGCACGGATTGCCGTTGACGGAATCCTCGTCCGCGTAGTCGGAGAAGAAATACTCGCCATCGGGGATGCTGCGCAGCACGTCTCGCGCCTGGTGCTCGGCGTAGTCCAACAGCATGGCCATGCCTTGCGTCACCTGCGGCGCGCCAAATTTGGCCACCATGTCGCGTAATTTCCGTTCGCCGGTATTCAGCGCGCCGACGAAGGCGCGTAGGTCGCCGCGGTTCTGGTCGGGCTTGCGCACGTTCAGCATCATCACGTCGACCAGCTCGTCATTGATCTTGCCGGCGCGGTACAGCTTCATCGGCGGAAAGCGCACGCCCTCCTGGTGCACCTCCGTCAACGCGCGGGACAGGCTGGCGGGAACAGCGCCGCCCATATCGGTGTTGTGGATGTGGCCGCAGGCGAAGCCGACGATATCGTCGCCGTGGAATACCGGCTTCCACATATGCACGTCGGGGACGTGGGTGGCGACGAAGCCGCTATAGGGGTCGTTGGTGAAGCAGATGTCGCCGGGCTCGTAATCCTTGATCATCGCCATGGCGCGGCCATAGGTGATGCCGGGATACCAGGTCGCGCCCAGATCCATCGGCACTGCCACGCACACGCCGGATGCGTCGGTGATTTGGGTGGTGAAATCCTCCGTCTCCTTCACGAAGGTGGAGTAGGCGGTGCGATACAGTGTGTAGGCCATGTTCTCGGCCGCGGCGCGCAGATGGTTGCCCATGATCTGCAACGTCACCTTGTCGATGCTGCTCATGCCGCTTGCTCCCGCCAGCGCAGATGGATGTTGCCGAGCGCGTCCACGTCGCCGGCGAACCCGGCGGGAATGCAGACGGTCGTATCTTCCTGCGCGACGATCGCCGGGCCGCTGAGCGTGTGGCCATGCCGCATGTCTTCGCGCAGATACAGCGGCACCTGGCGCAGCGCGCCGTCATGCCAAACTTCGACGTCACGCAACGGTTTGGCCGCACCCTCGACGCGGGGCAGGCGGGGGAAATCCGGCGGTTCGGTGGCGCCGGCGATCACCAAGCGAAGGTTGACCAGTTGCACCGCGGCACTTCGGTCAGCGAAGTCGTAGATGGCGGCGTGCTGGTCGTGAAAGGCGGTGGCGATCGCGGCCATGTCGCCCTGGGCGAGCCAAGCTTCCTCCAAGCGAACCCCGATCTCGAAGGATTGCCCGAGATAGCTCATATCCGCCAGCACGCTCAGCGTGGCCGTGCCGTCGAACTGCTGTTCTTCCCGCAGCCAACTTTCCGCGCGTTGGCGCAATCCCGCCGCGGCAATGGCGAGCGCCACGCCGGATTCGGCGTCGATCGGCAGCAGCACGGTGGCGACGAAGTCGTTCTTCACCTCGGCGATGAGGCCGCCGAGGGCGGACACGACGCCGGGCCGGCGCGGAATCATGACGCGGGCCATGCCCAATTCGCGCGCCAATAAACAACCCAGCATGGGGCCGGCGCCGCCGAACGGCATCAGCGCGAAATCCGCCGGGTCGACGCCGTAGCGGCCGATCAGCTTATTCACCTCGACGAACATGTTGGAGATGGTGACGCGGATGATCGCCTCCGCCGTTTCCTGCAGCCCCAATCCCATGGCGTTGGCCAACGCGCCAACCACTGCCTCCGCCTTGGCGCGGTCCATGGTGACGGAGCTGTAGGCCAGCGGCGTGTGGCCCAAAAACCCGCACACCGCCATCGCGTCGGTGATGGTGGCCCGGTTGCCGCCGCGACCGTAGCAGGCAGGGCCCGGCGTCGACCCGGCGCTTTCCGGGCCGACTTTCAGCACACCGAAATTGTCGACCGTGGCGATGGATCCGCCGCCATCACCGATCGACGTGACGGAGACGGAGGGGATGAAGAGTGGGAACTCGCCCACCTTTTCGCCGCTGCCGAATTGGGGTTGCCCATCCATCACCAGCGCCACGTCCGCGCTGGTGCCGCCGATATCCAGCGTGAGCGCGTTCGGCGTGTTGGCCTGGCGGGCGAGGAAGGCGGCGCCGATGACGCCGGAGGCGGTGCCGGAGAGCAGCATGTTGACGCAGTTGGTCTTGCCCAGCTCGGTGCTCATCACGCCGCCATTGGATTTCGTCACCATCGGGCGCGCCGCCACACCTTGCTGGCGCAAGGCGTTTTCCAGCGAAGTAAGATAATTACCGACGCGGGGATGCACGTAGCCGTTGAGAATAGCCGTGGTGGTGCGCTCGTATTCGCGGATCACCGGCCAGATTTCGGCGGAGGTGAACACGAACAGATCGGGCGCTGCCTCCCGCAGGATTGCCGCGGCCTCCGCCTCCTGCGCCGGGTTGCGGTAGGCATTGATGAACGCGACGATGACGCCCACCGCACCACGTGCGCGTGCCGCATCGGCGGCGTTGCGAACTGCGGCGGCGTTCACCGGCGTCTGCACCGAGCCGTCCGACATCACCCGGCCGGGGATGCCGAAGATGCGGTCGCGCGGGATCAACGGATCGGGCCGGGCGCAGAACAGGCCGTGCATGTCCGGCATCCGCAGCCGCGCCAGTTCGATCACGTCCTCGAACCCGGCGGTGGTCAGCAGGGCGAGGTCGGCGCCCTTGCGCTGGATCACGGTGTTGATGCCGACGGTGGTGCCGTGGACGAAGGCGGTGACCTCCGCCGGGTCCATGCCGTAGCGCTGCTGCAGCAGGGCGATGCCGTCCATCACCTCCCGCCCTGGCTCCGCGGGCGTGGTCAGCACCTTCAGCGTGTGCAGTTCACGCGTCGACTCGTCCAGGGCGCAGAAATCGATGAAGGTTCCACCTATGTCCACGCCGATGCGCCAGCTCATCGTCTATCCTTTGCTCAAACCGCCGTCAGGCGCTCGATCCCGTAGATCCGGTCCATCACCACCAGTGCCACGATGGCGATGACCATCTGCACGGTGCTGATGGCGGCAATCGACGGGTCGAATTGGTTTTCCATGTAGCTCAGCATCACCACTGGCAGCGTGTTCACATTGGCGCTGCCGAAGAAGAACGAGAGCGGCAGGTTGTCCAGCGACGTGAGGATTGCGAACAACCCGCCAGCAAAGATCCCGGGACGCACCAGCGGTAGTGTGACGTGCCGTACGGTCTGCCACCGGCTGGCGCCGAGGATGGAGGCGCATTCCTCCAATTCCACCGGGATGGCGCGGTAGGTCGCCAGCACGGTGCGCACGATGTAGGGGATGCCGGCGACGGTGTGCGCGATCAGCAGCGCTGTGAAGGACAGGCCCAGGCCTAGCCCGGCCAGGTAGTAGAGCAGTGCGAAGCCGAGCACGATTGCCGGCACGCTGATCGGTGCCAGGAGGAGGTTGGCGAAAGCGCCGGCCAACGGATGATACGATCGGGTCAGCGCTAGCGCAGCGGGGACGCCGAGAACGGCCCCGAAGATGGTAGAAGCAATCGCCAGTTCGATCGACGTCGCGAGCGAGGTGATGAACGGGCGGTATTCGATGATGTGCCAGTACCATTTCAGGCTGTAGCCAGGAATGGGGAACACGATGAACGAGGAGGAGGAGAACGACACCGCCACCACCGCCCCGATTGGCAGCACGATGAACAGCAGGAAAATCCCGATATACAGATACAGCGCCGCCACCGGCAGGCTGGGTAGCTTGTGCCAGCGGATCATGCCAATGCCGCCCGGCGTCGTAGGATTTCGGTACTGCAGAGCGAAGCAGATGATCGCCGCCAGCATCAGCACATTGCCCATGGCGGCGGCGAAACCGATATCCTGGGTGGTGTTGAATTGCTGGTAGATCAGCAGCGACAGCGTGGTGATCTTGCCGCCGCCCAGCAGCAGCATCGTCAGGAAGCTGCCGTTGGTGACGACGAAGGTGAGCAGGCAGCCGGTGGCGATGCCCTCGATGCTCAGCGGCAGCGTGACGTAGAGGAAGGTGCGGAAACGCCCGGCGCCCAGCACGCGGGCCGATTCCTCCAACCGCACGTCCACGCCCTGTAACACCGCGCTGATCGACAGCACCATGAACGGCACCAGCACGTGCACCAGGCCGATATAGACGGCGATTTTCTCGTCGGCGAGGTTCACCGGGTGCGTCACCAGCCCGATCTGGCCCAGCCAGGTGTTCAGCAGCCCACGCCGCGCCAACAGCACGCGCCAACCGAACGTGCGCATGATGATGGAGGTGAGCAGGGGGGCGATGACGAAGAACACGATCAGCGCGTTCCATCGCCCGGCGAAGCGCACCATGAAGAACGCCACCGGGTAGCCGACGACCAGGCTGGCGAGGGTGACGATGACGGAGAGCTGCAGCGTCTCCCAAAGCACGCCAGCGTAGTACGGGTCGGTCAGCAACTTAACGTAATAGCCGCCGAACCCTGTGGCCGCGGCGACGCCGTATTGGGCGCGGAACAGGTTGGCGGCCAGCGGGATGATGAAGAACACGGCCAGGAACAGCACCGCCGGCACGCCCCATATTGGGCTAGCGAGGCGGTAGCCGGCCTTGGTCACGCCGGGTCCCCCAGCACGGTGGCGTTGGCGGCGTGCCAGCCGAGGCCGACCGCGCCATTGGCGGCGATGTCCTGGCGGGTTTGGGCGTAGGCGAAAAGCGGGGCTTCCTGCCCGTCCACCATCAGTTCGTAAGCGAAATAGGCGCCGCGGAACACCACGTCCCGCACCGTGGCGTGCACCCGGCCGGGGGCGGGCGGTCCGATCTCCAGCCGCTCCGGCCGCACGGCCAGGGTAATGGTTTGGCCGGTGGCCAATCCCGGCTGCTGCACCATGCCCTGCGTGCCCGGCTGCACCGACAACGCGACCGACCATTCATCCGGCCCGGCCTGGTGCTGCACCGTGCCGGTGAAGATGTTGGCGGTGCCGAGGAATTCCGACACGAAGCGGCTGCGTGGCCGCTCGTACACCTCGGTGGGCGGGCCGATCTGCACCACGTCGCCGGCATTCATCACGGCGATGCGGTCGCTCATGGTCAGCGCCTCTTCCTGGTCGTGGGTGACCAGGATGGTGGTGATGCTGAATTTTCGCTGTAGCTCACGCAATTCGAACTGCATGCGTTCGCGGAGCGATTTGTCCAGCGCACCCAACGGTTCGTCCAGCAACAGCACTGCCGGTTCGGTGGCCAATGCGCGCGCCAGCGCCACACGCTGCTGCTGCCCGCCCGACAGCTGTTGGATCTGTCGTCCCTCGAACTGGTCCAGCCGCACCATTTGCAGCATGGCGCGTGCCTGCTTCGTGCGCTCCGCCGTGCCGACGCCGCGCATCTTCAACCCGAACGCGACGTTTTCGCCGACGCTCATATGCGGGAACAGGCTGTAGCTTTGGAACACCATGCCCAACGAGCGCTTGTTCGGTGGCAGCCGGGTCACGTCGCGCCCGGCGATGAGCACACGGCCGGTATCCGGTGTTTCGAACCCGGCGATCACCCGCAAGGTCGTCGTCTTGCCGCAGCCGGAGGGGCCGAGCAGGGCCAGCATCTCCCCCTCCGCCACGTCCAGTTGCAGCGGCTTCAGCACCAGGGTCTTACCGAAGCTTTTGCTGATGTTGTCCAGCCGCAGCGGGGCGGGGGGGCGGTTCACAGGTTCCGCTCCACCGGCACGGCGCCCATGATCCACAGGATGCGGGCCGGTGCGTCCTTGGCATTGCGAAAGCTATGCGGGTCCAGGCTGTCGAACAGGAAGCTATCGCCCTCGTTCAGCAACGCTTCCGTGCCGTTGACGGATAGATGCAGCGCCCCCTCCAGCACCATGCCGCCTTTTTGCGCCGGGTAGCTCATGGGCTGGTCGCCGGAGGTGCCGCGTGGCGGGATGTGCAGGATCATGAATTGCAGGCTGCCGGGTCCGCCGGGGGAGAGCAGTTCTTTGCTGAGGTAGCCGAGTTCCAGCCACGGTCGCCGATCGGCGCGGCGCACGAAACCCGGGTCCTCCGGGGCGTGGCGCGGTTCCTCGAACAACGCGCTGATCGGGGCGCCGAGCGCATTGCGCACCTGGGACAGCACCCGAAGCGACGGATTGGCCTGGTCACGCTCGATCTGGCTGAGCATGCCGGTGGACACGCCAGCGGCAAGCGATAGCTCGGCCAGGGTCATGCCCTTCGCCTGACGCAGGGCACGGATGGCGCGGCCAACGCGAGGCACCACGGTGGCATCGTCCGGCAGCGGGTCTTGTTGGAACGAGTCTTGCAAACATGCCCCTTCAGCGTGACGCGATACCGCCCGGTGATTCGATATAATGAAGCTATTCGGCTGACAACCGCAAGACCCGCCGAATCGGCTTGCGTCTACTTCAACATAGTGAAAAGGTTCCGGGCAGATTTCGATGTAGGAGCATGCGATGCGCAACGCGTTGCCTTGGACGATGGCAGCCACCCTCGTGGCCGGGCTTCTGGGCGGGGCGCACGCCGCTGCCGCAGCGGACCTCACCGTCGGCGCATTCGGTGGTGTGTGGGAACAAAGCCTGCGCAAATGCGTCATCGCGCCGTTCGAGAAGCAGACTGGCAAGACGGTGGACGTCGTGCTCGGGTCGCCCACGCAGTGGCTGAACCAGATTGCCGCCAGCCCGGCAAAGCCGCCGCTGGACATCATCTACAACCCAACAGAAACCGCCTACGAGGCGATCGACCGCGGGTTGATCGAGAAATTCGACAAGGCCACCGTGCCGAACGCGTTCAATATCGAGCCGCAATTTGCCGCCATGGGCGGCGGGTTCGGCGTCGTGCACAATTACGGCGCGATGGGCATCATCTACAACACGAGCACGGTGAAGGATCCGCCTAAGGACTGGAAGGCTTTCGTCGAGGGCACGATTGCCGGCAAGTGGAAGGCCACGATGCCCAGCATCAATTATCCCAGCGGCGGGCTGACGGTGTCGATCTGGTCGTTCGCCCGGCTGTACGGCGGCAGCGTGGATGACATCAAGCCGGGCCTGGACATCGTCAAGAAGATGCAGGCAAGCGGCAATCTATCGTTCTGGACCGACCCGAACAGCGTGCTGAACGGGCTGAAGGGCGGCGATATCGACATGGCGATGTATTGGGATGGCCGCGCCTATTCCTTCATCGATGACGGCAATAGCGAGTTCAAATACTACTCGCCCGACCCTGGCGTGATCGTGGCGATGACCTGGATCCAGAAAGTGAAGAACAGCTCCCCCCTCGGGCTGGAATTTGCCAACGTGGCGCTGAGCCCCTCCGTGCAATCGTGTTTCGGCAGCGCCATTCGCTACGGCATTGCCAACAAGGACGCGAAATTCGATCCGAAGATCGCGCATGAGATCACGCCAAGCGACATCCTGATCATCCCGCCCTACCAGCAGATCGCCAAATTGCAGGGCGCCTGGATCGAGGCGTGGAACAAGCAGATTGGCCGCTAGTTTCTCCCAACGAAAGGCGTAAACCGCATGGGCTATCGTGTAGGCGTCGATATCGGCGGCTCGTTCACCGACTTCGCCGTGTTCGACGAAGCCACCCGGGCGATCAAGAGCCTGAAAGTGTTCTCCCGCCCGGACGAGCCGGGTGCGGAGGTGCTGGAGGGCATTCGCCTGCTGCACGATCGGTATGGAATCCCGCCGTCGGAGATCACGTATTTCACCCATGGGACGACGGTGGGGATCAACACCGTCATCCAACGCAAGGGGCTTCGGCTGGCCCTGTTCACGACGGAAAACTTCCGGGACGTGTTGGAACTGGCGCGGCTGAAGATCCCGGACATGTACAGCCTGCTGTCCAAGCGCCCGGCGCCGCTGATCACCCGCGACATGGTGTTCGGCATCGCCGAGCGCATGGGGGCCGATGGTGACGTGCAAACCCCGCTCGACCCGGCCAGCGTGAAGGCGGCTGCACAGGCGGCCGTGGCGGCGGGGGCGGAGGGCGTGGTCATCGCCCTGCTGCACGCCTATCGCAACCCGGCGCATGAGGAAGCGGCCAAGGCAATCGTGCAGGAGGTGGCGCCGGGTTTGCCGGTGTTCTGCTCCAGCGCCACCTGGCCGATCATTCGCGAATACGAGCGCACCATCACTGCCGTCATCGGCGGCTACGTGCAGCCGCGGGTGGCGCATTACCTGTCTTCCCTTCAAGCGGCGCTGAAGCAGGTGGGAGTGCAGCCGGAACCGCGGCTGACCAAGTCCAATGGCGGGGTGATGACGGCCGAGCAGGGTAAAGCGGAATGCGTGCAGATGATCCTGTCCGGCACCGCGTCCGGCGTGATCGGGGCTGCCTATGTCGCGGAGATTTGCGGCCTGCCGCGTTGCATGAGCCTCGACATCGGCGGCACCAGCGCGGACGTTGCGCTGATCATGGACGGACAGCCGCAATACGGCACCGGCGAGCGGATCGGTGAGTTCCAGATCTTCGTCCCCTCCGTCGCCGTTAGTTCGATCGGCGAGGGCGGTGGCTCCATCGCGTCGGTCGACAAATTGGGCGTGCTGAAGGTTGGGCCAGAAAGCGCCGGCTCCCGCCCTGGCCCCGCGTGTTACGGCCGCGGTGGCACCCGCCCCACCATCACCGACGCATTCGCCGCCTGCGGCATGGTCGGCCTGTCGGAGATCGGCTACGCGGCTGTCACCGTGGACCGTGACAAGGCGCGCACCGCCATCGCTCCCCTGGCGGAGAAACTGGGCCTCACGGTGGAGCAAACCGCCGAGGCCATCATCCGCATCGCCGTGTCCGGCATGTATTCGGACGTGAGCGGCCTGGTGTCCCGTTTCGGCATCGATCCGCGGGAGTTTGCCTGCCTGGCGTTTGGCGGCGCCGGGCCGATGATGGCGTGCTTCCTGGCGCGCGAATTGGGCATGAAGGAGGTCGTGGTGCCGCCCGCACCCGGCGTGCTCAGCGCATTGGGCGGCCTGATCGCCGACCTGAAGAACGATTTCCTCGAAACCCTGTATTTGGATCTGGACGACGCAGCCGCCGCCACCGTGCGCACGGCGTTTGCCAAGCTGGAGGCGCGGGCGCTCACCTGGTTGCGGCAGGACCAGGGGTATGACGGGTCTCACCTTCTGTCCTACTCGGCAGAGATGCGATATCGCGGGCAGGCGTTCGAACTGGACACGAAGCTGAATGCTGCCGCGGTCGAGGCTGCGGACGCAACCGCGATGGCGGAGGCGTTCCATTTGGCGCACGAGCAGGTTTACGGCCACGCCGACCGCAAGGCGCCGCTGCAACTGATTGCGATCCGCCTGGTGATTGCCGGGCAGACGGCCAAGCCG
>NZ_LMUY01000096.1:2524-64930 GCF_009765685.1 Acidisphaera sp. L21 | reverse complement strand
GCAGGATGACTGCACCACCGTGGTACCGCCTGGGTTTATAGCTGTCGTGGACGAGTACACAAATCTGCGCATCACACCGAAAGAGGAGTCCGCTGCATGACGACTCTCGACAATGCCAGCATCCAGGTGCTGGCGAATTACTGCGCCGCCGCGGCGGAAAGCATGGGCTGGACGCTGATGCGCACCGCCCACTCCACCTTCGTGAAGGAGACGGAGGATTTCTCGTGCCAGGTGCTCACGCCGGAGGGGCTGACCGTTGCGTCGCCCAAGACGTTCGGCGCCACCTGGTATACCGGGCTCGACTATGGCGGGGTGATACCGGAGTTCGATTATCGCGAGGGCGATATCTGCATCACCAGCGACCCGTATGCCGGCTACGTCGCGACGCACACGCCGGACGTGCATATGTGGAAGCCGGTGTTTCGGGATGGTAGGCTGGTCTGCTTCGTCGGCAACCATATTCATAACACCGATGTGGGCGGCGCCGTGCCCGCCACGCTGTCCCGCAGCCTGACGGAGATCCATCAGGAGGGGCTGCGTATTCCGCCGATGCGGCTGGTGCGCGATGGCGTGATGAACGACGACCTGCTGCGCATCATTTCGCGCAACGTGCGGATGCCGGAGCAGAATTGGGGCGATTTGAACGCCCAGATCGCCTGCGCCAACGTGGGTGAGCGCAAGGTGCACGAGATCATCGACCGGTTCGGGCTGGAGCCGTTCAGCACCGGGCTGGGCGCGCTGCTGGATTACGCCGAGAAGCAGTCCCGCGCGCTGATCGCCAGCCTGCCGGATGGCGAGTGGTTCTTCGCCGATTACGCCGACGAAGATTCGGTCGGCGGATACCCGGTGCGAATTGCCGCCACGCTGCGCATTCACGGCGATTCGCTGACGATCGATTTCACCGGCAGCGACCCGCAACTCGTGTCCTCACTGAACATGCCGACCGGCGGGAAGGAGCGGCATTCGCTGTTGACGGTGGGTGTGGTCTACGCGCTCTACTCGCTAGACCCGACGCTCACGCTGAATTACGGGCTGATGCGGCCCGTGCGGATGATCTCGCCGCCGGGCACGGTGATGAACGCGATCGAGCCTGCGGCGGTGGGCATGCGCAGCCTGCTGAACAACGTCACGCAAACCGCCGTCATCGGCGTGTTCGCCCGGGCGTTTCCGGACCGGTTCCCTGCGTCGCCCGCCAATGGGTTGAGCCTGATGAACGTGAAGACGGCAAACCGGGCCGGCCGTTCGATCATGGCCTCGGCCGGGCCGGTCGGCGGCGGCGCGGGCGGTGGGCCGAAGGCGGATGGGGCGGAGGGCAGCGGCGCGAATATGTCGTTCCTGAAGAACACGCCGGTGGAGATCAACGAGGCGGAGGTCCCGATCCGCGTGCGTCGCTACGGGCTGGTGCCGGATACCGGCGGGGCCGGGCGCTATCGCGGTGGCTCGGCACTGGAGATGGAGTTCCAGGTCTTCACCCCGCAATCCATGGTGACGGCGCGTAACCGCGACCGCTCGGTCTTCTCCGCCTGGGGCCTGGCCGGCGGGCAGGCCGGGGCGGTGTCGCGCTTCGCCAAGAACCCAGATGGGCCGAACACGGTGGAATTAGGCTCCACCGACGTGGTGCTGTGCGAGCCGTTGGACATTCTGCTGATCCAGGGACCCGGCGGTGGCGGCTACGGCGACGCGCTGGAGCGACCGGTGGAAGAAGTGTTGGAGGACATCGCCCGCGGCTTCGTCTCCCCAGCCAGGGCGCACAGCGACTACGGCGTGGTGCTGGACGCCACCGGCACGGCGGATATGCCGGCCACAGCGAGGCTGCGCGGTGACCTGGCCCGGCAGCGCGTGCTGGGCGAGTTCGGGCACGGCCCTGGCCGCGTCGCGTTCGAGGCAGAGTGGACCCGGCCGCGCTATGACGTGTTGACCCGTCTCCTGGCGGCGGTGCCGGTCACGTGGCGCTATTTCGTCAAGCACCGTGTGTTCGCGGCGATAAAAGGCAAAATTGCCGGGCCGGATGGCGGTGCAGACGACGTGGTTCGGGCCTATTCGGTGCTGATCGAAAGTTTTGCCGACCTGCCGCCCCCGCCGGCCGATCTATTGGCGCGGCCCGCGCAGGCCGCCGAATGAGCCTGCTGTTCAGCCCGTTCACGCTGCGTGGCGTCACCTTCCCGAACCGCATCGTGGTGGCGCCGATGCAGATGTACAAAGCCGGGCCGGATGGTGTGGCGACGGATTGGCATTTCCAGCATTTGGCGAAATACGCCGTCGGTGGCATCGGCACCGTGATGACGGAGGCGCTGATCGTCCACCCGATCGGCCGCAACACCTACGGCGATCTGGGCATCTGGTCGGACGACCACATCGCCCCGCTGCGCCGCATTGCGGAGTTCGTGCAGGCGCAAGGCAGCCTGGCCGCGGCGCAATTGCATCATGCCGGGCCGAAATCGTCCCGTCAGCGTCCATGGGAAGGGCTGGGGCCGTTGGGGGAGGCGGAGGCGGCAAAGGGTGAGCCGCCGTGGCAGCCCGTGAGTTCCAGCGCCGCCAAGACGATCGAAGGTTGGCACCAGCCGCGGCAGATGTCGGTGGAAGACATCCAGTGCCTGGTGGCGGATTACGGGCGCGGTGCGGCACGGGCGGCGCAGGCCGGGTTCGACGTGCTGGATATCCATGCGGCGCACGGCTACCTCATTCATTCGTTCCTCTCGCCGGTGGCGAATTTTCGCAACGACGCGTATGGCGGCGACATCAACGGCCGGATGCGGTTTGCGCTGGAGATTGCGGAGAGCGTGCGGGCGAATTGGCCGGACGACAAGCCGCTGTTCTTTCGCCTGTCCTGCGTCGATTGGCGGCCCGACTTGGACACGCGCAGCGATGGGTGGACGATCGAGGACAGCTTCACCCTGTCCCGCGAATTGCGGGCGCGGGGGGTGGATTTGATCGATTGTTCGTCTGGCGGGATCCGGGCCGAAAATTCGATCATGGATTTCGTCAAGACGCGCACGAAGCTGAAGCGCGGCCATCAGGTTCCCTATGCCGAGGCGATCCGGCGGGAATTGAATATGCCGACCATGGCCGTCGGCGTCATCCTGGACGGCCCCCAGGCGGAGGCGATCTTGCAAGCTGGCCGGGCCGATCTGATCGCCATCGGGCGCGAGGTCTTGACCGACCCGCATTGGGCGCTGCATGCCGCCCAGGCATTGGGTGACGATGTGGATTGGCAGCGCTGGCCGCCCTCCTACGGGTGGTGGCTGGAATTGCGCGACCGAATTGGAGTCGAGGGTTGAGAAGCGCTGACCCGTATTGGTGGCTGGCCGCCACCCCGCCGACCATACCCCAGCAGTATGTGCAGACGATTTCCGACGTGGCGATCGTCGGCGCCGGTTATACCGGGTTGTCTGCCGCGATCACCCTGGCGCGGGCCGGGCGCTCGGTGCAGGTGTTCGACAAGCAGCGGCCGGGCGAGGGTGCCTCCACCCGCAACGGCGGCATCACCAGCGGCAATCTGCGGCCCGGCTATGCCGAGATGGTGCGCAAATTCGGCAAGGAGCGGGCGGACGCGATCCAGGCCGAGGCGATCGAGGCGCGGAACGATCTGTATCGCTTCATCGCCGAAGAGGGCATCGATTGCGATTTCAAACTGGTCGGCCGCTTCCTCGGCGCTGCGACGCCCCAGCATTATGAGACGAACGCGCGTGAGGCGGAGCGCCTGGCAAAAAGCCTGGGGATCGAGGCGTACGCCGTGCCGAAGGGCGAGCAGCACGGTTTCCTCGGCACCGACTACTATTACGGCGGCAGTGTCCGCATGGATATCGGCGGCCTGCACCCGGCAAAGCTGCATGCCGAGATGGTGCGCCTGGCATTGGCCGCCGGCGTGGTGATCCATGGCGAGACGGCGGTGCAGGGGATCGAGGCCAAGGGCGACAAATTCGAGGTCCGCACCGCCCGCGGCACGGTGACCGCCGCGCACGTGATCGCCGGGCCGAACGGCTACGCCGACGGGTCGGACAAATGGGTGCGGCGACGGCTGGTGCCGGTGCGCAGCCGGATCATCGCCACCGAACCGCTTTCGCCCAATCTGATGGGCGCGCTGATGCCCCGGCGCATGATGCTGAGCGATTCACGGGCCAACCATTACTATTACCGGCCGTCGCCAGATGGCACGCGCATCTTGTTCGGCGGCCGCGATGGCACGATCGCTGGCGACGCAGAATGGCCGATCACGGCGCTGCGCACGGCGATGACGGGGATTTTCCCCGAACTGAAGGACGTGGAACTGTCGAATAGCTGGTTCGGACACGTGGCAATGAACCGCGACATGGTGCCGCGCATCTTTAGCCATAATGGCGTGCGCTACGCCGCCGGGTATTGCGGATCGGGCGTGGTCTGGGCGCGGTGGGCGGGCAAGAAGGCCGCGTTGCAGGTGCTGGGCGAGGCGGCCGGCAAATCCGCGTTCGATTTCCGCCCGCCCGCCGCAGTGCCGTTCTTCAGCGGCAAATCCTGGTTCATGCCCGCGGTGTTCAGTTGGATGTCGTTCAAGGATAGTCGCACGGCCAAGGTGCGTGCGAAATTGGCGGCTGAGGGCAAGCCTCAGTCACCGCAGGTTTAGGAACCCCATTCGATGACTAAGACCATCACGCTCACCTGTGCCGACTACAACCGCATCATGCCGCTCGCCAGCGGCAAGGTGCAGGCGGAGGGCTTGGACCTGAAGCTGAAGCTGAGCGATCCCGGCGCCTGGCCCAGCCGCGCCGCCGTGATGAAGGAGGCGCTAGCCAGCACGGAGGTCGCGGGCGGCGAGGCGTCGATGGGCATCCACCTGCGCCGGATCGACCAGGGGGACCGGTCGTTCGTGGCGCTGCCGATCTTCGTGCTGCGCAATTTCACCGCGCGCGATCTGTACGTGTGCAAGGGCTCGCCGATCACCACCGTGGCGCAACTCGCGGGCAAGCGGATCGGGATGTATAGCTGGACCGCCAGCGGCTCGATCTGGTACCGCCATTTCCTTGCCTGGGCCGGGCTGGACCCGATGGCGCTGCAATGGACCATTGGCGAGATCGACGACAATTATTCCGGCCGTAAGCCGACCGACCTGGCGTCCTGTTGTGTTGCGGCGCCGGACGGCCGGTCGCTGGCGGACATGCTGGTGGCGGGGGAACTGGACGCGATCTACAGCCCGGGCCGCCCGAAGCGCTTCGACGCCGTGAACGGCCCGATCGTGCGGCTGCTGCCGGAATACCGCCCGGTGGAGACGCAATACTACAAGGAAACGGGCCTGTTCCCGCCCCAACACCTGATGGTGCTGCGCCGCGACGTGTGGGAGGCGGATAAGAGCCTTGCCCGCAAGGTCACCGACGCCTTCAGCCGGTGCGAGGACGCCTATCTATCCTCCATCGAGGGCTTTCCCTATGCCTCCCCCTGGTTCGAGCAGGAGCGGGACGAGGCAGCGGCCGCCATCGGCACTGGGATCTACGCCCACGGCATGGACGCCAACCGCAAAACGATGGAGGCGTTCTGCGCCATGGGCCACCGCCTTGGGCTCACCAGCAAGCTGGTCTCGGTCGACGACTATTTCGCCGAATTCCTCGCCTCCTGATCGGACCCGGCACCATGGAACACTCCAACAAATCCGCCCGCACCTTGTTTGAGGAGTTGAAGCAGCGCCCGACCCGCGCCCGCTTCGGGTTCGGGCAGAAGGTCGCGATCGTGAACGTCGATCCGCAGAAGGCCTACACCCTGCCGGACGAGTACGTGACCGCCTACGAGACCGACCCCAAGCAGATGCAATACATCAACGAGTTGAGCGCATTGTGCCGCGACCTCGGCTCCCCGGTGATCTGGACCCATGTGGCCTACCTGCCCTCCGGTGAGGATTGCGGCATCTGGGGCACCCGCAGCAACACGCCCGACTCGCTGCAGAACGTGAAAATCGGTTCCCGCCGGGCGGAATTCGACGACCGGCTGGTGATCGACCACGACCGCGACGTGGTCATCAACAAGCGCATGGCGTCGGCCTTCCACGAGACCAACCTGCCGTCGCTGCTGATGTGGCACCGGGTGGATACGCTCATCGTCACCGGCGGCTCCACCTCCGGCTGCGTGCGGGCGACCGTGGTGGACAGCCTGTCGCACGGCTTCCGCACCATCGTGCCGGAAGAATGCACAACCGACCGGCACGAAAGCCCGCATTTTGCCAATCTTTACGACATGTCGATGAAATACGCCGACGTCATGCCCGTGGAGCAAGTGCGCGCCGCCCTACTCGGGATGAAGCAGCGCCCAGCCTGACCCGGCGTGTGACGAGGTAAGAGTCGATCTCTCGTTTGCGTGAGGCTATGATCGAGTCGCACAGTTCAGGCGCCATCGTGACGTTTCTTACCTTGTCCAACCTGCGCCGTCCTGCGCGGACCTTTGGCATCATCGCCTCCCTCGCGCTGATGCTGGGCGTGGCGGGCTGCGAGCCCGGGCGAAACCTGGCGCTGCTGCCGGGCCAGCATGACGCGCCAGCGGCCTATCGCCTCGGCAGTGGCGACAGCATCCGCATCATCACCTTTGGTGAGGACCAGTTGACCGGGGAGTTCCGGGTTGGCGATAGCGGCAGCATCTCGGTGCCGCTGCTGGGTGAAATCCCGGTCGCCGGCCTGTCGGTGCAGGATGTCGCCAAGAAGATCGCCAACGGCCTGGAAGCGGCCAAGATCTTCAAAAGCCCCAGCGTTTCGGCCGAAGTTACGGTGTATCGCCCGATCTTCATCCTGGGGGAGGTCACTCGGCCGGGGCAGTATCCCTACCAGCCCGGCATGACCCTGCTGTCCGCCGTCAGCGTCGCGGGCGGGTTTACCAACCGCGCGGTCGAGTCCTACGCGTCGATCGTGCGCAATAGCGACGGGCATGTCGTGGAGGGCAAGGTCAATCGGCAGGCGCTGATCCAGCCCAGCGACGTGGTCACCATTTTCGAGCGCCGGTTCTAAGGGGAGGCAACGCATGCCGGGCGAGGCAGCCATGACCTATGCCGAAATTGCGCGTTGGTCGTCGCCGTCGCCCCTGTGGCAGTGGCCGCCGCACGTCCGCAGGCTGCGGCAGTTTCCGCCGCATTTGCGCCCCAACTACGCTGCGCCACCCGCCAGCGCCGCCGCCCTCCCAGAGGGCCGCGGCCCCTGGGCCATCGGGGCAGACCCGGTGTGGCAGATCGCCAGCCCGGCCATCGCGTTCTACACCCCGGTAAGGGCGGCATCGCCCGCCGCCATGGCCCCGCCCCCCGCCATGCCGCCGGTTGGCAGCCCCGGGATTTGGCTGCACATGGTTTTGGTCGGCTCGCTCTGCGCCATCAGCACCGCCACCGGCGGCCAGGAACTGGAGGGCTATCTGCCAGCCAACCTCCCCATCGTGGAGGCGCTGCCCAACACCACCGTGCTCAGTCGCCCGCGCCCCGATTACGACCCGCCGGGCGTCCGCGCCGGGTCGTTCGTCATGCATGCGCAAGGCGGGGAGAGCGTGGGCTTCGACTCCGACCCTCGCGCCACGCCGGGCCAGGCTGGCAGCGCCTACTTCAGCACCCAGGGCATCGCCTCGATCGCCTCGGATTGGAGCCGCAATAGCGTGGCCGCCAGCGTCAGCGTGCAGGACCAGCGCTATCTCCAGCTGCCGCATCTGTCCAGGACCGACGATACCGTGTCGCTGGGCGGCCGCTACGATGTGGGCACCGCGGACCACCTCGTGTTGTCGGCCACCCATTCGGACCTGCACATCCTGCCGACGGGACTGGATGCGGTGGCCGGGCGGCAGGACACGGTGCCGTTCCAGGTCAACGGTGGCACGGCCAGCTACCTGCTAAACCTGTCCCGCCTGACGTTGGAGCCGTTCGCGACCCTGAACGACTACGTCTTCTCCGCCAGCCGGATCTCCGGCGTGTCGCAGAGCAACAGCTACCTGGACAACGCCACCGTTACCGAGGGCGTAACCGCCCGATACGAGTTCTCCCCTCTGCATCACGCCGTGCTGGTGGTCCGCGGCACGCAAAGCAATTACAGCCACCAACTCTCCGGCGTCGCCAAGCGCGATAGCAGCGGCGTGTCGGTGTTGGGTGGGCTGGATTACGTGGCAGACGGGCTGTGGCGATATCGCGCGCTGGTGGGATACCAGGAACGCAACTACGTCTCCTCCACCTATAAATCGCAGGCCGCGCCGATCGTGGAGGCCGACGTGATCTGGAGCCCCTCGAGGCTTACCACCGTCGAAGCCACGGCAAACCGGCGCATCGTCGATTCCACCGATCCGCTGACGCCGAGTTATACCGATACAACGCTGCAATTGCAGGTGCAGCACGAATTGCAGCGCAACTTGCTTCTGAGCGCTCGCGTTGGATACGAGCAGGCGTCGTATGATAGCAACGGCGGCCAGCAGACCATCTACAATGGCGGCGTCACGGCCACCTGGCTGCTGAACCAGAACCAGAACCAGAAGGTGTCTGCCAGCTTCGATCACCTCAAATCATCATCTCGCACCCGGTCGAGCTATACCGACGACCAGGTGCTGCTCGGGTTCACCGTCGGGATCTAGGCGCATGGCTGCCCGGCGAAGCGCTATCCCGCGGTGCACCCTATATCGAGTGCGCTCTTCTGCTCCGCCATCGAGGTTCGCCCTTGCGCTGCGGGGCCATCTGGCATTCTTCCCCATTAACGCGATTTCGCCGCATGGCGACGCTTGGAGGCTTCACGCAATGGTCAGACGTCACAAACAGGAGGAGATCGCCGGGGTCCTCGAGTTCGCCGGGAGAACCAGCGAGGACCCGGAGTTCGTTGGCTGGATGGCCGACCACCGCGCGCGCAACGGCGGCAAGATCCGCGTCAGCCTCGGTGGCAAGGGGGTTCGGGTGATGTTCAGCAAGGAGGCCGATATGGTCTATTGGAAGGCCCGTTCCGAGAAGGCCGACAAGACCGCAGCCCGCGCGGCGTCTGGCTAGGCCAACTGCTCGGGACATGGCGGGATGCATACCATCCCGCCAGCCGCCTCAGCTCCGATAGGAGCCGTTGATGTCGATATAGGCGTGCGTCAGGTCGCAGGTCCACACCCGGGACGAGCCATTCCCCAGGCCAATATCGACGGTGATCTCGATCTCGCGGCCCTTCATGTGGGCCACCACCGGGCTCTCATCGTAATCCGGCGCCACGGTGCCATTCTTGGCCATCCAGGTGCCGCCCACCGCGATCGACAGTTTGTCGCGGTCCGCCGGCTCGCCGGCCTTGCCGACCGCCATCACGATGCGGCCCCAATTGGCGTCCTCACCCGCGATCGCGGTCTTGACCAGCGGGGAATTGGCGATCGCCATGCCGATCCGCTTGGCCGAGCCGTCATCGACCGCGCCCTGCACGTCGATCTGGACCAGTTTCTGCGCGCCCTCGCCATCGCGGACCACCTGCAGCGCCAGGTCCAGCAGCACGTCGCCCAGCGCCTTGGCAAAATCGTCCAGCGATCCCGCCGGGTTGCCAGCCTCCCCGGTGGCGAACAGCAGCACCGTATCGCTGGTGGAGGTATCGCTGTCGACCGTGGTACGGTTGAAGCTGACCTCGGTGCCCGCCGATAGCATCGCCTGCAACTGAGCAGCAGGGATCGCAGCGTCGGTGAAGATGAAGCACAGCATCGTCGCCATGTCCGGCGCGATCATGCCGCTGCCCTTGGCGATGCCGTTGATCCGGACCTCGGTGCCGCCGATCGCCGCGGTGCGGGTGGCGCCCTTCGGGAAGGTGTCGGTGGTCATGATGCCCCGGGCCGCCGCTTCCCACCCGGTGGGCGCCAGGGTGGGGTGCAACGCCGGCAATGCGTTGGTGATCCGCTCGTGCGGCAGCACCTCCCCGATGACGCCGGTGCTGGCCAGGAACACTTCGCTGGTGGGGCAATCCAGCAGGCTTGCGACCGCTTTGGCCGTCTCCCCCACCGTCACCACCCCGGCGGCGCCGGTGAACACGTTGGCGTTGCCGGCGTTGACCACCACCCCGCGGGCCAGGCCGCCCTGCATCGCCCTGCGGCACCAATCGACCGGGGCGCCGGGACATTTGTTCTGGGTGAACACCCCGGCCACCGTCGTCCCAGCCGACAATTCCACCATCACCAGGTCGGTCCGGCCCTTGTAGCGGATGCCCGCCGCAGTCGCCCCCAGCCGCACGCCCTTCAGCGGCAACAACTCCGGCATGCGAATGGCGAGGGGGGAGACGGGCAGGGCCACGGTGCTTACTTCGGCACGGCGGGCGTGACACCCGGCGTCGGCGGAATGTCCGTCGTGGGGGTGGAGGTCGGGTTCGCCGTGGGCGACGGGGCCGTCATCGGCGTGCCGTCCATGTTGAACTTCTGCACCACCAGCCCGACGCGGGCCTTGTCCAGTGCGCGGCGGACCCCGGCCTGGATGATCTGCTGGCGCAGTTCCTCCTTGGACTGGTCGAAGCTGGGGGCGGGGGCCGTGCGGGTCTCATCCACCTTGATGACGTGCCAACCGAACTGCGTCTTCACCGGCTTCTGCGAGATCTGGCCCGGCTTCAACGCGAAGGCGACGTCAGCGAATTCGGGAACCATGTCGCCCTTCTTGAAGAAGCCGAGGTCACCGCCATTCTGCGCCGCCGGGTCCTTGCTGTTGGCCTTGGCCAGGGCTGCGAAATCGCCGCCCTTGTTCAACTGGTCGATCAGCTTCTTCGCCTGGTCCTCGTTATCCACCAGGATGTGGCGGGCATGCACCTCTTCCTCGCCGGGCTTGTTGGCGATTTCGGCGTCATACTTCGCCTTCAGCGCCGCATCGGTGACGGAGGGGGCGATTTCCTTGCTCAGCACCGCATTCTGCAGCACCTGGTCGGTGGCGCGGGAGATGGCGCGCTTGACCTGCGGGTCGTTGGCGAAACCGTCCTTCTTGGCCTGGATCACCAGGGCTTCGCGATCCACCATCTGGTCCAGCAGCATGGGGAACAGCACCTGCGGCGGCATCGAGCGGACCTCGTCCGGCAGGGTCTGCGCCGCTTCCGACAGGTCGCTCAGGTGAATTTCCTCGTCGCCGACCTTGGCCACGACCACGTCCGGCTTGGGCGCGGCTGGCACGGCGGAGGCGCCGTCGGTGACGGCGCCCGCCCCGGCCGGGCTAGCCGGCGCAGGCGTGGCGGGGGCTGCGGCGGGCGCCGGAGTGGTCTGCGCCAGCACGACGGCCGGGAGGGCGGGTGCGCACAGCAGGGCGGCCGCGACGGTGAGCGACAAGCGCATGGAGAATAACCTCGGTATAGGAGTTGGTTTCGTTATGGCTGAAACGCGGCCAGCCGCCAAGTTGCGGCCCCATTAAGTCGCGGCAAACCAGGCTCCTATCAAATGGCATTCCTGGTCCGTGCGTTGACCAGGAGGGGCGCGGCTCCTATCTCAAAGCGCGCAAGTTCTCACAGCGCGCCAGTCCAGCACCGGAACCACAATGTTCGCCAGCCTCGCTCGTACCATCTTCGGCAACGCCAACGACCGCTCGCTGAAAGCCTATCAGCGCCGGGTGCCGGAGATCAACGCCCTTGAGCCCGCCATGCAGGCGCTCAGCGACGGGGCATTGCAAGCCAAGACGGCCGAGTTCCGCCAGCGCCTGGCCGATGGCGCCGCGCTGGACCAGTTGCTGCCCGAGGCGTTCGCCGTGGTGCGGGAGGCCGCGGTCCGCGTGTTCGGCATGCGCCATTTCGACGTGCAGTTGATCGGTGGCATGGTGCTGCATGACGGCAAGATCGCCGAAATGAAGACCGGCGAGGGCAAGACCCTGGTGGCGACGCTGCCCGTCTACCTGAATGCGCTGCCGGCGAAGGGCGTGCACGTCGTCACCGTCAACGACTACCTGGCCCGGCGCGATGCCGAATGGATGGGCCAATTATATGGCTGGCTGGGGCTGTCCACCGGTATCATCGTCCACGGACTGGATGACGAGCAGCGCCGGGTCGCCTACCACGCCGACATCACCTACGGCACCAATAACGAGTTCGGCTTCGATTACCTGCGCGACAACATGAAGTATCGGCTGGAGGACATGGCCCAGCGGGAGTTCTCGTACGCCATCGTGGACGAGGTCGACAGCATCCTGATCGACGAGGCCCGCACCCCGCTCATCATCTCCGGCCCGGCAGAAGACAGCTCCGACCTGTACCGCCAGGTCAACGCCGTCGTGCGGGAACTGGTGAAGGACCCGGAAACCTATGAAAAGGAAGAGAAGTTCAAAACCGTCACGCTGACGGAGCCCGGGTCCGAACGGGTCGAGGAGATGCTGCGCGAGGCCGGTGTGCTGCAGGAGGGCAACCTCTACGACATCTTCAACGTGACCGTGGTGCACCACGTGCAGCAGAGCGTGCGGTCCCACACGCTGTTCGCGCGCGACGTCGACTACATCGTGCAGAGCGACAAGGTCGTCATCATCGACGAATTCACCGGCCGCAAGATGGAAGGCCGCCGCTACTCCGACGGACTGCACCAGGCGCTGGAGGCGAAGGAGGGCGTCACCGTCCAGGCCGAGAACCAGACGCTCGCCTCCATCACGTTCCAGAACTACTTCCGGATCTACCCGAAGCTCGCCGGCATGACCGGCACCGCAATGACCGAGGCGGACGAGTTCGCCGAGATCTACAAGCTGGAAGTGGTGGAGATCCCCACCAACGTGCAGGTCAAGCGCCAGGACGGCGATGACGAGGTCTACCGCTCCGCCTCCGAGAAATACGAGGCTGTGGCCAACCTGATCGCCGAGGCGCGGCTGCGCGGCCAGCCGGTCCTGGTGGGCACGACCTCGATCGAGAAGAGCGAGATCATCAGCGACCTGCTAACCAGCAAGAACGTGCCGCACGCGGTGCTGAACGCCCGGTTCCACGAACAGGAGGCGACCATAGTGTCGCAGGCTGGCGCACCCGGCGCCATCACCATCGCTACCAACATGGCCGGGCGCGGGACCGACATCAAACTCGGCGGCAACCTGGATATGCGGTTGAAGCTGGAACTGGGCGAACTGGAAGACCAGGCCCGCGAAGCCCGTGCGGCCGAAATTGCGGCCGAAGTGGCGACGGCGCACGTTGCGGTCCAGGCCTCCGGCGGCCTGATGGTGATCGGGACCGAGCGGCATGAAAGCCGCCGCATCGACAATCAGCTCCGCGGCCGCTCCGGCCGGCAGGGCGACCCGGGCGCCAGCCGGTTCTTCCTGTCGCTGGAAGACGACCTGATGCGGATCTTCGGGTCCGAGCGGATGGGCGGCATGCTGCAGAAGCTGGGCCTGAAGGAAGGCGAGGCGATCATCCATCCCTGGATCAACCGGGCGTTGGAGAAGGCGCAGAAGAAGGTCGAGGCGCGCAACTTCGACACCCGTAAGAACGTGCTGAAATACGACGACGTCATGAACAGCCAGCGCAAAGAGGTCTACGGACAGCGCCGCGAGTTCATGCTGGCGACCGACGTGTCCGAGACGATCAACGACATGCGCGCCGAAGTGATCGACGCCGCGGTCAGCCTGCGCATCCCCCCCAAGGCGTTCAGTGAGCAGTGGGAGGCCGACGCGCTCGCCGACGACATGCGCCGCCTGCTGGGGCTGGATCTGCCGGTTGCCGCCTGGGCCGCCGAGGAAGGCATCGACGAGGAAGCCATCCGCGAACGCCTGCACGCCGCCGCCGACGCGCATATGGCGGCAAAGGCCGACGCGTTCGGACCGGATCTGATGCGCTTCGTCGAAAAATCGGTGCTGCTGCAGAGCCTGGACGCGGTCTGGAAAGAGCATTTGCTGGTGCTGGACCAGCTGCGCCAGGGCATCCATCTCCGCTCCTACGGCCAGCGGGACCCCTTGAACGAATACAAGAGCGAAGCCTTCGCCCTGTTCAACGCCATGCTGGACGATCTGAAGCAGCGTGTGACGTCGAGCGTGACCGGGCTGCAATTGCAGGCCGAGCCGCCACAGCCCCCGGCGCTGCCGGCGATGATGTGGGAAAATCACCCGGAAGCGGTGCTAGAGGCCCCGGCCTTCAGCATGTCCGCCTCCGACCAAGTGGGGGTGATGACCCTGCCGGATCGCGAGGAACTGGTGGTCACCGACGACCCGGCTACCTGGCGCAACACGCCGCGCAATGCGCTATGCCCCTGCGGGTCGGGCAAGAAGTTCAAGCACTGTCACGGCAAGATGGGCTGACCCGGCGGGGTCTGCTTAACCGTTCCTGAACCGGCGCAGGCGCATCTTTCGAGATGTGACTGGCCTGGAGGGCGGATTTTTGACGACCAATCGCTGGGTGCTGAGCCGCCGTATGCTGGCCTTTGCCGGGGCGGGCGCCGTGGGCGCCACGCTCGCCGGGTTGCGCAAGCCCGCCCTGGCCCTGCCGCTGACCCGCCAGATCGCCGACATGACGTGGATGGAGGTGCGCGACGCCGTGGCCGCCGGTGCCCGCACCGCGATCGTGCCGAGCGGCGGGCTGGAACAGAACGGCCCGCACATGGTCATCGGCAAGCACGACTACATCGTCGGCTGGGCCGCGCGACGGATCGCCGCCGAGTTGGGCGACGCCCTGGTCGCGCCCGTCATCTCCTACGTGCCGCAGGGCGATTACGACCCGCCAACCAATAACCTGGCCTTCCCCGGCACGATTGGTGTCCCTGCCACCGTGTTCTCCGGCATCCTGGAGGGGATTGCCCGTAGCCTGAAGCTGACCGGGTTCGAGACGATTTGCTTCGTGGCCGATCACGGCCTGTCCCTCGCGCCCCAGGCGCAGGTGGCGGCGAAATTGTCCGCCGAGTGGGCCGGCAAGGGGACGAAGGTGCTGGCGGTCGGCGCCTATTTCGCTGATGCGGCGGAAACCGCCTATCTGCATAGCCAGGGTGAATCGGACGCTGCCATCGGCCAGCACGCGACCCTCACCGATACGTCGGAGTTGATGGCGGTCCGGCCAGAGGGTGTGGACCTGTCCCGCCTGCCAACCGACCCGAAGGCGTTTGCCGCCCTGGGTTCGTTCGGCGACCCGCGCCGCTCCAGCATTGCCAGGGGCGAGGCGATGATGGCGTTGAAGGTCGCGGCAGCCGTAGCGCAGATCCGCTCCGGCGCGATTATCGCCTCAGGCTGAAATCGCGCGCTATTTCAGCATCGGCACGAAGCGCCGCGGTGCCTCGTTGCGATAGCGCGGCTCTTCCATCGTCAGCTTGCCAGGCGCCACCTTGGTCATCACTGCCCCCTCGATCCGGGCACCATACAGCCGTAGTGCGGCGATCGCGGCCGTCACCATCTTCTGCGGCGTGTGGCTCCACTGCACGATCAGCAGCGTGCAGTCCGCTAGGGTAGACAGTACCCGGGCGTCGGCGGCGCCCAGCACCGGCGGCGAATCCAGGATGATGAGGTCGTATAACGAGCGCGCGCGAGTCAGCATGTCCTGGACTTCGCTGGACGCCAACAGATCCTGCGGGTTGGCGTTGCCGGGCGATGCGGTGATGACGTCGAAGGGCTGGCCGCCAACCATGCAGGTCTGCACCCGGCAGCCGCCTTCACCGCGGATATTCTCCAGCCCGGCGGCCCCCTTCAGGCCCAACGCAGCCGCAATCTCCGGCCGGCGCAAATCGCCGTCGATCAGCAGGGTGTTGCGCCCGGCGGATGCTGCGTTCTTGGCCAGCGCCAGGGCGAAATAGGTCTTCCCCTCCCGCGGCGCGGCCGACGTCACCAGCACGACCTGGGGCGACTTTGCCGCCCCGCGATGCTGCAACATGCTGCGCGTCAGCGTGATGGCGTCATCAAAATGCCGGCTGTTATCGCCGCCCATCCCAAACCGAGGCGCCCGCCGCTCCGGCACGATGCCGATCGCCGGCAGCCCGGTCTCCGCCTCCAACTGGGCGGGGGTCTGAAACCCGCTGACGCTCCGCTCCCGCAGCAGGGCCAACACCATGGCGACGGCCAGTGAAATGAGGGCGCTGAGCGCCATCAGTTGCCGTTTGGACGGCGCCATCGGCCCGATCGACGGATTGGCGGCCGATATCAGTTGCGCGTCCGGCGTCTGCAGCCCGATCTCGTTGGACGTCTTCTCGAACCAGTTGAGGTAGCTAGTGTAGATGGTGCGCGCCGCATCCGCCTCGCTCTGCAACTGCGTCAGGCGCACTTCCAACTGGCCCTGGCCGGACACGGCGTTCTGCAGCGTCGACAATTGCTGCTGCAGCGCCGCTTCCCGCGCACGGGCGGCATTGACCTCGTTGCCGACGCTGGCGGCGATGTTGCGGATCTCGCCGGCGATCCGACCGCGAATGTCCGCCTCCTCCGCCTTCAGCGAGCGCATGCCGGGGTCACCATCGGATCGGGTAATCGCCAGATGCGCTTCCCGGCCGCTGACATCGGCCAATTGCTGTCGGTAATGCTGGATCAGCGGGGAGGCGACGACCTCCGGGATCGAATCCAGGCTGCCGCCTGCCGCAAGCGCCGCGCGGATCTGTCCCAGGCTCGCCGCCTTCTCCGCGACCGCGCTGGATGCCAGGCTCAACTGGCTGTTGATCTGCGACATCTGCTGGCCGACCACGGTCACGTTGCCACCGCCGGCCGAATTGCTGGTGCCGCGATCCTGGATCAGCCCGTTATTCGAGCGGAAATTCTGCACCGCCAGGTTCGCGGCGTTCACCCTGTCGCGCAACGCGTTCAGCCGGGCATCGAACCAACTGCTGGCATGGGCGATGGCGTCCGTCTTCACCTTGCGGGTGAAGTCGATGTAGTTGCGGGCGTAGGTGTTGGCGATATCCGCGCTCAGCCGCCCATCGCCGGTGCGGGTCCCGATGGTGATGACGTAGGACCGGCCGTCATTGGTGAACGCCATCTTGGACAGCAGGATTTCCGTCGCCAGGTCCAGCGTCGACTCGGCATCCAGCGGCGGCGCATCGACCCGCCCCAGCATTGACCGCAACCCCGTGACGATCCGGCGGCTGATTGAGAGCGGGGGGGAGATGGCGTTGGCGAACTCGGGCGTGTCGACCAGGTGAAGCTCGGTGGCGACCTGCTTGGCGAGGGAGAAGCTTTTTAGCAGGTCGACCTGGGTGCGGATCGCCACGGAATCCGTGGTCGCAGCCATCTTGGAGTCCGATAGCGAGGGGTCGCCGACGCTGTCCCGGCTGCCGATGATGACGGAGGCATTGGCCACGTAGGCGTCCGGCATGCGCAGGATGAGCCAGCCGGCCACGCAGACGAGGCACGCGGCTACGACCAGGATGAAAAACTTACGGGCCCAAAGTATCGCAAGCAGCCGGACGATGGATACCGATGACGGGTCCGCCGGCGCAGGCAAGTTGATCGCCGGGAACGTCGTCGGATCGGTGACATTGGTCGACATGCTGATGCCTAGTTGCCTTCCGTCGCTGCCGCAGTAAATCCCTGGCCCGCTTACCTATGCATGGGCTACTGGATGCTGCGGCTGTAATATACCAAATGCGAGGAAATTACATCGCGTGCTTCATCTCGTCCCGCATCCGTGGGTAAAGCTTGTGTGCATGTACTAGCAGCGATGTCTCACTTTGGTTAAAGATCCCACGGCGGCCAGTTCAGGCGCCTGAGTCAGGCATCCCGTTATTTCTGTATCACTCCGCCGTCTGGCCGCCGAAACCTACCTTGCACTGCTGGCCAGTGCCGTCCGGTTGCAATTGCGTGCCCAGTCGGGCCCGCGGCGTTTGTCCCGGGTCTGTGTCGTTGCCGCAGTGCAGAAACGCAACGGCATCTCGCACGGGGCGGCGTTGCAGGTGGCGGCGCTGCGTCGCGCCGGGCTGCAGGCCGAGTTGCTGGACGCGACGGCCGCGTTGCGCAACCCCCGGTTTCGCATCCCGCACCAGGCCGCGTCGGCCTACGTGTTCCACAGTGGCGGCCCCCAACTGGCCGCCATGGTGTCCAGCGTCCTGCCGCAAGCCCGCCATGCCTGGCGCATCGCCTACTGGGCGTGGGAACTCGCCGCCCCGCCAAAGGACTGGCCGCAGCCGGGAAGCCTGGTGCAGGAGATCTGGACCCCCAGTCGCTTCGCCCGGGACAGCCTGGCCCGGCGCTTCACGCAACCGATGCATGTCGTCCCGCACGCCATCCCCGTCGCCCCGCAGCCGCGCTTCCGGCCGGACCAGCCCTTCACCGTGCTCACCATGGCGGACAGCCGTTCCAGCTACGTGCGCAAGAACCCGGCGGGCGCGGTGCGGGCGTTCTGCCAGGCGTTCGGCCCGGATAGCCCCGCCCGGTTGCTCGTGAAGCTGAACGGCAAGGGTGTCGACCGGGCCGAGTTGCTGGGCGACGCACAGGCTTGGCCGAACATCCAAGTGATCGACGGCTTCCTGGATGACGACGCCCTGCGCTCCCTCTATCTGTCGGCCGACGTGCTGCTGTCGCTCCACCGGGCAGAAGGCTTTGGACTGCCGATGCTGGAGGCGATGGCGCTCGGTGTCCCCGTGATCGCCACGGCCTATTCCGGGAATCTCGACTTCATGACTGAAGTCACCGGGATGCTGGTTCCTGCGCGAACTGTGCCGGTCCACGATACGGCGGTGTATATGCGTTACGCCGACGCGGTCTGGGCGGATCCGGACGAGGCCGCCGCCGCCGCCGCGCTGCGCCGGCTGGCCGGCGATCCCGGTTTCTACGCGGTGATGGCACAAGCGGCCTATCGGGCTGCCGAAGCGCTTGCGACGGGCTGGCAACTGCCGCCGGGCTAGGCGCACAACCGGGTTACCACGGCTTTGCCGCCGCCGCCGTGCGCCGCGCCGTCGCACACGATAGCGCGATCAGAATTAAGCATCGTTAAACCTTATTCGTCGATCATTGCTGCACCGCCAAATTTCCGGGTGAGCTTCTGTGAAAATCCGCCCGATGCTGATGATGTGTTTTTGCCTGGTTGGTGGCCTGGCCATCACCACTGCCGTCATTCGCATCGTCGACGCGGCATCGCAGCGGGCGACGCTGGAGACGGCGGGAAAGCTGAAGGACAGCCTGCAACTCACCTTGATAGCCAGCGAGAAGCTGGCGCTGGAGCGGGGGATGGCGAGTACGATCTTCGCCCGGGCCGAGCGACCGAGCGAGGCCGCCATCGAGCCCTATAATGCCGCCCGGCGAACCGCCGACTATGCCATCGACACCGCCGAACGCACCTATCCACAGGCCGCCATGCGGCTGGAGGACGTCAAACGCAACCTGGACGCGGCGCGCGAACACATGCTGGCCGTGCTGCGTCAATCGCAGGACGCCCATCACGCCGCAGCCGGCGCCACCTTTGTCAACGCCATCAGCCAGGCCCAGCAGGAGGTCAACCGCGTTGCCGACGAACTGGAAAGCGCCATCGGCCGCCGCTCTCCCGATCTTGGCTATCTGGTCGGCATCGCCCGCTTGTCGCAGGATCTACGGGAGGTGATGGGGCTGCGATCCATCCTGCTGTCCGATTTGCTGGCGCGAGGGCCCACGCTGGCGTCGGCCGGCGAAGAAAAGCTGCAGCGCATCGATGAATTGAGCGGCGCCGCCGCCGCCTTGTGGGACCGGCTGCGGCTGACCGTGGCGCAGATGAAGGACCGCACCAACGTGCTGGCCGCCTGCGGCGCAACCGAGACGTCCATCATGGGCGAGGGCGACCGGATATACCGGCAGGTTGCCAACGCCCTGCGGACCGGCGCCAAGCCGCCGATGACGTTGATCGAGTTCCGAAACTGGACCCAGCCGATCCTGACCAGCAGCCTGCTACTGCGCGATGCCGCCTTTGCCGAGGCTGCCCGGCAGCGTGCGATGGCGCTGCACGACACCATATTGCAGATCTGGCGTGCCGGCTGCATCGGCACGGCGGCACTGTTGGTGACCCTGCTGGCCTCCTATCAGGTGATGCGCCGGGTCGCGCGGCCGTTGCGGGAATTGGCCCACGCCGTCACCCGCATCGCCGATGGCGATCTGAGCGTCCCCGTGCCCGGCGCCGATTGGAAGGATGAGTTGGGGGAGGTCGCCTCCGCCATCGCCATCCTGCGCCAGCGCGCGAGTGCGGCGGAGAAATTGCGCCAGCAGGCCAACCTGGAACAGGAACGCAAGGTCGAAATGGCTGCCTCGCTCACCGAAGCGGCCAAGCGGTTCGAGGATGTCAGTTCCGCCGCGCTGGCCCAGGTGGCCGCGACCGAGGCGGAATTGTCCGAAGCCGCGCAAACCATCAAGGACGCCGCATCGCTGACCGCGCAGGAGGCGAAGGGCGCTGCCGAGGGCGTGGCCGTGGCGGCCACGAGCGTCGCCGCCGTCGCCGCCGCCACCGAGGAACTGGCCGTCTCCGTCCGCCACGTGTCGGACCGTATGTCGGTCGCCGCGCGGGCTGCCGGGTTCGCGGCCGTGGGCGCGGACAAGGCGGCTGATGCGGTGGAGCACCTGGCCGGCACCGCCAGGCGGATCGAGGACATCCTGCGGCTGATCGTGGACATCGCCGGCCGGACCAATCTACTGGCCTTGAACGCGACGATCGAGGCAGCGCGGGCAGGGCAGGCCGGACGCGGCTTCGCCGTGGTCGCGTCCGAGGTGAAGAAGTTGGCGGCGCAAACCGCCAAGGCCGCGCAGGACGTCAGCTCCCACGTGACGGCCATTCTGTCCGCGACGGAGGAAGCCACCGCTGCAATCAGTGGGCTGTCGCTGGAGGTGAGTGCGGTATCGGCCACCGCCGATGACGTGGCCCAGGCGCTGACCCAACAAGGCGCTGCGACCCAGGAAATCGCCCAGGCCGCCCAATCCGCCGCCAGCGGGACGGAGGCCGCGACGTCCAAGGTCGCCAGCGCTGCGATCCAAACCGAGGCCGCTCGCGCCAGCGCCATGCGCCTGCCGCTGGTGTCCGCCGCCGTCGGCCAGGCGACCGGCCTGCTGCGCGACAGCGTGGGAACCTTCGTGAGCGAGGTGCGCTCCGTCGCCTAGCGGCCTGTTTCCGCCGCGCCTCTGGCATGCGGTGCTGGCGAGCGGGGCGGCTGCGTGCAATGGTCGTCGCAAACAACGATTGCCGTGGCGCGCGGCGTCCGATCCGCGCGCGGCAGATAGGAGACGCACATGGCTAAAGTGAACTACCAGTTTCAGAAAGCCGAGCGCGAACGGGCGAAACTGGCCAAAAAAGAGGCCAAGCGCCGCGAGGAAATGCAGCGTTCGTCGACCCCTGCCGAGGCCCCAGCCGCAGAGATCGTGCAGGACAAGGCGCCCGTCGAGTCGTAGTGAGTAGGCCGCCCCGGCCCGGGGCGGCCACGTGACCGGCATGAAATTTGCGTGAGCCCGAGACAATCGTCGGGAGCGTTCGCATGTCGAGCATCACACGTCGCGCCGCCATCGCTGGCGCCCTGGCCACGCCCGCCATCATGCATCGGGCAAAGGCCGCGACGGTCATCCGCATGGGCACGCTGAAGCTGATCCACGCGATCACCCCATATTTCTACGACCGCTTCCTGCCCGCCGGCACCACGGTCGAAATCATCCCGTTCGAGAGCCCGACCGACGGCAAGGATGCCGTCGTCAGCGGCACCGTCGATTTCGGCACGTTCGGCATCGCCGCCGGTATTCTGGGCGCCGCGGTACATCAGCCGGTGGTGGTCATCGGCTCGGAATGCAACAAGGGCATGGCGATCGTCGCCGGCAAAACCAGCAACATCAACACCCTGGCCGATCTGAAGGGCAAGCGGGTGGCGATCTGGCCCGGCTCTACGCAGGAAGTGTTCGTGCTGGAACGCCTGCGGATGGAGGGGATGTCCGTCCGCGACATCACGCCTGTCCGCGTGTCGTTTAGCGAAATGCACGCCGCCCTAGCCCGTGGGGACGTCGATGCCTATGTCGGCGCCGAGCCTGGGCCCGGCCTGTCGGTCGCATCCGGCGTGGGCAAGATCGTGGAGTATCCCTACTCCACCCCCATGGGCAGCCTGAACATGATCCTGGCCACTAGCCGCGACACGCTGGAGAAGAAGCCGGACCTCGCCAAGCTGATGGTGAGCCTGCAGCGCCAGGCCAGCGCCTACGCGATGGCCAACCCGGACGCGATGGTGGCGATGACCGTTGCCAAGCTGGGCATGCAGAAGGCCGCGGTGGAGATCGCCGCCCCGAATGTCGAGCTGAACTGGCAGATGACGCCCACCATGGTGCAGCAGGCCAAGACCTACGCCGACCAGATGCTGTCGCTGAAGCAGATCCGCGCGCTGCCCGACTTCTCGACTTTCTTCGACTCGCGTTTTTCCGACCAGGTCGCCGCCGCCTGATGGGGGCGGCGCTGCGGTCTGCCGCGGCACCTCGCCGGCTGCTGGGCTTGATCGTGCCGGCGATCCTGCTGGTCGCCTGGTGGCTGGCGACCAGCCGGCAAGCCTACGGGCTGATCCCGACGCCGGGTGAGGTCGTCACCGCCCTGGTGGATCTCGCAACCGGGGATGAGGGCGACGCCTTCAGCGGCAGGTTGCCGGCGCACATCGCCGCCTCCGTCGGCAGGGTGTATGGCGCGTTCCTGCTGGCCGCGCTGGCGGCATTGCCCCTGGGCATGCTGGTCGGCCGGTTACGTTGGGCGCACACCTTGCTGGACCCGTTGCTGCAAGTGTTGCGGCCGATCCCCGTCACTGCCTGGCTGCCGCTGTCGATGATCCTGTTCGGATTGGGCGCCCGCTCGGCCTTCTTCCTGGTGGCGCTGGGCGCGTTCTTCCCGATCCTGGTCAACACGATCTTCGCCGTCCGCAGCGTCGAACCTCGCTTGTTCGAGGCTGCGTCCATGCTCGGCGTATCGCCCACCCGCATGTTCCCCAAAGTCGTGCTGCCCGCCTCGCTACCCGGCATCTTCACCGGGCTGCGGTTGGGGCTGGGCTTTGCCTGGGTGGTGATCGTGGTGGGGGAGATGACCGGCGTGCAGACCGGCCTCGGCGCCATGATCATGGATGCCCGCCAATTGTCGCGCACCGACGTGGTGGTGGCCGGCATGGTGGTGATCGGCGCGCTCGGCTTTCTGTCCGACGCACTGGTGCTGGCACTAGGCCGCCGCCTGCTGCGCTGGAGCCCGTCGCATGGCTGAGCCGATCCTGGTCATCGACAAGCTCGGCAAGCGCTACGGTACGGTGGAGGCACTGCGCGGCGCCGACCTGGTCGTGCAGCGGGGGGAGTTCATTTGCCTGCTGGGTGCCTCCGGTTGCGGGAAATCCACCCTACTGCGCGTGGTCGCCGGGTTCGAGGCGGCGAGCGCCGGGCGCGTCGTGGTGTCGGGCAAGCCGGTGACCGGACCGGGGCCAGGCCGTGGCATGGTATTCCAGGATTACGGCCTGTTTCCCTGGTTGACAGTGCGGGACAATATCGGCTTCGGGCCAAGGGCGCGCGGCCTGCCATCCGCCGAAGTCGCCCGGATTGCCGATCGGTTCGTGGAGACGGTGGGGCTGACCCGGTTCGCCAACGCTTTCCCGCACCAACTTTCCGGCGGCATGAAGCAGCGTGTCGCCATCGCCCGCGTGCTGGCGAACGACGCCGAATTGGTGCTGATGGACGAACCCTTCGGCGCGCTGGACGCCATGACGCGGGAGCGATTGCAGGACGAGTTGCTCACCATCTGGGCCGAACGCCGCTTGACAGTGCTGTTCGTGACCCACGCGATCGAGGAAGCGATCCTGCTGGCAGACCGGGTGATCGTGATGTCGCCCGGCCCCGGCCACATCGTGGCGGACGAACGCATTGACCTACCCCGTCGCCGCGACGTTTCCTCACCCGAGTTCAACGAAGTGCGGCGGCGATTGAGCGCCATGCTGCACTCCGACCATCAGAGGGAGGATGCTGCGTGATCGAATGGGGCCAGATGAGCCGGGCGGCGCGCGATGCCGCCTACAACAACACCGACGGGGTGAAGAACAGCGCCACGCTGAACGCCGAGCGCATTGCCGCCTCCGCCGCATACCGGGCGGAGTGGCCGGGCTCCCTGGACGTGCCCTATGGCCCGGCGGAGCGGCAGCGCTGGGACATCTTCCCCGCCGCCGACCCGGCCGCGCCCTGTTTCGTGTTCATCCATGGCGGCTATTGGCAACGCAACACGCGGGAGCAGTTCACCTGTTTGGGCGCCGGGTTGCGGGCGCATGGCTGGTCGGTGGCGCTGCCCGGCTACACACTGGCGCCCGATGCGACGATGACGGCGATCAACGCCGAGATTGTCGCCGCACTGGACTGGCTCGCCGCGCACGGCGCCGCGCACGGCGTCACCGGCCCCGTGGTCCTGTCCGGGTGGTCGGCCGGCGGGCATCTGACGGCGATGGGGCTCGGCCATCCGCTCGTGACCGCCGGGCTCGCCATCTCCGGCCTGTTCGAACTGGGGCCGATCCGCGACACCTATCTCAACCAGGCGCTGCAATTGACCGACGAGGAGATCGTCGCCCTGTCACCCATGCGGCTGCCGGATGTCGCCAAGCCAATGGCGATCGCCTACGGCACGGCCGAACTGCCGCCGCTGGTGGCCGATAGCCGGGACCTGCATGCCAAGCGGTCCGCCGCCCACCTGCCCGGCGCGCTGATACCAGCGCCGGGTGCCGACCACTTCACCATCATCCACGAACTACGCCAGCCCGGTGGCCTGTTGGTCCGCGCCGCGCTGGATCTGCTGCGCTAGCTAGCGAGGCGCCATCCGCAGCGCGCCATCCAGCCGGATCACCTCGCCATTCAGCATCGGCGTCTCCACGACGAACCGCACGACACCGGCATATTCCGCCGGCTCCCCCAGCCGCGATGGGAACGGGACGGAGGCGCCGAGCGATTGCTGCACCTCGGCCGGCAGCCCTTCCATCATCGGCGTCCGGAACAGGCCCGGCGCGATGGTGGCGATGCGGATGCCGTTGCGCGCCAGGTCGCGGGCGATCGGCAGCGTCATGCCGGCAACCCCGGCCTTGGAGGCCGCATAGGCCGCCTGGCCCACCTGCCCATCGAACGCGGCGATCGAGGCAGTGCAGATGATGACGCCGCGCTCCCCACCCGCATTCGGGGTGTTTCCAGCCATGGCGGCAGCGGCAAGCCTGGTCATGTTGAACGTGCCCACCAGGTTGACCATGACGACGCGGGTGAAGGCGGCCAGGGCGTGCGGCCCGTCCTTTCCCACCACTTTTTCGCCATGCGCAATGCCAGCGCAATTGGCCAGGCCGTGCAGGCCGCCGAATGCCTGCTGCGCCAGGGCGATTGCAGCCTGCCCATCCGCCTCCTGCGTCACGTCGGTGGGGATGAAGCGGACGGCGCCGGCCAACTCGGCAGCAATCTGCTCGCCCGCCCGGTGGTTGACGTCCGCCACCACGACCCGGGCCCCGGCGGACACCAGCATGCGCGTTGTCGCGGCGCCAAGTCCCGACGCGCCTCCAGTGACGACGAAGACACTCCCATCGATATCCATGGCGTTGCTCCCTTAGTGATCGAAGGCCTGTACAGTAAATCCGATGCCGCAGGATGAGGCCAGGTTGTCTCCCTGGTAAGAAATTTCTTCAATTTACGTGATGCAAGATCGTTAAATTAGACAAATATTAACGATATGCAGTCATTCTGAGGAGGTCACTCTCGCAGGTAAATCGATGTTCCTGGCCCATAAACCGACCGCGTCCCACTCTCACTTGCAAAGCTCGCTGCGGGCCGATCCAGCCGCGTTATCGGCTATTTCCAGCGATATGTCGGTGGAGGATGGCTGCACTGTCCGTCGGGCAGCGCTCAGCCCGACCGATCCTGCTTTGTGGTGCGTCGCCATCATCCTGGGTGCGGCAACCCTATGGCTGATGGCTTAAACCATTAAGCAAACTGAAACCTCAATTTGCTAAAAGTTTAGCCGGTGTAACAGGCAGTGTAGATGCAAATTCGTAATGTCTTGCTCGTCTGCATTGGAGTTGTGGGGATACTCGCAACGTTCAGTGCCAGTTGGCGCGCATGCGATGCGGTGCAGGACCGCGCCGATCTCCAAGCCTCCATCAAGGCTGCCACCGGTCTTCATGCCGCGATGATTCTCAGCGAGCGGATATCTGCCGCTCGTAGCAAGGTGAGCACGCTGTATAGCGACCCCTTGCCTGCCACCGCCGATACCATGAAGCCGCTGGAAGGTGCCAGCGCCGGTGTCGAAGCCGCGTTGACGGCGGTTCAGCCGTTTGCCGGCGCCACCTGGCCTTCGCTGAACGCGGCGATGGACCGGCTGCGGCGCAGCAAGGATGACGTGTTCCGCGCCGTGCGCGAACCGTCGATCAGCCGCCCGATCGATGCCGACCGCGGCTTCGTCCTGTCCGCCGACAACATGCAGCGCGTGCTGTCGCGCATCGCCGACATAGGCGAGCTGGACGTCACCCGCTACTCCCCCGGCTACGGGCAATTCGTGCAGATCGCCCATCTGTCGCAGCAATTGCGGGAATCCGCCGGGTTGCGCTCGGCGCTGCTGTCGCCCTCGCTGGGGCAGAACGTGCCCCCGGTTCGCATCCGCGACATGGATGAACTGAGTGGCCGGGTGACGCTGCTGTGGCAGCGCATCGAACTGGCGATGGCGCAAGTGAATGACCCGCCCCCCGCCATGCGGGAGGCGAATGAGATCATGGCCCGCACCGTGATGGGCGAGGGCGACAGGACCTACCGCGAGCTAATCACCGCGCTGGGAACCGGGCAGCCGATCGGCATCACCCCGGCCCAATACCGGGTTTGGACCAGCCCAATGCTGGCCAACTCGCTACTGCTGCGCAATGCCGTGTTCGATGAGCTGACACGCCGCTTCGTCGATGCGCGCCGTGGTGCGCTGATGCGCCTTCTGTTCGCCGGCGCCTGCGCCGTCCTGTCCGCCGCCGCAACGCTGGGCGCCGCGTGGCAAGTGCTGTGCCGGGTCGCCCGGCCGTTGCAGGATCTGACCGTCGCCGTCGCCCGCATGGCCGAGGGCGACCTGAACGCCGACATCCCCTGCGTCGGGCGCAAGGACGAGTTGGGGAAGATGGCCCAAGCCGTGCTGGTGCTGCGCGACAGTGCGGCGGACGCCCAGCGCCTGCGCCAGGTGGCCGAGCGGGAGCAGCTTGCCAAGCTGCAGGCCGCCCGCTTGCTTGGCGAGGCCGCCGTGTTGTTCGAACAGGCCAGCGCCATTCAGCTGGTTCAGGTGCATGAGGGCGAAGTGACCCTGAAGCGCACCGCCGAAACCCTGGACAATGCCAGTTACCTGACGGCGCTGCAGACCCAGGACGCCGCAGCCGGCGTGGCGGAGGCGGTGACCAACGTCGAAACGCTCGCCGTCGCGGTGAAGAAGGTGTCGGGCACCGTGCACGACGTGTCCGAACGCATGGCCGATGCCGTCATCGCGGTCGGCGAGGCGGCAAAGGAAGCCAGTTCCGCCCTGGCGCATATCGGTGAACTGACCAAGGTCGCCAATCGCATCAGCGCGGTGGTGGACGTTATCACCGGGATTGCCAGCCGCACGAACCTGCTGGCGCTGAATGCCACGATCGAGGCCGCCCGGGCTGGCAACGCAGGCAAGGGCTTCGCCGTCGTCGCGGCCGAGGTCAAGAGCTTGGCCGCACAGACCGCCCGCGCGACGGAGGAAGTCGCCGGCCATATCGGCGCCATCCAGCTTGCCACCACCCGTGCGACGGACGGTATCGGCACGCTGTCGGCCCAGGTCGGTGCAGTGTCGGAGGCTGCCGGCGATGTCGCCAGCGCGGTGGAGTTGCAGCGCCTCGCCACGCAGGAGATCGCCCTGGCAGCACAGACCGCATCCACCGGGGCCGAACACGCCCACGCCAAGGTTGCCGAGGCGGCGGACCGCACGCAGGACGCCCGTCGGGTCGCGGCTGCGTTGCCCGGGCTCGCCGACGGGATCGCCGACGCCACGGGGGCGCTGCGATCCGAGATCGGGCGGTTCCTCGATGCGGTGCGCGAGGCCGCCTAGCCTGGCGCCCTGCATAGCTATCGGACCGCTGTTAAGCCCCCCGGCTGACGGTGAAATCCGCCACGTCGTGCAGGCACTGACGTAGTTCACCCGGCGGGAACGGCTCCAGCGCACGCTGCGCCGCCAGGGCAAAGCGGCGAGCCCGCTCCAGCGTGGCTTCCAACGCGCCGCGCTGGCCCATCAGCATCAGAGCGTGTTCCAGATCGGCGTCCACCTGCTCGGACTGCTCGATCGTGCGGGTCCAGAACTCCCGCTCCACCGGACTGCCGGCCTCGTAGGCGGCGAGCACGGGCAGGGTGATCTTGCCCTCACGGAAATCGTCGCCAACGGTCTTGCCCAGCGTCATCTGATCGGCCGAGTAGTCCAGCGCGTCATCCACAAGCTGGAACGCCATGCCGATATTGTCGCCATAGGCCGCTAGCGCCGCAACCTCGTTGGCTGGCCGCCCGGCGACGATCGCGCCCACCTGGCAGGCCGCCGCGAACAGCGCCGCAGTCTTGCCGCCGATCACGTCCAGATACCGTTCTTCGGAGGTCGATAGGTCGTTCTGCGTCGTCAGCTGCAGCACCTCACCCTCCGCGATCGTTGCCGCGGCGCGGGACAGGATTTCCAACACTTCCAACGAGCCGTCACCAACCATCAGCTGGAAAGCGCGGGCAAACAGGAAATCGCCGACCAGGACCGAGGATTTGTTGCCGAAAATCGCGTTGGCGCTGGCCAGGCCGCGGCGCAATACGCTCTCATCCACCACATCGTCGTGCAATAACGTGGCGGTATGGATGAATTCAACGCAGGCGGCGAGCTGGACGTGTCGTTTGCCGGAATAGCCGCACATCCGCGCGCAGCCGATCGTCAGCATCGGCCGCAGCCGTTTACCGCCCGCCGCGACGATGTGGGCTGCGAGTTGCGGGATGAGCGCGACCGGGCTGTCCATCTGCTCGATAATGGCGCGATTACACGCGACCATGTCATCGGCGATCAGCACGGACAGTCGCGTCAGCACGTCACCTCCACCACCGGCGGTCGGGCCGCGCACCGGATCGTGTAGCGAAGGGCTGGCGAGGGCGCCCAAACGGAGAACTCCGACTTGTGAGTGACGAGATTGTAGGATGGTGTTCGGCTTCTACCATATCGGCGGCGCGAAAAAACGGTCAAGGCGACCGGAAGCGATTCAGACAGGCGGAATGAGGCCCATGCACGTCGTCGTGATCACCAATGACCCGGTTCGATTGAGCTTTTTGGGCGCGCTGCTTCGCGATGCCGGAATCGATGCCACCGTGCTGGACGCCCATGTCAGCGCGATGGAGGGCAGCATCGGCGCCATCCCACGGCGACTCGCAGTAGCCGACGACGACGCCGGCGCGGCCCGGCGGGTCTTGCGGGAGGCTGGCGAACTGCCGTGACCACCGACAGCATCTCCGCCGGGTTCACGTTGACGCAGGGGACGCTGCTGGGCGGCCGTGTGACCTACCGCCAGCCAAGCGCCGGCTATCGCACGGGGATCGAGCCTGTGTTGCTGGCCGCCAGCGTCGCCGCCCGCCCAGGGGAGCGAGTGGTCGAGGGCGGCACCGGCGCCGGCGCCGGTGTGCTGTGCCTGGCGGCCCGCCTTCCCGGCGTGATCGCCATCGGGGTCGAGCGCGATGCCGCCCTGGCCCAATTGGCGCAGGCCAATATCGAGGCAAATGGTTTCGCACTGGCGCGGGTCGATGCCGGCGACATCCGCGACCTGCCGGCGGAGCCGCGTTTCGACCACGCCATCGCCAACCCGCCCTGGCACGAGCCGCTGGGCACGGCCTCCCCCACGCCGATGCGGGAGGCGGCAAAGCGCGCGACGCCCGGGCTGTTGGAGGCATGGACCGGCCGGCTGGGCCGCAGCCTGCGACAGGGCGGTACGTTGACCCTGCTGGTACCCGCAACGCTGACCGCGCAGGCGCTGGACGCCGTGACCAAGGCCGGCTGCGGCGGTGCGACGCTGCTGCCGCTATGGCCGCGACCGGGGCAGGAGGCACGCCTGCTGCTGTTGCGGGCGACCAAGACCGGCCGCGGCCCCTGCCGGATCCTGCCGGGCCTGGTACTGCACGAGGGCGACGGATTTTCGGCCGAGGCACGGGCGATCCTGTGGGAAGGCGCCGCGCTCACCTGGCGCTAGCGGATGGCGCCCTATTCGTCCGATTCGGGGTTGCGGAGTTGCCATAGACGTTCGTGCGCGGCGACCAGGCTTTCCATATCGCGGCGCCGGCCGCTCTGCTGCGGGGCCGGCTTGCGCGTCACCATGATCTCCAACGCGTGCAGCAATGCCTCCGCGATCTCCAGATCGGAAATATCGCAGGCATGGTGGAACGCGACCAGGATCTTGTCCGACAACCGGCGCCCCAGCCGTGGGACAGATTGCGGTGAGTCGCGAGCCGAATCGCTCTCGCTCGATGCTGTCACCGGCATCACGTCAACAGATTTTGGTCAAAGGGCACCATACAAAAAGTATTTCACGCTCGTGCCGTGCGGTGCATTCACAATCGAACCTAGACGTTCACATTCTTGAAGAGAGGGCGCAATGTTTGTTGATTAACGTGTTAATCAGACAAGCAGACTACGTGTTTCATGTCGGTATGCTAACTAATGAAACAGCCCTGCGTCAAAACAATATTTACTGGACGGGCGGCTAATTTTGGATCGTGCCAGAATCAGCCGCCCCCAAGGTCAAACCGGCGGCAGAGTTATGGCACCGCTCGGCTGCGACTCCTCGAACACCTGGGAGGAGAATGCTTCCTCCCAGCTGCCCTGCGTCGAGGCGCGGCTGTATTCGGTGGAGCGGTTTTCGAAGAAATTCGCGTGCTCCACCGCATTCAACATGTCGTCCAGCCAGGGTAGCGGATTGGTTTCCACCAGATACAGTGGATCGAGACCCAACTGGATCAGCCGCCGGTCCGCGATGTAGCGGATGTAGCGCTTCACCTGCTCCGCACTCAGCCCTTCGACCGAGCCAAGTTCGAAAGCCAGGTCGATAAACGCATCCTCGTGGTCGACGATGGTGGCGCACATCTCGACCAACTCGGTGCGCAGCGCTTCGGTCCAGATCTCTGGATTTTCCTGCACGAAGGTGCGGAACAGCCGGATGATCGACAGGCAATGCAGCGTCTCGTCCCGAACCGACCAGGTGACGATCTGGCCCATGCCCTTCATCTTGTTGAAGCGTGGGAAATTCAGCAGGATTGCGAACGACGCGAATAGCTGCAGCCCCTCGGTAAACGCACCGAATGCAGCCAGGGTCTTGGCGATCTCGTGCTTATTATCGACACGGAAGCCCTGCATGTAGTCGAATTTGTCCTTCATCTGCTTGTATTTCATGAAGGCCGTGTATTCGAGCTCGGGCATGCCGATGGTGTCGAGCAGATGGCTATACGCCGCGATGTGGATCGTCTCGATATTGCTGAATGCGGACAGCATCATCAGCACTTCAGTCGGTTTGAACACCTGGCTGTAGTGCTTCATGTAGCAATTGTTCACCTCGACATCCGCCTGGGTGAAGAAGCGGAAAATCTGCGTCAGCAAATTTTGCTCCGGCGCGGTCAGGCTGCGGTGCCAATCCTTCACGTCGTCGGCCAGCGGGACTTCCTCCGGCAGCCAATGCACGCGCTGCTGGGTCAGCCATGCTTCATACGCCCAGGGGTAGCGGAACGGCTTGTAGACCGGGTTCTCGGTCAGAAGGTCCATTTGGACGCTGGGTTGCCGGGTCGGCTCGGCGGGGGAGATGCTGCCATCCATGCGGGAGGCTCCTGTATCGGGTTGGTGGAATGCCGAACGGGCGGGCGCGCCGCGCAGGCGCGGGTCCCAATCCCATTCGGCCGTAAGAGTAGTCCGGCGAGCTTTAGCCTATTGGCAGGCGAGGCATTCTTCGTAGTTCGTTGACGCCGGGACGATGGGCATCGCCACGGCGGCCTGCAGGATGGCAGTCGGCGCCACCGCTTTTTCGCTGACGTTGTCGGCCCGCTGGATCGACAGGCTGCGGCAGTAATACAGCGACTTCACGCCACGCTTCCAGGCGAGGAAGTGGATCTGGTGCAGGTCGCGCTTGTGAATATCGGCGCGCAGGAACAGGTTGACCGACTGGCTTTGGCAGACGAACGGCGTGCGGTCGGCCGCGTGCTCCACCACCCAACGCTGATCCAGCTCGAACGCGGTCTTGTAGACCGCCTTCTCGTCATCGGACAGGAAGTCCAGATGCTGCACGCTGCCCTTGTTCAGCGTGATGGAGGACCAGATCTCGTCCTGGTCCATGCCCTTCTCGGCCAGCAGCTTCTGCAGGTGGCGGTTGCGCACGGTGAACGAGCCGGACAGCGTCTTTTGCAGGAACACGTTGGCGGCAATCGGCTCGATCCCCGGGCTGGCGTTGCCCGCGATGATCGAGATCGAGGCGGTCGGCGCGATCGCCATCTTGTGCGAGAACCGTTCGTGCACGCCGTATTCTTCCGCATCCGGGCAGGCGCCACGCTCGGTCGCCAACTGGATCGACGCCGCGTCCGCACCGGCGCGAATGTGCTTGAACATCGTCTTGTTCCACACCTTGGCCATCACGCTCTCGAACGGGACGTTCAGCGCCTGCAGGAACGAGTGGAAGCCCATCACACCCAGACCGACCGAGCGCTCGCGTGCCGCAGCATATTTCGCCCGCTCCATCTCGTCCGGCGCCCGGTCGATGAAATCCTGCAACACGTTGTCGAGGAAGCGCATCACGTCCTCGATGAACAGCGGGTGGTCCTTCCACTCGAACCAGGTCTCCAGATTCAGCGAGGACAGGCAGCACACCGCCGTTCGCTGCATGCCTTGATGGTCGATCCCGGTCGGCAGGGTGATCTCGCTGCACAGATTGGAGGTGCGCACCTCCAGCCCGGCCAGCTTGTGATGCTCCGGCCGGCCGTTGTTCACGTGGTCGGAATAGACGATGTACGGCTCGCCGGTCTCGATGCGGGCCGTCAGGATCCGGATCCACAAATTGCGGGCGCTGATCTGCCGCACCGGGGTCTGGTCCTTCGGCGACAGCAGGGACCACGCCTCGTCATTCTCGACCGCGCGCATGAATGCGTCCGACACCTGGATGCCGTGGTGCAGGTTCGGCGCCTTGCGGTTCGGGTCGCCACCGGTGGGGCGGCGGATCTCGATGAACTCCTCGATCTCCGGATGGCTGACGGGCAGGTACACCGCCGCCGAGCCGCGCCTCAGCGAGCCCTGGCTGATCGCCAGCGTCAGGCTGTCCATCACCCGGATGAACGGGATCACGCCGGAGGTCTTGCCGTTCTGCCCGACTTTCTCGCCGATCGAGCGCAGATTGCCCCAGTAGGAGCCGATGCCGCCGCCCTTGGACGCCAGCCACACATTCTCGTTCCACAACCCGACGATGCCGTCCAGGCTGTCCGACGCCTCGTTCAGGAAGCAGGAGATCGGCAGGCCGCGCTTGGTGCCGCCATTGGACAGCACGGGGGTGGCGGGCATGAACCACAGCTTGCTGATGTAGTCGTAGATCCGCTGGGCGTGATCCGCATCGTCGCCGTAGAAGCTGGCAACCCGGGCGAACAGATCCTGGTAACTCTCCCCCGGCATCAGGTAGCGGTCATCCAGCGTGGCGCGACCAAAATCCGTCAGCAGGGCGTCGCGGGAGCGGTCGACATGGACGGGAAAGCAACCCGGCATCTGCACGTCGTCGGTGCTCAACAGGGGCATTGGCTTCGTCATCTCATTCATCGCACCGACTCCATCACCCACAGAACGGCCCCCACCTTATGTAGTCGTGGAGCCGCCGCCAACCGCTATATAATGTGTTGCGAAGGTTTTTGAGCTTGCATGTGGCGGTTCGGTTTGCGCTGGATCATGATGCTAAGAACCCCAACAGAGCGACGAACAGGGGTCTAACACGAAAACAAAACGGGAACACTAGCGGTTTTGTTGGGCCTCGTAGACGCTCGTCTCGAAAGCGTCGAACAACCCCAGCACCGCCGGGTCGGCAAAGGGTAGAAGCTGCGCCATCAGCACGCCAGCTATGCGGCTGCTTGGGTCCAACCAGTAGTAGCAATTGGCCAGCCCGGCCCACGCGACGCTGTTGGCCGCACGACCGGCATGCCCGGCAGTGCTCGTCGTCATGAACCCGTAGCCCCAGCCTTTCGCCACTCCGGGGAAGAACTCCGCGTCATTCGACAGGTGTGGCATCTCGGTTGGTAGCGCCCGCACCGCGATGGGCGCGATCTGGTTGCGCATCATCGACGCCACCGTGTCTGGCCGTAGCAAATTGTCGCCGCCCCGCAGCAACATCGCCAACAGCTTCAAATAGTCGGATGCGGTGGAGTAGAGGCCACCGCCGCCGCCCTCCAGCTCCGGCTTGCCAGGACGCCCGGAACTGCCGGGCTTCAGCCCGCCATCTGGCAGGCGGGTATGGCTGGACGCGACCCGGTCACTGTCCGGCCGGCCGAATTGGGTGTCCACCATGCCCAGCGGACCGAAAATATGCTCGGCGAAATAGGCGCCCAGCCCTTGCCCGCTCACCGCCTCCACCACCTTGCCGGCCCAGTCGATGCCGATGCCGTATTCCCAGCGGTCCCCCGGGTCGAAGGCCAGGGGGCGATCCAGCGCCGCGTTCAGCCCGCTGGCGGAGGTGGGGACGCCCGTCACCTCGATGTAGCGGCGAATGTTGGGGTTCCAGACTTCCTGGCAGAAGCCCGAGGTATGGGTCAGCAGGTCGTGTAGCGTCACCTCACGCCGGGCAGGGCGCAGCACCGGCTGCCCGGCGTCGTCGAACCCGGTCAGCACCTGCAGATCGGCCAACTTCGGCACGATCGGACCCAACGGATCCCACAGCCCGATGCAGCCCTGTTCCACCAACTGCATCGCCGCGATCGAGGTCACCGCCTTGGTCAGCGAGGCAATCCAGAAGATCGTGTCCAGCGTCATCGGCACGTCGCCGCCAAACTGCCGCACCCCGGCGGCCGCCTGGCAGAGCGTGCTGGTGCCATCCGTCGCCATCGCCACGGCGCCGGGCACGTCCCCACGAGCCACCGCCGCCTGTAGTATATCGGCCAGTCTCTGGCTCATTGGGGTCGTTTCCTCCGTTCGGCGTGGATCAGGCGGCTTCGGCGAGATACTCCATCGCCGCATCCACGCCGCCGCGCCCGTGCGGCACGCCGTTGATCTTCAGGCTCATTTCCACCGCGCCCAGCGTGCCCAGGATCATCGGCTCGTTCAGATCGCCCAGATGGCCGATCCGCATCACCTGGCCGCCCAGCTTGCCCAATCCACCGCCGGTGGACACGTTGAACTTCTCCAGCGCGGTCTTGCGGACGGCGTCGGAGTTGAAGCCCTCGGGGAACTTGATCGCGGTCACCGAGTCGGACAGGCGATCCGGCGACAGGCAAAACAGCTCAGGCCCGCCGACATTGCCGGACCAGGTGCGCACGGCGCGGCGGACGCCCTCGGCCAGGCGATGGTGCCGGGTGATGACGCCGTCCAACCCCTCCAACTCGATCAACCGCACCGATTCGGCCAGGCCGTAGAACATGCCGGTGGGGATGGTGCCCATGAAGGCGCGGAACGAGCGCTTCGTCATCTCCGACCAGTCGAAATAGTGGCGGGCCATCGTCGACGACGCATGCACCTTCATCGCCTTGGCCGACACCGCGGTGAACGAGCAGCCGGTCGGCAGCATCAGCCCCTTCTGGCTGCCACCCACGGCGGCATCGATGCCCCAATCGTCGAACCGGAATTCCAGCGAGCCGAGGGAGGAGATGGTGTCCACCAGCAGCAGCGCGTCCGACCCGGCGGAGTCGATCGCGGCGCGGACCGAGGGCAGGTCCAGCATCATGCCGGTCGCCGTTTCGTTATGCACGCACAGCACGCCCTTCGCCTCGGGCGTCTCCTTCAGCGCCGCGGTGATCGCGGCATATTCCACGCCGCGGCGCCAATCGGGGGCCGCGACCGTTTTGGTGCGTAGCCCGAACTTGGCCGCCATGGCCGCCCAGCCCTCGCTGAACCACCCGGTTTCCACGACCAGCACCAGATCCCCGGGGGAGAACAGGTTGACCAGCGTGGCCTCCCACGAGCCATGGCCGGAGGCGGTGTAGATGAACACGTCCCCGGTCGTGCGCAGGACCCGCTTCAGGCCGCCCACGGCGGTGTTGAATAATTCGGCGAATTCGCCGTCCATGAAGTCGATGGTGGGTCGGTCCATCGCCCGCAGAATGCTGTCGGGGATATTCGTCGGCCCCGGATTGGCGAAGAACTGACGGCCTGTCTTACGTGCCACGGTGCTTACTCCCATTCGATCGTAGGCGATTACGGCAAACGAATTGGCCGGTCAAAGCCGCTAACGGTGGAGGTGACGATTGATGGGGGCGGTTTGTCATCCGCGAGGGTGTCGGCGGCAAAGCTGCCGACCACTTTTGTGCCCTGCCGAGGGAGCGTCACGGCGTGTTCGGCAATCCCGCGAGAAGCGGCGCGTAAGCCGCGAGCCTGCGCGATACGAATTCGGTAAACAGCCGCACGCGCTTTGTCTTACGTGCCTCCCCCTGGGTGAGGAGCCACACCGCGCCGTACAGGTGCAGATCCGTTCCCGGCACCCTCACAAGAAGAGGGTCGGCATCGCCAACGAAGCACGGCAGTGTCGTTATCCCGATCCCTTGCTGCACAGCAACGATCTGCGCCTCGGCGTCCGTGGTCTTGAATGGCACCCCTGTGGTGCGAACCTCCCCCTCGCTCGCCCAGCTCGGGATTCCATGAAGGCTTATGACGATCCACCGCAGGGGGTAAGGCGCATCCTCACGCCACGCGGCGAGTGCATCGCGGGACATGTAGACGCCGCCGAACAACTCCGGTCCCTTCATGCCGTGAAGATTGAGCGGCAGGGTTTTGCGGTCGTAGACGACGCGGATCGCGACGTCGGCCTCTCGGTTGGTCAGATTTGCCAGCTCGCCGGACGACAGGATTTCCATCTCGATCTCCGGATGCAGACGCACGAAATCGGCGAAGCCCGGCATGAGCAGGTGTGTCGCGAGGGGCGGCGGCAGCGTAACCCGCAGCAGTCCACGCACGCTCTGGTCGCGTCCGAAAACGCGGGTCTCCAGCCGGTGCGACGACGCTTCCATCTGGTCGGCAAACTCGAGGACTTCCTCGCCGGCCTCCGTCAGACGGTAGCCCGACGGCCGCTTATCAAACATCTGGACCCCGAGGCGTTCCTCCAGCTGGGCGATGCGTCGCAGCACGGTGGCGTGGTTCACGCCGAGGCGCTCGGCGGCCGCCCGCACCGAGCCTCCGCGTGCGACGGCAAGAAAATAGCGAACGTCGTCCCAGTCGATCATGGTGCAATCCCGCACCGCGCGGTGCGCCCTCCGAGGCTCAGGTCTAACACATGGACCGGCAGGGCGGGCGGTCTTCATCGATTGTGCAGACAAAAGCGGCCCAGGTGCAAGCCGCGGACGCTGGCCAAACCGAATCGGGTCAATCGTCCAGCCGGTTCGATTTTGCACCACCGATGTGCGCGCTTCTGCACTCAACGCCCGGCGCCGACAGACCCAACTCGGGGTCTCCGGGGCAGATGCTGTCCCGACACCACGAAGGGATAAGTTATGGGCAAGCTTGAGGGTAAGGTTGCAGTCGTGACGGGTGGATCGAGCGGCATGGCCCTGGCGAGCGCCAAGCTGTTCGTCGAAGAAGGCGCCTATGTTTTCATCACGGGCCGAAAGCAGGAGACGCTCGACGAGGCCGTCAAGCTGATCGGCCGGAACGTCACCGGGGTGCGCGGCGACGCTGCCAATCTCGACGACCTAGACCGTCTGTTCGACACGGTGAAGCGGGAAAAGAGCAGGATCGACGTCCTGTATGCAAGCGCTGGCATCGGCGAAGCCGTACCGCTGGGCGAGATCACCGAGCAGCATTTCGATGCGACCTTCGGCCTGAATACGCGCGGCACGCTGTTTACGGTTCAGAAGGCGTTGCCGCTCTTCAACGATGGCGGATCGATCTTCATGACCGGGTCGGTCGCGTCGGTGAAAGGCTTTCCTGGTTACGGCGTGTATGCGGCGAGCAAGGCGGCATTGCGCTCGTTCGCCCGCACTTGGCTCAACGAATTGAAGGGCAGGAACATCCGGGTGAACGTGCTGAGCCCGGGGCCGATCGCCACGCCAATGCAGGACCAAGTTCTCACCGAGGAGGCGAAGCAGATGTTCGAATCCCTGATACCGCGCGGCAAGATGGGTCGCCCTGAGGAAATTGCAGCGGTCGCGCTGTTTCTCGCGTCGGACGATTCGAGCTTCGTGAATGGGGTGGAGTTGTCCGTCGACGGCGGCTTCTCGGCCATCTGAACGGTTGAAAATCAATATCAATACGAATTGGAGCAACATCATGAGCTATGCGATTGTCGGCTTCGGCGCGATAGGCCAGGCGCTCGCCCACGCCTTCGCCCGTAAAAACATCGACGTGACCGTCGCGAGCCGCCGGCCACCCGAGGCATTGGCGCCACAGGCCCGAGTGATTGGACCCACGGTCATCGCCAAGTCGCTGCAGGAGGCACTTGAGGCCGACACGATCATCTTGGCAGTCCCGTTCGGGGAGCATCGCGAGGTTGCCAAGGCCCTGCCGAGTTGGAACGGCAAGACAGTCATCGACGCGATGAATGCACAGGTGCCCCTGGAAGAACTGGACGGCCTCCTGTCCTCCGCCTACGTCGCGAAGGCATTCACCGGCGCCAAATTCGTCAAAGGCTTCAATCACCTGATCGCGGCCACCCTGGCCGCGGATCCGGCCGTCGAGGGCGGCCACCGCGTGATATTTCTATCGAGCGACGACGACGACGCGATCGCACCCGTGGCGGCCTTGGCCAAGCAACTCGGGTTCGCACCCGTCAAGTTGGGAAAGCTCAACGAAGGTGGGGCGCTGGTGCACGCTCGCGGCCGGGTTTGGGGCCCGCTCATCTTCCAGGATTTGTTCAAGACGGTGCAGTAATCGATCTACGACGGTGTGATCGACGCCAAGAACTGGTCGCGCGCGCTAGCTGGTTCGGGCAGCGCGCGCGACCCAATATCCCCTCACTCCCACTCGATCGTCCCAGGCGGCTTGCTGGTGATGTCGTAGGTCACGCGGTTCACGCCGCGGACCTCGCCCACGATCCGTGTTGCGACGCGGCTGAGGAAGCCCATGTCGAAGGGGTAGAACTCGGCCGTCATCCCATCCGTGCTTGTCACCGCGCGGAGGGCGCAGGCTTGGTCGTAGGTGCGGCCATCGCCCATGACGCCGACCGTGCGTACCGGCAACAGCACCGCAAACGCCTGCCAGATCGTGTCGTACAACCCGGCCGTGCGGATCTCCTCCAGAAAGATCGCGTCGACGTGGCGCAGTGTGTCCAGGCTCGTGCGGGTGACGGCGGCGCCGGGGACGCGGATGGCGAGGCCGGGGCCGGGGAAGGGATGCCGCCCTACCAGCGAATGCGGCAGGCCCAACTCGCGGCCTAGCTTGCGCACCTCGTCCTTGAACAGCTCGCGTAGCGGTTCCACCAGCTTCATCCGCATGCGGGCGGGGAGTCCGCCGACGTTGTGATGGCTCTTGATGGTGACGCTCGGGCCACCGGTCACGCTCACGCTCTCGATCACGTCGGGATACAGCGTGCCCTGCGCCAGGAAGTCGGCGCCGCCGATCTTGGCCGCCTCCTCCTCGAACACATCGATGAACAGGCCGCCGATGGTCTTGCGCTTCTGCTCCGGGTCGACCACGCCATCCAGCGCATTCAGGAACAGTTCGGACGCGTCGCGGTGCACCAGGCGGATGTTGTAGCGGTCGCGGAACATCGCATCGACCTCCTCCGCCTCGCCCCGTCGCAGCAGGCCGTGGTCGACGAAGATGCAGGTGAGCTGGTCGCCGATCGCCTCGTGGATCAGCACCGCCGCCACCGAGGAATCGACGCCGCCGGACAGGCCGCAAATCACCTTGCCGGTGCCGACCTGGGTGCGGATGCGGGCGATGGCTTCCTGCCGGAACTCGGCCATCGTCCAGTCACCCTGCAGCCCGGCGACGGCGTGCGTAAAGTTGCGCAGCAACGCGGCGCCGTGCGGGGTGTGCACCACTTCGGGATGGAACTGCACGCCGTAGAACCGCCGGGTCTCGTCGGCCACCACGGCGAACGGGGCGCCTTCGCTGGCGGCGACGCTGTGGAACCCGGGGGGCAGGGCGGTGACGCGGTCGCCGTGGCTCATCCACACCTGTTCGCGCTCGCCAACGGTCCAGGTATCCTCGAATAACGGGCAGGCATGGGTGATGTCGACGAAGGCGCGGCCGAATTCCTGCACGCCGTGCGACTCGACGGCGCCGCCGAGCTGGGCGCACATCAATTGCTGCCCGTAGCAGATGCCCAGCACCGGCACACCGAGCGTCCAAACGATGTCGGGCGCGCGGGGGCTGGCCGGGTCGGTGACGCTGGCCGGCCCGCCGGATAGGATAATCGCGCGGGGCTTCCACGCCACGATCCGGTCGGTGGCCGCGCTGAATGGCCAAATTTCACAGTAAATCCCGCTCTCGCGGAGGCGGCGCGCGATCAACTGGGTGACCTGGCTACCGAAATCGAGGACGAGCACACGCTCGTCATGCCTGTCGAGCTCTATCATGTCGCCTTCCAGCACAACGCGCGGGCAAATGCCAGCCCGAACCTCTCCCGCTGGGCGGCCATGCGGATTATACGGGCGCAAACGCTGGAGACGACACGCCATGACCATCGACCGCGCCGCCATCAACGCGATACGGGAGCGGATCCGCCCCTATGTGCGGCAAACCCCGGTGATGCAGCTGGCGCCGGCGGATTTCGGGTTGGCCTGCGCAGGTCTCACGTTCAAGCTGGAGTTCCTGCAGCACACCGGGTCGTTCAAGGTGCGGGGCGCGTTTGCCAGCCTGCTGACGCGGGAGGTGCCGGCGGAGGGCGTGGTGGCGGCGTCCGGCGGCAACCACGGCGCGGCGGTGGCGTATGCGGCGCAAGTGCTGGGGGTGCCGGCGACGATCTTCGTGCCGTCCATCGCGTCTGCCGCCAAGCTGGACCGCATCCGGTCCTACGGTGCGCGCCTGGTGGTGGGCGGCGACTCCTATGCGGACGCGTTGGCCGCCAGCGAAGCCCACCTGGCCACCCATGGCGGCCTCGCCATCCATGCCTTCGACGCGCCGGAAACCCTGATGGGCCAAGGCACGCTGGGCCAGGAATTCGAAGAACAGGCGCCGGATCTGGACACCGTCCTCATCGCCGTCGGCGGCGGCGGGTTCATCGGTGGCGTCGCGTCCTGGTATGCGGGGCGCACCCGCGTGATCGGCGTCGAGCCCGAGCTGGCCCCGACGCTGAACCGGGCGCTGGCTGCCGGGAAGCCGGTGGATGCCGAGGGCGGAGGTATCGCTGCGGACTCGCTGGCGCCACGCCGGGTCGGCAGTCTGATGTTCCCGATCGCCCAGGCGTATGTCGAAAAATCTGTGCTGGTCCCGGACGACGCCATCATCGCCGCCCAGCGCGCCCTGTGGGAACGCTGCCGGGTGGCATCCGAACCCGGCGGCGCTGCGGCACTGGCGGCCCTGCTGTCTGGCCGTTACGTGCCACAGCCTGAGGAACGGGTAGGTGTGGTCCTGTGCGGCGCCAATATCGTGGCGCTACCATGACCCACCACTACGTCGCCACCGTCGAATGGACCGGCAACACCGGAAACGGCACCGCCACGCCCGTCGGCTACGAACGACGGCACGACATCCGGATCGCCGGCAAGCCGGCCATCGCCGGTTCGTCCGACCCATCCTTCCGCGGTGACCCGGCATGCCACAATCCGGAGGACCTTCTGGTCGCATCCGTCTCCGCCTGTCACATGCTCTGGTTCCTCGGGCTCTGCGCCGCGGCCAAGGTGGTGGTGACCGCCTACGAGGACCGGGCCGAGGGCTTCATGGAAGTCGGCGCCGACGGCGGAGGAAAATTTACGAAAATCGTGCTTCGTCCGCGCGTCACCGTATCCGGGGCGCCATCCGAACAGGTTTTGGCGGCCCTGCATCACGATGCGCACGCGAAATGCTTTATCGCTAATTCATTGAATTTTACCGTGGATCACGACCCGGAGACGATATGGGCCTAGCTTTGTTCGGGTTCGATTAATACGAGCCTGTATCGTAGCCATTTGCGGGTTAACGTAAGGCGTTGTTAAGAATTCAACAGTATTATCTTCATAGGCAGTTCACCCGTGTTCATCAAATGGGGCGGCCCGAACGATGTATACGAGCGCGATGGAGACGGTTATGGGTGCAGTCAATCGGGTCAATCTTCGTAGTTCGAACAGCAACCATACGGTCGCTCACGCCGCTCTCGCCCTGGCGGAGCGGGCCTATGCTGACGGCAAGGCAGATGATGCCGCGCATCTCGTCGAAATTGCGCATCGTTTGTTTGGCGCCGCGTTTGAAAACGCCTACGGATCCGCTGGTTTGTCGAACTAGACTGTCACGGACCTGCCAAAAAGCAGGTGAGGTGATGGCGGAGCCCCGGGAAGATCCCGTTAAAAACTCCGCCAAGTCGTGAATTAACGGCGGTTCACTGGTTCACGCCGCCAAGGCGGGTCGCTTGCCGTGCCAGGTCGCTTCCCGCTCGTAGGCGGCGGCCACACGCAGGACCAGGCCGTCGGCGAACGCCGGACCCACGAATTGCACCGAGGTCGGCAGCCCGGCCGGCGATAGCCCAGACATCATGGCCACTGCCGGATGCCCGGTGACGTTGAATGGCGCGCGCGCCTGCCGACTATAGGTGCGCTCCACTTCCGGCCAATTTTCTATCTCCGCCGGCGTGTCCATGGCACTGGCCAGCATCAGCACGTCCACCTCGCGGAACACCTCGTTCACCGCGGCGATTACCTCCAGCCGGCGGCGCTGCGCCTGCACGTAGTCGCCGGCAGAGAGGAAGGCCCCAGTCATCAGCCGGTGCCGCGTCGCCTTGCCGTAATCGCCAGGGCGTGTCTGCAGCCATTTCGCGTGGATCGCCCAAGACTCGGCGTGCAGGATCACGCGGTTTAGCGCCCGGAACACGTCCAACGGCGGCAAGGTCACGTCGCGAATTGCCGCGCCCTGCCGGGTGAGGTCGGCTGCCACCTGCTCCAGCGCGGCGGCAACGTCGGGACTGGCCACCATGTCGGTCGTGTGGAAATGGCGCACGAAGCCGATGCGCAGCCCCTTCACGCCACGGTCGATCTGGCTGGTGAACCCGCTGGCGGCGGTGGCGGCGCTGCCCGGGTCCGCCGGGTCATACCCGGCGATGACGTCCAGCAGGGTTGCCGCATCCGCCGCGGTGCGGGCCATCGGGCCGACATGGTCCATCGTGAACGACAGCGGAAACACGCCCCGGCGCGACACCAGGCCATAGGTCGGCTTCAGCCCGACGATGCCGCAGGCGCTGGCCGGGTTGCGGACCGAGCCGCCAGTATCGGTCCCCAACGCCAGCGGAAACAGCCCGCCCGCCAGCCCGGCGCCCGAACCGGAAGACGAGCCGCCCGGATGATGCTTCGGGTTCCAAGGGTTTCGCGCTGGCGGGAACGGCAGGTCGAAGATCGGGCCGCCAATGGCGAATTCATGGGTCGACAGCTTGCCCATGATGATCGCCCCGGCACCGCGTAGCTGCGCCACCACATGCGAATCTGCAGCCGCCACCTGGCCCAGCAGGATCTTGGAATGGCAGGTCGTTGGCAGCCCCGCGACATCGATGATGTCCTTGATCCCGACGGGAATGCCGTGCAACGGGCCACGGCTGCGCCCGGCCGCCATTTCTGCCTCGGCCTGGCGGGCAGCCGCCATCGCGGCCTCCGGGTCCGGCAAGATGAAGGCGTGCAGCACCGGGTCCAGCCTGGCCACGCGCTCGAACAGCGACGTCATCAACTCGACCGGGGAGAGCGTCTTGGCCTTGTAGGCGGCGGCGATCTCGGTGGCGCTCAGCCACCATAGCTCGGTCACGAGCGGGTCTCCATCTGCATCGGCGGCCAGGGTTCGGCGCGGGTGTCGGCAACCGTGCCGATGCCGGCGGCCGCGGTGGCGGCGGATTTGGCGGCGGCCTCCACATCGTCGCGGAACTCGGCCAGGGCCTTTTCCAAGCCAGCGCGCTTGGCGACTTCTACCCAGAACTCTTCCATTTCGGTGCCCTCCATCGGTGCGGCGGTCACAGTTTCCCAATCCGGGGGCGGGGTAAAGCGGTTGGGACTTGTCTTTTGCCGCAGCGCAGCAAATCTGTGCGGCATGGGGATGCTGAAAATCGGTTTGTTGTTGTTCACGATCGGCTGGCTGCTGCCGCTGGGCGTGTCGGCGGTGCTGTATCGCATGGATGGCAGCGGCGCAGGGTGGCGAACGGCCGACCGGTCCAGCGCCGGCTTGCTGCCGCCAGCGACGCGCAACGGCCCGGCGGTGGTGCGCATCTTCTCCGCCCAGACGGTTCGCTGGCGCGGCATTTTCGCGACCCATAGCTGGATCGTATTCAAGCCAGCCGGCGCCGACAGCTACACGCGCTACGACTACACCGCCTGGGGCGGCCCGATCCGCCTGAACGGGTTCGAGCCAGATGGCCGTTGGTTTGGCCACGTGCCCAGTGTCGTATTCGCAGCCGACGGGGACTTTGCCGCGGCGCTGATCCCGCGCATGCAGGCCGCCATCAAGGGGTATGCGTGGCGCAACGAGGGCGATTACCGCGCCTGGCCCGGCCCAAACTCCAACACCTTCGTGGCCGCCGTCATGGACGCAGTGCCGGAAATTCGCGTGACGCTGCCGCCAACCGCGATCGGCAAGGACTACCCCTATGACGGTCGTTGGCTGCGCCGCACGTCATCTGGCACCGGGCTGGCTCTGTCGCTGGACGGCTATGCCGGGCTAACCGTCGGCTGGGTGGAGGGGATCGAGATCAATATCCTCGGCGGCGTGCTAGGCGTGGATTTGCGCCGCCCGGCGATCAAGCTGCCCGGGCTGGGCCGGTTCGGCATGCGCGGCCCCGATGGCCCGGCGACACCGGGGCTGGGTAGCCAGACCCCGGTGCACGACGCCGCCTAATCTAGCGCAGCGGCAAACCCAGCCGCTCCATCGCCGCCCGGATTCGATCGCGCCCAGCGAGCGCTCTCAGCTTGCCCACGCGGGAAATAACCCGCTCGGTCCAGGTGTAGCTGTTCCGTTCGGATGCCGCACTGAAGCTCTGCAGCGCCCGGTCGTAGGCGGCATTCGCTGCAGGCTCGGCGGCGGTGTCGTAGCGTTCGCGATGCAGGACGGCGGATTGCGGCAGGCGAGGCTTCACCTGCCATTTCGTCTCGCTCTCGTCAGCGTAGCCAACGCACAGGCCCACGACGCCCATCGTGCCCGGCGGCAGCCCCAGCGCCTTGGCCACGCCCTCCACATCATTGCGCAGGGCGCCGATATAAACGGTGGACAGCCCCATGCTTTCCGCCGCGACCGTGGCGTTTTGGGCGGCCAAGATGGCGTCGAAGGCGGCGAACAGGAAGGTTTCCAGATAGGGCAGCGCCTCGAAATCCTGTCCAACGGCCTCACCCACCCGGCCAAGCCGCGCCACGTCCGCCACCCACACGAAGAACAGCGGGCACTGCACGATATGGGCCTGGTTCCCGGCGATGCGCGCCATCTCGGCCTTGGTTGCCGGGTCGGTGACGGCGACGACGGACCAGGCCTGCATATTGGATGAACTCGCGGCCGATTGCGCTGCCGCAACCAGCATCTCCAGCGTGCCCGGCGGCACCGCTTTGGGCTGGAACGCCCGAACGGACCGATGCTGAAGCAGGCTGGCAATGACCGCGTTCCAAGGACCTTCCGGCAATGCCGTCGATTCGGCGCCGTAGCGTGCCCGAAAAGCCGCAACTCGGGCAGAAATCTCGTTCATTTGGCGTCCACTCCGACAAAAGTTCGCGTTCGAGTGCAATTTCACGTCTTGGGGACGCAATTTCGCCATCACGATAGGATTACTGGACCATCATCGCCCTCGGCAAATGTTGTCGCGAATGTATGCTAGCCTCAGAAAATATACTCAAACCCATGCATCTCGAACCGATGATAAACGTAACAGAGTTGTGACCTCAAATATGCCTGCTCCACAATGGGACGTCTCGACGAGCGTTCGGGTCGACTACCGGGACTTTCATGAACGCACGGAGGGTTATGAATGGTGTATATCGGTTCCTCCCTCATCCGCCGGGAAAGCAACCGAAAGGCGCTAACGGCGCCACTGGCGATATCTTTGGCCGAAACGGCCTACAAAGCCGGCCGAATTGAAAGTGCGACGCGATACCTGAATATCGCCTACGCCATCCTCGATTCCACAACCAGGCAAGGGCAGACGTTGTCTAGTGCTTCGCCCCCGAATACCGATGGAAAAGCCAATTGATCTGACTTTCCGTCGGCTCGATTTCATCCTCCGGCGACCCTGCCGCGGGAAAACCCTCAAAGAACACGCCGAGAGGGCAGGATAGAAGGTGACTGACCGCGAGCAGGTGGTGTGCCGGCACACGGTAGAAACCATCTTCCCATTGGCTCACCCGCTCCTCCGTCACGCCCAGAGTTTGCGCGATGGTTTTTACGGCCAGGCCGTTCGCCAGGCGCCGAGCGCGCAGACGAGCCCCAACATGCCGGTCAACGGACCTTCCGGGTATATCACCATCGCTGTCAGGCGTGTTTGGTCCCATCCAATAAGGCTCCGCGCTTGGGCAAGCGTGCTTGTAAACTAGATTAAAAGGAACACGCACCGAATTTTCGTAGTTTTGAGATTTAGTTAATTTTTAGTTAATTTGGCGTTGTGTGGTTTGTGCGCTGCGTCATTATTCGCAAATCAGCGCACGAGCGCCATTCAAGTTTCCTCGCGTGCCGATGGTCGCTGCTGCGCGAGGGCAACCACGGCCGCAAGCGCGTCCAATTCCGCGTCCGGTATGCCAACCTGATGCAGCCCGGCGCAGGTTCGGAACAGGTAATCGGCCGAGGAGCCTAATTCACCGGCGGCGGAGGCCAGGCGCGCGATCACGGCATCCTGCGCAAGCTGTCCGGCATATTGGTTGCCCAGTGGGTCCACCGTGAAGGCAATCGCGCTGCCGAACCGGGCGCCATGCTCATCCTCCAGATCCAGCCAGCGGGGAACGTAGGCGCCGGCCAGCATCTCCCGCCGCCAGAGCAGAGCGAGTTCGGCCTCTAGTACATCTTCGGCGATACGGAAGGCGACGCCAGTACAACTGCCGCCGGCGTCCAGCCCCAACACCAAACCGGGATTGTCGGAGGTGCCGCGCCCGGCACGGGTAGACAGGCAGAACGCCCGATGCCAGCCGCGAACGGTCGCGGTGCGATGTTCCACCGCATGGATTTGCGGGTTCCAGATCAACGATCCATAGCCGAACAGCCAGGCCGCCTCACCCACCGGGCGTGCCGCCAGGGTTTGCCGCAATGACTCCGCCCGCTCGGCTTCGGTCAGCAGCCGCATGTCCGGGGCGGATCGGGCCACCATTGCGTCGATGCCACCCGCCTCCAACAGGGCGCGGGTCAACACGAAGTCCGTCATGGGGCCCGGCAACTCATGCCGCCATGATAGGCCGATCCTGTGCCAGACCCAACCGTGTCCGTGCCTGCTGATACTCGCGTCCTAGCCGGGCGACCAGTTCGGCCGCCGGCACGACCGCCTTCACCGCACCGATGCCCTGGCCGGAGCCCCATATGTCCTTCCACGCCTTGGTCCGGCCGCTGCCGAAGTTCATCTTGGTGGGGTCGCTGGGCGGCAGGTTTTCCGGGTCCAGCCCAGCCCGCTCCAGGCTACCGCGCAGGTAATTGCCCTGCACCCCGGTGATGAGGTTGGTGTAGACGATATCCCGCGCGGCGCTGTCGACCAGCATCTGCTTGTATTCGGGGGCGGCATTCGCCTCCTCCGTTGCGATGAACGCGGACCCGATATAGGCGAAATCGGCCCCCATCGCCTGCGCCGCCAACACCGCATTCCCCGTTGCGATCGCGCCGGACAGCGCCACCGGTCCATCGAACCAGGCCCGGATCTCCTGGATCAACGCAAACGGCGATGTGGTGCCGGCGTGCCCCCCGGCGCCGGCCGCCACCGCGATCAATCCATCGGCGCCTTTGGCGATCGCCTTGCGTGCAAAGGTATCGTTGATGATGTCGTGCAGAACGATTCCGCCATACGAGTGGATCGCCTCGTTCACTTCCTCGCGCGCACCCAGGGAGGTGATGACCACCGGAACCTTGTACTTCACGCACAGATCGACATCGTGCATCAGCCGGTCGTTGCTGCGGTGGACGATCTGGTTCACTGCAAACGGCGCATCCGCCTCGCCCAGTTCCCCGGTCAGCCGCTTCAGCCATTCCTCTAGAACTGGTTCGGGCCGTGCGTTCAGCGCCGGGAACGAACCGATGATGCCGGCCCGGCATTGCGCAATCACCAGGTCTGGGTTGGACACGATGAACAATGGGGAGCCGATCACGGGCAGGCGCAGGCGCTGGAATATGGGCGGTAGCGGCATGACACCTATCCGATCGCTGCTGATGGCGCGGCATTGACGCGATGGCGCGTCAGGCCTCAGGATCACGAAACAGGAATACGACGGGTCCGGTCAAGGACCCGCGGTTCGACGGGGAATAGGGATTTGCGTCGGGGCGTCAGCGCGACCGTGCTGGAATTTGGCGGTGTCGTGCGGGCCGCACAGTTCGGATGCTCCTTAGTCGCATCAGCCGGATGCAGTCCCGTCGCCGCATATCGGGAGACATAGACAAGCATGGGCAACATTAACGCCGCGGTGGATCTGCAGCAGGATGGGGACGTGGCGGTTATCGTCATGGACAACCCGCCAGTGAATGCGCTGGGCTACGTGCTGCGCGGCGGCCTGATGCAGGCGATGGAGGCGGTGCGCGCCAAGCCGGAGGCGAAGGCCGTGGTGCTGATCGGCACACCCCGGGCGTTTTCCGGCGGCGCCGACATCACCGAATTCGGCACCATCCAGAAGCAGCCGCTGCTGCCGGAGGTGATCGCCGTGATCGAGGCGTTCGACCGTCCCGTCATCGCCGCAATGTCCGGCGTGGCGCTGGGCGGCGGTTTGGAACTGGCGCTGGGTTGCCATTACCGCGTTGCCGCGCCGGGTTCGAAGCTGGGTTTGCCGGAGGTGAAGCTCGGCATTCTGCCCGGCGCCGGAGGCACGCAGCGGCTCCCGCGTTTGATGGGCCCGGTGGCCGCGCTGAAGGCCATTGTCGCCGGCACCCATATTCCCGTCGAAAAGGCGGAGGGCCTGGTCGACGCCATGTGCGCCACGCGGGAGGAGGCGGTGGCCTTCGCCCGGTCGTGCATCGGCAAGCCGCTCGCCAGGGTGCGTGACCGGGATGAAAAGCTGCAGGAGGCACGGGCCAATCCCGGCCTGTTGGACGAGGCGGCCGCCCCCCTGCTGAAGCGCGCCCGCGGCCAGCTTTCCCCCGCGGCGTGCGTGCAGGCGGTGATGGGCGCCGTGAACCTGCCCTTCGACGAAGGCCTCGCACTCGAACGCAAATTGTTCCGCGACCTCGTCAACAGCAAGGAAAGCCGAGCCCAGCGCCACGCCTTCTTTGCCGAGCGGGAAGCCACCAAGGTGCCCGGCATGCCCGCCGGGTTGAAAGCGGCCCCGGTGAAGAAGGCCGCGATCATCGGCGCCGGCACCATGGGCGGCGGCATCGCCATGTGCTTCGCCAATGCCGGCATCCCGGTCACCATCGTGGAGCTGAAGCAGGACGCGCTGGATCGCGGCATGGGCGTGGTGGAAAAGAATTACCGCACCGCCGTCAGCCGCGGCTCGATGCAAGAGGGCGACGTCGCCAAGCGCATGGCGCTGTTTACCGCCACAACCGATTGGAGCGCGATTGCCGACGCGGACGTGGTAATCGAGGCGGTGTTCGAAACCATGGAGGTGAAGCGAGAGGTGTTCACCAAGCTGGACGCGATCGCCAAGCCCGGCGCGCTACTTGCGTCCAACACGTCGACCCTGGATGTCGACCAAATCGCATCCTTCACCAAGCGGCCGCAGGATGTGCTGGGGATGCATTTCTTCTCCCCGGCCAACGTGATGAAGCTGCTGGAAATCGTGCGCGGCAAGGCCAGCAGCTACGAATCGCTGGCCCGTGCGTTGGCGATCGGGCGCGCCATCGGCAAGGTGTCGGCCGTGGTGGGCGTGTGCGATGGCTTCGTCGGCAACCGCATGCTGCACAAGCGTAGCGCCCAGGCGGAGGCGCTGTTGCTGGAGGGAGCATTGCCGCAGCAGGTGGATGCGGTGGTGACGAAATTCGGCTTCCCGATGGGGCCGTACGCGATGGGCGACCTGGCCGGGCTGGATGTTGGCTGGCGCATCCGCCAGGGCCGCGGCACCACCGCGCCGATTGCCGACGCGCTGTGCGAGGCCGGGCGCTACGGCCAGAAGACCAATGCCGGCTACTACAAATATGACGGACGCACGCCGTCGCCCGACCCGGAGGTGCAACGCATCATTGCCGAGCAGCAGCGCAAGCTGGGCGTGAACCCCCGCACGATCGGCGATGACGAGATTTTCGAGCGCATGTTCTACCCGATGATCAACGAGGGCGCGCGCATCCTGGAGGAAGGGATCGCGACCCGGCCCTCCGACATCGATGTCATCTGGATGAACGGCTACGGCTGGCCGATCCGGACCGGCGGCCCGATGCACTACGCCGACACGGTGGGGCTGAAGCACATTGCCGACCGGCTGGATTTTTATGCCGACCGCAACGGCGACGAAACCCTGCGCCCGGCCAAGCTGTTGCGGGACCTCGCGAACCAGGGCGCCGGGTTCGCCCCGCCGACGAAAGCCGCCGCCTGATGGGCACGCGTCCCTTCGCGTGGGAGCGGTCGTACCCGCCCGCCCTGCGATGGGACGCCGATCTGGACGTCACCACATTGCCGGTTCTGCTGGACCGCGCGGTGGCTTCGTTCGGCGATCGGCCGTTCATCGAATTCCGTGGCCGCCAGATCGGGTTTCGCGCGTTTGGCGACCTGGTGGATCGCGCCGCCGCCGGGTTACGCCGGCTGGGCGTGGGGCCGGGCGTATCGGTGGCATTGTATCTACCGAATGTGCCGTATCACCCGATCAGCTTCTTCGGCGTGCTGCGCGCCGGCGGGCGCGTGGTGCATCTGAGCCCGCTGGATCCGCCCCGGGCGCTGGCGCGCAAGCTGGCCGACAGTGGCGCGCGCATCCTGGTGACCACGGACGACAAGACGCTGCTGCCGCAGGCGCTGTCGTTGCTGGCGGATGAGCCACTGGACCATTTGATTGTCGGTGAGGACGCCGCCTGGGGCGCCGGGCCGCCAACCCTGGCGCTCCCCCCGGATGCGCGGATCCTTTCCTTCGCGCAACTCAGCGAGGCCGAATTCACCGGTCCCTGGCCACAACAGGACCCGGCCGAAGTCGCCGTGCTGCAATACACCGGCGGCACGACCGGGTTGCCTCGCGCGGCAATGCTCACGCATGCCAACCTCACCGCCGCCACGTCGATCTATGAACACTGGTACGCCGGCACCGGCCGAACCTGGCAGCAGCACGACCGTGTCATCGGCGTGTTGCCGCTATTCCACATCTACATGCTCACCACCGTTCTGCTGCGATGCCTAAAGGGCGGGGTGGAGATCCTGCTACGCCAACGGTTCGAGCCCGCGCAGATCCTGGATGATATCGAAAAGGGCCGAGCCACCACATTCCCCGGCGTGCCCACCATGTTCATCGCCATGGCCGCCCAGCCCGGCATCGATCGGCGCGACCTGACCAGCCTGCGCACCGCCAGTTGCGGCGGCGCGCCCCTGCCGGTGGAAGTGGCCCAACGGTTCGAGACGCTCACGGGTCGTCGCGTCGGCGGTGGCTGGGGCATGACGGAGACCTCACCCGCCGGCACTGTGATCCTGCCGGACATGCCGATGCGCCCCGGGCTGATCGGCCTGCCGCTGCCGCAGATCGAGATGGACGTTGCCGACCTGACCGACCCGCATCGTGTCCTGGCGCCGGGCGAAACCGGGGAGATCCGCATTCGTGGCCCCAACGTCACCGCCGGCTATTGGAATCGTCCCGAGGAGAACGATACCGCCTTTGCCGACGGATTTTTCCTGACCGGCGATGTGGGCCGGATGGATGCGGGGGGTAATTTCTATATCGTCGACCGCAAGAAGGACATGATCATCTCCGGCGGGTTCAACGTGTATCCACGCCAGATCGAGGACGCGGTCTACGAGCACGCCGCGGTCGAGGAATGCACCGTGGTCGGCATCCCCGACGCCTATCGCGGCCAGTCCGCCAAGGCGTTCGTGAAGTTGCGTGATGGCGCCGAGCCGTTCAGTCTGGAGGAATTGCGGGCGTTCCTGGCGGATCGGCTGGGGCGTCACGAACTGCCGACGGCCGTCGAATTTCGCGACGCCTTGCCCCGCACCGCGGTGGGCAAGCTGTCGCGGAAGGAACTGGCCGAAGAAGAAAAAATACGAGCGTCCGAAACTGAGAAGGCCTGAGCCAGCATGACCGAAGCCGTCATCGTCTCCACCGCGCGCACGCCAATCGGCAAAGCGCAGCGCGGGGCGTTCAACATCACCCATGGCGCCGATCTGGGCGGCCACGTGATCCGCGCCGCGATGGAGCGCGCGGGCATCGACCCGGCCAGCGTGGAAGACGTGGTGATGGGCTGCGCCAATCCGGAGGGTGCGACCGGCGGCAACATCGCCCGCCAGGCGGCGCTGCGGGCGGGCATACCGTCCACCGCGTCGGCGATGACGGTGAACCGTTTCTGTTCCAGCGGGCTCCAGGCCATGGCATTGGCCGCCGGGCGCATCATCAATGACGGTGCGCCGGTAGCGGTGGCGGGCGGACTAGAATCGATCAGCCTCGTGCAGTTCCACATGAACGAGTTCCACTACCAAGACGAGTGGCTGGCGCAGAACACGCCCGATATCTACATGCCGATGATCGAGACGGCGGACATCGTGGCCCGGCGTTATGGCATCAGCCGCGCGGCGCAGGACGAATACGCGCTGGAAAGCCAACGCCGCACCGCCGCTGCGCAGCAATCCGGGCGCTTGGCCGCCGAAATTGCCCCAATGACCGTCACAAAGGAAGTGGTGGACAAGGCGACCAAAGCCGTCAGCCGGGAACCGGTGACGTTGACCTCCGACGAGTGCAACCGCCCGGAAACGACGCTAGATGGCTTGGCCAAGCTGAAGCCGGTGCGCGGCGAGAACCAGTTCATCACCGCGGGCAATGCCAGCCAGCTGAGTGACGGCGCATCCGCCTGCGTCATGATGTCCGGGGAGGAAGCGGCACGCCTGGGGCTGACCCCGCTGGGCATATTCCGCGGCTACGCGACCGCCGGGTGCGAGCCGGATGAGATGGGCATCGGCCCGATCTACGCCGTGCCGCGGCTGCTGGAACGCAAGGGGCTGCGGGTCGAGGACATCGACCTGTGGGAGTTGAACGAGGCGTTCGCCAGCCAGGTGATCTACTGCCGCGATAAATTGGGCATCCCGAGCGACCGGCTGAACGTGGATGGCGGCTCGATCGCGATCGGCCACCCGTATGGGATGAGCGGCGCGCGGATGGCGGGTCATGCCTTGATCGAGGGCCGGCGCCGTGGGGCCAAACACGCCATCGTCACCATGTGCATCGGCGGCGGCCAGGGCGCGGCCGGGCTGTTCGAAATCCTGCATTAGGAGCCGTCATGGACCTCAGCTTCACCCCGGAAGAACGCGCCTTTCGTGAGGAGATGCGCCGGTTCTTCCGGACCGAAATTCCCGCCGAGATCAGGGAGAAGGCCGGCAAGGGCGAGCACGTGTCCAAGGCCGACCTCATCACCACGCAGCAGGCGATGAACAAGGCCGGGTTGGCGACGCCGCATTGGCCACGGGCATGGGGCGGGCGGGATTGGACGCCGGTGCAAACCTATATCTGGCTGGACGAGATGCAGACCAACTCCGTCCCAGCACCGTTGGCATTCAACACGTCGATGGTTGGCCCGGTGATCGCGGAATTTGGCAGTGAGGCGCAGAAGCAGCGGTTCCTGCCCGCCACCGCCAATCTGGACATCTGGTGGTGCCAAGGATTCTCCGAACCCGGCGCCGGATCGGACCTCGCGGGGTTGCGCACGTCGGCCGTGCGCGACGGCGACGAGTGGGTGGTGAACGGCCAGAAGACCTGGACCACGCTGGCGCAGCACGCCGATTGGATCTTCTGCCTCTGCCGCACCGACCCGAATGCCGCGAAGAAGCAGCAAGGCATTTCCTTCATCCTGATCGACATGAAGACGCCCGGCATCACCGTCCGCCCGATTCAGACGCTGGATGGCGGGCACGAGGTGAACGAGGTTTGGTTCGACGAGGTGCGCGTTCCCTACGAGAACCTCGTTGGCGAGGAGAATAAGGGCTGGGACTACGCGAAATTCCTGCTGGGCAACGAGCGCACGGGCATCGCCCGCGTCGGCGTGTCCAAAGCGCGGTTGTTGCGGCTACGCGAGTTGGCCAAGCTTGAGCGGATCGGCGACAAACCGCTGATCGAGGACCGGCATTTTCGGGAGAAACTGACCGCGTTGGAAATCGAGCTACGCGCGCTGGAAATGACCCAGCTTCGCGTCGTAGCCGGGGAGCGGGATCGACCCCGAGGCGTCCCGAATCCGATGAGTTCGATCCTGAAGCTCAAGGGTTCGGAAATCCAGCAGGCGACGACGGAGTTGCTCATGGAACTCGTTGGCCCGTATGCGATGCCATACCACGCCGGGGCGGAGCCGGAGGGCGATAACGATCCGCAATCGATCGGTCCGGAGTATGCGGCGGAGGCGGCGCCGACCTATTTCAACTGGCGCAAGATCTCGATCTACGGCGGCTCCAACGAGATTCAGCGCAACATACTGGCGAAGGCGATCCTCGGCTTCTGAGCCGACATCATCAGCAACCGAGGGCATCAATGGATTTCGATCTGAACGACGATCAGCGTCTTTTGAAGGACAGCGTCGAGCGGCTGATCACGGACAAGTACGGCTTCGACCAACGGCGCGCGAACATGGCGGCGCCCGGCGGATGGAGCCGGACGATGTGGGCGCAATTTGCCGAACTGGGCCTGCTGGGCCTGCCCTTCGCCGAAGAACACGGTGGCTTCGGCGGCGGTCCCGTGGAGGCGATGATCGTGGCCGAAGCGTTTGGGCGCGGCCTGGTGTTGGAGCCATATCTGGCGACGGTGATCCTCGGTGGCGGGTTGATCCGCCGCGCCGGCGACGCCGCGACGCAGGCCAGTTTGCTGCCGCAGATCGCGTCCGGTGAGTTGTTGTTGGCGTTTGCCCATGTGGAGCCCCAATCCCGCTACGAGTTGCACAACGTCGCCACCATCGCCCGGCAGGACGGCGCGCGCTGGCGGCTGGAGGGTGACAAGGGCGTGGTTCTGCACGGCGATTGCGCCAACAAGATCTTGGTCACCGCCCGCACCGCCGGCAGCACGCGCGACCGCACGGGGATCGGCCTGTTCCTGGTGGACGTGCCGGGCGAGGGCGTGTCGGTCCGTGGCTATCCGACGCAGGACGGATTGCGGGCAGCGGAGGTCTCGCTGGCGGGGGCCACAGGCATCCCTCTCGGAGACCCGGCGAATGCGCTGCCGGCGATCGAGCGCGTGGTGGACGAGGCGCTCGCGTTCCTGGCCGCCGAGGCCGTGGGCGTCATGGCGGCGATGCACGCCTCGACCGTGGATTACATGAAGCAACGTAAGCAATTCGGCCGCGCCATCGGTGACTTCCAGGCGCTGCAGCATCGTGCCGTGGACATGCTGGTCTTGCTGGAACAGGCCCGCTCCATGGCGCTGCTGGCAACGATGATGGTGGCGGAGGACGATCCCGTGGAGCGCCACAAGGTGGCAGCCGCGGCGAAGGTGCAGATCGGACGCTCCGGCCGCAAACTAGGGCAGGAGGCGGTGCAGCTTCATGGCGGCATCGGCGTCACCATGGAATACATGGTCGGCCATTACTTCAAGCGCATGTCGATGATCGAAATCTTGTTCGGCGACGCCGATACGCATCTGGCGCAACTGGCCGAAGGCAGCGGGGTGTTGGAGGCGGCTTGAACCGCCCCCAACTCCGTCATCAACGCTGGTAAGGCTGCTGGTAGGCGCCTTGCCGCTCGGCCTCGGCCGCACGGCGGCGCTGGACCACCTTGGCGTGATGCCCGACGGCGCAACCGGCCGCGGCACCCAGGATGCCATGATGGCCTGCGTAATGCCCGGCGACCCCGCCGACGGCGGCGCCAGACAGGCACCCAACCGCCCCGGCGTCATGCGGGAGGGCGACGGAACCAGCCGCCACCAGGATTGCAAGCGCTGCAAACGTCTTCATCGGCGTGGTCTTTCCGTTAAGGGGTTATTGCTGCGTGGCGGGTGGGGCTGCCGTCGTCGTGGCAGCCGCGGCGCGCTTCTGCTTGGTATTCTCGTGATGGCCTACCGCGCAGCCCGCGGCAGCACCCAACACGCCGTGATGGCCCGCCATATGGCCGGCGACGCCGCCAACTGCCGCACCCGACGCGCAACCGGCGGCCTGGGCGGACATGGGAAGGGCGGCAGTGCCCAGGGCAAGCACGGCAGCCAACGCAACGATCGTCTTCATGGGACACTCTCCAAATTCAGCGGATGACTGAACGCCGGTTTGCCGGGTTCGTTCATTCACTCAGCCGCATTATTCAAAAAATGCTGTCCATACTGTGTCCGCAATGCGAGCTTATTAAGTTTCCCCGTCGCGGTATGGGGGAGTTCGGGCACCACCAGCACGCCATCCGGCAGCCACCATTTCGGCACGTGCCCGGCATAGCTCGCCAGTAGTTCCGCCGGGTCGATGGTCATGCCGCTTTTCGGCACCACCAGCAGCAATGGCCGCTCGTCCCATTTCGGGTGGTGCGCGGCGATGATCGCGGCCTCCGCCACGCTCGGGTGAGCGACGGCGATGTTTTCCAGCGTGATGGAACTGATCCATTCGCCGCCGGATTTGACGACGTCCTTCGAGCGGTCGGTGATGGTCATGAACCCGTCGGCATCCAGCGTCGCCACGTCGCCAGTGGCGAACCAGCCGCTTTCGTCGGCGCCGCCAGATGCGTTGTCGCCGTAGTAGCGTTGGCATACCCAATGGCCGCGGACCATGAGATTGCCGAACGCGATGCCGTCGCGTGGCAGGGTGGCGCCGGTGTCATCGACGATCTTCATCTCGACGCCGAATAACGGCCGGCCCTGGCCAAGCCGGCGCTGGCGCTGTTCCGCGGCGCTCAGCACCTCCTCACCGGCCTTGGGCTTGTTGTAGGTGCCGACCGGGCTCATCTCCGTCATGCCCCAGGCATGGTCGACGCGCACGCCGTACTCGCTGGCGAAGACGTCGATCAGCATGGGCGGACAGGCGGAGCCGCCGATCACCAGCGACTTCACCGTGTCCAGCCGGGCACCGGACGCACGCAGATGCTGCAGTAGGCCCAGCCAAATCGTCGGTACCCCCGCGGAGAAGGTGACGCGCTCGCTGTTCATCAGGCTTGCCAGGCTGGCGCCGTCCAGATGCCGCCCCGCCATCACCAGCGCCGCGCCGACCATCGGGGCGGCGAACGGCAGGCCCCAGGCATTGACGTGGAACATCGGCACCACCGGCAACACCCGGTCTGCGGAGCGTAGGCCGAACGTGTCCGGCAAGGTGACTGCGAACGCGTGCAGCAGGGTGGAGCGGTGGCTGTACAGCACACCTTTCGGCCGCCCCGTCGTGCCGGACGTGTAGCAAAGCCCGGCGGCGGTCAGTTCATCGAACTCCGGCCACTCGTAATCCTCATCCGCCGCCGCCATCAGCGTTTCGTAGCAATGCAGCGTTTGGTTCGGCGCCAGCTTCACCTCCGGCATATTCGCCGGGTCGGTCATCATGACGATGTGGCGGACGGCCGTGCGTGGGGCCAGCGCCTCGATCAGCCCGACGAAGCTGGTCTCGGCGAACAGCACGGCATCGCCCGCGTCCTCGATGATGAACGCGATGTCGTCGGTGCCCAGGCGTGGGTTGATGGTGTGGAATATCGCGCCCATGCCTGGGGCGGCGTAGTAGAGTTCCAGATGGCGAAACCCGTTCCAGGCCAGCGTCCCCACCCGGTCCCCCTGCTGCACGCCCAGGCGCTGCAGCACGCGCACCAGGCGGCGCATCCGCACCTCGATCGCGGCATAGCTGATCCGGTGGATCGTATCCTCGACCGTGCGGGATACGATTTCGGTCGTCGCGTGGTTCAATGCGGCGTGCTTGATGATGGACGAGATCATCAGCGGTCGCGTTTGCATCAGGCTCAGCATGGTTCCTCCGCCGCCGGGTTTGGTCCCGGTGTTGACGGCGGAGCCTAGCGTGGTTCTGGCATGTCCTGCCAGCGAACCCTCTCCCGCACGTGGGAGAGGGCGCCGGGTCGCTCAGTTATGCTTCGCGATGAAGGTCTTGATGCGGGGGGCGATCTCGTTGCGGAAGCGGGCGCCGTTGAACAGCCCGTAATGACCGACCTTTGGCTGTTCCCAATGCTCGTGCATATGCTCGGGCAAGTTGGGCGTCAGCGCGTGGGTAACGCGGGTCTGGCCAATACCGGAGATATCGTCCTTCTCGCCTTCCACGGTCATGATCGCGGTGCGGGTGATGGCGGCCGGGTCGACCAGGCGGTTGCGCGATACCAGCAGGCCACGCGGCAACAGGTGCTCGTGGAAGACGGCGTTGATCGTCTGCAGGTAGAATTCCGACGACAGGTCCATCACCGAGCGATACTCATCGTAAAACGCCCGCTTGGACGCCAACGGCTCGCCATCGCCGTCCACCAGATGGGTGAACATCTGCCAATGCGCTTCCATGTGCCGGCCGAGGTTCATCGCCATGAAGCCGGCGAGTTGCACGAAGCCCGGGTAGACCGTGCGCATGAACCCGGCATTGCCCCAGGGCACCATCTGGATGACGTTGTTCTTGAACCATTCCAGGTCGTGCTTCTTGGCGAAGTTGTTCACCTCGGTCGGCGCTTCCCGCGTGTCGATCGGGCCGCCGATGAGGGTGATGGAGGCTGGGGTCAGCGCATTGCCCTCGGCATTCATCAACGCCGTGCTGGCCAACACGGGTACGGCCGGCTGGCAGACGGCGATCATGTGGGTCTTGGGACCCAGATGCTCGCAGAATTGCTGCACGTAGTCGATGTAGTCGTCCAGGTCGAACACTGGCGAGGACATCGGCATGTCCTTCGCGTCCTGCCAGTCGGTGATGTACACCTCGTGGTCCGGCAGGAAGGCCTGCACAGTGCCGCGCAGCAGGGTGGCGAAATGCCCGGACATCGGCGCCACGATCAGCAGCGTCGGGTCGTTCGGGCGGCTCACCGCACGCTTGAAATGCAGCAGGTCGCACCACGGCAGGCGGAGGGAAATTTCTTCCGTGATATCCACCGGCTCGCCATCGATCACGGTCATGGTGTGGCCGAAGGCGGGCTTCACGAAGGTGCGGGTGGTATGCTCGAAACTGTCCAGCGCCGCAGCGGTGACGCGGCCGAACGGCGTCTCCCTCAGCGGGTTGTCTTCCATCAGGGACAGCGCGCCCGAAACCATGGCGCGCATCGGCTGCATCGCGAGGCGCTGCAGGTCGTACATCTGATAAAGCATCATGGTTGGATTTCACGGCTCCCAAGGGGGTAGGTCGTCTGATTGGTGCGGAACACGGCGAACAGGTCGCGCGCCACGACCTCCGGCGGATCACCGTCGGGCCGATACCAGGTGAGCGCCCAGTTGAGCGCCCCCAGCAGGGCCAGGCGGAACGGACCGGACTGCACGCCCGGCGGCAGGTCGACATCGGCGACCAGGCGGCGAAACACCGCCTCGTACCGGTTGCGTTGCTGCACGAGTGCGTCGCGGGCCGCGATCGGCTGGTTGCGGCCGTCGGCGATAATCGCCGCCAGCGCGCCATCCGCCAGCAGCAGGCTCAAATGCGCCACGGCAGCGGCTTCCAGCCGGTCCCATGGGGTGGTCTTGGCGACAATCGCTGCCTCCACCGCGGCGATCGAGCGTTCGATCCCCTCGGTATAGACGGCCGCCAGAAGCGCCTCCTTCGAGGCGAAGTGGTAGTAGACCGAGCCCGGCAACATCCCCACTGCTGACGCGATGTCGCGGATCGACGTCTGTCCATATCCACGCGAGCCGAATAGCTGCGTGGCATGGTGCAGGATGTCGTGCCGGCGGCTGTCGGGTTTCGTGCTGTCCAAGGGCAAAGCTGCGGTAACTCTCGTAGGGCTGCCACCAAACAATCGTTTGGTGAAGATCACATTAATGCTGCGCTGCACGCGCTGCCTAGATCCGTGCAACGAAGGCCTGCCCTGTGGACAGGCCATGGCTCCCGCCCCAGTTTACGACGAAAATCGAGGGGAGACCTGCCAAATGACCGATCCAGCCAAGGTGCGCCGCGTCGCCGTGATCGGCGCCGGTACGATCGGCGCCAGTTGGGCCGCATGGTTCTTGTCGCGCGGGCTGCAGGTGACGGTGTGGGACCCGGCACCAGAAGGGGAGGCATTCGTGCGCCGCTTCATCGCCAACGCCTGGCCTGCGATCCAGCAATTGGGCGCCCCTTGCGCCTCGCAGGACGCGATCAGCTTCCATGCCACGCCGGAGCAGGCGGTGGCGGGCGTGCAATTCGTGCAGGAGAGCGCGCCGGAGCGCACCGATGCCAAGCGCGCCTTGTTCGCCCAGTTGGAGGCGGCGATGGCGCCGGATACGATCGTTGCGTCCTCGTCCTCCGGGTTGATGATGACAGACCTGGCGCAAGACTTGCGCACGCCGGGTCGTTTCGCCATCGGCCATCCGTTCAACCCGCCGCACCTGATCCCGCTGGTGGAGGTGGTGGGTGGCCAGGACACCACCCCCGAAACCATCGACGCGTGCCTGGCATTCTACCGCCACATCGGCAAACACCCGATCCGCCTGAACAAGGAGGCGCCGGGCCACCTGGCGAACCGCCTGCAATCCGCCCTGTGGCGGGAGGCCGTGCACGCCGTGGCCGAAGGCGTGGCAAGTGTCGCCGACGTGGACGCCGCGGTCGCCTACGGCCCGGGGCTACGCTGGGCGCTGATGGGCCCGCATTTGACGTTCCATCTGGCCGGCGGCGAGGGCGGGATGGCGCATTTCATCGACCACCTGGGTGAGGCGAACGAGGCCTGGTGGCGCTCACTGGGTCAGCCAACGCTGACGCCGGAGGTCTGCCGCGCCATCATCGACGGCGTGGCGGAGGAGACGAAGGGCGCGCCCGTGCCGGCGCTGGCGGCGCAGCGGGACGCGCTGCTGGTGGCGTTGCTGCAGATTATCGGCACCCGCCGTCCGGCCCAATAGCTGCCGCCCGCCCGTCGCTGCAACCAGAACATCACCCAAGCCAGCGCGGGCACCGTCTACAAGCCGGGAAAATGGACCGAGGATCGTAGCGCGATGATGGGCGTGACACGGCGGCAGACCTTCGCCGCGGCGGCGGGGCTGGCACTGGCTGGGGTGAACGGGGCCGCCGCGCAGACCACGGGCGAAACGGCCAATGGCACGGTATTCGAGGATCTGAACGGCACCCGGCGCGGCGTGCCCGGCGTCATGGTTTCCAACGGGCGCGACGTCGTGAAGACCGATGCGGATGGGCGCTACGCCATACCCGTCCGCGCTGGGGATAGCGTGTTCGTCATCAAGCCCGCCGGCTACATGACTCCGGTTGACCCGGCGACTCAACTCCCCCGCTTCTCCTACCTGCACGTGCCGCAGGGCACGCCCGATCTGGGGCAACGGTTTGCCGGCATCGCGCCAACCGGTCCGCTGCCCGCCTCGATCGACTTCGCGCTGCGCAAGCAGGACGAGCCGGCGACGTTCGACGCCCTGCTGTTCACCGACCCGCAGCCGGAAACCATCGCCGAGATCGGCTACATCCGCGACGATGTCGTCATCACCACCGCCGGGGTCGAGGCCGCGTTCGGCATCACCCATGGCGACCTGATGTTCGACGACCTGGCCTATTACGATCGGTTCAACCGCATCGTCGGCACCATCGGGCTGCCCTGGTATAACTGCCCGGGCAACCACGACATGAATCTGGAGGCCCCGGACAACACCCACTCGCGCGAGACGTTCAAGCGCGTGTTCGGCGCTCGCTACAGCGCGTTCCAATATGCCGGCGTGACGTTCTTCATGCTGGATAACGTCGAATACCTGGGGACCGACACCGGGCGCCCCAACGGCTTCGGCAAGTACCGCGGCCATTTCGGGCCGGACCAACTGGCCTTCGTCCGCAATGTGTTGGCCAACGTGCCGCGCGACGACCTGGTCGTGATCTCTCACCACATCCCGCTGCGCACCCAGCAGGGGACCGAACCCGGCGTCGCCAATATCGACAACGCCGATTTCTTCGCCGCGATCTCGACCCACCCCAACACCGTCAGCTTTAGCGGTCACACCCACACCAACGAGCATTGGTATTTCGGGGCCGCGGATGGATACACCGCCGGCACCACCCATCACCATCACGTCCTGGCCGCCGTGTCCGGCAGTTGGTGGAGCGGTCCGTACGACGAGCGTGGCATCCCCGTGGC
>NZ_LMUY01000096.1:0-2472 GCF_009765685.1 Acidisphaera sp. L21 | reverse complement strand
TGGAAAGTGACGGCAGCCCCAACGGCTTCCATATCCTGTCGGTCGACGGCGCCCACTACACCACCACGCTGGTGCCCGCGCGGGACCCTGCGCGTTCCCAAATGCGCATCGTGCTCGACAGCCAGATGCACCAGGCCGATCGGGAGGTGCTGCGCGACTACCATTCCGGCGCGCTGCTGGCTGGCCCTATCCTGCAGGCTGCCGCGGCGTCCACGCGCGTTGTGGTCAACCTGTTCGATGGCGGCCCAAAATCCAGCCTCTCGATGACGATTGGGCGCGATGGCAAGGCTATCCCGATGCAGCGCGTGCTGCGGCGCGACCCGTTCGTGGACGAGGTCTACGCCCGCAACGTTGCCACCAAGAAACCGTGGGTGAACTCCGACCGTTCCACCCATATCTGGCAGGGCATGCTGCCGGCCGATCTCCCCGCCGGCACCCATCGCCTGACGGTGAGTGGCACCGATGAGTATGGTCGCCCGCACACGGGTTGGATGGTGCTGGAAGTCACCGCATAGCTGCCCCGGGGAGTCGACGCGCCCGGGGGCCACCGCCTACAAGGCGGCATGCTGAGACAGTTCTTCGCCTATTACCGTCCGCATCGTCGCCTGTTCGCGCTGGATTTTGGCTGCGCCGTATTTTCGGGCCTGCTGGAACTCGGCTTCCCGATGGCGATCCGCGTCTTCATCGACCAATTGCTGCCCAGCCGGGATTGGGGGCTGATCCTCCTCGCCTCCGCCCTGCTGCTGTTCGTCTACCTGGCCAATACCGGGCTGACGGCGGTGGTGGTGTATTGGGGCCATCTGCTCGGCATCAACATCGAGACGGAGATGCGGCGGCGGGCGTTCGACCACCTGCAGAAGCTGTCCTTCTCGTTCTACGACAACAGCAAGACCGGCAACCTGATCACCCATGTCACCAAGGACCTGGAAGATGTGGGGGAGGTCGCGCATCACGGGCCGGAAGATCTGTTCATCGCGATCATGACCTTCATCGGCGCCTTCGCGCTGATGTTCATGGTCAACACCGAACTGGCATTGCTGACGGCGATCATCACCCCGGTCGTCACCGTGGTGTCCTCCCGCTATGGCAGCCGTATGACCAACAATTTCCGCGCCCTGTTCCGCCAGGTCGGCGCCTTCAACGCGCGGATCGAGGAGAATGTCGGCGGCATGCGCGTGGTGCAGGCCTTCGCCAACGAGGAGCATGAGCGCCGGCTGTTCGCGGTCGATAACGCGCAATACCGCACGACGAAATTGCAGGCCTACAAGCTGATGGCGGCCTCCTCCTCCATCACCTATCTCGGCATGCGGCTGACGCAGATGGTGGTGATGGTGGCCGGCACTTGGTTCGTGCTGCACGACCAACTGACCCAGGGCGGCTTCATCTCGTTCCTGCTGCTGGTCGGCGTGTTTCTGCGCCCGGTGGAAAAGATCAACGGCGTGCTGGAAACCTACCCGAAGGGGATCGCCGGGTTCCGCCGCTATACCGAGTTGTTGGATGTCGAGCCGGACATCGTGGACGCACCCGGTGCCGAGCCGGCCGGCCCGCTGCATGGGGACATCCATTTCGACCACGTCACCTTCGGCTATGGCGATGGCCGCGTCGTCCTGCAGGATGTTGATCTGATGATCGGCGCCGGGGAGACGGTGGCGTTCGTTGGCCCCTCGGGGGCGGGCAAGACGACGCTGTGCTCGCTGTTGCCGCGATTCTACGAGGTGCAGTCCGGCCGGATCACCATCGATGGGATGGATATCCGCGACATGACGCTCGCCTCTCTACGTGGGCAGATCGGCATCGTGCAGCAGGATGTCTTTCTATTTGGCGGGACGCTGCGGGAGAACATCGCCTATGGCCGGTTGGACGCGCCGGAGGCGGATATCCTGGACGCAGCCCACCGCGCCCAATTGGATGCGGTGATCCGCGGCTTGCCCGCCGGGCTGGACACGGTGATCGGGGAGCGCGGGGTAAAACTGTCCGGCGGCCAGAAGCAGCGCCTGGCGATTGCCCGCATGTTCCTGAAGAACCCGCCGATCCTTATCCTGGACGAAGCCACCAGCGCCCTGGACAGCGAGACGGAGCGGGCCGTGCAGGGCGCCCTGGCCGCGCTGGCGATCGGCCGCACCACGCTGGTCATCGCGCACCGCCTAGCCACCATCCGCAACGCCGACCGCATCGTGGTGGTGGACGGGGCTGGCGTGGCGGAGCAGGGGCGGCATGAGGAGTTGCTGGAGGCAGGCGGCGCCTACCACCGCCTGCACGCGGCGCAATTCGGGGCGGTGGTATAACCATCCCAGCACGGAGGCTGTTCGCATGACCGATCGTAACGCGATAACTGGTGGCCTGGGGCGTCGCCGGGCTTTGTTGGGGTTCGGTTGTGGCCTGGGCGGTGGCGTCGCCGCGCCGTTTGCCGCCCGGGCGCAGTTGGTGCCCCCGGTCACGGCGCCGCCACAGGTGACACCCCCGCCGCCGGTT
>NZ_LMUY01000095.1 GCF_009765685.1 Acidisphaera sp. L21 | reverse complement strand
CGCCACCTGATCGACGGAAAAGGGTCTCAGAGCAGCGCTTACACTGTAACGGGGTTACCGCCAATATCGACGGCTGTGCCAGAGCCGGCTAGCTTGCTCGTGCTCGCCGCCGGCACACTTGGAATTTCGTTCGCCCGTCGGCGCAGGCAGAGGCTCTCGGCTTGCTAAAAGATCTACGATAACAATCTATTCCGACCAAATTCGCCGGCGCGGTTTGGTTGGCACGATCCACTTCGACCGCGACGTCCCGTGGACGGAACGGCGTTGTGCCTATAGGCTTCGTTGCCCGAACAGTAGTTTGTCCGGGCGACGGGTGCTCTCGGATAGCTCAGCTGAAAACACGCGGAGAGCCGGCGTGAGGCGTGACGCACCTCAATGGCCGGCACCACCGATTGCGAGCATGGATTTAGGCCGAGCTTCCTGCTTCGAGAATGCACGAGAAGCAAAACTCAATCTACATGGCTACGATTCAAAGCCAAGGTCAATCATTCCGTCCGAGATGCGTCAACTTCTCAGTTTTCGAAGGAGGAAGCTTGGTGTAGCAGTGCAAGCCCTTTCAGCCGATCCCCCGGCGCAGTGAACGGGTGCGGATGTCCGGTGTCCGCCATCGGCCTCCGATAGGCAGATCTGCGGTAATCCACCACTTCTCGCCGTATGTCGGGGCAACCTTGCCCGCGCCCGACAACTTGTTGCCGCTCCACCGCCACCTGCTGAACCGAACATTACGCTCGGGCCCTCCGATCACCGGTCGTCGCATCCCTGCTGCGGTGGCCACATAGTCGGCATCGAGACCTTCATGCGCTGCACCCAGCCCCGGGCGCCACCTGGACCGCCGCAGTCAGCCGGGAAAACGACGTCGTGATCCAGCACGGCACGATTTACCCGCAAATCGCAGCCCTTTGGAGAGTTTCGTATGCCAAGCGGCGTCCGAAACTCATCACGAGACCAAACGGGTCGCCGTGGACCGCTTAAAGTATGTCAGCTCCCATGCCTGGCCGCATGATAGCCGTCATTTCGGACGCGGAGGCTGTGAGACGGCTGTAAGGCGTTCGTTCGAGGCTTCGGCGAAATTCGCCGATGACCTTGCGACAGTTTGGCGCTAGATTTTACGAAATGGGTTGGATAACCAGCCCAACGGAGGAACGCCGATGCTAAGATCTGCGATGTTCATCGTCTCCGCGTCCGCCGCAGCGTTCATCTGCGCCGCCCCAGTCCGGGCAGCGGACGTTATCCTGTCGATGAACGACAATCACACCGTGCTTGACGAGAAAGGCGCCCAGATCGCTGCTACGCCAATGCGGCCAGACACAGTGGACTTTATCGATATCGGTCAAAGCCCCCCGCGCATCGTAGGCACTATAGAGGTCCCTGGCTCGGTCGTTGGGCCGCCATTAGCGGTATGGATGGCGGCCGACGCCAGTTGGGCCATCCTGACAGCTGCGACTAAGGCGGATCCGGCCGTACCGCTCGGTATCGCGTGGGACGACACTGTTTCCGTGCTCGATTTGACCAGCACACCGCCCCACGTGTCACAGGTGCTGCATGCGGGCGCCGGCGCTACCACTGTGCGTTTGTCGCCGGACGGCACATTAGCACTGGTGTGCAATCGCGCGGAGGGCTCCATTTCCATGTTCAAAGTGAAGGACAAGCGCTTGGAGCCGATGGGTAAGGTAACATTCGGTGATCAAAGCGGTGCCAGTGGCCTTGCGTTCAGCCCCGACGGGCAGACTGCCATCGTTAGCCGCCCATGGGATGACCGCGTCAGCGTGTTGCACATCGTAGGCACTGCGGTGACATTAGATAAGCAGCCAATCACACCGCGATACAGCCCTACACGATCGACGCTGTCCCCGGCGGAAATTTGGCTGCTGTCAGCAACATGGGTCGCGGCAGTGGCGACGTGGATTCGGTCTCCCTTGTTGACATGACGGCTAGCCCGCCCCACGCCGTTTCCATCGCGCCTGTGGCGAGCGGGCCAGAGCCGATGAAGTTCTCGCCTGACGGCAAGTTCTTGGCCGTCGGTGCGGAAATGGGCACGCCGCTGGCCACGTCCAATCCGCTCTACCATGAACACGGTCTGATACAGATTTACGCTTTGACCAATAAAACGCTGAGCTTGGTTGCCACTGGTCAGGTTGGCCGCTGGACGGAGGGCATTGCCTGGTCTCGCGACGGCAAGACGCTGCTGGTGCAGAGCGACCGCGACCGCATCATCAGCGTGTTCGACTTCGACGGGCAGACGTTGATCGCGAAGCCCGATCTCATACCAACCGGTGGCCCGGTCGCATTTGGAGTGCCCTGGCAGTAGCCACCGGTATCAGCGCGACCAACAATTCGCCGCCAGAGATTTCAAGCGCCGTGCCCATGACGTATGAGTTGGTCATGAGGAAGACGGCCGCGTGCCTGATGTCGACGGTCGTCCAGCCGCCGGGCTGGCTCGTGTTGACGCGGATCGGGGCCGGGTCCAGTGCGAGCGACTGCAAAAGAGATTCGACGGCTGCGAACCTCGACGGGACTGCAGCCAAGCCGAGCTTGGCCCCGGCCCCGGTGCCGCCGGTGAGGAAGGTCATCGAGCCGCGGGCCCGCAAATGCGGAGCGGCATGGCGGGTGCAGGCCCAGGTCCCCAGAAACTTGCCCTCCAGGTATCCGCGGACGCCTCACCTGTCCGGGTCCATGAATGAACCCCAAGGCGCCAGTCTGATCCGGCGGTGACGACGAGGGGGTCAAACGCGCCGATGGCCTCGAACGCGGCTTGCACGGCCACCTCGTCGCGAATGCCCAGAACGATTTGCTCAATCGCAGCCAGGTCCTGACGCTCCTCGGCCGAGACATTGCGGCGACTGGCGACCGTGACGGCCGCGCCCATGGCGTGGGCTGCCTGTGCACTCCGAGACCGATTGCCGTTTTGCCGCCGACGATGACTACGCGCTTGCCGCTGAGGTCGAACGAGGTTGCCTGATCTGGCCGGCGCTCGCCGCTGCCATACCTGCGGGACGAACTCATGATTTAAACTCCGGCCGAGAGGTGGGTACACGGTGTCCGTGTATCCACCTTCCATTTGGCCGAAGGCTACGAAGCTGACCTTCGTCAGCATTTAGACTAGGGCCGATGTCTTGGAGAACGCTTCCGCTCGCAGCCGGTCGTAGTCCGCCTTGGGCAGCGGCACGGCGTCGCGATGGCCGAGGTCATGCATTTGGATGCGGTAGGTCTCGCGCGCGGTGAAGGCGGCAATTGTCGCAATCGCGGTGATCCCCAGCGTGATGGCGCCCACCGTCATAGGGATGTTGGCGGCCCCTGGAGGCGCCACTGTGGCGAACAAGGCTGGCAGCAGCGCCGTGATCGTCGTGCCGACGTTCTGCGCGACCGCCATGGCCGTCACCCGCACCCGGGTTTGGAACAATTCCGGATAGAATGAGGGGAAGGCGGCGTTGTAGCCTTGGTAGAACACGCCCCACATCAGCACGGACAGGACCATGGCCAGCGGGATGCTGTGGATACTGATTGCATATAGGTAGCCGAAAGACACCAGTCCCGCGAGCAGCGACCCGATGATGATGGGCGGCCGCCGACCGATCCGATCCGAAAGGTTGCCGACGAATGGAATAAGGAACACGGCAACGACGTTTCCGACAACCGGGATCCACAGGTAGACGTCCGCTGCAAAGCCGATGCCGTAGGCCGCCTGGACCGCGTAGACCGCTCCAAACACCGTGGCGACCACCGGGATGACGTTCATCAGCGCCATGCACACGACGCGTAACATGTCGTCGCAGCTGAGGCGGAAAGCCTCTGGAATGGGTGCGCGCGGGATGCCGCCGTGCGAGCCCTCCTCGGTGAAGGCCGGGGTTTCATCGACCCCTCGGCGGATTACGTAACCCGCGACAACCACGAGTGCGCTCAGCAGGAACGGCACCCGCCAGCCCCAGGACATGAAGGCGGTATGGTCCATGAACCGGGCAAGTGGAATGAACACGGCGGCGGCGAAGATCTGCCCGGCCTGCACGCCTTGCAGCGCGAAGGAGGAGAAGAAGCCACGCCGACCGAAGGGCGCATGCTCCAGGATCAACGAGGACGAGCCGGAGATCTCGCCCGCAACGGCGAAGCCTTGGACCAGCCGCAGGATTACCAACAGGACGGGCGCCAGCAAGCCGACCTGGCTATAGGTGGGCAGAACGCCAACCAGCATGGTGGAAACGCCCATCATGAACATGCAGACTAGCAGAACGTTCTTTCGGCCGTGGGTGTCGCCGAGATGGCCGAGCACGAAGGCGCCGATAGGACGAGCGACATAGCCGACCCCGTAGGTCGCCAACGAGGCGATGATGGCCACGGCCGGGTCAGCGGACGGGAAAAACAACTGCGGGAAGACCAATGAGGCGGCGGTCGCGTAAATAAAAAAGTCGTAGTATTCGAGGGCTGATCCTATCCATCCGCTGGCAGCGGCTTTTTTGGATTGCCCGCCGCCGGGTCCGTGGTCGAAGCTTTTGTCCGCTTTCATGTCCATGTCCTCCAGACTCAGTTTTTTGTTCTAAAAGCTCTGGGTCAATTGCCCCCGTCAGTATTGCAGTTGGCCAGTCACTTGCAACTCATCGACTGTTGCTGTGCCGAAGCCGAAGAACTCGAGATAGGCCGGGATCATCTCGAGCAGCCTGTCCGTGCCCGCCTGCACGGTGCAGTCCTTGACCTTCGCCGCACGTAGGCTGTGCCGCTGCGGATCGTCGTGCTGGCCGATGCAGCCCCGTGCGTCGCCGCCACCTGCGCCAAAATATGTTAGCCAGTTCCGATTTGCAGTGCCGATCCTTTCATTCAGGCCGCCTTCTACAAAGCCACCGGTGTCCTTGGCGAAGTTAGGCTGAAAGCCTGGCGAGTTGCGCGAAAGTGACAAACTGTAACAGGTTTTCCAAAGTTAGTGCATTTATCAATTCGACAACCTACATTCCGACATCGTAATGTGACGACTGAGGGCCATGTTTATCACGGCGAGACCTTCAGGTGCGATTTCGAAGATAGAGATGGCGAACTTCACCGGGATCAATTTGACGGACGTGCGATGATGCACATGAGGCGAAGGAGACTATCCAATGTGCCCTCGCGAAAGCTGCATTAAAAATGCGGTTCCTCGATATCGATCGCCACCACGGGAACGCACTCGCCCTGTTATAAGACCCAAGCCTGGCGGAGCATCGCGATGAGCGGGATAAGGCCGCAAACCGACGCCCTGTCCGGTGAATTCAATCAATCTGGCCGCTCTCTCGCCATTGATACGCCACTTGGCCCCGATGCGTTGCTGCTCACCGCGATCGAAGGCGAAGACCCGGTCTCACGGCCGTTTCTGTATATCGTCGATTTTTTGACCCAGGCCTCGGACGCGGAAATCGGCGATCTGATCGGCAAACGGGTCACATTATGGCTACAGAACGACCGTGAAAGCTGGCGGCGGCCGGTGAATGGGTTCGTTCGCCGCATCACTGGCCAGCCTGTGACGATGCGCGGCTATGGCGGCTATCGAGCGGAGATCGTGCCTAGGCTTTGGTTCATGGATTGCACCGCCGACTGCCGTATTTTTCAGTCCATGACCTGCCCGGCGATCATTGAGGCGATGCTCGAGGAATACGGTGTCGCCGACGTCGACATGAAGCTGCTGAAAACCGATTATCCGACCGTCGATTACTGCGTGCAGTACCGCGAATCCGCCCTGGCCTTCGTGTCGCGGCTGATGGAGCATGTTGGAATCTTCTTCTTCCATCAACATACCGCGGACAGCCATACTCTAGTCATTACGGACAGTAATCACCTCACCAATTTCACCAACCCACGCCAACTCGCCACCTCGTCGCGGTCAGATCTGGGCGAGATCCAGCGGGTTTGGAGCGACATGGTGTTCCGGCCCGGCACCTGGGCGCTCAGCGACTATGACTTCGAAGCCCCCTCAAAATTGCTGAAGAAACAAGCTAAAACGACCCTGCCCGTGGCGTTGATGCCGCAACATGAGTGGTTCGATTTCCCCGGCGGCTATACCAATCAGAACGTTGGCGATTGGCTGACCCGAGTGCGAATGGAGACGGAAGAGGCTCAACACAAACGCCTGTTCGGTGTTGCCAGCGTGTGCGCCCCGCAGCCCGGGTTCCGGTTCGACCTGGTGGACCACGGCGCTACATCCAATTCCGACCCTGTCGGTTATCTGCTGACAGAGGTGCGTCACCACGCGCAAGAACGCAGCTATTTCTCGGAGCAGGGCAGCGGCAGCGAGTATAGCTGCGATTTCATCGCCATTCCCGCAGCGGTGCAGTATCGCCCCCAACGGATAACCCCAAAATCCGTCGTGCAAGGCTCACAAACGGCGACCGTCGTCTCGCCCAGTGCCGACGACCCGATCTACACCGACGAGTATGGACGCGTGAAGGTCCACTTCCATTGGGACCGGCGGGGCAAGCGCGCTTCGGGTGCGACCTCCTGCTGGGTTCGGGTCTCGCAGAACAGCGCCGGCGCCGGTTTCGGCGGGATCGCCATTCCACACGCTGGGCAAGAGGTAGTCGTGGACTTTTTGGAGGGCGACCCGGATCGGCCGCTGATCATCGGCCGCGTGCACAACGCCGAGAAGATCACACCGGTCAACCTACCCGCGGACAAGCACAAGACGATCACGCGCGATCACGGCGACAACAAGATCATTATGCAAGGCAAGTCGGGCAAGCAGCACTTGAGCCTGGTGTCTCCGCGATCGATCAACATGTTTGCAGTGCGCCAGATCGCTAAGCCGCTGTCGGCCGGAACCACGATCGGGGGGGTGGACTTCGGAGACTTCGACGATGACGTCGACAACGCAGCATTCAACGATATGACAAGAATCTACAACGCGCTGCAGACGCAAGCCGACACCACACCAGATGGTAACCCTACAGGACAGACCCTGTCGGCCGCCAATACCGCCGGCACTGCGGACACGGGCACTGGAGCGGGCGTCGATATCAATGCGATGAGTGAAGGCAACATAAATGGCCTTAGCGTCGGCAATACGAATGCATGGGTGGGCAACGATTCAAACATCTGGGTGGCGGGTAAATCCTATACGCACATCCTAGGTACGACTGAGTTCGTCGGCGAGGATCATGTCTCGAATACTGCTCCATCACAAACCGACACCATTGGGACTCACTCAGAAAATACGGACATACATTATGAGTACACGAGCTTTCACGCCGAAGAAACCGTCCTCCACGTGGAAGAAAATCACCTCCACATCGAGGACCATTGGGGCGCCCACATCGAAAATCATGATATTCTGCACTTCGAATCGCATGTTGGCATGCATATCGATGCGAGTACTAATGAGACGATTTCATTTGGACCAGACGCAACGGAGGATAGTGCCAATAAAAATACCGTGCATGACATGCTAATAACACTGACTAATTTGGGGCAAACTGTGTCACAAAACTACACGCAGTTGAC
>NZ_LMUY01000094.1 GCF_009765685.1 Acidisphaera sp. L21 | reverse complement strand
TCTCTAAGACCTGCCACCACCATCTTTCGCGCCCACACAGATGCGAGGCCGGTCGAGCCGCCTTGATCCCGCAGCCCTAGCCACTCGCTCCCTGGAGTAGGGCTATAATCTTAAGACCTAAGCGGCATCATCAACGCTCTGGTGCTGGCCCGGTGTGGCAGCAGACGTGTAAATTATGGTGTTGAAGCGTGTTTATCGACGCCAGCCGGCATGGCGTGGGTGATGAGCGACCGAGAAACAAGGCAGCTAACGCAGCTTGCAAAGGTCATTTCTCACCCCCATCCTGCGGGATGATCGACACCTTGCCGTCACGTTCGATGATGGCGTAGCGAACCTGTTCTAGCCGCATGAGCCCCTTCTGCCGAACGGCCGCCATCACATCACTTTCAAGCATACGCAGGGTCCGCATCCGATCCTGATGCCACTCACCTTTCTCGAAAACGATGACAGGCGTTCCATCCACGAT
>NZ_LMUY01000092.1 GCF_009765685.1 Acidisphaera sp. L21 | reverse complement strand
ATGTCCCCGGACCTGCAAACCTCCAAGGTGCGCACGCCAAGCCTGACCACGCTGGTCCAGCAATCCGCCTGGCAGGATGCCATCGTCGCCGCCGCCCGGGCGCAGTTGAAGCAATTGCCGGAGAATTGTGCCGCCGCGAAGTTCAAGCCCACTGGGGAATTGATCGTCTACGCGCCCGCCGAGTTCGAGCCCGATGGCACGCTCAGCGGCGGTGTGTGGAACGAGCGAGTGGACGTGACCGGATGCAACGCCCCGATCCGGTTGAACATCCTGACTGTGCTGCAGCCCGGCGGCGCGCCGTCCCGCATCCCGACCATGCCCGGCGACACGCGCGCCGACCCTGCGACGCAGAAGAACGCGCTGGGATACGCCCAGGCCGTCGCCATCCGCTACATGACCGCGATGCAGCCGGGATGCCGGCAGCAGGTGTTCACCAACACGCAGTTCGACGGCTACACCGGCCTGCCGATTGCCGAGATCCAGAACGGCCGTCCGAACCGCGCCTGGCGGGAGAACTGGATGCTGTTTGCCTGCGGCCAAACCTACAGCATCACGATCACCTTCACGCCGAACGCGAAGGGCTTGCAGCTTAGCGCGACCAATCCGACCAAGCGCGGCTGATGCAGGACAGTGTCCTCACCTTCGGCTGCCGCCTGAACCTGGTGGAAAGCGAAGCGATCCGCGGCATGTTGAACGCGAGTGAGGGCACCGTCGTCATCAACACCTGCGCCGTCACGGCGGAGGCGGAGCGCCAGGGCCGCCAGGCCATCCGTCGCGTCGTGCGGGAGCAGCCCGGCGCGCAGATCGTCGTCACGGGGTGCGCCGTTCAACTAGATCCCGCGCGTTGGCAGGCTCTGCCGGGGGTCAGCCGAGTTCTAGGCAATGCGGACAAGCTGCGACCCGAGAATTGGGCACATGCCGCCAGCCGGGTAAGCCCGATCGATGCCACCGCTCCCTTGCCGTCCCTGAATGGGTTTGCGAGCCATACCCGTGGCTTCGTGCAGGTGCAGGCCGGGTGTGACCATCGCTGCACCTTCTGCACCATTCCGTTCGGCCGCGGCCCCAACCGCAGCGTCCCTGCTATGGAGGCCGTGGCACAAGTCGCCGCACTGGTCGCCGCCGGCGTGCAAGAGGTCGTGCTGACCGGGGTCGACATCGCCAGCCATGCCGATGGGATCGGCCGGCTGGCAGCCACCATCCTGCGCGACGTGCCGGACCTCGCGCGCCTACGCCTGTCCTCGCTCGACCCGGCGACGATCGACGCGCCGCTATGGGATTTGTTGGCCGATGAGCCGCGGCTGATGCCGCATTTGCATCTGTCGTTGCAATCCGGATCCGACCTGGTGTTGAAGCGGATGCGCCGTCGCCACACCAGCGACGCTGCTTTGGAGACGATTGCCCGCGCGCGTCAGTTGCGGCCGGGTCTCGCGATCGGGGCAGACCTGATCGCCGGCTTCCCAACCGAGAGCGACGTACTGGCCGAAGACACCGAGCAATTTCTGGAACAGGCCGCCATCCCCTACGTACACGTCTTCCCCTATAGCGAGCGACCCGGCACGCCCGCCGCCCGCATGCCCGCGGTGCCGGTGCCGGTGCGGCGCGAACGGGCGGCTCGGCTACGCAGCATCGCGGCCGGCCACGCGGCTGCGTTCCATCGTGCCCAACTCGGCGCCACCGTCAGCGTGTTGGCGGAGCGCGGCGGGCGCGGCCACACCCAGCATTTCACCCCCGTCCGCCTGAATGCCGAACCCGGCGCGTTGCTACAGGCCCGGGTGATCGCGGCGGATGCGTATGGCTTGCAGGCGGAGGCCGCCTAATGGCGCTGGGCGGGTTCTTCAACAAGCTCAAGGCCGGGCTCACCCGCTCGACCGAGAAGTTGACCAGCGGCATCACCGCCGCCTTCGTCAAGCGCACGCTGGACGATGCGGCGTTGGAGGAGTTGGAGGAATTGCTGCTCGGCGCCGACCTTGGCCCGGCCGCCGCCTCCGATATCGTGGAGAACTTTCGTAAGAGCCGGTTCGGCCGCAGCGTCACCGACCAGGAGATCAAGGACGCGCTGGCGGAGGAGATCGCCAAGATCCTCGAACCGGTCGCCAAGCCGCTGATTATCAATCGAAGCCTGAAGCCGCACGTGATCCTGGTGGTTGGCGTCAATGGCAATGGCAAGACCACGACCATCGGCAAACTGGCGCTGCAATACCGGGAGGAGGGGCTGCGCCCGGTTCTGGTCGCCGGTGATACCTTCCGCGCCGCTGCGGTGGAGCAATTGCAGGTCTGGGGCGACCGCACCGGTGCGCCCGTGATCTCCGGCCCGCCGAATTCGGACGCCGCCGGGCTCGCCTTCGACGCGATGACCAAGGCGCGGGCGGATGGTGCCGACGTGTTGCTGATCGACACCGCCGGCCGCCTGCACAACAAATCTGCCCTGATGGAGGAGTTGGCCAAGATCATCCGCGTCATGCGCAAACAGGACCCGACGGCGCCGCATTCCGTGCTGCTGGTGCTGGACGCCACCACCGGGCACAACGCGCTGGAGCAGGTCCGCGTGTTCAAGGAGATGGTGGACGTGACCGGCCTGATCGTCACCAAGCTGGACGGCAGCGCCCGCGGTGGCATCGTCGTCGCCCTGGCGGAGGACTACGGTCTACCGGTGCATGCCGTCGGCGTGGGCGAGCAGGCGGGTGACCTACGGCCCTTTGCCGCGATGGATTTTGCCCGCGGCCTGGTCGGCAACGTCGGCCAAAGCCAGTAGCACCGGCGGAACGGTATCGCTGCCGGTGGCAGCAAGCTGCCCGGAGGGCGTGAGTCGATAGACGCCGCGACTGACGCGTTCGAACCAGCCATACACGTTGCGCAGTAGGATGCCCGGCGCGTCTGGTATCACAGCCCTCAGGACCCGGGTGCTCGCCTCGCCATCGCGCAACGCGTCGGCGCAGGCCAGCGCATTCTGCCGGTAGGCCGTCATGATCTGGCGCCGGACCGAGCCGCCGGGCGTCGGGTCGCCCCGGCGGCGGGTGTGCTCACGGATCAGCCGGGCACGCCGCTTCTTGTTGTCGCGCGGGCGGTAGGGCTCCGGCTCGGCCAGCACCTCGACGATGCCGTTCTCGCCGACCGTCAGCAGGCCCAGCCCGATTAGCCGGCACAGCTTCACCACGCGGCGATCCCGGTCCCGCCCACGCCGGGTGCGGGGCACGGCGAGCCAGACGGCATCGGCCATCGCCATGCGGTCCGCCGCCTGCAACACCAGTTCCAGATTGAAGCCCATCTTCAGCTCGCAGATTACCAGTATGGGCGGCTCGCCAGGGCGAATGGCCACGACGTCGCAGCCATGGATCTCGCCCTTGGCGCTGAAACCCTGGGCCTCCAGGAACGCCTTCACCGCCGCGTAGAGGCGGGTCTCGCTCAAAACAGCGTCGCCAGAAACGGGACCAGAATGGCGGTGAAGATCCCGTTCAGACCAATGGCCAGTCCGCCAAATGCGCCAGCGGTTTCATCCAGCAGCAGGATGCGTGCCGTGGCCAGCCCGTGCCCGGCCGTGCCAGCCGCCAAACCACGCGCCCGCCAATCCCGCACGCGCGTGAACCGCAGGATACCCGGGCCAATGACCACCGCGGTGAGCCCCGTCAGGAGCACGAACACGGCGGCCAGGGAGGGCGAGCCGCCGATCTGCTCGGCAATGCCCATCGCGATCGGCGTCGTCACCGATTTCGGCGCCAGCGACAACACCACGGTTCGCGACGCCCCCAGCCCACGCGCGATCAGCATTGCGCTCAGCGCCGCCACCAGGGAGCCGGCAACCAGCGCCGGCAAGATCGCCGGCGCGGCGCGGCGGATGCGGCCGAGATTGAAATACATCGGCACAGCCAGCGCCACCGTCGCCGGGCCAAGGAGAAACTGCACGTATTGGCCGCCCTCGAAATAGGCGCGGTAGGGCGTGTGCGTCAGCAGCAGTAGCGACGACAGCAGCACGATGCTGATTAGCATCGGGTTCGCCAGCACGTGCCCGCGCGCAACCCGGCTGGCGAATACCGCGACCTCCCACGCGATGAGCGTTGCCGCGAGGCCAAGCAGTGGCGTGGTCTGCAGATAGACCCAAAGCTGGCTCACGCCAGTCATCCCGACCTGTCCAGCTTCTGCATCAGCCAGCCGGTCACCACCAACCCGAGCGCCGTGGATACGAGGATGGCGACCAGAATCGGCAGCCAATCCCGCTCCAATGCGTCCAACTGGGTGACAATGCCGACCCCGGCGGGCACGAACAGCAGCGACAGATGCCGCAGCAAACCGGTGGACGTCGTGCGCAGATCCTCGTCCGGCCCATGCCGCACGACCAGGATCGCCAGCAGAATCAGCAACCCGATCACCGGCCCGGGCAAGGGAAGGCCTAGGCCGCGCGCGATGACCTCGCCAGCGAACTGGCAGAGCACGAGAACCGTGAGAGCACGAAGCACGCGTTACTGCAGTGGCATACTGAGCTTGAGGCCGGCGCCGGGCATGACGCGGCGGTCCTGCTCGATCTGGGCCGACGAATTGGCCGACAGGCCCTCGCCACGATATTGGTCACGCCGGTTGAAGATGCCAGGCCCGACCGATGCGTCCTTGGACGCCCGGGCCACGGGCGCGAATGCGTCTGCATCTGGGGTTGGGGCTGCGGTGAAACCGGGCGGTGGTGGCGGCAGTGCCGGCGGCCCGCCGCGGGTCGAGAGCGAAAACTCCGGCATCGGCGTGGTCGGCGTGATACCGGCACCTGCCAGCAGCAGCGCCATCGGAAGTAGGAGAAACCGCGTCATAGCGCCGGCACCGCGTCAATCCGGCGCGTGCCCCGGCGATCGTCGACCGGGTTGCCGGCTGGCGCGCCCAAGGGCGCGGAGCCGAGGTCCCGCCAGGCGTTCAACGCCCACCGCACCGTGGGGAAGGCCAAGTCGTCCCACGGGATCTCATCCCAGCCGAACATCCGAACCTCCAGGCTTTCCTCGCCCGCCTCGATACCGGGCGTGGCGAACCGGGCCTTATACATGACCTGGACCTGGCCGATCCGACTGACATCGTAGAGGGCGAGAACGCCTTCGAGCTCGATATCGGCCCCGGCTTCCTCCAGCGCCTCACGCCGGGCGCCCTCGGCGGTGGTTTCGTGCATTTCCATATAGCCGGCGGGCAGGGTCCAAAAGCCAGATCGCGGCTCGATCGCGCGGCGGCACAGCAGGACGCGGCCGTCTTCGACGACGACGGAGCCGACGACGATCTTGGGATTTTCGTACGCAACGTACTGACAGGTAGAGCAGACCTGCCGCTCTCTGTTATCGCCGGCCGGGACGGTGCGGACGAAGTCAGGCATGTCGCAACCGTGGCGACACCAACCCTCGGGATCAAGCCCCTACGAATGAATTCTTAAAATGGTGCGCCGAAGTTACACTGACAGGTCCAGCAACGACCCGCGAGGCGTGGCGCGGGACGGTGTGGCGCCCTGGGGCGACGCCTGCAGCGGCTTCTGCACCTGGGTCTGGGTGTCCGCACGGGCCGCAGTCGAAGCCGCGACGCGCGTGGCCGAACTGGGCGACTGGATCGACGGCGTGAACGCCGAGAGGCTGCTGGGCGAGATCATGGGCCGGACTGTAGCGACCCATGGTTAATCCGCGATGAAATCTGCGCCGGTAAGAAGCGCGGATTTCGCCGAAGATCTAAGCCGTCATCAACACCGCAACCCCAGGCAGCGTCTTGCCTTCCAGCCACTCCAGGAAGGCGCCGCCAGCGGAGGATACATAGGTCAGCCGCTCCATCACCCCGGCATGGCGCAGGGCGGACACGGTGTCGCCGCCGCCAGCCACGCTGCGCAACGTGCCGGTCTCGGTCGCCTCGGCCACCGCATGCGCCAGGGCTACGGTGGCGGCGTCGAAGGGCGGGGTCTCGAACGCGCCGAGCGGGCCGTTCCACACCAAGGTCTTCCATTCCACCAGCCGCCGCTTCAGGTCGGCGACCGTTTCGGGCCCGACATCCAACATCATGCTGCCATCGGGGATCTCGGCGACCGAGACGGTGTGAGTGGTTGGGTTCGCCTTGAACTCGGTGGCGACGACGGCATCGAGCGGGAGGACGATCTCGCAGCCGGTTTCCTCTGCACGGGCCAGGATGGCGCGGGCGGTGACGTGCATCTCCGCCTCCTGCAGCGACTTGCCGATCGCCACGCCCTTGGCCGCAAGGAAGGTGTTGGCCATGGCGCCGCCGATCACCAGCACGTCGACCTTGCTGACCAAATTGCCCAGCAATTCCAGCTTGGTGGACACCTTCGATCCACCGACGATCGCGGCCACCGGATGCACCGGGTTACCCAGCGCAGAATCCAGCGCTTCCAGTTCTGCCTGCATCAGCCGGCCAGCGTGGGCCGGCAACAGCCGACCGACGCCTTCGGTACTGGCATGGGCTCGATGTGCAGCCGAAAACGCGTCGTGGACGAAAATTTCCGCCAAGGCAGCGAATTCCTTGGCAAGCGCGGGGTCGTTCTCTTCCTCACCAGGGTGGTAGCGGGTGTTCTCCAGCATCAGCACGTCACCCGGCGCCATGGCATCGACCGCAGCATGGGCGACAGCACCGGTGCTGTCCTCGGCAAAGCGCACCGGCTTGCCCAGGACCTCGGCGAGTGCCACGGCCATCGGCGCCAGCGACATATGCGGCACCCTCTTGCCCTTCGGCCGGTCGAAATGGCTGAACACGATCACCTTCGCCCCGCCTTCGGCCAACTCGCGAATTGTCGGGGACAGGCGTTCGATCCGGGTAAGGTCGGTGATGCGGCCGTCGCGCACCGGGACGTTCAGGTCGGCGCGCACGAGGACGCGCTTTCCCTTCACATCCACACCATCCAGGGTGCGGTGCACCATCCTACAGGCTGCCGAACAGCGCGGCCGTGTCGCTCATGCGCGAGCTGAAACCCCACTCGTTGTCATACCAGCCGGCGATGCGGACCATCTGGCCGCCATCCAGCGAAGCGGTCTGCGTCGCATCGAACGAGCAGGAGAAGTCGACATGGTTGAAGTCCGTGCTGACCAGCTTGGCGGTGCTATAGTCCAGAATGCCCTTCAGCGGGCCCTCGGCCGCCGCTGCCTTGAACGCGGCATTGATCTCCTCGACGCTGGCGGGCTTGGCCAGGTTGGCATCCAGCGACACAAGGCTGACATTCGGCGTCGGCACGCGGATCGACGTGCCGTCCAGCTTGCCCTTCAGCTCCGGCAGGACCAGGCCGACGGCCTTGGCGGCGCCGGTGGAGGTCGGGATCATCGACACGGCGGCGGCGCGGGCGCGGTGCAGGTCCTTGTGCAGCGTGTCCACCGTCTTCTGGTCGCCGGTGTACGAGTGGATGGTGACCATGTAGCCGCGCAGCACGCCGAATTGGGTGTGCAGCACCTTCACCATCGGCACGAGGCAGTTGGTGGTGCAGGAGGCATTGGAGATCACCGTCATATCTTTGGTGATCACCGACTGGTTCACGCCGAACACGATCGTCGCATCCACGCCATCGGCGGGGGCCGAAATCAGCACCTTGCGGGCGCCGGCGGCGATGAGCTTGGCCGCGTCCTCTTTCTTGGTGAACAGCCCGGTGCATTCCATCGCCACGTCGACGCCCTGGTAGGGCACCTTGGACGGATCACGCTCGGCGGAGACCTTGATCGGGCCGTACGTGCGGCCGTTGTGCTGGATGGTGATGGTGTCGCCATCGACCGTGACCGTGCCGGGGAAGCGGCCGTGGACGCTGTCGTAGCGGAAGAGGTGGGCGTTGGCCTCCACACTGCCGAGGTCGTTGATCGCGACGGGGACGACGTCGGTGCGGCCGCTCTCGACGATCGCGCGCAAAACTAGGCGACCAATGCGCCCGAACCCGTTGATGGCGACCTTGACGGCCATGTCTCAGCACTCCCTAGATTTAGATGGACGTCATTTAACGACGGAACGCTTGCGCGGCCACCCCTCTAGGGGCGGGTCAGCCGGCGTTTTACCGCAATTGCCACGCTCTCCGGCGTCAAGTTGAAGTGGCGGAACAATGCCTCCGCCGGGCCGGATGCGCCGAAGCTGGACAGGCCCAGGAATACGCCGTCCTCCCCCAGCCAACGTTCCCACCCGAAGCCGCAGGCGGCTTCGATCCCGAAGCGCGGTGCGCTGCCCAGCACGGCGGCTCGGGTCGCCGGCTCCGCGCGCGCAAACAGGCCCCAGGCGGGCATCGACACCACTGCGACAGCGATGCCCTCCGCCCCCAATCGCTCGCGTGCCGCCAGCGCCAGCGCCACTTCGCTGCCGGTGGCGACCAGCGTTGCCGCGCGTGGGCCGTTCGCCTCCGCCAGCACATAGGCGCCACGGGCGGAGCGATTTTCGCCGGCGTCGAAGCGGATCGTCGGCAATGGCTGTTCCGACAGGACCAGCATGGTCGGGCCCTCGGTGCGGCGTACCGCCAATTCGCAGCACTCTGCGGCTTCGATCGAATCGGCGGGGCGCAGGACCAGAAGGTTTGGAATGGCGCGCAGCCCGGCAAGTTGCTCCACCGGCTGGTATGCCGCACCGGCCGCACCCAGCCCGATGCTGTCATGCGTGGCGACGTGGATCGCCCGCAGCCCCATCATCGCCGACAAACGCAGCGCCGGGCGCATGCTGTCCGTCGCGGCCAATGGGGCTATGGCATAGGGCAGCAGGCCGCCATGAAGCGCCAACCCGTTCAGGCACGCCGCCATGCCGTGCTCGCGCGGCCCATAATGCACCTGCCGGCCGGAGAAGCTGCCCGGTCGCACCGGCAGCCCGCTAGCGGGGCCGAGTTCGGTTTGTCCGCCCACCAATTCGGGGAAGCTTGGCGCCAGCGTTTCCAGCAACCGCTCGGCCGAATCGCGAGTGCTGGCCGGGCGCCGGTCGGAGGGCAGCGATGCCTTGAACGCCGCCAGCGAGTCTGCCCACCCCTCCGGCAGCCGCCCGGCCATCACCCGCTCGAACTCAGCCCGCTGGGGGTGGTGGGTCAGCCGCTTTAGCCAGGCCCGCCGGGCAGACGTGCCGCCGTGCCCAACATCCGCCCAGCGCTTTGCCGCCCCGGGGTCGACAGGGCGGCCAATCCAGCCCCTGCCCAAAGCGGTGCGGCAGGCGATCAACGTCGGTTTGCGGGACCGGGCCGATAGCGACAGGGCGGAGGCAAGGGCTACCGGGTCATGCGCATCCAGCGTGCGGGTTGCCCAGCCCAGCGCCGCAAACCGACGCAGCGCATCATCCGGGCCGGCGAGGGCGCTGGAATAATCCTCGCACCCCGTGTCGTCCTCCAGCAGCACCACCAGCTTTTCCAGCCGCAGATGCCCGGCCAGGCTAGCGGCCTCGTGGCTCACACCCTCCATCAGATCGCCCAGTGTGGCGATGACCCAGGTTCGGTGGTCCACCAGGCTCTTGCCGAACCGCGCCGCAAGCAGCCGTTCCGCCAGCGCCATGCCGACGGCCATGCCGAGGCCCTGGCCCAACGGGCCGGTCGTCGCCTCGATGGCGGGGTGTAACTTGAAATCCGGGTGCCCGGCGGCGGAACTATCGATCTCGCGATGTGTGGTCAGCGTCGCCGCGTCCATCCCATCGTGCTCGGTCAGATGCAGCAGCGCGTAGAGCAGCGGCGCGCCGTAGCCCGGCGAGAGCACGAAACGGTCCCGATCCGGCCAATGCGGGTCGGCAGAGTCGAACCGGTGAAACCCGGACCAGAGCACGGTAGCGGCATCGGCCATGCCGACGGCCAGCCCAACCTCAGCCAGCCCGGCGTCGTTCCCCTGCGCCTTGTGCGCCATCGACAAGGCGACGGTGCGCAGGGCGTCCGCCATGCTCCGCTCCGTGGTCTCGGCGAGCGATGCGTTCGGGGTTGGTATGAGGGTGACGGGATCAGCCAACCACGTCATGCGCTCTCCTGCATTCCGGGCGGTTTATAGCGACGGGAAGGGCGCGGCAAGCCTGCGCCCCCCATCTTCGTTGCGCCCCTGCCGAGCCGGCGGAGGGCGCCGATCGCTCAGTTCTTCGCCTTGTCGACCAGTGCGTTCTGCTTGATCCACGGCATCATGCCGCGCAGCGTCTCGCCAACCTGCTCGATCGGGTGCTCCGCCATGCGGCGGCGCGTCGCCTTGAAGCTGGACTGGTTCACCTTGTTCTCCAGCATCCAGTCACGGGCGAAGCGGCCGGACTGGATGTCCGTCAGCACGCGCTTCATCTCCGCTTTGGTTTCCGACGTGATGATCCGTGGCCCGGTGACATACTCGCCGTATTCGGCGGTGTTGCTGATCGAGTAGTTCATATTGGCGATGCCGCCCTCGTAGATCAGATCCACGATGAGCTTGACCTCGTGAAGGCACTCGAAATACGCCATTTCCGGCGCATACCCGGCCTCGACCAGCGTCTCGAACCCGCCCTTGATCAGTTCGACCAGGCCGCCGCACAGCACGACCTGCTCGCCGAACAGGTCGGTCTCGCACTCTTCTTTGAACGTCGTCTCGATGATGCCGGCGCGGCCGCCGCCGATTGCGCTGGCGTAGGACAGCGCAATCTCCAGCGCGTTGCCGGATGGGTCCTGCGACACCGCCACCAGGCAGGGAACGCCGCCGCCACGCTGATATTCGGACCGCACGGTATGCCCGGGGCCCTTCGGCGCGATCATGAACACGTCGATGTCTTCGCGCGGGTCCAGCAGGTTGAAATGCACGTTAAGGCCATGCGCGAAGGCGAGCGCGGCGCCGGGCTTCATGTTTGGGGCCAGCTTCTCGCGGTACAGGTCGCCCTGACTCTCGTCTGGAGTCAGCACCATCACGACGTCCGCCTGCTTGGCGGCCTCGGCCGGGTCCATGACGGTCAGGCCCACCGCCTCGGCCTTCTTCACACCCGCCGACCCGGCACGCAGCCCGACGATGACGTTGGTCACGCCGGAATCATGCAGGTTCTGGGCGTGGGCATGGCCCTGGCTGCCGAAGCCGATGATCGCGACCTTCTTGCCCTTGATCAGGTTCACGTCGGCATCGCGATCGTAGTAAACGCGCATTGGACTCAGTCTCCTGTGGTATCGCTTAAAGCTGCATTCTCAAGCAGATCGCTAGAGGATGTTGGTTCCCCGTGAAATCGCGGCCACGCCGCTGCGGGATACTTCTGCCAGGCCTAGTGGCCGCATCAGCGCAAGAAAGGCGTCGATCTTGTCCGTCCCGCCGGTCATTTCGAACACGAAGCTGCCGACCGTCGCGTCGATCACCCGGGCGCGGAACGCCTCGGCAATGCGTAGGCTCTCGCTCCGCTCCTCCCCAGTGCTGATCACCTTGATCAGCGCCAGTTCGCGCGCGATGTGGGGGCCTTCGCGGGTGAGGTCGGCGACTTTGTAGACGGGCACCAGCCGGTCAAGCTGCGCCTTGATCTGCGCAATCACCATCTCCGTGCCGGAGGTGACGACGTTGATCCGGCTACGACCGCGGTCATCGTCGACCGGGGCCACGGTCAGGCTGTCGATATTGTAGCCGCGGCCGCTGAACAGGCCGATGACACGGGCCAGCACGCCGGCCTCATTCTCGACCAGGACGGAGATTGTGGCCGATTGGATCGCGCTGGGTTCCATTTAGACCAACATCAGCCCGGCATCCGTCAGCCCGGCAGCGCGCGCTTCACCGCCCGGGCCCAGGATCATCTCGTTATGCGCAGCACCCGAGGGGATCATCGGGTAGCAGTTCTCTTTCTCGTCGACGCAGATATCGGCGATCACCGGGCCATCCGTCGCCAACATCCGGGCGATCACGTCGTCCAGCTCGCCGAGCTTGGTCGCGCGTAAGCCCGTGCCGTGGAATGCCTCCGCCAGCTTGACGAAATCGGGCAGGGCCTCGCTGTAGCTTTCGGAGTAGCGGCCGCCATGCAGCAGCTCCTGCCACTGGCGCACCATGCCCATGTATTGGTTGTTGAGGATGAACACCTTAACCGGCAGTCGATACTGCGCCAGCGTCGCCATTTCCTGGATATTCATCAGGATAGAGGCCTCGCCTGCGATATCGATGCAAAGCGCGTCCGGATAGGCCACCTGCACGCCCATCGCCGCAGGCAGGCCGTAACCCATTGTGCCCAGCCCGCCGGAGGTCATCCAGTGGTTCGGCTCCTCGAACCCGAAATGCTGGGCCGCCCACATTTGGTGCTGACCGACTTCGGTCGAGATGAACGTGTTGCGCCCGGCACAGGCGGCATGCAGCCGGCGGATGGCGTGCTGCGGCTTGATGACCGCGTCCGGCGACATGTCCTGGTCGTAGCTGAGGCAATCGCCCTCGCGCCACTGGTCGATCTGGCGCCACCAGGCAGTGATGGCCGCACGATCCTGCTCCTGGCTGTCTTCCTTCCAGGCGGCGATCATCGCGCGCAGGATGCGGCCGGCGTCTCCCACCACGGGAACATCGACCGCGACGTTCTTGTTGATGGAGGAGGGATCGATATCGCAGTGGATCTTCTTCGCATGCGGTGCGAAAGCGTTCAGCCGCCCCGTCACCCGGTCATCGAACCGGGCGCCGACGTTCAGCATGACGTCGCAGCCATGCATGACCAGGTTCGCCTCGACCGTGCCGTGCATCCCCAGCATGCCCAAGAATTGCGGATCGGATGCCGGGTAGGCGCCGAGCCCCATGAGCGTAGAGGTGCATGGCGCCCGCATCAGCCGGACCAACTCGCGCAACGCCACCGTTGCCTCAGGCCCGGCGTTGATCACGCCACCGCCGCTATAGACCACCGGGCGCTTGGCCGCCTTCAGCAGCGCCACGGCCTTGCGGATCTGCGCCGGGTCCGGATCCAGGCGCGGACGATAGGAGCGGTGGAGGTCCTCCGACGGCGGGTTGTAGGGCGCCGGGGCGATCAGGATGTCTTTCGGTAGGTCGATCACGACCGGACCGGGGCGGCCACCGGCGGCAATGGCGAATGCCTCGTGCACGACGCGCGCCAGGTCTTCACTGCGCTTGACCAGATAATTGTGCTTCGTCGCCTGGCGGGTAATCCCCGTCGTATCAGCCTCTTGGAACGCATCATTGCCGATCAAATGCGTCGGCACCTGGCCAGTGAGGCAAACCAGCGGAATGCTGTCCATCAGCGCGTCGACCAACCCGGTGACGGCATTTGTGGCACCTGGTCCGCTGGTCACCAAAACGACGCCCACCTTGCCGGTCGACCGCGCATAGCCCTCGGCGGCGTGGACTGCCGCCTGTTCATGCCGAACTAGGATGTGGCGGATCGCGTTCTGGTTGAAGATCGCATCGTAGATTGGCAGTACCGCGCCACCGGGATAGCCGAATACGACCTCTACGCCCTGGTCCTTCAGGGCTTGCAAGAGGATCTCGGCACCGGAGCGGCTAGTCGTGCTGTGCTGCATCATTGGATCGGTCTACGGGGCCAACAATGGATGGTCAATTAGAACCCCATAGAAAATTCTGCATACCTGCCATCCACCTTTCCGAAAGTTGCTCCGGACCCTCCCATCGCGCATTGATTGTGTCCTGACGCTCTGGTGTCACGAGAAGCTGATGCCGGAACCAGGTGGCTTGGCGTCGGGTGTATTGCCCTGTCGCCAGCACCGCGCACCGCTCCGCCTCGGCTAGCGAGGTCTCGCCCCGAAACACCGCCGTTAGCTCTGGAACCCCATGGGCGCGCATCGCGGGGAGGGCGGGATCGAGCCCCTGCGCCACCAACTGCTCCACCTCTGCCATCGCACCTTGTGCCAGCATGGTGCCAAATCTTGCGGCGATGCTGGCACGCAGTGCATGGCGCGGCGGATCGAGCAGGATGACGCGGAATTCATAATCCGCCGGGATGGGACTGGTGCGCAGCCAGAACGCCAGGCCCCGACCGGTGCCGCGCCAAACCTCCCAAGCCCGGGCCAGGCGCTGGCCATCACTGGGGCGCAGCGTCGCTGCGGTATCAGCATCGGCTTCGAGAAGGCGCGCGTGCAGCGCTTCCGATCCCTCGGCAGCCAGCAGCGACCGGGCTTCATGCCGTGCGGCCTCACCGGGAGGGGGAACGTCAGCCAAACCGGCGGTCAGCGCCCGCAGATACATGCCGGTGCCGCCGCATAGGATCGGCAAGGCTGCCTGGTCCATCACCTCCAGCGCCGCATTCCGCCACCACGCCACGCTGCCAGCCTCGGCCGCCGGGCGCACGCCGTAGAGGCGATGCGGGGCCAATGCTTCCTCTGCCTCGGTGGGCCGTGCCGTCAGTATCCGCAACTCGCGGTAGATCTGCATGGAGTCGGCATTCACCACCGTGCCGCCGAACCGCAGCGCCAAATGAAGCGCCAGCGCAGACTTTCCGCTGCAGGTCGGCCCGGCGACGATGATCGCGCGGCGACGCCCGGTGTTGTGCACACGATCCTTGTTCACGCCGTCCGATGGTGCCATTGCGGCCCCATCATGCCGCATATTCTGACTTTGGTCGCTGCCCGAGCCTCCACCACACTGCAACCCGCCACGATCGGCCGGGTGCGGGATGTGGTGTCCGGGGGCACCCCGCTCGTCCTCTCACCCGGCGAGGCGGTCGACATCCCATGCCCCCGCCAGCCCGACATGCACGCCGTGCGCGCCGCCCTGGGCGCAGAGGCGGTGGACGCGATGGTGATGCAGAACCGCGGACGCCGGAAGGGCCTGCTGATTGCCGACATGGACAGCACCATCGTCACCGGCGAGACGCTGGACGAATTGGCGGTCATCGCCGGGGTAGGCGAGCGGGTGGCGGAGATCACCAAACGCTCCATGAACGGCGAGGTCGATTTCGCCGATGCCTTGCGGGAGCGTGTGGCGCTGCTTCGTGGCCTGGATCTGGCGGCGCTGGAACAAACGTGGACCGGCGTCCAACTGACGCCCGGCGCCAAGACGTTGGTGGCCACCATGCGCGCCCATAACGCGACGACGGCGCTGGTGTCCGGCGGCTTCACCTTTTTCACTGGCCGGGTCGCCGAACTCTGCGGCTTCGACATCCACCGTGCGAACACGCTGGAGGATGATGGCACGGCGCTAACGGGCGTCGTTGGCGAACCAATCCTGGATCGCGATGCAAAGCTGGCGACGTTGGAAGAACTGGCGACCACGCGCGGCCTGCGGTTGCGCTCCACTCTCGCGGTCGGCGACGGCGCGAATGACATGGCCATGGTGATGGCCGCTGGCATGGGCGTCGCCTATCACGCCAAGCCGATCGTCGCAGCTACCGCCCGGCATCGCGTCGACCATGCCGACTTGCGGGCGCTTCTGTTCGCCCAGGGCTACCCGGCAAGCGCCTTCGCCGAAGACGCCTAGTGGACGAACACCTGCACCTGGCGAGAGGTCGCGCCGGACACCGCGCGTGCTTCGAGGTGGATTCTGTCGTCATCCACCCCGTCCGCGCTGATGGCCCGTGCGATTTCGCGCGCATTGGCCGTAATACCGGTCGCGGCCGCTACCTGGTTGGCCGGTGTGCCGATGGCGGGCACCACCGTCACCACGTCGAACTGCACGTCTGGCTTACGCGCCACGGCGTCGGTCACCGCCTGGTGCAGCGCGCCGGCATATTGCGGGTCGGGCGTGCCGTAATCCACCGTCACCAGGGCGGGCGCCACCGCCTGCGCAGGCTGCGCGATCTTCGGCCGCTCACCAGCATGCGGGTTGAACGTCCGCTGGTCGATGAGCGTGCAGCCCCCCACCAATACTAGGACGGAAAGCAACGAGGCGGCGGAGCGGGTAAGGGCCATGCCGCCAAGTTGCATCAAACCAGCACCCGGGCAAGATGGCCCAACCCAGATCGGAGACACTGCATGTCTAACCCCGCCAGCAATCAGCGCATCGACGGCCGTCGCTTGTGGGACAGCCTGATGGCGATGGCGGAGATCGGCGCGACAGAGAAGGGCGGCGTCCGCCGCCTTGCACTCGGCCCCGTCGACAAAGCCGGCCGTGACCGGTTCCGCGGTTGGTGCCAGGAGGCAGGGCTGACGGTACGCACGGACGCCATGGGCAACATGTTCGCAAGGCGGGAGGGGCGCGATCCGTCTCGGCCGCCGGTGCTGTTCGGCAGCCACCTCGACAGCCAACCCAGCGGCGGAAAGTTCGACGGCGCGCTGGGCGTGATCGCTGGGTTGGAGGTCATGCGCACCCTGAACGAAACCGGCATCCAAACCGAGGCGCCCGTCGAGCTGGTGAACTGGACCGACGAGGAGGGCTCCCGATTCGGCAAGGCGATGATGGGGTCTGGCGTGTGGGCGGGCGTGTTCGACCAGGCGGCGACTGAAGCGCTGCTGGATACGGAGGGCATGAGCCTGGGGCAGGCGCTGGACTCGACCGGGTATCGCGGCACCGAACCGGCCTCGCGTTTCCCCGCCGACAGCTATTTCGAACTGCATATCGAGCAGGGGCCGATTCTGGAGCGGGAGAACAAGCAGATCGGCATCGTCACCGGGGGACAGGCCCAGGTTTGGTATGACGCTGTGGTGAACGGACAGGACAGCCATGCCGGCACCACGCCGCCCAGCCTGCGTAAGGACGCGCTGGTGGGGGCCGCCCGCATCATCGACTTGGTGGATCGCACCATGCGCGCCCGCGGCGAGGACGGCCGCGGCACGGTGGGACAACTATTCGTTCTGCCGAACAGCCGGAACGTGGTGCCCGGCGAAGTGCGGTTTTCCGTCGAATTCCGGCACCCGGACCAAGCTGAACTTGGCCGCATCGCCGCCCAGTTCCCCCGCGACGCCGGATTCGTCGCCCGCGACTCGGAGGTGACGCTGGAATTGACCGAGCGCGTTCGTCTGCCCGCTCAACCGTTCGATCCAGCGTGCGTCGCCCTGGTGCGGGAGGCTGCGGCACGGTTGGGATACACCGCGCGGGAGATCGTGTCCGGCGCCGGACACGACGCGATCTTCGTGGCGCAGCACGTACCCAGTGCCATGATCTTCACCCCGTGCCGCGACGGCCTGTCCCATAACGAAGCGGAGCACATCGAGCCGAACCAGGCCGAAGCCGGCTGCCAGGTGCTGTTGCAGGTCGTGCTGGCCCGGGCGAACCGGGTGGTCTAAGCACCCCGGCATGAAAACCGTTCTCGCCTTATGCCTGGCACTGATTGCTGTTCCGGCCCTGGCCGCCGACCCGACGACGGCGCGGATCGGCGACGTCAGCACGACGTTCCGCGTGTTGGGTAAGAACGACAGGATTGTCGTGGATCGCTACGACGACCCGAAGGTGCAGAACGTGAGTTGCTATGTCTCCCGCGCCGAAACCGGCGGCATCGCTGGCTCGTTCGGCCTGGCGACGGACCCCAGCCGGTTCTCCATCGCCTGCCGGGCCACCGGTCACCCGGTCGTCCAGGGCAAGCTGCCGGACAATGAGGTGGTGTTCGGCACCGCGGCCAACTGGGCGTTCAAGGAAATCCGGGTCAGCCGTATGATCGACCGCGAGCGCAACGTGCTGATCTACCTCGTATGGTCCACCCAGGCGCTCAGCAAGGGTGGCAGCCCCTATAACAGCATCACTGCCGTGGCCATCGATCCGAGCTGACGCGCCGAAATCTCTCTCGTGTTCCGCAATCCTTTCGTTTTCATACTTCCATCGGCGCTGGTTCTGTTGCTGGCGCTGGTTCTGGTCTGGCCGCCCCCGCTGCAACGGGCAGAGGCGTGGCTGCGCTACCGGATCACCGGCTTTGTGCCGCCGCCCATCGTGGTGGGCCGCAATGACAGGCTGTTCCTGGGCAACCACCCCGGTAATCCGCCCGGCTCGCTCATCGCGGATGTCTGCGGCACCCGGGTGGGGGCGGCAGACATTGCGAACTCCGCGGCCCTGATCCAGCCGATCCTGGCTGCCGGCAAGGCTACCGGGTTGCCCTTCAAGTTCCTGATCGTCCCGACTGCACCGCGGATCTACCCCGAAGACCTGCCAGCCGGTACGCCTTGCACCGACCCGGCAGCCGATCGCCTGGTCGCAGCGCTGAATAATCCGGCCGTCGACTACCCAGTGGGTTTTATGCAGACGCTGAAGCTCCGATTCGACGTTCTGCCCCGCCACCATTTCCACTGGGCGGGCGAGGGTCCATTGCGGGTCGCCGAGCAGGTGTCGGACCTCATGGGCCTGGACCGGATCACCAATATCCCCCTGCGCCCGGACAACCGGTCCTCCGACCTGAATGGCTTCGATCCCGGCTTGGGCGTCCACGACAGGATCGGCACGCCCAATCTGCGCGCTGTCGGGGTGGAGCAGTGCGACAGTACCCGCTGCAGACCGCCGTTACCGCCCTCGCTCGTCCAGTTCTCCCGCACCGGGCCGCAACGCATCCTGGTGATCGCCGACAGTTTTGGGGACGAGATTGCCGGTGATTTTACGGAATACGCTGGCGCCGTTTGGCTGCTGCAGATGAATGTGGCCCTATCCGAGCCGCCCGGCCTGATCGCGCCGTTGCTGCATGGCTTCCACCCGGACGCGATCGTGGTGGTTTATCACGATGCCGGCGCGCTCGCCCTGGACGCAGGCTCGCAAGCCAGCCTTGCGCTTGCAGCAAGCCTGATTACAGATGCGGCCTTGCCACGACGCTCTGCCTCCCCGTAGGCTTCCCGTAGAATGTATTGCCCGTCGCCCTTCCTGATCGCCCGTGCTTGCGCCCCCGCGCAGGACCGGGCGCGTCTGTTCGGGCTTCTTCTTCGACTTCCTCGCCCCTGAGCGCTCCGCCGGGCTGATCTGCGCCGGCCACGCTCAGGGGGACCTGAGGAAGCCGTTTGCAAAGTCAATCGCCCGATGAGGACCGCCCTACATGACCATTCCGCACCCGAATTTTGGTGATCTGGCCCCCGACCGGGTCATCATTTTCGACACCACCCTGCGCGATGGCGAGCAATCGCCTGGCTTCTCCATGAACCTGCACGAAAAGCTGCGCATGGCGGAGGCGCTGTCCGATCTAGGCGTCGACGTGATCGAGGCCGGGTTCCCCATCGCCTCTACTGGTGACTTTGACAGCGTGAAGCTGATTGCCGACCAGGTCCGCGGCCCCGTCATCGCCGGTCTGGCCCGCACGGGCCGTGCCGACATCCTCCGCGCCGCCGAGGCCGTGCGCAG
>NZ_LMUY01000089.1:1525-44362 GCF_009765685.1 Acidisphaera sp. L21 | reverse complement strand
ACACCACGCGTCGCGCCAAGATGTTTATGGGTCCGGACCCTAGGAGATGCGCGGCGGCACCGCGCTTGTGCAAAAGATCACGGCCAAATGAGAGAATAGATTGACATCCTCAAGGTTAGGTAGGCGCTTGCCTTCCGTGTCGCCTATGATGTCGTCGAACCGGAGTTCGCGCTTCTCGTGCTCGCCAAAAGCGCTAATCGCCTCATGCACTGGATATTGCGGATCGAGTATCGATAGGACGTGGGTTGCACCTCTTTCGCACTGCCCCACCGGCTCTTCGATGCCGCAAACCGTGATAGCAAAAAGCCGTTCTGTCCGAGGCATTAGCGTTCTAATTTACGGAAGTGTCGTATTCGGCAGTCACGGCAGAGTCACGACGACGAGCAGCGGGTGATCGCCAACCGACAATGGCATGGTCCTCACCGCACCAGACCGTTGCACTGGCATTGCCTCAATCAATGGATCGATGACCTCAACCGACTTAACTTCCTGCCCAAGCTTGAGGGTCACCCGCGCAAGAGGAGATTGGATCTCATGGCTCGCCTGTGTATTCCAGGTCCAAAACGGAACATTGTTCCACAAAGCAACAATGAACACGCGCGGCGATTTCTGAAACAACACGGCATTCGCTGTGGTCGGCATACCCAAAACTTCGAAGTCGAGTTGATCGTTCTTTGGGGCAGCAAGACTCCCTCCCTGCAAGATCGCCGTCAGGATATGGAGCGCCGTTGCTATCGGTTTGGGTGTATGGTCGGCGTGAAATAGACCATAATGCTGCGATGAGTCAGTGTTGGCTGGATCTGCCTTGTCGTCCAGCAATTCGTATACATAGGTCCGGTGCACGCCATCTGCATAGGCCTGGAAATACGAGTTCAGGATTGACTTCGCCTGGGTCTCCTCGTCCACGCCGAGCATGACTGAAGCCTCCCACCATGGCTTGCCGATTGGCCAAGTGGAAGGAAGGCTGAAATTTCCGGTTTCGGTAATGACTCGCGGAAAATCTCCCGAAAGCGCGTATGCCCCGTCGAAGCCACGGCTGATCCATTCCGCGGGCTGCATTCCATTATGTGGATACGGGTGTTGGTTTCCATAATCGGCCCGGCCAGCAAAGCCTGCCTGCTTGGGTGCACCCGTCAAATCGAAAACCGATACGCCTTTTAATTTTGGATTGGCACGAACGCTGTCGTAAATATCCTTCTGGCTCTGCAGCGCTGCGGGAATTCCGGTCAGATTCTTATAAGCATCAATCGGCCAGTTATTGATCTCGTTTGGCCCCTCGATGGAGGCGATACTACGTGGAATCACTTTCTGCAACATATCCAATGTGAGCATTGCCACTTCAACAAACGGCTTGCCGGAGTTGGACGGCGCCCCCCTGTTGATGACGAGGTCGAACTTCATCCCCGCATCGGCCAATGTTGCGTAATCGCTAAAACTGGCTGTATCCGGGCCCAAATGGCTCACGAGCTCGTCCCGCACGTGATGGATGCCGAGGTAACGCAGATCCTGCACGACAAGCGCAGGGTTCGCGTATGCCCCATCCTTGTAAACAAGGTGAGTATTCACACCCAATGTGTCCAGGAACGTGTCAGCAGGTGTGGCGGCGTGTGGCTTAGCCCGAGCGCCAGATGTCTCTGCCAGCCACGCAACGCAAGCAATGACAACGTAAAACCAAGCCCTCACGTCGTTCTCCTTATAGAGTGCTGCCGTTAGGCCCGGCGGCAGACTAACAGAACACCCGCGAGGCCTGATGGATCAACCATCCCATCTTGCAGCACCAACGCCGGGGCACGACGAAGGCCAAACGGCATGAAGACACGATTATACCACCACATTGCTCGCGCGCGTCGATGCTGCAAGAACCACATCCCGACACTCAGTAATTTGGACGATCGCGGCAACATACCCGCAGGTGCGCTTCGCTCTACCGTGAAGCCATGCACCGCGAGCGCGTCGACCAGCGCGGCCGGCTTGTATCGCCGGTGATGACCGACCGCTTCGTCGAATGCGGTCCATGCCGATGGGTGTAACGGAACTGACAGCAATAGCACCGCACCGGATGCAGCAACACGCGACAATTCGGCAAAGACGGCGTCATCATCGGCGACATGTTCGACAATATCCATTGCGCAGAGAAGGTCGAAACTGTTGTTGGCAAACGGCAATGTGGTTGCTAACCCGGCGACCGATCGACCGCCATCTGATTGTAGCGGACCTAGCGCCGGCATGCTGATATCGATGAATACGGTTCCCACGGTTGGAAGCCGCGGCCGCAGACCAGCCCCGATCTCAAGACGCCGTGTTGCGGTAGACGCCAGAGTTTGCGCCAAGGGCCAGGTATTGAATTGGTCTGGCCCTATCAACCGGGCCTTGGACCAGAGGTTGTCGTAGAAAGTCCGATTGGCAGCAAGGAGTGGGTCTGGAGCTAAAGCGACCGCCACTCGTCACCGCGACGGACCACAAGGCCCTCCCGTTCCAGTTTTATGAGGTGTGCCAACACGTTACGCTCGGCAGCCATTTTTAAGATCGGGTCTATCTTAGAGTATAGGACGTCCACTAACAGCGTGGAACTGCGCGGCCCATCCTTGAGCGCCGTAGCGATTGCGCGTTCCCGGGCAACTCGGTGCTCTAACAAAGCGGCGACGTAGGCGTGCGGTTCGCCCATTGGCGGGCCGTGACCCGGAAAGTAAATCGTGTCGGTTGGCCGATCTAGAAGACGGTTTAAACTCGCGAAATACGCTGCCATGTCGCCGCCCGGTGGGCTAACAACGCTAGACGACCAGCTCATGACATGATCTGCGCTGAACAATACTCCATCAGGTCGCGCAAAACAAACATGGTCGGCGGCGTGGCCTGGCGTGAAAATCGCCTGCATGCCCGCCACGGTGTCGCCGTCGTGAATAGATACATCGGGCGCAAACGCATCGGTATCGGGCTTGTGCCAACCATAGGTTGGTGCGCCGGTTTCGGCCTTCAAACCGCCCAGAGCGCCTAGATGATCGCGATGCGTGTGGCTCAAAAGAATGCGAACAATCGGACCGGGTGTCAGGCGCAGAATATTCGCAACATGACCGGGCTGATCCGGTCCCGGATCCAGGACGGTTACACCGTCTGGGTCTTCGATCAGGTAGGTATTGGTGCCATGATACGTCATCCGGCCCGGATTATCGGCAACGATGCGGCTAATACCTGGGTGTATAGGGTGCAGCGCACCCCGCTCGGGAACAGGCTCGATCATGAAGGCCACGTTCATTCTCCGGCTTCGACCGTCATGCAAACGGCGCCCGTGTCATCTAGCGTGCGCAGACGATAGTCGTCCGCACTCTTCCGTGCCTGCGCCTGCCAGGAGTTTCCGGCAAACACAGGTCTCCTGCCACCAAATGAAAACCGTACTATAGGGGCCAATCGTGTGGCCAGCATCGCCAGCCATGTCGCCCGCAGCGGTCCATGCGCGATCAGGCCGTATAGCCCTCCTCAAGTCTGAAGTAATCGCGTCATAATGAACGCGATGGTCACTCCCCGTCAGAGCCGAATAACGGAATAACTGCACCTAATCTGGACGAACCTCCCGCACGGCTGCGACATCCACCGGTGGGGCTACATAACCGGATTTGACTGCCTCTCCATCATCGCCGCGATAGACGATATCATGCTCTTCAGTGAGCACGCGCTCATGCGAGAAGTCAACGTCATGCCGCACCGTGACAAACACCATACGTCCGGAGCCGCCTTCCTTTTTGGCCACGGACTCAACGGTGTTGGTTCCGGTCAAGTTTTCACAAACGTGGGATCGGGTGATAGAATGAAGCCCCCCGCTTCAGGTGACCGTCCGGGCCGCGCTGGCTGGCGGATGCCCAGTCGGTGAGAGCATCCAGTGCCACAGATGCGGCAGAACGCGCTCCGATCGCGCTACTTCGAGCGTTGCGACTAGGCCTTTCCATATGAGGCCATACTGTGTTGGTGCGAATTTCCGTGCGGCCGACATAATCGGCGTAAGCGCTCATTGCGGGATAATCTCGGCGGGATCGGCGGCTGCATCTGCTGACGCTGCAGATCGGGGGCGCGGACGGGGGCGCGGACGAACCACCTCGACAGGCACTATCAGCCGCAGTTCGACCGCATTGCCCATCGCCAAATAACCTGCGCGATTTGGGTGCAACTTGTCTCCGGTGCCACCTGCTGTAGATGGTGGCACGAATTCCGCCCGTAACTCACCAGTTTGCCGATCCACTGTGACACCGTCAAAGTCGATTACGGCATCGAATAGGCCTGGCTTGCGGATTAGATCATTCAGCGCATGCCGTCGATTATCAGTGTCAGCTGTGCCGTAACCAGGCGCCGTGCTGGCTCGGCTGCTGGTGAGGGTCGCGCCGAAAACCCGGACACCCTTGATCTTGGCCCGGATCCTCTCAACACCGGCACGCACGGTATTCGCGACATTATCGGGCACCGCGTTGGCCGCACCCAAATCGTTGATGCCTTCGAACCAAATTACGTCTGTCACGCCCGACAACGTTAAAAGGTCGCGATCGAGACGCGAGATGGCCGAGGGGCCACCTGAGAACGGCTTGGCGGCCGTGTACTCTGGCGGCCCAGCTACCTGGTTCCCACCGATACCGGCATCTACAACCGCGACATGTCCTCCCGTCGCGTGAAGGCGGCGTGACAGAACATCCGTCCAACGATCATCTCCGTTTAAAGTGGAGGCGGTGCCGTCGGTAATGCTGTCGCCGAAGCACAGAACCACACGCGTGTCTGATGGTACGATGGCGTCTGCGGCGTCCAAGAAGTACCAGGAGGTGGTACTTGCCGGGTATGCGCTGTCGTCCTCCAACTCCCCGATCGCCCCTGCGTCCGGGGCGGTTACGTAGGAGGTCGTCATCGCCTTGGCGTGCCAAGTCATCGGCCCGCTATCGCCGGGGATGTGGAACGTCACGGCTAGCTTTCGGCCAGCCAGTTCGGAAGCCGCGGGGTTGCGCACGAACGGTAGTCCGACGGCGTCCGACCACACCTGGGCGCCCGGGGCAACCGTTACGGTCTTCTTGCCGGCGAACGTCAGTGGCCGATTGGTGCCGGCAACCAGTGCGGCGCCACTCATTTGCAGGCCAACGAAGGCAGTATCGAAGCTCACTGGCTTCGTGCCAAACGCGTTCGAAAAGCGGAATCGCATCTGCCGCGCCCAGAGATCCGGCTTGATGATCAGCCGGAAGCTCTGCTCGTGCGATCCGCTTTCTGGATGTGGAAATGTGAACGACAGATCTGGCTGGGCCGAGGCATTCCCGGCTGGATACGGCCCCTGGTCCGAGCCAGCCCAAACGGTAGCCCAACGCTGCGCCATCGCCGGGGTGGCGCAGATGGCGAGCATTGCAGCCAGCAGCATTCTCGTCGGAAACGGCATCGTACTACTCCGCAGTGCGGCGGAGAGTGTCACCCGGCAAGCCAACTCTCAAGTGCTGGGCCAGTGCCAACGGGGCGCCCCCAAGTTGCATCTCCAAATCATCGACTACTGCGGGCTTACGCAGCTAGGCGTTGGATTACCCCATCGGTGAACTCTTTGGTGGTGGCCTTGCCACCCAAGTCGCCGGTGCGAATGCCGTCTTGGTTCATCACAGCACTCACTGCGTCCTCCAGGCGCTGCTTGTCTTTCGCTAGCCCGACATGTTCCAACATGAGCGCCGCTGCCAGCATGAGAGAGGTAGGATTAGCAATACCTTTGCCTGCAATATCTGGGGCAGAGCCGTGAACCGCTTCGAAAATCGCCGCCGTCTTGCCGATGTTGGCGCCCGGCGCCATGCCAAGGCCGCCGACCAACCCGGCTGCCTCGTCCGATAGAATGTCGCCGAACAAGTTGGTCGTTACGATAACGTCAAACTGCCACGGGTTGAGGACGAGTTGCATCGCGCAAGCATCGACAATGCGATCATCAAGCACCACACGGCCTTCGTATTCCTTCGCCATGGTTCGCGCTTCCTCCAGGAACAGCCCAGTCAACGCCTTCAGAACATTGGCCTTGTGAACAGCTGTCACTTTTTTGCGACCGTTACGAATGGCGTACTCGAACGCATAACGCAGGATCCGCTGCGCGCCGGCGCGGGTGTTCACGCCTGAGGAGATCGCAACGCCATGGCTATCGTCGCCGACAGGGATATAATGCTCGAAGGCAACATAGAACCCTTCTAGATTCTCACGAATGATAACTAGGTCTAGATCTTCATAACGGCCGCCGGGAATGAGCGTTCGAGCAGGGCGGACGTTGGCGTAAAGCTGAAATTCTTCCCGCAGTCGCACGTTAACCGACCGAAATCCCCCCCCAATCGGCGTGGTCAACGGCCCCTTCAAGGCCAACCGCGTGCGCTTTATGCTTGCTAGGGTCGCAGGTGGCAGAGGATCGCCGGCAATAGCCACAGCCTCCATCCCACCAGGTTGGCGGTCCCACGCAAAAGGACTGCCTAGGGCATCCAACACGCGGACGGTCGCGTCCACGACTTCCGGGCCAATCCCATCGCCTGCAATTAAGGTTGCGTCGATCATTTATCCACCTGGGTCTATTTCGCGGGTGCAGCATAGGCCTTTCGGCGGCGCACCTAAACCTTTGATTGAACGGATAGACGCATGAAGGCTTTGTCCCCACATTGCAGCGCAACAGCAAGGGGCCTCTCAGCCATGGCTATCAAGCCAGTCGACCCATTCGATTGCATTGTTTTTGGCGCCACTGGGGACCTCACCCTCCGCAAACTGCTTCCGGCGCTGTATCATCGCCTGCGTGATGGCCAGATTCCGGACGATGCCCGAATTATCGGTGCTGCTCGATCCGACTTCGATGACAAAAGCTTCCGACTGCGTGCTACCGAAGCGATCGGCAAGCACGTTGCGAAGGGCGACCTCAGCAAGCCGCTTACAGAAAAGTTTGCCGGCATGATCCATTACGCGCGGGGGGATGCCGCCACCGATGGTGGCTTGGAGGCGCTGGCCAAGCTATTGAACGAGAAGCGCGACCGGATACGAGTCTTTTACCTTGCAACGTCACCTGATCTCTACGGACCCATCTGCAATAATCTACAGGCCGCCGGGTTAGTCACGGAACACAGCCGCGTCGTTCTGGAAAAGCCGATTGGCCACGACCTTGCCTCCGCAAGGCAAGTCAACGACGTCGTGGGCGAGGTGTTCACCGAGACACAGACTTTTAGAATTGACCATTATTTAGGCAAAGAAACGGTGCAGAATCTGCTTGCGCTTCGATTTGCCAACGTGGTGTTCGAACGGTTGTGGAATGCAGATGTCATAGACCACGTGCAGATTACGGTGGGTGAAACGGTTGGCGTCGAAGGCCGTGGTGACTATTACGACCACTCGGGTGCCCTGCGAGATATGGTACAGAACCATCTGATGCAGCTTCTATGCCTCTTGGCGATGGAGCCGCCGACGAGTCTCGATGCCAATGCCGTTCGGGATGAGAAACTGAAGGTCTTGCGCTCGTTGAAGCCGATAGCGCCACATGAAGTCGGCAACATTACCGTTCGCGGTCAATACAGTCAGGGTGCGATCGATGGGAAGGGCGTCCCCGGCTACCTCGCAGATCTGGGCGAAGGACGGTCCAGCAAGACCGAAACCTTTGTAGCATTGAAGGCTGAGATCCAAAACTGGCGTTGGAACAACGTTCCATTCTACCTACGAAGCGGCAAGCGGCTGCCACAGAAGGTGAGTGAGATTGTCGTGCAGTTCCGTGGAGCACCGTTCAACGTCTTCACGCGAGAAGACGCAGCATTGAGTCCAAACAAGTTGATTATCCGGCTACAGCCGGAAGAGGGAATGAAACTGGAGTTGATGACGAAAAGCCCAGAGCCTGGGGGCTTGCACCTCAGCCCTACGCAGTTGGACATAAGTTTCGAGAAGGCGTTCGGCACGCGGTATCCGGACGCCTATGAGAGGTTGCTCATGGACAGCGTCCGCGGCAATCCGACTCTGTTCATGCGCCGGGACGAGGTCGAAGCCGCGTGGAGTTGGGTTGAACCAATCATCGAAGCTTGGGAAGAATCTCGGGAGCCCCCGCGGCTCTACCCGGCCGGAAGCTGGGGGCCAACCTCTGCCATCGCTTTAATTGAACGAGATGGCCGAACCTGGTACGAGGAAATTCGATAAACAATAGAGTTTTCTTGAGATGCAACAGGAATGCGATGGAATTGTCGGCCAATCACACAAAAAGTGATGTCATCGCCTTTGCGTAGCCTCACGATTTCGTGAGATATCCTGCGGCTCGCAAGGGGAGATGCGCAGTGTCCCAAATCCAGACCACGCCGGGCGCCGATATTCTGGTGTTCAAGCGTCCGAACGATCGCTTCACAATGGCAGATAGGCTTGCCTTAGCGCGCATGGAGAAACAGAACCACGGGGTGCGTCTCGCGATTCATTCTTGCCACGACGAAAATCCACCTGGGATCGCAGAATTTGCCAGCATCTACCCAGTAAATGGGCAATGGGCGAAATGGGGTGCCGTTCGTCGAGGAAAGGCGATCAGCGTTTGGCGCGCGAGGGACGGCCGCGACATTGGCCATTTTGCGACGATGCATGAGGCGTTGGAGGCTGTCACCCGCTGGGCGTGAGCTCTCGACACTCTTGCCACCGACTTACGATGCGCCCAGCGATTGCTTTTGCGACGGTGGCTCCGGCCGCCAATCCCGGAAAAACGCGTAGCCGATTTCACCGGCCAGGAGATTGAGATCACGCTGTAAGCAATCCAGGAAGTCGTGCAAGCCAGATTCGATCAACTGATTTGCCGAATTAGACGACAACGCCGCACGCACTTCCTCAATCCGCTCCAACGCCGCCACAGTGCCCCGTAGATTATAGCGGCTGCGCAACTGCATCAGGTGCCATTCGACCTGGCTTACACACAGCGTGATACTGCGTGGAAATGACCGATCTGACAGTAAAAACGTCACGACATCGGCAGCCTCAAACCCGGCGGGAGCAACCCGGCGAAACGCGTGGTAACCCGCGGCAGCACGCAGCACACCACCCCATTGAGTGAGTTCCGCCAGGCGACGCTCCTCAATACCTTGGAGGTGGAGCAAGTGATATTTGATATCTAGCAGCCGCGTCGTTTGGTCAGCGCGCTCGATCAGACGTCCGAGCATGTAAAAGTTCCAGCCTTGATCGCGGAAGAACGTACCCTCTGTTATGCCGGTATGAGCCTGCATCCCTTCCTTAAGTCGGGCACAAAGCCGTGTGAGGTGGTCGCCTGTGAGTTCATCGGCGGAGATTGCCATAACGTCGCGATGGAACACGTTCATCTGCATCCACATCTCAGTGCTGATGAGAGGACGTAGGGTGCGAGCATTAGTTCTCGCTGCCTCAATCGAAGCGGGGACGGAGGTATGATTGCTGCGATCTAGCAGATAGAACCGCTTGATCCCCTCGGGATCAAGCGTTCCGCCAGCGGCCAAGAACCGCTCCTCGTCCGCATTGATGCGTAACAGCGCACTCCACGCCTCGTCCTCGCGACCGGGACTTTCGAAAGTCTGGGTCACGTCGATCAGCCGTGCCAAGTTCTCAACCCGTTCGATATAACGGGCCATCCAGAACAGTCCCTCGGCATATCGCGCGAGGAGGACGGTATCCTTGCTGATGCCGCTCATGAATCCGCCAAGACCCAGGTGTCCTTTGAGCCGCCGCCCTGGGACGAATTCACGATCAGACTGCCTTCCTTCAAGGCAACTCGAGTAAGCCCGCCGGGCAACACCCATGTATCGCGGCCGGTGATTGCAAACGGCCGAAGATCAAGATGCCGCGGCCTTAATCCACCAGCGGTAAGAGTAGGGGCGACCGACAAGTCGATCAAAGGCTGGCTGATCCAATTCGACGGATCGGCTTGAAGAGCTGCCCGCGCCGCATCCAACTCCGCCGTCGACGCCCGAGGGCCAATTGTAATCCCGTATCCGCCAGACTCGCCGACCGGCTTAATTACAAGGGAGCTGAGATTGGCGAGGGTAAATGCCAATCCCTCCGGCTCGCCACAGATATGCGTCTCAACATTCGGCAGGATCGCATCCTCCCCCAGGTAGAAGCGAATGATGCGGGGCATGTAGGCGTAGACCGCCTTGTCATCCGCCACGCCAGTGCCGACAGCATTCGCAAGCGTGACATTGCCCGCGCGCCAGGCCCCGATTAACCCAGGAACGCCCAACAGACTATCGGCGCGGAACACGGTCGGATCTAGAAAATCGTCGCTGATGCGCCGGTAGATCGTGTGAACAGGCCGCAAACCACTCGTGGTCCGCATGAATACGCGATCCGCCTCGACTAGCAGATCCGGACCCTCAACCAACGGTACGCCCATTTCGCGTGCAAGAAAGACATGCTCGAAATAGGCCGAATTGTAGATCCCAGGCGAGAGAAGGACGATCTGAGGGTCTAAAACCTTTTCCGGTGCAATATCGCCCATCGCGGCGCGAAGGCGGCGGCCGTAATCGTCGACGGGATGCAGTCGCATTCCTGCCATAAGGTCGGGAAAGGTCCGCCGCATGAGGTGTCGGTTTTCGACCACATAGGAGACGCCGGATGGAGTGCGGGCATTGTCCTCAAGCACACAGAACGTTCCATGTCGGTCACGAACGATGTCGATGCCGCAGATGTGCACGTAGGTCCCGAACCGGATGGGGAAATTCTCCATCTCCGGTCGATAATTCGCATTTCCCAGAACCAAAGCCGCCGGAATGATGCCCGCCCTCAGTATCCGACGATCATGGTAGATATCATGCAGGAAAGCGTTGAGCGCTCGTACCCGTTGCTTCACGCCCGCCTCGATATGCCGCCATTCTGCCGCGGTGATGATGCGAGGTAGGCAATCAAACGGCAGAATCCGATCAATTGCCTCGGCCTCGGAGTAGACGGTGAAGGTGATGCCGAGGTTGATTAGGTCATCTTCTGCTCCGGCTGCGCGCGTTCTGAGCGCATCCAGGCCAATCTTCGACACACGGTCTCGGACGCGATTGATGGCGCCACCATCGCCGTCACGCGCCGTCAGCTCGCAAAAGTAAGCGCCAAAATCGTAACTTGCGAAGGGATCGGACGGACTTGTCATACTGCTATGATGCTAGAGGCTTGTTGCCGACGCAATGCAAGCCGTGGGCCGCAACTTAATGAGTTATCGCTGCAGCCCACCTTCCTGACAGATAAGACAACGAAATTTCGCCCGCTAATCCAGGCAATCGCACTCCACCTTAGCCACATGCTCCGCAACGCGCGCCTCGGTGCAAAAGCCTTGCGAGATTTTTACTCAAACCGCCTTGTGGCTAGATTAGTGGCGGGTCGCATCGGACCGCCGCAAAATCGCGCACGACGTGTGGATAGGCTGGGCTCTCGGCATGGTCGGCTGAAAAGCTCCTGACGATCACGTTCAAGTTCTCGCACGGTGATTGTCATAGCTCGCGTGAAAGACCGGCTTCGCGCAAGAACAAGCTGCCGCGATCCGACATCGCCGTTTTCAATGGGTCGCGACGCTGCATGAGCCAGTCAGTTATCAATTCTGCCGCAGACAACTCGTTCAGCCGATCACGCTCATCGCTTGCGACAGGCCAAGCCAGAGCGGCTGGCGGCATAAGGCTGTGGCGGCCCCGGGCAAGAACCCAAACAACAAAGCTACAATAGGGGAGGAGCGTGATAACGCACCTCCCCCTTTCGCCACGCAACGACCGCTAGCGGAGGATAATCGCTACACGTCGATTCTGCGGCTCGCGGACGCCGGCTGCTGTCGGCACCAGGGGCTGTGTATCGCCAAACGCCTGGATGACGATTGCAGAACGCGGAACACCATCGCGAACCAGTTCCGCCGCGACGGTCTGCGCCCGGCGCAGCGATAAACCCTGGTTATATGCCGGCGTGCCCGAGCGATCGGCATTTCCCTGTACTTCGATACGAGTCGACTGCACACGCGTGCTTGCCTGCGCTGCGTCGGCAACGATCTGGCGTGCGCGATCGGTCAGATCCGCCCGATCCCAGTCAAAGAAGACGAGATAGGTCCGGGCCGGCGTCACAGCCGGCGTGGGAGCCACCTGGGCTAGCGGGGGGGCCGGCGGCGCGGTGTCGAATGCATAGCGGACCCCAAGCAACAGGCTATGGTTATAGTCGCTGCTCACATTGAAATTGCCTCGACCCTGGTGCGCTATCCCGCCAGGCGCCTGGACGGCAACATTGTCTTGAGCGTGAAAGCCCGGCGCGTCCAGCACGCCGTAAAAGCGATATTCTGCCGTCAGAGATAGGCCAGGCACAGCAGCCAGCGGAAAGGACAGACCAAAGATGCCCTGGTAAGCAAAATTGGTTGACCAGCCATTGGTAGACACGCGGACGCCGCTTGGCACACCATACGAGTGCACGCGATCAAGATAGGTATCAGCGACACCTGCACCAAGACCGAAATAGGGGTAGAGCCAATTCAGACCAATATCCATGTCGAATAAAGCGTTGACCATCCCTCCGTAGGAGTATTGGTCGCCGCCCGAAGCGGTTGGGCCGGCGGCGAAGCCACTTATTTGGCGAACCCGATTGTGGCGAACATTACCCTCAACCTCCAACCGCAGGCCGTTACCAAAGCCCCAGCCGATGCTGCCGACGCCGACACCGCCGACATCGGTGGCCAAACGCTTGGGAGCCAAGCCTAACCCGGGCGACGCTTGCACACGTTCCTCTTGCAGAAGATTACCACCAGCTCCAGCGCCTATGTAAAGGCCCTGAATTGGTTGTGCGAACGCGGCGCTTGGCGGTCCCAGGATTATCGACGCCAGCAGCAGTTTACGAACGCAACTCATAGCCACTCTCCCGGGATTTCGGCACTTTTCGACGCGAATGGAGGCACACTTGTGCCCAAAACGCGAAGAAGCCGGCCAGATGACTGGACCGGCTCCCCTTTAGCAAGCCGTACGATGGGGCTGTCACCACCCATCGCACTATTAGCCTTGAACGATCAGCGTAGGATGATCGCAACGCGACGGTTCTGCGGCTCACGAACACCAGCAGCAGTCGGGACCAGCGGACGCGTGTCGCCGAAGGCCTGGATGTCGATGGCGGTCCGAGGCACACCATCACGCACCAGCTCGGCGGCAACCGTCTGAGCGCGACGGAGCGATAGGCGCTGGTTGTAGGCAGGCGTGCCGGACCGATCCGCGTTACCTTGGACCTCAATCCGGGTGTATTGCACCCGCGTGCTGGCCTGGGCAGCCTCCGACACGATCTGACGAGCGCGGTCGGTCAAGTCCGCACGATCCCAGTCGAAGAACACCAGGTAGGTGCGCGCAACCGTCTGAGTCTGCGGCGCAACGGTCGGAGCAACAACGGCCGGCGTCGGCGTGTTGAAGGCATAACGGACGCCAACCAGGAAGCTGTGGTTGAAGTCATCCGTGGAGAACTTCTGCTTAGTGCCGACCGCAATACGCGGAGCGAAATACTGCTCGTTGTAGGAGCGGCCACCAATCTCGGCCAAGAAGCGGTATTCTGCCGTCAGCGACAGACCCGGCACCAGGCTGTAGACCGGGAAGGACAAACCAACGATGCCCTGAACGCCAAGGTTGTCGTTCTGCCCCGTGGTGCGAAGATACTGGGCCGGAGCCCCGTTCCCGAACACCGTCGCGATGTGGCCGTTGTTGATCTGGTTGTGAACATAACCAACGCCTGCACCGACATACGGGAACACTGGCGAGTTGAGGCCAAACTGATTCAGCGGAACGTCATACAAAACGTTCGCAAACACGCCTTCCTTATACTCATCGCCACCAGCGGACGTCTGCCGGAAAACGCCAGCACCACCGTTTTTCAAGCGACTGATCTTATTGTCGTAAAAGGCGCCCTGCAGTTCGAAGCGCAGGCCGTTGCCTAGGCCATAACCAACGCTACCAACCACAACCGGGCCGGCATCGAACCGATAGTCGCTACCCTTGCCGAAGTTGGACGGGCCGTTGCTGGCACGCTTTACGGCCTCGGTCTGCAGGATGTTGCCGCCTGCGCCGGCGCCGATGTAGAGCCCATCGACAGGCTGGGCGTGTACCGCAACTGGTGCGGCCAAAACGGTCGCTGCCAGAAGCGCATTGCGGAGCTTCATTCTTTCTCTCCTCATAACAAATCTGCGCTCACACGCAGCCAGCTGCCTGGTGGTCCGGGAACTCGTCCCCCCGGCTCTCGGTGAGTGCAACATATCACCAACTTTCAGGAGCGGGAGAGCACTGTGGCTGATTCCTACCCACTGTGGCAGAATCGCCACATGGACCGGCGCAATCAAGCAACAGTGATCATCTGCTCAGAAACTGTCGATCAAATGATCTTCCCACTAAATGGCGGCAGATAGTCCGGCGCCTCGAACTCGACGACCCAAAGGTCTGGGTCAAATCGGACCTGTCGAAAAATGTAGGCGTCTGCGGCCTGTTCTTCGACCGGAACGGCTCCAGTGCCCCGCATCCAAGCCGACTCGCCCTCTCCCGCGCGCACCTGAGACAGCACAACCAAGCCATCTCGGCCCCGAAGTACGATCATAATGCCGCCGGCGTCCGGATCGCCGCTACGCACGACGACGCCGGGTTTTGCCGCGGCAGAGCCGAGACGCAGTGCCATTTGGACCCAAAGCTTTGCTTTAACGCGCGGCTCCGACATGGATGGCGGTTCCGTCACACTGTCAGCACCGTGGAGCCGGTGGTCTTGCGGGCTTCAAGATCTGATTGGGCCCGGCCAGCGTCACGTAGCGGATATGTCTGATTTACAACGATCTTGACGGCGCCCGACTCCACTACGGACAGCAACTCCCCTGCCGTGGCCTCCAGATCGGCACGTTTGGCGATGAATGCGCCTAGCGACGGTCGCGTCAGAAAATACGAGCCGCGTGCCAGTATGTTTGGATCGATTGGAGGCACAGCGCCGGACGACTGGCCGAACAGAACCAATGTGCCCAGGGGTCTCAAGCAGTCGAGCGACCTGAAGAATGTATCCTTGCCTATGCTGTCATAGACGATGGGAAGCCCTGCACCATTCGTCAGCTCCTTGGCCTGCGCAACGAAATCGGCTTCGTCAGCGACGACTGGATAGGTGCAGCCGTAGGATTTCGCCAGATCCGCCTTCTCCCGCGACGACACCGTCCCAATGATCGTCGCACCCAACGATTTGGCCCATTGGCATAGTATCAGCCCGATCCCGCCGGCCGCGGCATGGATCAGTATCGTATCGCCGGGTTGCACACGATAGGTACGGCGGATGAGATATTGGACCGTCATGCCCTGCAACATCATCGCCGCAGCGGTATGATCGTCGACCGTATCCGGCAGCTTAACCAGTCGGTCCGCAGCAATAATCCGATGTTCGCAGTACGCGCCGGCGACGCCGGCATAGGCAACACGATCACCGATTGCCAGGTTAATCACCCCTTCGCCCAAAGCTTCCACCACGCCAGAGGCCTCGGAGCCGGGGATAAAAGGCATTATTTGGGGGTAGAGCCCAGTGCGCTGGTAGACATCGATGAAGTTCAGCCCGACCGCGGTATGGCGAAGCAGCGCCTGACCCGGCGCCAGCGGGGGAAGATCATATTCTTCCCATTCCATCACTTCAGGACCGCCGTGCCGATGAAGCCGGATACCAAACGTTTTCATGAAAACCCCCTCAGGCGCCGGGCGGAGGGTGGGCGGACCCGCTCTTCAGGTCAACGCGCAGTGCTAGCTCGGCCGCTATCACACTGCAGCAAGGCTGCGCGGGTTGTCTGCGCACTCGCAACAGACCTGTCGACCCATGACGCAGCAGCGAACACAGCAGGAGACAGATCGAAGGTTTCCGATAGGTCGATCCCGGTCTTTATCACCAACGGGTCCCTTGCCAACACCGCCTGTAGCGTTGCGCTGCTTTGGCGGACCTCAGCCGCGGCTTCCTCCACCAGATGATGAGCGGTCTCCCGGCCCAATGCGCCGCCCAACCGGCCTGCCGCGGCATCCGCAAACAGCAGTCCGCGGGTTAAGCCGATATTGTCCAGCATCCGGGCCGCATTTACCTTGAGCCCCCGCGTCAAGGCCGCGGCTTCCCGTAACGCGCCGGAGGCGAGACCGAACAAGGTGGGCAGCGCGTGCCATTCCCCATGCCACAATCCAGCGGGGCGTTCGTGCCCAGCGGCCATTGCCGTCAGAAGGGTCATAACGTTCCCGGGCGCCGCGGCGTGGGCGGCTAAGATGACCGTCGATGACACAGGATTGCGCTTGTGTGGCATCGCCGACGAGCCGCCTCGGCCTGGCACGAAGGGTTCCTCGATCTCGCCCACTTCGGTAGAGGCGAGGTTCACTATGTCAGTCGCGATTTTGGCCAGCGCGCCAATGAGCTGCGCCAACCAGCATCCTGTTTCGACTACCGCAGCCCGGCGCACGTGCCAGGCAATTGGTGCGGTAGCTAGACCTAATTCGCGCGCAAATGCATCCGCCACTATCGGGCCTTGGGCACCCAAGGCCGCCAAAGTGCCGACCGGCCCGGCCAAAGACGCGACCAGCACTCGGCTGCTCACGTCCGGCAGGCGCGCCGCGACCTCCGCTACCCCGGCCAACCATACAGCAGCCTTATAGCCAAAACTCAGTGGGGCAGCGTGCTGGCCATAAGTGCGGCCCACGCATGGCGTGGTGCGATGTGTCTCGGCCAGTAAGCTCAGCCCATCCAGGACTGCTACCAGGTCGCCACGAATGAGAGCCAGCGATTCGCGAAGCTGCAGCACCAGGGCTGTGTCCATGATGTCCTGTGTGGTGGCACCTTTGTGGAACGCCCGCTCCATCTCCGGAGAGAGGCGGCCCTGGACGGCCTTAACAAATGGGATTGTTGGCACGCCCGCCAACGCGGTCGTCCTCCCCAGCGCTGCAACGTCCAATTCGCCGGGCGGGATAGCAGACACGGCGCGCCCCAACTCTGCCGGCGCCAAGCCAACGGATGCCTCTGCGCGAGCTAAGGCGGCCTCGGCCGCTAGCATCGCACCAAGCTGGGCCTCCTCGGAGAAGCAGGCGCGCATCGCCTCCGTCGCGAAAAGCGGGCCGAGCAGTAGGGAGTCGAGGGCCGAGAAAGTCATGGTGGGATCTGCCGAATCGGTGTGCAATACCCTCGCTGGCGTCAGTCAGGCATACAAGCCCCCCCTGATTCCGGGATATGAACCCAACGATGGCCGCCATTCCTCCACACCCGGCAGGCACGACCCTAGCCGCAATCCGCGCACGCCGCCCGCTGGTACACTGCCTGACCAACCCTGTCGCTGCGAATTTAACCGCCAATGCGCTCGCTTGCTTGGGCGCGTCGCCGCTAATGGCCGAGGCGGCGGCGGAGATGGAAGCCGTGTCGCGGTTCACCGATGCGTTGCTCGTCAATCTGGGCATGCAGCATCCAGCCCGCATGGAGGCTGCAGAGATCGCGACGAGCTACGCGCAGCAGTTTGGTCGGCCCTGGGTGTTGGATCCGGTTGCGGCCGGCGCGATTGCGGTGCGAATGACGTTAGCCAAGACTATGGTGACGCGTGGGCCACGGCTGATCAAGGGAAACGCATCCGAGATTCGAGCGATGGCCGACGCAGTTGCCAGCGGCCGAGGCACGGACTCGACTGATGACGCTGCCGATGTCGTAGAATCCGCCCGCCGCCTCGCTTATGAGACCGGCGCAACGGTGGCAATAACCGCGGCCATCGACTGGATCACCGACGGGGAGCGAACGCTTGCCGTTCATCGGGGCCACCCATGGATGGCGAAGGTGAGCGGAATGGGCTGCGTGGCCGGCGCGGTTGCTGCCGCATGCCTGGCCGTCGAACCCGACGCCCTGATCGCCACCGAGCATGCGCTAACCCTACTTGGCGTAGCCGGCGAGTTGGCAGCGAAACAATCCACTGGGCCGGCATCGTTCGCGGCAGCCTTGCTCGATGCCTTGCATGGGCTAGACCCGGCGATGGATGCGTTGCGCGCATAGAGTCGCTGGGCGCATGCTGCAAAAAATACGAGAGGAGATGTTTTTCGTGCCCAATGAGGCGTTGGCTGCATCGGCGTCAAAGATAAACGCGAGTGCCGTTGGAAATCAAGGGATCCGCTGGCTGCTTTTGCTGGTGGCCTGGGCGGCATTCTTCATGAGTTTTGCCGACCGCCTGGCTTGGAGCAACCTAGCCGGGGCGGTCAGTCATTCACTCACGCTGCCGTTGGCTGGGCTTGGAGCGTTCGTCACCGCTTTTTACATTGGATACGTCATCTCGAACATCGGCGCCGGGTTCGCCGGGGATTGGCTCGGGCCCCGGCTGACGCTTGCCGCCTCGCTCCTCTGCCTTGGCCTAGCAACTTTTCTGTTCGGCTCGGTCCAATCCATTGCCATGGGGCTATTGTTGCAGGTGGTTATGGGGTTGACGGCCGGGGCAGACTATGTGGCGGGCGTGAAGCTGATCGCAACGTGGTTTGACAAGCTGGAGCGCGGGCGGGCCATGGGCCTGTTTATGACGGCGACCTCACTGGCCGTCGTGGTCACCAACCTGACTGTGCCGGTGCTGCTGACACAGTTTGGCTGGCAGAACGCCTATCGGACGCTGGGCGGCGTAACCATTGGCCTTGGCATCGTCGCCTATGTGTTGGTTCGGGATGCACCGGGGCGCGCAGCTTCATTACACACACGACCTGACTTCGGGGCGTTGTGGCCAAATCGGGAGCTCCGCCTGTTGGCCCTTGCCGGGTTCGGCGCTCTATGGGGAACCTGGGGTTTCGCCTTCTGGGCAGGCACGCTAATGGTGCGGGGCCATGGACTGACGGTCGTGCAGAGCGGCTTCGTCGTAGCCCTGTTCGGTGCTGGGGCGATTGTCGCCAAACCGACCATTGGTTTGGTATCGGACTGGCTGGGTGGGCGGCGCAAAGCACTGGTCATCGGCTGCCTGGTGTTTTTTGTGATGATGATGCTGGTGTTCTCGCAGCTCGAAACCTTTACTGCGTTCGAGATTGCTGGGCCGCTACTCGGCATTGGCGCGTTCGCTTACAGTCCGCTGATGAACACCATGGTCGCAGAGGCCTCGGGTAAGGAATTAGCGTCCAGTGGCGCCGGCGTCACCAACGCGATTTGGGGCCTAGGGAACGTCATCGTTCCGAGTCTGCTGGGGTTAGTGTTTCAGCAGACCGGGTCGTTTGTTTTGGCGTGCCTCACCCTATCTGCAGGGCCGCTATTTGGGGCAATCTGTATGGCCTTCACTCGAGACGCCGTGGAGGCGTAGCGAACTTTACTTGAGCGGCGGTTTCGGAAGCACGGACTCGCCGGGCTCCATAACAAATACCCAGTCCAGCGTGTACCATGGTGCTGTCACGTCCGGAGCAGGGAGCGAGCCGCCGTCATGGAGCTTGAAATCGCCGATAAGCGCGCCTGTCACGCCGAATACGACGTCACTGTCCAGATGGTCGTCATCCGGGACGAAAACCTGGGTGATGAGGGTTTTGAAGCCAGGGGGGCGTTCGCCAGAACATGCAAATGCGCCGCGCGATGCGGATGCCGATGCTGGACGCCCAATATCTCGCCAACCGGCCCATTGGTCGGAACCGGATAGCCGGCAGGACGAACAGAGCGGAAGCTGAACCGTCCACCAGCATCGGTGTGGAAGATACCGCGCAAATTCATCGGTGCTTGTTTCGAGTCCTGGTTTTCATATTACCCTGTAGGGGCAGAGGGCCAGACATGCACCTCCACACCGGCCAGCGCTACCCCATCGGGATTGGTGATCCGGCAGGTTGCGGTCCATCGGTCTTGGATCGGACGATGCTGCCACCATTCTCGGTTTCCGGCGATCCTAGTCGCCAGAACCGGCCAAGCAAGGCCGACGCATTCTCGGTTGCGCGCCGACCTCCCCGTTGTCTAGCAGGCAAACCAGTGTAGAGACGCCGATCGCGTCGGAGAACAGAATCCCCTCGTTATGCAGGTCATGCGTCGCCTGACCGATCCAATACAGGAATGACACGCCCTCTTCCCACTCTCGCTCGGTCAGCTTCGTCTCTCAAACAAACCCGTGCATGTGTCGTACGAAGGATGCCGCAATCTCACGCAACCTCGGGTCGGTCGCGCTCGCCATGGCCTGGAGTATCGCGGCGTCAGTTGCTTGCGCTTGGCTGTCGATGATCATGGCGAAATCCTTATGCGCGTAGTCCGAAACGCGCCGCCGGGACTAGGAGGCCTTATCCAACGCATACCTGACATCACAATACTGCGATGACACCGATAGATCCAAATGCCTGCCAGTGATCTGGCCATCAATCGTGCCGGTATTATCACTGCCATGCACCGATCCATCCGGTCCAACGATCGCAGCCAGCGCGTATGAAGCTCGTTGGCCGCGGTAATTCAGCGACAAGGCGTTGCCCGAAATCGTCACAACACGAGAACCGCTGCGGGGACAGCCGGCCACCGTTGCTCGGGTCAACCGGGCAATGCCGCGGTAGCGGCCGTCAATACCCTCTGGCGCAGCCCGTGTTTCAGTCGCGGTCGGCAGAGGCTGCGGCGCTGCACAGGCCGCCAATGCTGCAGCCAGCAGCATGGCGGCCCAACAGCCTGGCGTCTTGTAGCTCAGCCGACGATCTCGGCATCGCTGAAGAAGAACGCAATCTCCTGCTTCGCTGCTTCGGGGCTGTCTGAACCGTGGACGGAGTTCGCCTCAATGTCTTCGGCATACAGCGCGCGGACAGTCCCGGCGTCGGCTTTCTTCGGGTCAGTAGCGCCCATTGTCTTGCGGTTTAGGGCGATGGCATCATCCGCCTCTAACACCTGCACGACCACGGGGCCGGACGTCATGAACGTCACCAGTCCGGCAAAGAACGGGCGCTCCTTGTGAACGCCATAAAACTCCTCGGCTTGCTGTTTAGTCAGGCGGATACGCTTCTGCGCCACGACGCGTAGACCGGCAGCCTCTAGTGCGCCCAACACCTTACCAGTGAGGTTTCGGCGGGTCGCGTCCGGCTTGATGATGGAAAACGTGCGCTCGAGGGCCATGTCGGTCCGCCTTAGTTCGATTTGACCGGGCTTTAACTGACCGGCAGAGGCCCGGCAAGGCCGGAACTGCCTGGCGCCCGGGCACGTTGATTTTTGGAACGACGAGAGAGGGACGAATGGTGGACCGGGCAGGCGATCGAATCTTTGGAGGCCTTGTTCGTGGGGCCATTGCGGGCGCGGCGGGCGTCTGGGCGCTAAACGAGGTCGACCGATATCTAAGGACGAAAGAGAGCGCGCAGACACGCGCGGCAACCATTGCGGCCCAACCACATGGGCTGGACCCAGCCCATGTCCTTGCTGCCAAGGCGACCAAGGCCATAGGCGCCGAACTGGCGCATCCTGAGGACAACAACGTTGGGGTTGCGGTGAGATACGCGATGGGCATCGTGCCGGGCGCGATCCTCGGGGCGCTGCGCGACCGGCTAGTATGGCTCACGGCAGGTCGCGGCTTCGCTTTTGGGGTCGCAACCTGGGCGATTGAGGAAGAATGGGCCGCACCTCGCGCCGGATTGGCGCCGTCACCGGCACTCTATCCGTGGCAGGCGCATGGCCGTAGCTTCATCACCCATGTGGCATATGGGTTGACGGTAGATGCCGTGCTACGGGTGTTGAAGGGACCGCCCCGCTAACGCTCATTTACGGCAGAGGCTGGTCCCGCGCCGCCTGGCGGATTAGACCTCCTGCATGAGCCTACTGGTCATTGAAGACGCGTCCTTGCGCATGGCTGGGCGGCCCCTGCTGGACAACGCCTCCCTCCGTATCGATGCGGGGCGGCGGATTGGGCTAGTGGGGCGCAATGGCGCAGGCAAATCCACCCTACTGCGCGCCATTGCTGGCGAAATCGCGTTGGATGGCGGATCGATTCATCTCGCATCTGGAGCGCGGATGGCGCAGGTCCGGCAGGAAGCTCCTTCCGGACCATCGACATTGTTGGAAACAGTCCTGGAAGGCGACCCCGAGCGGCTCGCACTGTTGGAGGAGGCAGAAACCGCCGCAGCCGGCCGGCTGGCCGAGATCCACGAGCGCCTGCGCACCATCGGCGCCGACTCTGCGCCTGCGCGGGCGGCCGCCATACTCGCCGGTTTAGGGTTTGAGACGGCAGCACAAGGCCGACCCGTGGCCGAGTTCAGCGGCGGGTGGCGGATGCGGCTGGCGCTGGCAACGGCGTTGTTCGCCGCGCCGGATCTATTGCTGCTTGACGAACCGACCAACCATCTGGATTTGGAAGCCACCATGTGGTTGGAGGGCTGGATTGCCCGCTTTCCAGGCGCTTGCCTAATCGTTAGCCATGACCGTGGAGTGTTGGACCGCGCCGTGGAGGCGATTGCACACCTTGACCAGCGCCGCCTGTCTCTCACGCCCGGTGGCTACACCGAATTCGTCCGTATTCGGACCGAGCAGGCCATGCAACGAGCGCACGCCGCAGAGCGGATTGCAGCTCAGCGCGCCCATATGCAGGCGTTTGTGGACCGGTTTCGCGCCAAAGCCACTAAAGCGCGGCAGGCTCAGTCGCGCCTGAAGGCGCTGGAACGACTGCCGGTGATGGAAAGCGTCATAGAGGATTGTGCCACTCGATTCGAGTTTCCCGAGCCGCAAATGCTCTCGCCACCTATCCTGCAATTGGATCGGGTGGACGCCGGCTACCCTAATCGCGTGGTGCTGCGTGGTGTGAACCTTCGAATTGATATGGAAGATCGCATCGCCCTGCTTGGCGCAAATGGCAATGGCAAGAGCACGCTGGCAAAATTGCTGGCTGGCCGCATGGAGCCGCTAGCGGGCGAAATGCGCCGCAACGCCAAGCTGCGAGTCGGCTATTTCGCCCAGCATCAGGCCGAAGAACTCATTCCCGACGAGACTTCCGTCGATCACATGGCCCGCGCGATGCTACGCGCCCTGCCATCCGCCGTTCGTGCACAACTGGCCCGGTTCGGGATAGATGCCGACAGGGCGGACACCCGCACCGCCCAACTCTCCGGCGGGGAGCGGGCGCGGCTGCTACTGGCCTTGGCTACCCGGGACGCACCGCAATTGCTGATCCTGGACGAGCCAACCAACCATCTGGACATTGATGCCCGCGACGCGCTGGTCCGGGCATTAGCAGAGTTCCAAGGGGCAGTATTGCTGATCACCCACGACCCGCATTTGGTCGAATTGGTGGCAGATCGGCTGTGGCTGGTCGCGGACGGAACAGCCAAGCCCTACGATGGCAATTTGGACGATTACCGCGATTTGTTGGCTGAACGGGCGCGCCCCGTTCGGTCCGAGGCGCCCACCCGGCGTGACGATAGGCGCGATCGTGCGCAGGCCCGCGTGCAAACCGCCCCATTGCGCAAACAGGCGCGGGATGCGGAGGCAGCTATCGCCCGCCTGTCTGCCGAGCGCACTAAGCTGGAAGCTAAGCTGGCCGACCCCGCCCTATACGTCCCCAGCCGTACAGTCGAGGTCACAGCCGCCAACACCAGGCTCGCCGCAATCGCCCGTGAGATCGACACCGCCGAGATGGCCTGGCTAGAGGCAGAGGACGCGCTCTCTCAGGTCTAGGCCCGATACGATCCTTCCTGCCCCGGTTGCCGCCGGGCGCGACCCGTATAGGATGATCGCCATGTCCAGCGACACTCAAATGACCAGCACCGAAATCTTGAGCCGGTTGGTGTCGTTCGACACGACCTCCAGAAACTCCAACCTGCCGCTGATTGGCTGGATGCGGGAGTATTTGGATGGACTCGGCGTGCCTTATCGCCTCAGCCACGATGCAAGCGGGGAACGGGCGAACCTGCATGTCATCATTGGGACGCCGGGGCCAGGCGGGATCGCGTTGTCCGGACATGTCGACACCGTCCCGATTGATGGGCAGGCTTGGAGTAGCGATCCATTTCAGCTTCGCGCGGAAAATGGCCGGCTCGTGGGGCGCGGTGCCGCAGATATGAAGGGGTTCGTCGCATGCTGTCTGGCCGCAGTACCGCGGTTCCAGTCGGCAAAGCTGCGGCGGCCGATCCACCTATTTATCTCTTACGACGAGGAAGTCGACTGTGCCGGCGCGCGGCGGTTGATCGTCGACTTGGCCGAGTCCGGCCAGTCACCCGCGCTGTGCATCGTGGGCGAACCAACTAGCATGCAGCCAATTCTCGGTCATAAAGGCCGCATCGCCGTCGACGTCAAAGTCCGTGGGCTCGCGGGACATTCGTCCGTACCCTCGCGTGGGGTGAATGCAGTGCACGCAGCGGCCGAGGCCGTTGCCTGGATCGCCGCGGAACAGCGCCGATTTGGCGTGGAAGGCCCGTTCGTGCCTGGGTTCGACCCGCCCTACACGACCGTGCACGTTGGCATGTTATCCGGCGGCACAATCCTCAACATCATCCCGGAACTGGCGAAATTTCGGATGGAGTGGCGGGTGGTGCCGGGCGACGACGTGCAAGCGGCGCTCGGCCGGTTACGGAAACACGTGGCCACGGCAATTGAACCGCGGATGCATGCGGTGGACCCCTCGACCGGTTTCACCATCACCGTCGCGGACTGGCTGCCCGGGCTTTCGCTCGACCCCGACCATGAACTGGCTAGTTTGGTGCGGCAACTCACCGGCTCCAACAGCACCGGCTATGTGAGCTACGGCACCGAGGCCGGGCTGTATCAGGATGCCGGAATTCCCTCTATCGTATGCGGCCCTGGTGACATCGCCCAGGCGCACACGCCCGATGAGTGGATCCTTGCCAGCGAATTGGATGCCTGCGACGCCTTTCTCGCTCGCCTGGCGATCCAGCAGGCCGCATGACCGAGGCGGCCGCCGCAGGAATGCTGCCGCATTTCCCAGTGGAGGTATCCGCCCCCGACATTTCCGCGTGGACGGCCGGCAATACTGGCGTCCCCGGCTTCACCACTCTCGCGTCCGGCAAGCCTGGCCCGCATGTCGGCATCACGGGGCTGATGCACGGCAATGAATTGGCTGGCGCGATCGTCCTGGAGCAGCTGCTGCGGAGCAAATTTGTGCCGCGCATCGGCAAGCTGACAGTGGGTTTCGCCAACCTCGCCGCCTTCGCTCGATTCGACCCGGCGCAGCCCACCGCATCCCGTTTCGTCGACGAGGATCTAAATAGGCTTTGGGATCCGGTGATCCTCAATGGCCTGCGGCGGTCCAGCGAGTTGGACCGTGCCCGCGCGATGCGTCCGTTGATCGATCAGATGGACATGCTGCTGGATATCCATTCGATGCTATGGCCGTCCGACCCGTTAATCCTCAGCGGTCCCACGGCAAAGGGGCGGGCCCTCGGCCGGTTGATCGGCATTCCCCCGCTGGTGATTGCCGATCACGGCCATGTCAGCGGTCCACGCCTCATCGACTATGCCCGTTTCACCGGACCTGGCCCGGCTGCCGCGGTACTGGTGGAGGCTGGGCAACATTGGGAGCAGGAGACGGTGATCTGCGCACGGGCCTGCCTAGGGGCGCTGCTTCGACAGATTGAGCTAGAGGCCGGAGAAACCCCACGCAGTGAAATCCAGATTGCGGAAGTAACGCTGGCTGTGACGGCAGCCACCACCGGCTTCGCGTTCGTGCGCAATTTTCGGGGCGGTCAAGTCATCCCCGCGCGCAACACGCTGATCGCCCTCGATGGGAACACGGAGATCCGGACGCCGCACGACGATTGTATGTTGGTGATGCCCAGTTTACGCCCCAGCCGGGGTCATACAGCAGTGCGCTTGGCTCGCCTGCTCTGAGAGGGCTACCACCGGCAGCCTGGCCGGCCATATATTGCTGCACCGCGGTATGATGGAGAAACACTGTGCCCTTGAGCCCACCTGTACCTAGACGGGAACTCGCCCATACCCGCCGGATCGAGCTCACCGGCTACAGCAGGGATGACGGGCTGTTCGACATTGAAGCGCGACTGACGGACACGAAAAGCGAGGGCTTTTCTACCGACGACCGAGAATGGGTGCATCCTGGCGAACCATTGCACGGCATGTCGATGCGAATGACTGTTGATGAGGAAATGGTGATTGTCGGATTTGAGGCCGCGACAGATTACAGTCCATATCGAATCTGCCCGGAGATCGCCCCCAACTACTCGAGCCTGGTAGGCCTCACGATCGGCCGCGGCTTCCTACGCGCCGCAGCGGAGCGGGTCGGCGGGGTGCACGGCTGCACTCACCTACGGGAGCTGTTGCAGCCCATGGCGACCGTGGCGTTCCAGACGCTATATCCCGTGTTGGCAAGGCGTAAGAGCAGCAGCAGCGCGGGAAAACCAGCGCTGCTGAACACCTGCTACGCGTATCGCGATGACGGGCCGGTGGTGGAGCGTAAGTGGCCAGACCAGTTTGTAGGAGGCGCTGTTGCGCTGTAATCCGGTCCTATTCGGCAAACGCGTCTGGTTTGACTTCCTGGTTGTCGAGCGCGGTGGAGGCGTGAAGCGTCGATAGATTGGCCAATTGGATATACGGCAGATTAGATAACAGCTCGATGGTTCGGGCTCCCCCAGCCGGGAAAGCCGAGTTGGTCAGCGCCGCAATTGCAGCGTCCTTGTTGCCAACTGCCAAGTCGTTTCGAGCGGCAACCAGACTGTCGATCACGAGTTGCGAGGGTGCATTTGGCGCAATTCCAACCGCCGCCCGGGTCTCTGCACGGCCGTTCAGCAACTCAACCTTCGTATCGGCGGGAATGTTTGCCCAGCGTGGGCTCGTGTTCAGTTGGCCTGCAATATAATCCATCGCCAGAACAGCCTGAGCCGCGATCATTGGATTGCCGTAGGTGCGCGCGGCGTCGGCGAAGGCATTTTCGGCGTATTGTGTTGCTGGCACATCCTGATCCGATGGGCCGAAGACGCCCGGTGGCAAGCTCGCAGTGTCCGGCGGCGCAGATAATGGCCCGCACGCCGCAACAAAGGCGGCGAGCGAGACGGGAATCATTGCGAAGTGCATGAGGCCTCCTGGGCGGCGGCGCTCAACGGACCGGGGTCAATCCCGAGCGAAAGCGCCGTCCAAGTTCAGTGTAATGGACCGCGGTTTGGTCCCATTTGGCTCGCTCTGCGGGGGCCATGACGCGCACCAAGCGTGCCGGGCTGCCAGCCCATAACTCGGTCCGCCCGATGACCTTGCCCGGCGTCAGCAACCCACCTGCCGCAAGCATACCGCCCTCCTGGATGGTCGCGCCATCCAGCACGGTGGCGCCCATGCCGACGAAGGCACGGTCCTCCAGCGTGCAAGCATGAATGATGCAGGCATGGCCGATGGTCACGTTACGCCCAATCAGAGTCGGGAAACTACCGGCGTTCACGTGAACGATGGTGCCGTCCTGGATGTTTGTGCCGTCGCCGACATGGATGTGGTTGGTGTCACCCCGCAGCACACAATGCCACCAAATCCCTACCCCAGCGCGCAGCACGACATTTCCGATTACCGCCGCGGTTGGTGCAACCCAGACATCATCCGCGACCTGCGGCGCGACACCATCTAACGCCCAAAGCGGGCCATCAGCTGGCAAGCTCGACCTCCTCCACGACATCCAGGCCAAGCATCAGACGCATGTTCTGGACCGCGGCACCCGAGGCGCCCTTCCCTAGATTGTCCAACCGCGCCACCAGCACGACCTGGCCATGGGCTGGATTGGCGTAGATATGCAGTTCCATCTCATTGGTGTCGTTCAGCACCTCCGGCTCCAGCTTGCCGCCGACCTCTGCTGGAATTACGCGGATAAATTTGGCATGGGCGTAGTAAGCAGACAGCGTCTCAGCGAGATCTTGGGCGGACGGATTGCCCAGCAGTGTGTCGAGATGCAGCGGCACTGAGACGAGCATACCCTGGCGGAAATGCCCCACGGACGGAACAAAAATCGGCCGCCGGGTCAGCATGGCGTAGCGCTGAAGTTCCGGAACATGCTTGTGCTCCAGTCCCAACGCATACATTTCGAACGCCGGGCCGCCGCTTTCTTCGTGCGCTTCGATCATTGTGCGGCCACCACCGGAATAGCCGCTGATGGCGTTCACGCAGACAGGGTAGTCGGCTGGCAAGATCCCGGCGGCGACAAGTGGCCTAAGCAGAGTAATGGCTCCGGTCGGATAGCAGCCAGGGTTGGCCACCCGCGTCGCGCTAGCAATGCGATCCGCTTGCCCGGCTTCCAATTCCGGGACGCCATAGACCCAATCGGGGTCAATCCGATGAGCCGTGCTGGCGTCCAGCAATTTCGGGGCTTTGGCACCGAGGGCGGTGGCGAGGGCAGCGGACTCGCATGCGGCCTCGTCGTGCAGGCACAAGATTGCCAAATCCACCGCGGCCATCATGTCCTGGCGCGCTGACGGATCCTTGCGCCGAGCTGGGTCAATGGATCGCACCGACACTCCGGAAACATCGCGCAGGCGATCACGGATGCCAAGTCCAGTGGTGCCCGCCTCGCCATCGATGAATACGGTGTAGGTCATGCACATACCTCCTAACCCGATGGTGGGGGCGTTGCCCAGTCGGTGCAAGAGATACGGCGGAATGGCTGTCTTGATGGCAGCAAAATCGGTCTGACAATCGGCGAGGCCTGCCCATGAGGACAGACCCCGCTGTGGTCGATTAGCGCTTGGAGAACTGGTAAGACCGGCGAGCCTTCGCCTTGCCGTACTTCTTGCGTTCCACCACGCGGCTGTCACGAGTCAAGAAGCCGGCAAGCTTCAGGATGCCGCGCAAGCCTGGCTCATAATACGTCAGCGCGCGGCTGATGCCGTGGCGCAGCGCACCCGCCTGTCCGGACAAGCCGCCACCGTTCACCGTGCAGAACACGTCGAACTGATTGTAGCGGTCGGAAATGAGAAACGGCTGCGTGATAAGCATCCGCAGCACCGGGCGTGCGAAATAGGTGGTCACAGTCTTGCCGTTGACCTTGATCTCACCCTTGCCGGGCTTGATCCATACGCGGGCGATCGCGTTCTTGCGGCGACCCGTTGCGTAGGAACGGCCCTGCGCATCGCGCTTCGGTTCGACCAGTGTGGCAACGGCCTCGGAGGTTGGCACTGCGCCAGCGACGGCGAAGTCCTTCAGGTCGGCGAGCGTGCCCGTCCGGGTCTCGGTTGTATCGGACATCAGACCCTCGTGTTCTTGCGGTTGAGCGCGGCTACGTCCAGCTTCTGTGGCTGCTGGCCTTCCTGTTTGTGGTCAGGGCCGGCGTAGACATACAAATGCTTCATCTGCGCGCGCTGCAGCGGTCCGCGGGTGATCATCCGCTCGACGGCCTTTTCGATAACACGCTCGGGGTGGCGGCCGGTCAACAGGGCACGAACCGTACGGCCTTTGATCCCACCAGGAAAGCCGGTGTGATAGTAGAACACCGACTGGTCGGCCTTCTTACCGGTCACGCGAACCTTCTCGGCATTCACGACCACGATATGGTCGCCGCAATCGACATGCGGGGTAAATTGCGGCTTGTGCTTGCCACGCAGCCGCTGGGCAATGATCGATGCAAGCCGCCCGAGCACCAGACCGTCCGCATCGATGAGCGTCCAGTTCTTAGTGACCTCCGCAGGCTTCAACGAAAGGGTCGTCTTCATCAGCAAAATTCCGTTAGCATCTGGGCGCTCTGTATTGACGTACAGGCTTATAGAGTCAAGCGATTATGGCGGTGGTATTTGAATACCGTAGGGTTTTCCCCCTAGATCTGGCCTTTATGATGAAGCCCATGAACGTTCATATCATTGGTGCAACCGGCCGGTCCGGTGTCGCGCTCTGCCGGTCGCTGGCGGCGGATGGCGTGCAATATGTGCCTGTCGTGCGCAACGCCGCGAAATGGCAGGCCACTGGCCTTCCGGCCAGCCCCAGGTTGGCTGATTTGCGCAGCCCGCGCACTCTTCGTAAGGCATTGAAGGAGGCGCAGGTCGTCGTGTCTTGCGCCCACGCGCGCCACGCGGCAGATATTTTGGACGCCGCACCAAGTGATGTGGGGCATTTCGTCTTCCTGGGCAGCACCCGCAAGTTCACCCGCTGGCCCGATGCGCATGGATTGGGTGTGCTGGCGGGTGAAGCGGCGTTTCGTGGTTCCTCACGCGTTGGGGTGATGCTGCACCCCACGATGATCTATGGCGCCGAAGGCGAGGATAATGTGCAACGTCTCGCCCGGTTGCTCGCACGCATGCCCCTCGTGCCCTTACCGGGTGGCGGTCAGGCTTTCGTGCGACCGATCTATCAAGGAGATGTCACCCGCTCCCTCCGTGCCGCGATCGACACAATCTGGCACCGGCCAGAGACGCTGGTGCTGGCGGGGGGGGACCGGTTGACCTATGCCGATTTCGTTCGGGCCGTGGCACGAGCCGCCGGGTTGCCACCACCGCGCATCGTGCCACTATCCGCCGGGCTGCTGCGGTTTGCCGCACCTCTGACCCGAGTTGTCCCCGGCATCCCGACGATCCGCCGGGCGGAGGTGCAGCGACTTCTGGAGGACAAAAGCTGGGGCATCGAGCCGATGAACCGGCAGCTCGGCATAATCCCGATTGCCCTGGCGGACGGTCTAGCCCGCACCTTCGCTGTGTCCACCGCTAAAGTGGCCTAGGCGGCGGCTAGCTGCGGGGTTTCGACCGCGGCAACGTCGTTCAGCTCCAGCAGAAGGTTTCGCAGATCCTGCCGCGCCTCCGCACCAAGCGAGGGTTGCAGTTGTACGGCTTCCTTGTCCGACTCAGTGATCCGCACGGCAAGACTGTGCCGCCCAGCAGCCAGGTGCAAAGTGGCCGACGTGCCCGCATTGGCTTCGAAAACGGGGGCGAAGGTCGCTGTGACGTCCGAGGTGAACACCACCTGGCCGACCCGCAAGACCCCCCCGATCTCAATCTGGGCGGCGAAGCAGACCGGCGCCTTGTTGAACTCGCCCTGCTTGATGGTCCTGACGAATTGGAGAAAGGCAGATACCTCGCCGTTCAGATCCGTGCCGTGATGCGACAGCCTTCCTGCCGCATCACCGATCGCCCGTAGGTTTTCGGCGCCCTTACGCGTGACACCGCCAATCGCGGCCAGGCTGCGCTCGACATTCGTGGCGTTGACCGAAATTTCCCAGATGCTGCACCACATGCTGGTCGATGCCTCTTCCTGCAGCGCGACCGCGCCGGCGATGGAGGCGCTGAGGCGATGAACGTCCTGCGCCGATAGATCGATTGCGGTGATCGAGGCGCGCGTGGCGGCCGTTGTCGACACGATGCTGGCGATTCGTCGCTGCACCATCTTCGCCTCCTGCGCGCTACGCTGCGCTAACAGGCGGATTTCGTTGGCAACCACGGCAAAGCCGGCGCCCGCCGGGCCAGCCCGCGCGGCCTCGATCGTGGCGTTCAAGGCCAGCATTTTGGTCTCACTCGCCACGGATCCGATGAGACTGGCGACGATGGCGATCTCGTGGGCAACATTGTCCAGCGTATACATCTGGACATTCGCTGCCTGAGTCTCCTCCAGCGCGGCTTTCGCCCGCTGCTCGGACTGGGCCGCCTGTTCCCGAATACCGACAATGGCCTCACTCAATGCCTTGGATGCCGTGCTGGCCTCGGCGATCCGGGCAACGACCTGCTCGATCTCCTGGTTCATTTCCCGCTCGCTGTGCAGCAGCGCGTCGGCATCGGTCAGCAAGCCGTCGGCTTTGCGCATCATTCCCACGGAGGAATCGGAGACAATGCGAAAGACGCCAGCGATGCTGCGACCGAAACGCTGCACGAAGGCGTCGATCTGCGCCTGGTGGCGATCCTCAGCCGCATGCGCCTCCGCCTGTCGCTTCAGCAACAGTTTGTTCTCCTCCAAGCTGGCAGAGATGGCGGCCTGCATGATGCCCAGCGCCCGCAGAAGATCCGCGGTTTCGCTGCGGCCGCGGGGCGTCATGGTGTTGGCTAGGTTTCCGCCGGCAATGGCCTGCGCGATCCGAACCGCCTGGCGCACCTGCGGCAGGATGGCGCGGCCCAGCAGGATCGTGATGACCAGCGCGGCCAGTACGGACACGCCAAGCGCGATCCAGGTGTGGCGATCGGTATCGACCAGCACATCACCCACGACCCGGCGTAAATGAAACCCATCGGAGCCATAGATCTCGACCGCCGTGTCAAAATCTTCCTCTGCCCCGGCAATAGCGTCGATGCGCGCCTGGCCGTGTAGCATTGATATTTCGACCAGCGACTTATGCAGTCCGGCAGCAGCCTTCTTGCCGGATGGGGACATGGCCCGGTCCTCAGCCACCGTGATATCGGCTACGGCGTCGTGCAGGCGCTCCTCGGCCTTGTCGTCCTGGAATGCGGCGGCGAGCAGTAGGTCGTTCTGGGCCGAGCGTAAATAACTCATCGCCAGAAACGCATCGTCATACAGCCGAACGCTTAGCGCACCGAGTTGTTGTTCAGCCGACCGGCTGTATAATCCCAGACCCACCGTCATAAGGGTCAGCGCAAGGCAGCCCAAAAGTATTTTAAACCGTATCGGCACCAGACTCTTCCGGAAGGGGGGGGTCTCCGACGCGTCGCTATTATTCTACAATGACGGCCAGATGCATCCGTGGGTGCATGCCGCACAGGACGTCGAAGGTGCCGGCAACCGGGAAAGCAACACTGACCGCCTCACCCGGTGCCTGCTCAGCACTGTCGAAGGAGAAGGCCGGGGACTTAACGTAGACCTGATGATTGAACAGGTCGTCATTGGTGAATCGCACAGAGTCCCCTCGCTTAAGGTGTAGGTCGGTCACGCTGAAGGCGCGGTGCGACTGAATTATCGTAACGAGGTTGGCAGCACCAGCGTGCAGCCATGGGGCTCCAAGCGCCAGTGATGTGAGAGTCAGGCTCGCAAAAGCCAGCCGGCGGCTCATTTCGTCACCACATCACGCTGCATGGGGGCCAACAAGGCAAGCAGCCGGTTTTGCGTCCGGAAGGGAATGCCAGACACGTCCATTGCGGATTGCAGATCCTCGGCCAGGGCGTTGAAATCAACCTGTCGCAGCGCCAGGCCGCGATGCGCGACTGCCATGCTGTGCCCATTATATTTGCAAGGGCCGTCGGCGATGTGGCAGAATTGTGCCGTCAGCATCGTACGAAATCGCACCATGTTGGTGTCGTCGAAGGTCTTGCCAATCCGCGGGTCTGCGAGAAACGATTTGATCGAGTTATCGACCAGGCGATCGATCCCTTCCTTGCCGCCCATATCGTCATAGAGGGTCGCCTTTGCCTCGGGTGCCGCCACCAGCAAGAACGCTATAGCTGGAAACGCAATGATCCAATGAGCCATCCAATGTGCCTTTCTGGCCTAGAAACCGGCTTGCAGAGATACGTAAACGCCGTTCTGCCCCTTCTGCCGGGCAATATCGCCAAGGCCGACATAGGCGACCGTGGTTGAAAGATTTTTGGTGAGGAAATATGCCGCGAACACGTCGACAGCCGTTCCCTCTTTCGCAAAACTGAGATTGTCGGGCTTGGTTCGCACCTCAGCACCGATGGCAATTTGCCGGCTGATGAGATAGGCTGCCGAGCCTTCGAACTCAAAACTGTAACCGCCATTGCGGTCGCCACCAAAGCCAAGAAGGCCAAACTGGTTCGCCTTGGTCAGCCGCACCGTCGCATCCAGCAGCAGGCTTTCCTCCAGGAACAGCTTGGTCGCGGCCAGGTACATATCCACGCCCTTGGAGGATTTGGCTCCGATGGCATGCAGTATCGCATGATTATCAGTCGATTTGAACTGCGCGCCAACCGCGACTTGCGGCATCCAGCTATCCTGATCGTAGACGACGTTGCCGAACACGCGCAGCTTTAAGCCGACGACATCCTCGTTGAAGGCATACCCATTCCCCAGGCCCAGCTTGCCCCCGGTTGTCCGGGTGTCGAACGTTTCGTGCGCGTACGACAACTCGACCCGGTCATACAAGCCGATCGCCGCACCGGCACTGCCAAGGGTGAAGTTCGGCAGCCAGACGTAAGTGCCATGAACATTGCCGCCGATAGCGTCGCGCGTGCCATAGCCGGTGATCAGCGCCCACGGCACCAGGCCTCCGCCGCCTGCGCCCTCCAACTGATTCACGCCGGTTGTTGCCAGCAAGCGACCACTTTCGAACAGTTGCGCGGAAACAGGCGCGTCGATGCCGGTCAGGCAAGCGATGACGGACAGTATTTTGAGAAGCGGGCGCATGCCATCGGTATAGATGCGCTAAATGAAAGTCTCGTTAATCGCCAAACGCTGCAACAGTGCCGCGCATTGCTTGGCTCGCTAACCTCAATGGCCGCGCTGCAGCCTACCTTCGTACCACTGTACTAATCGGGTGAGCGGAAACAGCAGGACGAAGTAGATGACCGCAACCGCCGTATAAACTTCCAGCGGCCGGAACGTATCACCCGTGATCAAGGTACCCTGATACAGTAAATCGGGTACTGCAATCGTCGACACTAGCGACGTGTTCTTCAACTGGATGATCGACTGGTTTAGAAACGGCGGCACCATCCGCCGGATCGCCTGCGGCAACACTACGAGGCGCATGACATGCCAGGGCCGCAGCCCCACAGCCCGGGCGGCGTCCCACTGCCCACGCTCGATCGAGGCGATGCCGCCGCGGAAGATCTCGGCATAGAAGGCTGCAGTGTAGAACGACAGTACCAGCGTGGCGGCGACGACGGCTGGGATCTGAATATTTAGGATGATTGGCAGCGCATAGTAGAACCAGATGATCTGCACCAATAATGGCGTGCAGCGAAACACCTCGATCAATGCAATCAGCGGCAGATTGACCAGACGCGACTTCGACAAGCGGCCAAGCCCGATCAGAAGGCCCAGTAGCAGGCCCAGCAGCACCGTGCCGACCGTATAGGCGAGCGTCACCTCCACCCCTACGACGAAGAGGTGGGTGTAACGCAGCAGAAAGCCGAAACCCCATTGATAGCCCATCAGGCCAGCGTGGTCAGAACGTCAATCCGGCGGGCAGCATGTCCCGCGTCACCCCGTTCAGCGCCAGCCCGTCGAGGAGGTACTCACGCACCTGGCCAGTGCCGCGATTGAAGTCGATCCAGGCGTTGATGACTTCCACGAAGCGAGTATCCGCCTCTCGCCGCACGCCAAAATTGCTTGGCAGAGCGACCACCGGCCCGCTGAGCAGTTCGTATCTGCCCATGGACGGGTTCTTCGCCAGGGCGGACAGGCCCAGCATGGCCGCGAGGATGAAGGCGTCGGCCCGGCCGGATTGGAAGAACAGCGTCGCCTCGTCCGGGGTCTTCAATGCGGTGATCTGCGCCTTCGGGCAGTAGCGCCGGGCCGCCACCTCATGCAGGGAGCCGACGTCGCAGGCGATGCGGATCTCCGGCTTGTTCAAATCGTCCCAGGTTTTCGGGCTGAACCCGGCCTTGGCGATGCAGCCGAATGGATGGGTGATGAAGCTATGGGTGAAGTTGATGGCCAGCGCCCGCGCTGGGGTCGGGTTCAGCGCGAAGGCAAGGTCGACCTTGTTCGACTGCAGGTCCAGCACGGAGGAGGCATAGGTTCCCTCCACATATTCGACCTTGGCATCGAAGACCTTGGCGATGTCGGCCGCCATCTCGACGCAGGCGCCCTTCCAGGTCCCGCTGGCCAGATCCTTGGCGAAGTAGGGGGCGGCGCCGGGCAGGGCGGAGATGCGCAGGGTTTTGGTGCGTTGGACACGATCCAACGCCGACTCGGTGCCGCTGCTCTGCGCGTGGGCCTGGCCGATCAACGCGGCGACGGGCAGCAATGCGGAAGCTGCGGCGAGGCCGCGGCGGCTCAGGCGGTTCATGCGATCATCCCCTCTAAAGACCTAAATATGCCCGGCGGACACCATCATCTGCCGCAATATCAGCTGCCATTCCGGACATAACCACGCGTCCAGTCTGGAGGACATAGGCTCGGTCGGCCAGCGCCAAAGCCTCGCCCAAGCGCTGTTCCACCAGCAGCACCGTCACGCCCAGATCGGTGCGAATGCGCGCTACGGCGGCCAGAATGTCGTCGACCAATTTGGGCGCGATGCCTTGACTGGGCTCGTCCAGCATTAGCAGGCGAGGCTGGGTCATCAGCGCCCGGCCGATGGCCAGCATTTGCTGCTCCCCGCCAGACAGCGTCTCCGCTCGTTGCGCGAGGCGCTCCTTGAGGCGGGGGAACAGCGCGAATACAGTGTCCAACGGCTTGAACCGGTCGGCCTCGCCCCGGCGGGCATAGGCACCCAGGCGCAGATTGTCCTCCACGCTCAGCCGCGGAAACAACCGCCGCCCTTCAGGCACTAGGCCGACGCCCATGCGAGTGATCTGGTGGGGTGGCACCCGGGCCAGCGACTTGCCGTCGAAGGTGATGACGCCGCCGGTGCTCACCTGCCCGGAAATCGCGCGCAGCAGGGTGCTCTTGCCGGCCCCGTTGGCGCCGACCACGGCTACGATCTCGCCCCGCGCCACCTCCAACGAGACGCCCTGCAGCGCCCTGAGGCCCTTATAGGCGGCGGAGACGTCCTCCAGACGCAGGATCACGTCACCCGGCATACTTGTCGCCCAAATAGGCTCGGATGACCGCCGGGTCGCGCACTAGATCTTTCGGCAGGCCCTGGGTGAGTACACGGCCAAGATTCAGCACTACGGCGCGGTCGATCAATGGCAGCAGAATCTCCATCACGTGCTCGACCATGATCACGGTGACACCTTGGTCACGTACGTCGCGGATTAGCTGCACGCCGGATTGCGCCTCCGTCGGGGTCAGGCCGGTCAGCATCTCGTCCAGCAGCAGGATGCGCGGCCGGGTGGCCAACGCGCGCGCGATCTCCAGCCGGCGTTTTTCCGGCGGGGTCAGCGAATACGCGGCATGGTCGGCCCGAGCGCTCAGCCCTGCCACGTCGAGCACGCGCTCCGCCTCGGCCATCGCCTCGCGCGCACGATTGGTGCGGCTGAATGCGCCAACCATGACGTTTTCTCGGACTGTCATGCTGTCGAACGAGCGGACGACCTGGAAGGTGCGGGCAATCCCGGCCCGGGCACAGACCAGTGGGCCGGTGCCGGAGATACGCCTGCCCTCCAGCCGGATCTCCCCGCGGTCAGGTGACACCTCGCCGGAGATCGAGTTGAACAGGCTGGTCTTCCCAGCGCCGTTCGGCCCGATCAGTCCCAGTATCTCGCCGGCGGCGACGTCGAAGCTGATGTCGACATTGGCCGCCACGCCGCCGAAGGATTTGCTGACGTTCTGGACCTCAAGTAGGGGCGGCATTGGCACCACCTACTTGCTTGCGAATCCCCAGCAGGCTGACGAGCCCGGTGGGCCGGGCCAAGGCGATGACGACGATGAGACCGCCATAGATCATCAGATCGATACCGCCGGCACCGCCCATATAGGACCGGGTCAGTTCGCTGGTCGGGATCAGCACGATGGCGCCGACCAGTGGGCCCCATAGCGTGCCGACACCACCCAGCACCGCTGGCAGCGCAATGAGCACGGAGAAGGAAGAGGCAAGCACGCTGTCCGGGTCGATATAGCCAACATATTGCGCGTAGATCGCGCCGCCGATCGCGGTAAAGAAGCCACTGATCGCCGCCGCAGCCATCTTGGACGGGAACACCCGCACCGCCAGCGACCGCGCCGCCGTGACGTCATCGCGGACGGCCCGCCACGAATAGCCCCAACGCGAGCCCTCGATCACCCAGGCAACGATCCAGGTGAGTGCCGCGAAGGCGAGCACGACATAGTGGAACGGTAGCTTCGAGGTTCGAAATTGCAGGGCTGCCCAGTTCTCGCCGTGAAACGGCACATACAAGCCGGTTGCGGCGCCAACGAAATCCCAGTTCAGAAATAGCAGGTATCCAATCTCCCCCACCACCACCGTCGCGATGGCGTAGTAGTGGCCGGAGAGGCGGAAGCATGGCCAACCCACCAGCAACGCCGCCACAGCCCCCACGATGCCGGCGGCAAACATGCCGATCGTGGGGGGAATGCCGGCGCTGACAAACAGCATGGTGGAGACGTAGGCGCCAATGCCGAAATATAGGCCGTGGCCGAGTGAGATCTGTCCGCAATAGCCACCCAAGATGTTCCACGCCTGCGACAGCCCGGCGTAGAGGATGGTGAGGATGATCAGGTTCTGCGTGTAGACGTCGCGGATCGGCAGGGGCAACACGGCCAGGATGATGAGGACGAGCACGCCGGCAACCAATTCGTTGCGGCGGCGGCGAAGGATGCTGTTGGTCATCATATCTTTCCGAACAACCCACGCGGACGGACCATCAGCACGACGAGGTAGATCGCGAACATGCCGACCTGCTTGAGCGATGGCTCCAGCACTTGGGCGGTGACGGCTTCGACCTCACCGATCAGCACACCGGCGACAAGCGCGCCCGTCATGCTGCCGAACCCGCCGAGCGCCACGGTGACGTAGGCGATGAGGGCGAAGTTGGCGCCGACCGTCGGCGACACATAATAGAATGTCGCCAGCATGGTGCCGGCGATGCCAACGGCAGCAGCGCCGAGGCCCCAGCCGAGCGCGAAGATACGATCGCGATCAATGCCGATCAGCGCCACGGCATCACGATCCTCTCGCGTTGCCTCCAACGCGCGGCCGAATTCGGTGCGGCTGATGCCAAGCAAAGCGGCGAATGCCACCAGACAGACCAGACTGGCGGCCAATTGTGGCAGCGGCACGTAAACACCGCCGAAATGCACGGTCTTATTGCCCAGCCAAGACACGTTGACGCTGCGGAAATCGCCACCGAAGGCGAGCTGGGCAGCGCCGCGGATAAAGATGGCCAGACCGAATGTGACGAAGATCTGCACCATGCCGCGGTTAAACTGCACGCCGAGGGCGCGACCGATCAGACAGCGATAGATCAGTACGCCCAGCACGAACATGCCGACCGCGACCACGGGAAGTTGCAGCAGCGGGTCGAGCCCAGTCGCGGCATTCAGCAACACCGTGGCGTACATGGCGAGCATCAACAACTCGCCATGCGCAAAGTTCACAATGTCCATCAAGCCGAAGATCAGGCTTAGCCCGGCGGCAACTAGCGCGTAGATCAACCCCATCAGCAGGCCGCTGAGTGCGACCTGCAGAACGGTATCGAGCGTCACCTACTTGCCGACATTCCAGACGGGCGCCTGCACCGCAATGTCGAACGGGTAGATCGTGTGGTAGGCGCCGCCCGAGATTTGCTGGATCACCGGCGTCGCTTCCGTGTTCTGCCCGGTACTGTCGAACTTCACACCTTTCAACGGCATGATGGTCTGATCGCCCGGGATGTCGGTCTTGGTCAGTGCTGCACGGATGTCTTCCGGCTTGGACGACCCGGCGCGGTCGATCGCGTCGGCCAGGGTTTGCACGGCCACGATCTGGCGGGAGGTGTTGTCGTTCAGGTCCTTATTCGCCCGAGCCCGGAACATCGCATTCACGGCGGGGATCGCCGGGCGGGACTTCACGGCGTCGAGCGCGAAGGACGAGCGGCTCATCACGCCATCGGCCAAGGTGCCGACCGAGGTGAGGAAGGAGTTTTCGGCGAATCCGGCCGACTGCGCCATGATGGTCGGGTGATAGCCGATCTCGTTATCCGACCGCATCAGCAGGATCGCGTCCGAGGTGTAGGAGGATGGCATCACGACGTCCGCATCGGCCGACTTCAACCGCTGCGCCTCGGCGGACAAAGACGGGGAGTTGGCGCGATACTTGATATCGGCGACAACCTTGATTCCGGCGGCGGCGGCAAGCTTCTTCTGCACGTTGGAACTGTCGCTGCCGAAGATGCTGTCCTCATAGAACAACGACACGGTCTTCACCGGGTGGCCGGTCTTTTCGCCAATGGCCTTGTAGAAGTCGAACATGCCCTGGGTGAACATCTCATCATGTGGGCTGGTGCGGAAAAACCACTTCAAGCCGCGCTGGCTCAACGACGGGGAGGAGTTGTCCATCGCCATGTAGGGTACTTCGTAGCGCTCGGCGACCTGGCTGATGGTGGCGGCGGTGGCGCTGGTGTAGCTGCCGATCAGGGCGACGACATGCTCCTGCGTGATCAGGCGCTCAGCCTCGGCGCGGGCCTTTTGCGGGTCGTTCTGATGGTCTGCGAAGATGACCTTGATATGGGCACCGTGCATGTGCGGCAGGCCGCCCCCCTTGCCCAGCAGCATGGGAATGGCTGCGTGGTCGGTGTTGATGATGTCGCTCATCACGCCGACGGCCGCCTGGGCGTCGACGCCGATTTGGGAGGCGTTGCCGCTGAGTGGATAGATGGCTCCGATCAGGATATCCTCCGCATGGGCGGTCGACAGCCCGGCGGCAAACACGGCCATTGCGACCCACAAACGCTTCATCAGCCAATTCTCCGGCAGTTTGGTGGCGTAGAGAAGCACGTCACGTGCCAGCTTGCACGCGGGCTTCGAGCGCTGCGAGATCGGCTGGCGTATTGATGTTGGCGAAGGGGTCGCCGGGGAACCAGACAGAGCGCATCGGCACGGTCTCGGCAAAGGCGCGCACGCTTCGGGTGCCGGGGTGGAGCAGCCAGGCGCGCAGGAGCGGCCCGGCAGCGACAGGCCAGAGCGCCACCAGGTGATGGCGCTGACCGCCGCTTTCGGCCGCTGCCGGGGCAGGCGCGAGGCGGCTTGCGAGGCCTACGGGAATGAGAGGGGTGTCGCCGGGCACCGTCAGCAGCGTAGTAGCGCCTAGTGCGGCTGCCCATTCCAACCCAGCCAGCACACCGCCCAATGGGCCCTGCCCCTGGATGGGATCCGGCAGAATCGGGTATGGCAAGGCGAACCGGGCTGGGTCACCATTGGCGCTGATCGCGAGGTGGGGATGGTCAGGCGACAGCCTAGCGATGAGATGAGCCAAAAGGGATTGCCCGGCCAGCAGCAGCATCGGCTTGTCGATGCCGCCCATTCGGCGGGCCGCGCCACCAGCAAGGATGAGTGCTGGGATCATTGCCGATCCCCGATAGGGGATATCGGCCTGGGGCGAACGACGGGGATCGAACCCGCGACAACCGGTACCACAAACCGGCGCTCTACCAACTGAGCTACGTCCGCCGCCAGGGCCGCGGACTTAGCGCTGTCAACCGGTTGCCGTCAACCTTGCGGCGCTGCGGGCGGTAAAATGTTGACGCAAACGTGCCACCGCCTCGTCCAGGATCGCGTCGGCCTTACAGAAGGCGAACCGGGCGTAATGTGACGGCGCAGGACCACCCGAGGCGTCGTAGAACGCAGTTAGCGGGATCGCGGTGACGCGCGCCTGCTCGGTGATATGGCGGCAGAACGCCACGTCGTCGCCGGCGAAGCCGAGCGGGCTGTAGTCGACCGACACGAAATAGCTGCCCTGGCTGGGCAGTACCGTCATGCCCAACCCGGCCAGCCCGGCCGATAGCCGATCGCGCTTTGCCTCCAACGCACTCGCCAGGCCTTGGAAATAAGCGTCATCCTTCGCCAGACCGACTGCCACGGCCCGCTGCAGGTTGGGGGGCGTGGTGAAGGTGAGGTTCTGGTGCGCACGGGCGGCCAGCAAGGCCAGCGGGGCCGGTGCGGTGATGTAACCCACCTTCCAGCCAGTGAGACTGAAGGTTTTGCCGGCGCTGCCGATTCGCAGGCAGCGATCCCGCAGGCCGGGCAGCGTCATCAGCGGGACGTGGCGCCAGCCGTCATAGGTCAGGTGTTCGTAGACTTCGTCGCAAACTGCGTAGGCATCGTGCTTAACCAGCAGATCGGCGATGAAGGCGAGCTCGGCATTGGTGAACACCTTGGAGGTGGGGTTCATCGGGGTGTTCAGCAGGATGGCCTTGGTCTTCGGGCCGAAAGCGGCGGCCAATTCGGTGCGCGGCAAGTCCCATTTCGGCGGCTCCAGCCGAACGAGCCGGGGGACGGCGCCCAACATGCGCACGATTGGGAGGTAGGTGTCGTATAGCGGTTCGATCAGCACGACCTCGTCGCCGGGGTTCAACAACGCCATCAAGCTGGCAGTGATGGCTTCGGTCGCGCCGGAGGTGACGACCACCTCGGTCGCCGGGTCGACATCCAGGCCATAGAACCTAGCATTCGCCGCGGCAACGGCCTGACGCAGTTCTGTCACGCCGGTGAGAGGCGGGTATTGATTGCGCCCGTCGGTCAGCGCGGCCGCGGCCGCGGCGAGCACGTCCAAGGGGCCGTCACTGTCTGGAAAGCCCTGGCCCAAATTGATGGCGCCGTGCTGAGTTGCCAGGGCCGACATCACCGTGAAAATCGTGGTGCCGATCCCGGATAGCAGCTCGTTCGCAGGCTTCATTTTGGGCGGTTCCTCCGCTGGCGCATCGAGGCATTATGGCGCTGTAGGGCCGGGCATTCAATCTGCTGCACCGAAAGCTGCCATTTCGGGCCAATCCCCCGCCTAGCGCATTGCCCCATGGCACGGCGCATGCAACCCTCCGCCGCCGTCGCACCCCGGTTGCGGCGGCCTCAGATATGGGGGAGACGAGGTGAAGAAGATCGAGGCGGTCATCAAGCCATTCAAGCTGGATGAAGTGAAGGACGCTCTGCACGAGGTCGGGCTTCAAGGCATCACTGTCGTGGAAGCGAAGGGTTTCGGTCGTCAGAAAGGTCACACGGAACTGTATCGCGGCGCCGAATACGTCGTGGACTTCCTGCCGAAGGTGAAGATCGAGGTCGTTTGCGAGGATGACGTTGTGGAACGGGCGGTCGAGGCGATCGTCGTTGCAGCCCGAACCGGGCGAATCGGCGATGGCAAGATCTTCGTGAGCAATATTGAGGAAGTCGTGCGGATACGCACTGGCGAGCGCGGAAACGAAGCAATCTAGTCGGCCGCACATTGCGGCCATCTTTTAGGAGAACAGACGGTATGGCGAAGAAGGCAGCGACGCCGGTGGCGGCGAGCGAGGCGTCGAAAGTCCTGGAAATGATCCAGGAGCATTCGGTCGAGTATGTGGACCTGCGCTTCACCGACCCGCGCGGTAAGTGGCAGCA
>NZ_LMUY01000089.1:0-1462 GCF_009765685.1 Acidisphaera sp. L21 | reverse complement strand
TTCGACCGTGGATGTGGATAGCCTCACGGATGGTTTCATGTTCGACGGTTCGTCGATCGCCGGTTGGAAGGCGATCAACGAGAGCGACATGATCTTGATGCCGGATTGCAGCACCGCCGTGCTGGATCCGTTTGCTGCGAAGCCGTCGCTGATCCTGTTCTGCGACATTATCGAGCCGTCGACCGGCCAGTATTATTCGCGAGACCCGCGCGCCACGGCCAAGCTGGCTGAGGCCTATTTGAAGTCCACCGGAATCGGCGACACCATCCTGACGGGCGCCGAGGCCGAATTCTTCATCTTCGACAGCGTCCGGTTCGGCACGGGCGGGAATTTCGGCAGCTACTCGATCGAGAGCATCGAGGGACCGGGTTCCAACATGAAGGAATATCCAGAGGGCAATATGGGTCACCGTCCGGTGGTCAAGGGCGGCTACTTCCCTGTCCCACCCGTCGACAGCGAGAGCGACCTGCGCGCCGAGATGCTGTCCACCATGGGTGAGATGGGCCTGCCGATCGAAAAGCATCACCACGAGGTGGCGCAGTCGCAGCATGAACTGGGAACGCGTTTCACCACGCTGACCAAGATGGCCGACCAGATGCAGATCTATAAATACTGCGTCCACAACGTCGCCCATAGCTACGGCAAGACCGCGACGTTCATGCCGAAGCCGATCTATGGCGACAACGGCACCGGCATGCACACCCACCAGTCAATCTGGAAGGATGGCAAGCCGCTGTTCGCCGGCAACGGATATGCCGATCTGTCCGAGATGTGCCTCTATTACATCGGCGGCATCATCAAGCACGCCAAGGCGCTGAACGCCTTCACCAACCCGAGCACCAACAGCTACAAACGGTTAATCCCGGGCTTCGAGGCGCCGGTGCTGCTTGCCTACTCTGCGCGCAACCGGTCGGCGTCCTGCCGCATTCCGTACACCACCAACCCGAAGGCGAAGCGCGTCGAGGTCCGGTTCCCTGATCCGTCGGCGAACCCGTACCTCGCCTACGCGGCGCTGATGATGGCTGGTCTGGATGGGATCCGGAACAAGATCCACCCGGGTGACCCGATGGACAAGGACCTGTATGATCTGCCGCCAGAGGAGCTGAAGGGCATTCCGACGGTGTGTGGTTCGCTGCGTGAAGCTCTGGGTGCGCTGGCTGCGGACCATGAATTCCTGTTGGCTGGCGACGTGTTCTCCGTCGACCAGATCGAGAGCTATATCGAGCTGAAGTGGAACGAGGTGTACCGCTTCGAACACACGCCGCACCCGGTCGAGTTCGAGATGTATTACTCCGTCTAAGCCGCCTTCCCTGCCCGTCCCGGTTGGGGCGGGTAGGTTTTCGAGCGCTACACATAGAAACGCCCTGCCGGGACAGTCCCGGCGGGGCGTTTTGTTCGGCGCAGTGTTGGGTGGGAGCTACCCGATGGATTCGCCGTGCAGGACGATGTCCAGCCCCTCCAT
>NZ_LMUY01000011.1 GCF_009765685.1 Acidisphaera sp. L21 | reverse complement strand
ACACCACGCGTCGCGCCAAGATGTTTATGGGTCCGGACCCTAGGCCGCCTTTGTCACGAGACGGCCGGTTACCCAGCAGGGCCGCTCGTCAGCTACCGGAGCTATCGATAACTCTCCGGGTGGAACCTCCCTCCACTGGTGGTGCGCGCCTTCGGCGCGCGCTGAATTATCCGGGCAACAAGACAGTTTGCGCAACCCTGAGAACTATATGGCCCGGACGTTTACACGAATTGATCGTGATGCTCCGCTCCTTGACGGACCGCGATACCGGTCAGGCTTCCCTTAATGTGCTGATCAGTCAGAGGGTCTGGTGGACGGTGTGGACGGTAGGTCCGGATTCGCCTAGAGTTCCAGTGCCAACATGCAAGATGAGCTTATCTGCTCAGAATGAAGGCGAGGGAATTGAGTATCTTGCTTCTGCCGGGGGCTGATGATGCGGGCGTCTACGGGACAGCACTGGGTGGCATTGGATCATGTGCGTGCGCTTGCTGCCCTGACCGTTTTCACTTGGCACTTCATACATTCGGGGAATGGATTTCCAGTACCTTTTGCCGGAGCGCCAGCGATCTTCCCCCTGTCGATATTAGATGAGGGACACACTGGCGTTGCTCTTTTCATGACCCTTTCGGGGTATCTTTTTGCGAAGATTCTCCATGGCAAGTTAGTGAGTTACCCGCTTTTCTTGTGGAACAGACTATTGCGGCTCGCACCATTGCTGATCCTGGTTATCGCCGCTGTTGGCACTGAGCAATATTTGCGTAACGGAAATTTTCAGCTTTGGGCTTACACGCGTCAACTTCTTAAGGGTGCCGTACTGCCATCATTGCCGAATGGCGGGTGGTCAATCACTGTCGAAGCGCATTTCTACCTCATACTGCCGGTGCTGATGATTGCCTCACGCCGTTGGCCGCAGGCTCCCCTTGCGTTCTTGGCCGTAGCAGTCATGGCCCGGCTTGTGCTGTACTTACATTGTGGTGAGGTCCAATATCTCTCCTATTGGACGATTGTTGGTCATATAGACCAGTTTCTGCTCGGAATATTTGCCTTCCGGTACCGTTCACTGCTCTGCGGTAGGCACGCACTGGCCGCGGCGACGGGACTTTGCTTTGCGGCGTTCTACTATGGGTTCGACGCCGCGGGCGGCTTTTATAAAATGGGTGGTTATCCGTCTGCTACGCCTCTCTGGATCATCATTCCGACATTTGAAGGGGCCGCTTATAGCATTCTCATCGCTTACTATGACAGCAGCTTCGCTCCAAGCAACAACGGCATATCCGGCCTAATCGGGAGGGCGGGCGCTTACAGTTACTCGATCTACCTGCTGCACTTTTTTGTGGTCTTTCGTGCGGCTAAATTCATTGATATGCATGTAATGGATATTTCTAATTTCTATGTCGCGTGTCTCTGGTCAGCATTCTGTTTTTGCCTAATGGTTCCTGTGGGTTGGGTAAGTTTTCGGTATATTGAGGAACCATTCCTCAGCCTGCGTAAGCGCTACATCAAGGCCCCGGAAGTGCCGTCGTCTGCGCAGACCCTTCCGCTCGGGCAGCGCGAACGCTGAGGAACCAACTATGCTGAATGGCCTGTTCGCAAAACCCCTCTGCCTGCGGGCTTCCAGCTTTGCGGGCTTCTTCTGGGTGCCGATCGGGTGTATCTGGAACCATCCGTTTTGGTTGATACCTAGAGTCTCCATGGTGTGGTCGGGGGATGACCAGCCAGACCATCCTGATCGTCCGGACCAGCATGACCACGCCCATCGACGAGGCTGTCCAGCGCCATGACCGGCCTGACCGTGCTGACCACCCTGACCGCAGAATGAGGTGCATGGTCAGGCTGGTCCGCCGGTCACTGGTTTGGGTCAATCCGGCAGGGTGGCGTGCAGGTGCTGCTTCTGAAGTCAGAGCCGTAGGTCGATGAGCGCCGAGCCCATTTGGGCCGGGCAGGCCGCCACGCCGACCAAGCATGCCATCCCGCCCGGCACACGGCGCGCAGCACTGTATGTCCGCGTCAGCACGGCCGACCGTGGCCAGACGGTTCAGAACCAGCTTCAACCACTTCAAGAGGCCGCCTTGGCTGGTCGATCGTGGCGGTCCATCGCGATGAAGGCATCAGCGGCGCCAAGGGCCGTGAGCAACGGCCGGGTCTCGAAGCGCTACTCAGGGGCGTTACCAGACGAGAGTATGACGTGGTGGCAGCATGGTCGGTTTGCCGGCTGGGACGGTCATTGCCCGATCTTCTGACAGTGCTGGACGAGCTACAAGCCCGTGGTGTCGATCTCTACCTGCACCAGCAGGCGATCGATACCGGCACTCCGGCGGGGCGAATGCTGTATGGGATGCCAGCCAGATGCTGGGGGCGCAGTACGGTGCTGGATCGGTCATCTGGGGGCCGATTGAAGTAAGGGGTGATGCCGTGTCAGCCGGATGATGACGACCGAGCCGATAGGCAGTCAAAAGGTCATCGGTACGGGGTCAATTGCCTGCACCGAGGACGCGGCTACCTGCGCCGGGACGACAACCCGCAGCGGCTCAATGCCGCGTTTGCAACGCGCAAGGTCGGCGGCATGCTCGGCGGTCATGCTGGATTGCTGTTCTGCGGCAGGACCCCTCGAACCGGGCTGTCCGACCCGATAATTTCACCTTTGGCCGATGCTGCTCCGCATATCAGGTCGGCCGCGCGTCAGGCGAGCCATCGCAGGCCTGCAATCAATTGATGGCTAGACGATCGCTAGCCCTTCGTCGAGGTCGTTTTCACTAAACTTATTGGCGGACCCGACACGATTCGAACGTGCGACCTTCGCCTTCGGAGGGCGACGCTCTATCCAGCTGAGCTACGGGTCCGTCTTCTGCACTCCATACCCCACGTTAGAACTCCACACCACCCCCAGGATGATATCGGGTCGCCCAGGTCGCCGCGGCGATGTCGGCGCCGGAGGGGAGCAGCGCGTCCGGGCGGCGGATCCAGGTGATCACGTCGTCGATGACAGCCTGGCGGTCCAGGTCCCGCATCAGCAGGTGATAGCCGTTGGGATACACCGCCCGGCGTGTATCGGGCGGCAAATGGGCCCAGGCGACGCCCATGGCACCGGCCGGCACCAGATCGTCATGCCCGCCATAGGCGATGAAGCTGCGGCCGTGCACCTGGGGGGCGGCGGCCTGGGCGGAGTCCATCAGGTCGACCAATCCGTTCAACACGGAAACCTGAGTGCTGCGGATGGTGAGCGGGTCGCGGACCAGGGCGATCAGCGCATCGCGGTTGTCGCTGGCGCGAACCTGCACGGGCACTTCGCCGGCAGTGATGCGGTGGCCGGGCGCGACGGCGTTGGCGGCCCATAGTGCGCTGGCCAGAACGAGGCCTTGTTCCGACCGGCCCCATACCGCGGGGGACAGCATGATCGTGCCGGTGATCGGCGGGGCGTCGGGGCGGGCGGCCAGGTCCATGGCGATGGCGCCACCCATGCTCTCCCCCATGACGAATAACGGGGTGGTGGGGTAGCGGCGTCGGAGATCGCGGGCCATCGCGTCGGCATCATCGACCAGGGCGGTGGTGCCGGGCCAGGTCTCACGCGCGGCAGTGTCGCCGAAGCCGCGTTGGTCGGGGGCGTACAGCGCAATGCCGTTAGCGGCGAACACCGGGGCGGGCAGCGCCCACTGGTCCCGGCTGTCGTTGAAGCCGTGCAGCGCCAGGATCACGGCGCTGGGCGCCCGGCCGTCCGGCGGCAGCCACACACGGGCGGGCAGGCGAGTGCCGTCCGGCAAGGTGAAGGTGTCATCCGGCACCGGATGCATCGTCAGCGGCTGGCCCGGCGTGCCGTACGGCGGCAGCCGGGTGGCGCAACCGCCGAGCAATAGGGCCAAACAAGCGAGGGTGGCGCGTAAGGTTGAACTCATGGCCAGCATGGCTATCATTGGCGTGCGTTCCCCACCAGTCGAGGTCCATATGCCGTTCGGCGCGTCCACGCCAGATACGCCCGCCGGGATGCCCCCAGGCGAGCACGAAATCATCCATGTGGACGACCGCGTCGTCGCCTGCGACGGGGGGAATGCCGGGTTGGGCCACCCGCGCGTGTGGCTCCGCATCGTGCACGAGCAGACGTTCTGCCCGTATTGCTCCCGCGTGTTCGTGTTGAACCCGGGCGCCGGGGATGGCGGACACTGACCAAGCCCAGCCCAATGCATCTGGTGCTGGTGGACGGCTCGGGGTTCATCTTCCGCGCCTTCCACGCCCTGCCGCCGATGACGCGGCCGGACGGCACGCCCGTGAACGCCGTGTTCGGCTTCACCAACATGCTGGCGCGGCTGCTGAAGGACCATGTCGGCACCCATTTGGCGGTCATCTTCGACGCCGGGCGTACCACGTTCCGCAACCGCATCTACGACGCCTACAAGGCCCACCGGCCGGACCCCCCGGCGGAGCTGATCCCGCAATTCGCCCTGGTCCGGGACGCAACGGTCGCCTTCGGCGTGCCCGCCATCGAACTGGCGGATTGGGAGGCAGACGATCTCATCGCCGCCTACGCCAAGGCAGCGGTCGATGCGGGCGGCCAGGTGACGATCGTGTCGTCCGACAAGGATCTGATGCAGCTCATCCGCCCCGGCGTGCTGCTGCAGGACCCGATCAAGCAGAAAACCATCGGGCCGGACGAGGTGCGTGAGAAGTTCGGCTGCGGCCCCGAGCATATGATCGACCTGCTGGCCCTGATGGGCGACAGCGTCGACAACGTGCCCGGCGTGCCCGGCATCGGGCCGAAGACCGCCTGCCAGTTGCTGGCGGAGTTCGGTGATCTTGAGGGCGTGCTCGCGGGCGCCCATACCATGAAGCCGTCCAAGCGGCGGGAATTGCTGATCACCCATGCCGAGCAGGCTCGACTTTCCCGCCAATTGGTCATCCTGCGGGACGACGTGCCACTGCCCGAGGCATTGGACACGCTGGTGACGCGGGAGCCGGAGCGGGCTGCATTGTCTGCCTGGCTGCACAGCATGGGGTTCCGCTCCACCGCTACCCGGCTGGGGCTGGATGGCCCGGTGGGCGAAGACATGCCGCCGCCACCGCCGCAGGAGACGGTCCTGCCCTTCGGCCCCTACGGCGCTGTCGACGATGCCGAGGGCTTGGCTGCCGTGCTGGATCAGGCGCGGGCGGGCGGCGTTGTGGCGATCTTCCCGGTATTGAGCGCCGGCGAGTTGGTGGGTCTGGGACTGGCGACCGCGCCCGGCCGCGCCTGCTACCTGCCACTGGCACATGAGGGCGATCTGGAGCGCCCAGTCCGGCAACTGAACCTTAACGAGGCGCGCATCGCGCTGGACCCGGTATTGGCCGACCCGGCGCTGCTGAAAGTGTTCCATGACGCGAAGGCCGGGCTGCTGGCGCTGTCGCGGGCTGGCTTTGGGCCGGTGTTGGCGGTCGACGACGATATGCTGCTGTCGTATGCGCAGGACGCCGGCGCCCACGCCCACACGCTGGAAGATCTGTCCCGCCTGCACCTCGGCCACACCGTGACGGGGTTGGACGCGGTAACGGGGACCGGCCGCACCCGGCTCGCCCTCTCGGCCGTGGCGACCGATCGGGCGGCGAGCCATGTGGCCGAAGCGGCGGATTGCGCGCTCCGGCTGCGCCACGCCCTGCGCGCGCGCCTGGCCGATGCCAAAGCCACGGCGCTGTACGAGCAGTTGGAGCGCCGGCTGATCCCCGTGCTGGGGGACATGGAGCGGGCGGGCATCACGGTTGACGAGGCGGAACTGCGACGTCTGTCGGCCGATTTCGGCGAGCGAATGGCCGTCGGCGAGACGGAGATCCACAAGTTGGCCGGCCGCCCCTTCAACCTTGGCAGCCCCAAGGTGCTGGGCGAGATCCTGTTCGACGAGATGAAGCTACCCGGCGGTCGTCGCACCAGCAGCGGCACCTGGGGTACGGATGCCGCGGTGCTGCAGACCCTGGCGGAGGGTGGGGCGGAGCTGCCGGGCCGCATCCTGGAATGGCGGCAGCTTGCGAAGCTGAAATCCACCTACGCCGACGCGCTGGTCACGGAAATCGACCGCACGACCGGCCGGGTGCACACGACCTATACGATGGCCGCCACCACCACGGGCCGCCTGTCGTCCAACGACCCCAACCTGCAGAACATCCCGATCCGGACGGAGGAGGGCGGGCGTATCCGCCGGGCCTTCGTCGCAGCGCCGGGCCATCAATTGGTGAGCGCGGACTATTCGCAGATCGAGCTGCGGTTGCTGGCTCATGTCGCCGACGTGCCGGCGCTGAGCGAGGCGTTTGCCACCGGGCAGGACATCCATAGCCGCACCGCCAGTGAGGTGTTTGGGGTGCCGATGGCCCAGATGACAGGCCTCGTGCGCCGCCGGGCGAAGGCAATCAATTTCGGCATCATCTACGGCATCAGCGCCTTCGGCCTTGCCCGGCAGTTGCAGATCGAGCCTGGCGAGGCCAAGGCCTATATCGACGCCTATTTCGCCCGCTACCCCGGCATCCGTGCCTATATGGAGAGCACGCGGGAGGAGGCACGCATCCACGGCTTCGTGCTGACGCCGTTCGGCCGCCGCTGCTGGGTGCCCGGCATCGCCGACCGCAACGGGGCCAAGCGCGCCTATGCCGAGCGGCAGGCCAGCAATGCGCCGTTGCAAGGCGGCGCCGCCGACATCATCAAACGGGCGATGGTGCGCTTGCCCGCCGCCATCGCCGGGGCCGGGCTGACGGGGCGTATGCTGCTCCAGGTCCACGACGAGTTGCTGTTCGAGGCACCGGATGCCGAGGTGGAGGCCTTTGCCACACTGGTCAAGCGTGTCATGGAAAATGCGGCGGTGTTGTCCGTGCCCTTAGTGGTGGAAACCGGCACTGGCGGAAGTTGGGCTGCGGCGCACTAGCGTGCTGCCCCGCTGCCGCGAGGCGGATTCGTTCGGCCGCGAATAGATTGATAGAATTTCGGCCCCAAAGATGAGGGACGATGTATTAACGAGCGTAGATGCCTCACCGCGAAATATCGTGACTTTCCCGTAATAATCGGCTTAACGTAAGGGATTGAGTGGACGCCCGATCGTGGGCGCCCATTGGCCGCGTCTAGTCGTTCGACAGGGCGGCGTCGCCTGCGCCCAGCGCCCGCTGCATGTAGACCGTATCCAGCCAGCGGCCGAACTTGAGCCCGACAGCGCGCATGGTTCCCACGTGATGGAAGCCAAGTGAGGAATGCATCCCGACGGATCCCACGTTCTCACTATCACCGATAACCGCGATCATCTGGCGGAATCCAGCCTTCTCAGCCTCGGCAACAAGGCGCACAACCAAAGCTTTACCAACGCCTTGGCCACGAACGTCCTCTCGCACGTAGATGCTATCCTCGGCCGTGAAACGGTAGGCACTGCGGTCCCGGATCTGCGCGTAGTAGGCGTAGCCGAGCACGCCCGTGGCATCCACGGCCACCAGCCAGGCCCAGCCGCGCCCGGTTCCGGCCTGCATGCGGGCGGTCATTTCCTCCAGCGAGGGGGGAATCTCCTCGAACGTGCCGGTGCCGTGTAGCACGTGGTGAGCGTAGATCGCCTGGATATCCGGCAGATCGGCGGGAGTGGCGGGTCGAATGTCCATGCCGGAAGCTCTCTCTATGATGGCTGAGACGGTGCGTTGGTCCGCGGCGATTGGGAAGTACGGAATTTATTGTTTCACCAGTTTCACGTGCCGAGCGGACATTTGGATTTCATCAACGCTTCCCATCTATAGGGCGCTTGGCGTAGAAGTCGGCCGAGTTGCCTGGTCAAGCACGGGGAATGATACAACGTGGACAAAGTCGAGGCCGGTCGCAGCGACCCGCGGATAACGCCGGGCACTATAAACGGCAACCAGAACGAGCAAGACGCGACCGAGATGCGGCTGTTGGCGGCCGCGGCAGTGGCGCGGCATCATGGCTACGAGTTGGATCGCAGCGACTTCCACCTGGAAGCCGGTGACGCGATCCCATCACCCTTGTCGCTGGTCAAGTGGCTGCGCGACCAGGGGTTGGTTGCCAAGGCCAGCCGGATGGTATGGGCACAGCTGCTGCGGCTGACCGCCGCCGCCGGCACCGGCGTGGTGTCCCCGGCGGTGCTGTTGTTCACCGACGGCACGGCGGGCGTGCTGGTGGGGTCTGATGCGACGCGGAACATCGTGTGGATCCGCGACCCACGGTCGGCTGGCCAGGACGCGGTCGCGGTGGACCGGCTGCGGCTGTCCCAGTTGTGGACCGGGGAGACGATTTTGGTCCGCCGCCCACGTGGGCAGACCGACGCCGACCAGCCTTTCTCGCTGATGTGGGTGATGCGGCTAATCCTGGCCCAGCGTAAGCTGATGAACGATGTCGGCATTGCGTCGCTCACCCTATCGGTGTTGACGATCCTGCCGCCGCTTCTGGTGATGTCGGTGATCGACCGGGTGGTAGGGCATCACAGCCTTTCAACCTTGGTTCTGCTCTCCACGATCCTGGCGATTGCCGCGATCTACGAGACGTTGCTCGGCTATGGCCGGCGGGAGCTTATTCAGATCATATCGACGCGCGTCGACACGCGGCTGCAACTCCATATCTTCACCCGGTTGCTCTCGCTGCCGCTGGATTATTTCGAACGGACGCAGGCTGGGTTGACGATTCACCGCCTGTTGCAGGTCTACCGGGTGCGCGAATTCGTCACCGGCAAGCTGATGGGAACGTTTCTCGACTGCATGACGCTGGTGTTCCTGCTACCGTTCCTGTTCTGGCTGAACGTGACCCTGTCGTGGATGGTGGTGGCGGCGGCCGGCATGATCGCGATCATCATTATGATCTTCCTGAAGCCGATCGGCCGCCTGATCGGCCGCGTGCAGGCTGCGGAATCGATGAAGAGCAGCGTGCTGGTTGAAAGCGTGCAGGGTATTCGGACCCTCAAGACGCTCGCATTGGAGCCGCAGCGCAAGGTGGAATGGGATGCCCGGGTCGCGACATCGGGCGAGTTACGGCTGGAGGCTGGGCGGCTGGCGAACTGGCCGCAGACGCTGATCACACCGATCGAGACGTTCATCAACCGCGGCGTGATCATGGTCGGCGCCTATCTGGCGCTCGACGCGGGCTCCACGGTGGGCGTTGGTTCCCTGGTGGCGTTCATGATGCTCGGCGCCCGGGTCACGGCGCCGCTCGTCGGCCTCGCCAAGCTGATCGAGGATTTCCAGGAAGTTCGCGCCGCGGTCGGCGAAGTAGGCTCGGTGCTGAACAACCAACCCGAACAGCAGAGCGGCGCTGGGCTGCGGCCGAGCTTCGAGGGTGCGATCTCGTTCGAGGAGCTGACTTTCACCTACCCGACCGGCAAGACGCCAGCACTGGACAAGGTGAGCTTCTCGATCCCCGCCGGCACGATGCTGGGCGTGGTGGGCCGGTCTGGCTCTGGTAAGTCGACCCTCACCCGGCTGCTGCAGGGCGTGAACCGCGACTACTCCGGGTTTCTGAAGATCGACGGGGCGGAATTGCGGGAGGTGAACCTCGCGCATCTTCGCCGCTCCTTCGGTGTGGTGTTGCAGGATAACTTCCTGTTCCGGGGCACGGTGCGCGACAATATCTCGGCGGGCCGGCCCGGCCTGACGATCGAGGACGTGGTGCGTGCCGCGCGCCTAGCCGGGGCGGAGGAGTTCATCGAGCGGCTTCCGCAGGGTTATGATACCTGGATCGAGGAAGGCTCCTCCAACATCTCGGGTGGGCAAAAGCAGCGCATGGCGATCGCCCGTGCGCTGATCACCGACCCCCGTATTCTAATCCTGGACGAAGCGACCAGCGCGTTGGATCCGGAGAGCGAGGCGTTGGTGAACGCCAATCTGACGCGGATCGGCCGCGGGCGCACGATGGTGATCGTCTCGCACCGTCTGGCCTCGCTGGTGGAATGTGATCAGATCCTGGTCATGGACCGTGGCAAGGTGATCGACGTGGCGCCGCATACGGTGTTGTTGGAGCGGTGCGCCATCTATCGCGCGCTGTGGCTGCAGCAGAATCGGCATATGGACCCGACCGGTGCCCGGGCGGCGTTGCTGAAGACCGTTGCTGGCCAGGGTGATTAGTAGACACACGGTGACGAGACACTCGGTGGTGACGCCAGTGACACGACGGCCCGTGACACGACGGCCAGTGAGACGACGGCCAGTGAGACGACGGGCGGAACAAGACGGCACGACGAGAGCAGGAGTCGAGCAATGAGCATTACGACGACAACCGGAACCCAGTTGACGCGCGGGCAATCGGCTCAGATGCCGTCTCTGCTGGAATTCTACTCGCCGTCCGCAGCCCTGTTGGAAGCCCGCCCGCAAGGCTCGGCGCGCGGCGTGATCTGGTCGGTGGCCAGCATGTTCGCCGCCTGCGCGCTCGCGGCCGGGCTGATCCCGATCGACAAGGTTGTGACGGCGCCGGGCAAGGTGGTCGCGACGGAAACCACAATCGTCGTGCAGCCGCTGGAAACCTCCATCGTGCGCGAGATCGCGGTGCAAGAGGGGCAAATCGTCCACAAGGGCGATCTGCTGGCCCGGCTGGATCCGACCTTCACGAGTTCCGATAAGACGGCAACGGGGCAGCAGGTTGCCAGCCTCCGCGCCGAGGTCGAGCGGCTGCAGGCCGAGGCGGCCGGCAAGGAGTATCAGCCTATCAGTCCCGACAGTGCGGCGTTGGTCCAGGAATCGATCTTCGCGCAACGCAAGTCCGAGCGGCAGTTCAAGGTCGAGAACTACCGCCAGAAGATCGACGCCCTGCAAGCCACGCTCAGCAAGGCGGTCGGCGACATCCAGTCGTATACTCAGCGCATGCAAGTTGCGTCCACGGTCGAAGGCAAGCGAGCGGAACTGGAGAAGTTGGGCTGGGGCAGCCAGCTGAACCGGCTGCAAGCGACCGATCAACGGATGACGATGCAGGCTGGGCTACAGGAAGCGCAGCAGACGGCGAGGTCGGCGACCGGCGACCTGCAGGCAATGCGTGCCGAGGCCGCTGGCTACGAAGAAAATCGCCGGGCCCAGATCTCTCAGGATTTGACCGATGCGTCGCGCAAGCTGGACGACGCACAGGGCACTTTCAGCAAGGCGTCACTGCGCTCTCGCCTGGTGGAGTTGCGCGCCGACCAGGATGCGACCGTTCTGTCCCGGGCCCCGGTTTCCGTCGGCTCCGTGCTGCAATCCGGCGACCAATTCCTGAAGCTGGTGCCGCTGAACGCCCCGCTCGAGGTAGAGGGCACGATCGCTGGAGCGGATGCGGGTTTCGTGCATTTGGGCGATACGGTCACGATCAAGTTCGACACTTTCCCGTTCACGCAATACGGCTCGGCGACCGGAACCGTGCGGGTCATCAGCCCGGACAGCTTCACCCAGCCACAGAACGACCAGGTCTCGCATGGCAATCAGCAGGCTGGGCAGGACGGCCAGACGATGGGCGGACAGAGCTATTATCGCGTGCGGATCGCCATCGAGAAGGTTGGGTTGCATGACACGCCGCGGGACTTCCGGGTGACGCCAGGCATGCCGGTGACGGCGGATGTGATGGTCGGCAAGCGAACGGTATTGAGCTACATCTTCAGCCGCGCCCTTCCCGTCGCCATGGACGGAATGCGCGAGCCGTGATCGACCCGGTGATAGTCGTGTTCTGGAGGAGGTTGGCCGCGTCGTGAGTGGGTTTCTGTCGGGCCTTCTGCCGGGTGGGGCGAAAGCCGCCGTACGACGTGCCGACCGGTTGCTGGAACAGGGAAACCATGCCGGCGCGCTGACCCAGTTGGCGCGTGCGGCCCAGGCTGGCGATGCCGAGGCGCAATTTCGCGTCGGCCGCGCCTACCTGGAGGGGCAGGGTGTTCCGCCGTCCATCCCGGAAGCTGCGAAATGGTTCGAAAAGGCGGGCAATGCCGGCCATGCCGAGGCGCAGGCGCGTTTGGCCGCCATTCATTTGCAGGGCCTGTTGCGCGACGGCGGGTCCGGTTCCTCCCCGCTGTTCCGCACCGGCGGGAATGCCGGTCCGGATTATGCCGCGGCCGCATTATGGGCCCGGCGCGCAACGGACTCTGGGTCGGCCGACGGCATGGCCGTGCTGGCGACGATTCTGTCATCGGGACCCGAGGAAACGCGGGACCTGCCGGCGGCGCTGGATTTGTATCGCCGCGCTGCCACGGGTGACAGCGCGCAGGGACGGCTGGGGCTGTCCCTCATGCTGGTGCGAAACGAGCCCGACGACGCTGCCAAAGAAGAGGCGGCGCGGGAGATGCGGCTGGCCGCCGCGGCCAATCTGCCGATGGCGATCTACCTGTTCGGCGTCATGCACGATTTTGCCATCGGGCTAGAGCGTGATGCCGTCGAGGCGGTGGATCTGTATCGCCGTGCGGCCGAAATGGGCGTGCGGTCTGGGCAGGCCCGATATGGTCTGGCCCTGCTGGAGGGGCGTGGCGTCAAGCAGGATCGGATCACCGGCGAATCCTGGCTGCGTCGTGCTGCCCTTGCTGGCGACGCGGAGGCCGCGGCGTTGGTCGGTGATCTCTATGCCAAGGGTGGCGAGTTGCCGCCGAACTATGCCGAGGCCTCGATGTGGTTCACCCGCGCGGCGGAGCAGGGCCATGCCATGGCCGCGCGTGCGCTGGGCCTGTTGTATTTGACCGGGGCGGGCGTCGCGCGCGATCCGGACGAGGCGACACGCTGGTTCCGGCGCTCGGCCGAGGCGGGCAACAAGGCCTCCCAGTCCGACCTGGCGAACCTGTTGCTGCAAGGCGCTGGGGCCGAGGATGATCGCATTCGTACTCGCGAGTGGTTCGAAGCGGCGGCCGATAGCGGCGACCTGGTCGCGGCGTTCAATTTCGGCGTCTGCCTGGCCGAGGGTGTGGGGATCGAGCGGGACGAGCGCCGGGCTGCACAATGGCTGCGCCGGGCGGCGGATGGCGTGGTGACGGCGCAGCATTGGTACGGTCGCATGCTGGCCGAGGGCCGCGGCGTCGACCGCGATGAAGTCGAAGGTCGTGCCTGGATCACCCGCGCCGCGAATGCTGGGCTGACGGACTCCAAGGTGGCCCTGGCAGAGATGCTCGTGAACGGGCGCGGTGGCAAACGCGACCACCAGGCGGCTCTGGTTCTGTTCGAAGGCGCGGCGAATGAGGGGCACATCGGCGCCATGTTCGCCACCGGCGCCTTATATGGCGGTGGACACGACATTCCGCCCGATCGTGTCGTGGCGCAGAAATGGTTCAAGATGGCGGCAGAGCGGGGGCACGCCTATGCCCAGATGATGCTCGGCCGCTACCTCGCCCGCGGTCTTGCCGGGCAGCAAAACATCTCCGAGGCCCGGCAATGGCTGCTATCGGCGCGCAACCAGGGCGTGGCGGAGGTCGCCGGAGACCTGGCGGCACTGCCGCCACAGGAAGGCCTATCCGCCGAAGCCGCATCTGCCACGGGCTGACCGCCCGTTGATGCGCTCTACCTGCCCGCGTTTCGGCACCTAGCGCCGTGAGTCGCGTTCCCTCGCTGGACCTGCGGGGCTCCACAGAAACCCTGCCCACGCGCACATCGGGGGAAATGTGGTCGGCCTTGGCGAAGGATGCGTGGCGCCAGGGGCAATCCGCCCCGGATGCCAAACTGGCCCGGCAATGGTTGGAGCGCGCCCGGCGTATTGCGCCAGATGATCAGACGGTGGCGCTCAGCCTTGCTATGACGTGTCTGCGCGGCGGGGACCCGGCCGAGGCGCGGCGGCTATTCCAGACTATCACTGCCGCAATTGATGTGTGCGAGGCGTGGCTTGGGCTGGCGGCCAGCGCGCTGCAAACCGGCGACCCGACGGCAGCCGTGACGGCCATGCAGGCGGCGCTGTCCCGCCACGCGGCGTCCGAAGCCGTGCGGTCTCTGGCGGCGTCGGTCGCGCGGGCCGCCGAATGGGCCGGTTGGTGCGCGGTGGATAGCGCGGGCCGTTTGTACGCCGATGCGGCTGCGGACCTCACGCTGGATGGCCGCCGTATCCGCCGGGCGTGGACGAACGACAATTGTGCGCTGCCTCCCGGGGAGTGTCTCGTGGTGGAACGGAACGGCGCGCCGCTTCTGGGCAGCCCAATCGATCTGCGGGCGATGAATGCGATCGAAGGGTTTGTCGCGGCAGAAGCGGGTGGCCTGTCCGGATGGGCCTGGCATCCTAGAAACCCCGACCGCGACCCGGTGCTTTGTATCGCAGGCAAGCGCGTGGTGGCGCGGGTGCGATTGGACAATGTCGCCACCCATCAACCCCTGTCCCGCCCGCGCCAGTTCCGGATCGCGGCCGCGGATTTGCCGGCAAGGCCGGTGAGCGTCACCGATACGGCGGGGCAACATCTGCTGGGCAGCCCGATCGATCCGGGTCTGGAAATTCGCAGTGCGACTGGGCTGGATTCCGGGTTCAAGCCGGTGTGGGCAGATGTGGTCGGCCCCGGCCGTCGCACCACGCCGCGGCGGCGGCCGGTCGATGTGGTCGTTCCCGTCTATCGCGGGCTGCGAACGACGCTGGCATGCCTGAATTCGGTACTGGCAACGATACCCCGGGGTAGCCGGGTGCATGTGGTAGACGACGCCGGGCCAGATGCCGCGTTGTCAGCCGCTTTGGATGAACTCGCCGCGGGCAAGCGCATCATTCTGCACCGTTTGCTTGCCAATCGGGGCTTTCCGGGGTCGGCGAATGCCGGGCTGCGTGCTGCCGCCGGGCGGGATGTGGTTTTGCTGAACAGCGACACGGTGGTGCCGCCGGGCTGGATGCAGCATCTGTCCGACGCGGCCTATTCGGCGCCGGATATCGGCAGCGCCTGCCCGCTGTCCAACGACGCGACCATCCTCAGCTATCCCAAGCGTGCGGGCGGCAACCCCATGCCCGATCCGGTGCCGCTGGCAGCCCTGGCCCGGCGCGCAAACGGGGCGGGGACGGTTGAAATCCCGGTGGCCGTCGGCTTCTGCATGTTCATCCGGCACGATTGCGCCGCCGCGGTCGGGTTGCTGCGGGAGGATATCTTCGCCCAGGGTTATGGTGAGGAGAATGATTGGTGCCTGCGCGCGCGCCATCGCGGCTGGCGCCATGTGGCCGCAACGGGATGTTTCGTGGCGCATGAGGGCGGGGCATCGTTCGGCCCCGCCAGGCAGCATCTGCAGGCGCGCAATGCCACGGTGCTGAACCGGTTGCACCCTGGCTACGAGGCGTTGATCGGTGCCTGGATAAAGGCCGATCCGCTTGGCCCGGCGCGGCAGCGCATCGACCTGTTGCGCTGGCGGGCCGGCAGGCGGAAAACCGCCGTCGTCCTGCTCGCCCACGCCCATGGCGGCGGCGTCGAACGCGTGGTTGCAGACCGTGCGGCGGCCATGCAAGCGGCGGGCGTTCGGCCCGTGGTGCTACGGCCGGACGGCGATGCGACCGTGGTTGGGGAGGGCGACACCCCAAACCTGCGCTACCGCCTGCCAGGCGACTGGCCCGCCCTGCTACGCCTGCTGAAGGCCGAGCGGGTGGAGCGGGTGGAGTTGCACCACTCATTGGGGCAGCATCCGGCCTTGTTGGATTTGGCGGCCCGGCTCGGCGTCGCCCAGGACGTGTTTATCCACGACTACGCCAGCTTCTGCGCGCGCATTCAATTGGTGCCGGAGCATAGCTATTGCGGGGAGCCGCCCGTGGCCCAGTGCGTCGCCTGCGTGGCGGACCACGGCAGCAACCTGGACGAGCCGATTGGCCCCGTGGAACTGGTGGCCCGGTCGGCCATGATGCTGGCGCAGGCCCGTCAGGTCGTGGCGCCGGCGTCCGATGTCGCAACGCGGATCCGGCGCCATTTCCCGCTGGTGCGCCCCGTCGTCGTGGCATTGGAGGACGACACCGCCATCCCGCCGCCCCCACCCACTCCGGCGTCCGTGCGCCATCTCTGCGTCGTCGGCGGGATCGGGATCGAGAAAGGTTACGAGGTCCTGCTCGGCTGCGTTCGCGACGCGGCGGCGCGGCGCCTACCCCTGCGATTCACCGTCGTCGGCTTCACGTTCGACGACGAGCGATTGCTGGCGGCCGGCCCGGTGTTCGTCACCGGCAAATTCGCCAGCGGCGAGGGCGAGGCACTGATGAGACGCCAAAAGGCCGACATCGCGTTCATTCCATCGATCTGGCCGGAAACCTGGTGCTTCGCGCTCGGTGAGGCGTGGCGTGCCGGTCTGCGCGCGATGGTATTCGACATCGGCGCCCCGGCGGAGCGGGTTCGAAGCACCGGTTGGGGCCACACATTGCCACTGGGTTTATCGCCATCTGCCATCAATGACTGGGTGCTTCGCGGCGGTGCTGCAGGCGTAGAATCGTTACGCAAGCAGCATTTCGCTGCGATTACCCCATCGCCATCTTCCCAAATTCCTGCCAAGTGAGTGGGATGAACGCTACTTCGTAAAGGCGTAAGTATGTCTGAGGCTAATCCACCCCCGGCCGATCTTGTTACCGAATTGCAAGTGTCCGGGCACTTGATGCAATTGGATGCGGGTGTTTACTGCGTTTACCATTCACCCGGTTCGACTGCCCCGGACCCACAGACTGGATTGCCTGGTGCCCGCCTTACGCTGCCGCCCGGCCCTCCGGCGCGGGGTGTCTCCATCGTCAGTTTTCGCGACGACGGTTGGATCGGCTCGCTCGATTCCGCGGCGTTGATCCGTGTGATGCAGGGGCCAGCCCATGTGTTGATGACGATCTATCAGGCTGTTGGCGCCACACAGTCGCCGCGCCTGCAGGTTACCAAGCTGGTGGAGGGGGTGCAGACGCTTGCCGCCAAGCAGGGGATCGTGGCCCCGCCGGGCTACGAGGAAGAGGTCGGTGAGGCGGCGTTGGAGCCGGTCGACGACGCCGAGATCGCGGCCCATATCCAACGCCGTGGCGATGTTCTGGCCCGGCTGAATGAGTGGGTGGGCGAGCGCGGCAGCCAGCAATGGATCGAAGGCTTTGCTCTGTCGCCACGCGGGTCGGTGTTGCCGCAAGATATCGAATACCAGGCCGTGCTAGGCCGTGGTTGGCTGTCCCCCTGGTCCGAAGGCAGCCAGTATTGCGGCAGCCGCGGCATGGCCCTGCCCATCTTGGGCTTGCGCGTGCGACTTCGCGGAGCTTCGGCCGACACCCATAATGTGCAAGTCAGCGCGACCTTCACCGATGGCACGGCCATCGGCCCAGTGGCCGCTGGCGAGGCGTGCGAGGCGGAGAGCCTGGCGCCGCTGGAGGCTTTCAAGGTCGAACTGCTTCCCATCACCGCTGCAACGGCGCCCCGGGCCAAGCCGGCCCCGGCCCCTGTCGCCAAGCGTGCGCCGGCGCCGCCGGTAAAGATGGCTGCCCCTGTCGTCCGCTCGCGCGCTCCCGTGCCGGCACCCAAGGCAAAGCCGGTTCTGCCGAAGGGACGCGGCCGCTAGGCCAATTGCCGCTCGCCCGACGATGAAGTTCCTATTCGTCCACCAGAATTACCCGGCTCAGTTCCTCCACATCGTGCGCCGCCTGCTGAAGCAGGGGGAGCACGATGTGGTGTTCATCTGCGAGCCGAATAGCAACATCATATCCGGCGTCCGCCGGGTCACCTACGAGGCGCATAAGCGGCCCGGGCCGCCCACCCACAAGGATGCTCGCGATTTCGCCCTGGCCATGGCGCGGGCGGAGGCGGTGGCGAAGGCGGCGAAGCAGGTGCGGACGCTGGGCTTCACCCCGGACATCATCATCGGCCACCATGGCTGGGGGGAGTTGCTGAACCTGGGAGATGTGTTCCCCGGTGTGCCGCTGCTTGGGTATCAGGAATATTTCTACGCGTTGACGGGGCAGGATGTCGGCTTCGATCCAGAGTTCAAGGTCGATATCGAATCCAATTCCAACATCCGGGCGATGAACGCGGTTAACCTGTTGACGTTGACCAACCCCGGGTTCGGGCAGACGCCGACACATTTCCAATGGAACACCTATCCAGCTTGGGCCCGCCCCAACATCACCCTGCTGCAAGAGGGTGTGAACCTGGATATCTGCCGTCCCTTGCGGCCCAAGCGCGCAACGACCATCGCAGGCATTCCGATTGGGGCGAAGGAAAAGCTGGTCACCTACGTCGCCCGTGACCTGGAGCCATATCGCGGCTTCCATCAGGTAATGCGGTCCCTGCCAGCCATCCTGCGCGCGCGGCCGGACGCACGCGTGGTCCTGGTGGGTGGTGACGGGGCCAGCTACGGCTCGCGCCTTGCCGGGACCACCTGGCGCGAACATCAGGTAGCGGAACTGGGTAAGACGCTGGACCTGAGCCGGGTGCACTTTCCCGGCCGGCTGGATTACGACAGCTATGTGCGGCTGCTGCAGCGCTCGGACGCACACGTCTATTTCACCTACCCGTTTGTTGCCTCCTGGTCGTTGCGGGAGGCGCTGGCTTGCGGCTGCGCGCTGGTATGCAGCGACACCGCGCCGGTGCAGGAGTTCGTCACCCACGGGGAAACTGGCCTGCTAACGCCGTTCTTCGACCCCGGCGCGCTGGCCGACCGGGTCGTGGAGACGCTGGAGGCCGGGCCGGATGTGCTGGAGCGCCGGAGTAATGCGCGGCTCTGGGCGGAACAGAACCTTGACATGGGCGGGTACCTGGACAGGTACGAGGCCTTGATCGCGAAGATCGCTGGCCGCCCGATCCAGGAACCGCGTGCGACCCGGACGCCGGCGAAGGTCGCCGCGAGCAGGGGCAAGCCGGCTGCCACCCGCAGGCGTTCCGGCGGATAGCAGGCGCCAACGCCTTCCATCCCGCACCGATCGGTACCATTTTCCCGTCATGACCGACTACCTGACCCGGCTGAATCCCGAACAACGCGCGGCTGTCGAAACCCTGGATGGCCCGTTGCTGGTGCTGGCCGGCGCCGGTACCGGCAAGACGCGCGTATTGACCACGCGCTTCGCCCACATCCTGCTGAGCAAGCGGGCCTTCCCGAACCAGGTGCTGGCCGTCACCTTCACCAACAAGGCCGCCCGCGAGATGCGGGAGCGGGTCGGCGCCATCCTCGGCCACCCTGCAGAAGGTCTATGGCTGGGCACGTTCCACGCCCTCTGCGCCCGCATGCTGCGACGGCACGCACAGTTGGTCGGGTTGCAATCCAACTTCACCATCCTGGACATGGACGACCAGATGCGCCTGCTGAAGCAGGTGATGGAGGCCGGTCGCGTCGACACCAAGCGTTGGATTCCGGCGGCGCTGATGGCGATCATCCAGCGCTGGAAGGATCGCGGGTTGACGCCGGAGCGGGTGACCCCGGCGGAGGACACCGATTTCGCCAACGGCCATGCGCGCGCCCTGTATGCAGCCTATCAGAGCCGGCTCGCAGCGCTGAACACCGCGGATTTCGGCGACCTGTTGCTGCACGTGACCGAGATCATGCGCAACCATGCCGAGGTGCTGGCGCAATATCACCGCATGTTCCGCTATATCCTGGTCGACGAATATCAGGACACCAACCAGATCCAGTATCTCTGGCTGCGTCTGCTGGCTCAACAGCACAAGAACATCTGCTGCGTCGGGGATGACGACCAGTCGATCTATTCTTGGCGCGGGGCCGAGGTGGAGAACATCCTGCGCTTCGAGAAGGATTTCCCCGGCGCGCAGATCGTCCGGCTGGAGAGCAATTACCGCTCCACCGCGCCGATCTTGGCCGCCGCCTCCGGGTTGATTGCGCATAACGAGGGCCGCATGGGCAAGACCCTGCGCCCCGGCCGCAACGATTCCGAGGGCGAGCCGGTGAGCGTGGTGAGCCTGTGGGACTCCGACGAGGAGGCCCGCATGGTCGGCGACCGGGCCGAGTCGCTGCGCCGCGATGGTCATGCGTTGGCGGAGATGGCGGTGCTGGTCCGCGCCTCGTTCCAGACCCGCGCGTTCGAGGAGCGGATGATCACGCTGGGCCTACCCTACCGCGTGGTCGGCGGTCTGCGGTTCTACGAGCGGCAGGAGATCCGCGACGCCATCGCATACCTCCGGGTGATGCACTCGCCGGCGGATGATCTGGCGTTCGAGCGCATCGTCAACCTGCCACGCCGGGGCGTTGGCGATGCAGCGCTGCGGTCGATCCATTTGCTGGCGCGGGAGGGCGGCACGTCCCTCTACGTCGCGACCGCCCGGGCGACGCAGGATGGCACACTGAAGGGCAAAGTGGCCCAGTCCCTGCGCGACCTGCTGCAGAGTTTCGACCGGTGGCGGGAACAATTGCCCCGGGACGGCCACGTGACCACCGCGGCCACCGTGCTGGACGAGAGCGGCTACACCGACATGTGGAAGCGCGACAAATCGCCGGAAGCGCCGGGCCGGCTGGAGAACCTGAAGGAGTTGGTGCGCGCCCTGGCCGAGTTCGAGACCATCGCCGGCTTCCTGGATCATGTGAGCCTGGTGATGGAGAACGAGCAGGAGGGCGACACCGACCGGCTGAGCCTGATGACCCTGCACGGTGCCAAGGGGCTGGAGTTCGACACCGTGTTCCTACCGGGCTGGGAGGAAGGCGTGTTCCCCAGCCAGCGCACCCTGGACGAAAGCGGCAATAAGGGGCTGGAGGAGGAGCGGCGGCTCGCCTATGTCGGCATCACCCGTGCCCGGCGGCGCGCGATCATAAGCCACGCCGCCAACCGCCGGATCTATGCCAATTGGCAAAGCTCCATCCCGTCGCGGTTCATCGATGAGTTGCCGGAGGATCATGTGCAGCGCGTCGGCTCCGCCGCGATGGCGCGGGAGCAGCGGCTGACGGCGCCAACCGTCTTCACCGGGCAGTTCCCGCTGATGGCCAAGCGGCCCAAGGTGACCGAAGTCTGGGAGCAGAATGCGCGGCCGCCGCGCGCGGATGGGCTGGCGGTCGGCGTGCGCGTGTTCCACCAGAAATTCGGCTACGGCACGGTGAATGCCGTCAGCGACGACCGGCTGGACGTGGCGTTCGATAAGGCCGGGTCGAAACGGGTGCTGGATCGGTTCGTGGAGCGGGCGTAGCCACACACGATTGCATTTTTCGTCGCGCGCGGCACTGTCACGGTGGATGGCAAAGGCTTCGACGGATGCAGGACCCTGGCGAGACGATCCGGAACGCGCTCGCCATCGCCATCGCCCATCACCAAAGGGGCGAACTGAACGAGGCGGAGCGGATTTACCGCCTGATCATCGATGCTGCGCCAAATAGCCCGGTTGCGCTGAACAATCTCGGGCTCGTCGTGCCGCCAGACGAAGCGATTGGCTTGTTTCACCGCGCGATCGCCATCGAGCCGAACTACGTGGACGCGCTGATCAACCTATCCAGCGCGTTGGCGGCGCGCGGCGACCAGCCGGACGCGGATGCTGCGTATCACCGGGCGGTCGAATTGATCCCGGACGATCCGGATGCCCTGTTCCAACTGGCGAGCGTCCTGCAGTCGCAGGGGCGGACCAGGGACGCGGTGGCCCAATATGAGCGGGCCGTCCGCATCCGGCCGGATTTCGCCGCGGCGCTCTGCAATCTTGGCCTGTTGCACGCCGCCGTCGACGAGAACGGCCTCGCCGCAACGTATTTCCGCCGTGCGATTGAGACCGAGCCGGATAATGTCGCGGCCAACCTTAATCTGGGCGGCCTGTTGGAGGCGGAGGGGCGGCTGGTCGAGGCAAAGGCCCATCGGGACCGCGTACCGCGCCCGCAGCCGCTGAATGTCTTGCAGGGTGCCGCAGCCGCCCGGGTTGTTCTGGTTCTGGCCAACGCGTGCTCGGGCAATGTGCCGGTCGAGACGTTGCTGCCGCCGGAGCGGAACACGCGCATCACCTGGTACGTCGAACTCGCAACCGACGCGCAGGCGCAGGATCTGCCGCACCACGACGTTGTCTTCAACGCGATCGGCAATGCGGATCTAATGGCGGATTCGGTCGACCGGATCACGCGCCTGCACGCGCGTCGGCCTGTCCTCAATCCACCGGCGCAGGTGGCGCGCACCCGGCGGGATCTTATGCCCAGCCTACTGGCCGGAATCGCCGATATCATCGTGCCCGCGTCCGTCCGGCTGGCGAGGGAGCAAATTACCGGGGCAGCCGCCGATATTCCGCCGCCGCTGCTGATCCGCCCCGCAGTCGCGCATGGTGGCGAGGGGCTGATGCTGGTCGAAACTGTGGACGCATTGAAAGCCTTCGAAATCGGCATCGCAGATGCCTATTACGCGACGGCATTTCACGATTTTCGCAGTGCGGACGGCTTCTACCGGAAATACCGGATGATTTTCGTCGATCGCCAGCCGTATCCCTACCACCTGGCGATCGCCAGGACGTGGCTGGTTCACTATTACACCGCCGACATGCTGGCGGAGCCGTGGAAGCGCGTGGAGGAGCAGCGTTTTCTGGAAGATCCCGCTGCGGTTCTGGGGCCGGGATTGATGACGGCGCTGTCGGCCATCGCCCAACGCCTTGACCTGGATTACGCCGGGATCGATTTCTCAGTCGATCCGGAGGGCCGTCTCCTCGTGTTCGAGGCGAATGCGACCATGCTGGTGCATCTTCACGATTCGGCGGCGGATTTTGCCTACAAGCATCGCCATGTCCCGAAGATCATCCAGGCGTTCGATGCCATGCTTGGTCGCAACGCCGCCCGGTGAAGGCGGTCGGCGTTCAAGGACGCGGATCATCGCGATGCGCCTCGGGCCGCTATTTCTGGCGCTGGCGATATCCCTGACGAGTTGCGCGACGCAGCCTGCAATGCCGTGGCAGCAGGCTCCATTGGGCGCTCCGGCCTACGACAACGAGACACAGGATTTCGGCCTGCCTGCAATATCCACCATCAAAACCGGTGGATACGAAGCACCGACGCCGATGCAGATCGACGGCGTGATGACGGTGACCACGCCGCAACTGCGCGCGATGATGATATCGGCCAAGCCGCCCGTGTTGATCGATGTGATCGCCGGCCACCAGTCCGTCAGTTTACCCGGCGCGGTCTGGCTGCGCGGCGCCGGTATGGGAACCGGGCTGGACGACGATGTGCAGGAGCAGTTGGGCAGCAAACTGGCAAGCCTGACGGGTGGCGACAAGACGAGGACGTTGGCGTTCTTCTGCCTGTCCCAAACCTGCTGGCTGTCTCACAATGCGGCTCTACGGGCGACGAAGCTCGGTTACGGCAACGTGCTGTGGTATCGCGGTGGCCGCCGTGCCTGGATGGCGGCGGGCTTGCCGATGGAGCCAATTCAAGCGCAAAGCCCGTAACCCGCGACCGTTTCGATTCGTCTTGTCAACGAGAACGTGCCGGTTCCTAATCGTGGCGGCCCAACATGCGGAGCGCTCCATGCCGCTTAACCTGAAAACAACCGCAGCAATCAACTCGATGATCGCGGCGGAGGCCCACAAGACCGTCGCCCTGTCCACAACGATCCGCCAACTCGGGTCGTCCCGGTCGGCCGACCCGGTGCAGCAGATGCAGACCGACGCAATTATCGCATTATACGACGCGGTGAAGACGATCCAGGATGCGCTGTGGCCAATGCTGTTGCTGCTGCCGGATGTCGAGGCAGCCCGAGACGCCGCGCAGAAAGTGAAAAGCGCGCCTTCGCCATTCGGCTTGGCGAGCTTCGCGCAGGCCAACCAGAACCCGATGCGCTACAAGCCCTAACCCCGGCTAGAAGTGGATCGCGCGCCCGTACGCGTCCAACACAGCCTCGTGCATCGTCTCGCTGACGGTGGGGTGCGGGAAGACGGTGTGCATCAGGTCCGTCTCCGTTGTCTCCAGTGTGCGGGCGATAGCGTAGCCCTGGATCATCTCCGTCACCTCGGCGCCGCACATATGGGCGCCCAGCAACTCGCCGGTCTTGGCGTCGAACACGACCTTCACGATGCCCTCGGGCTCACCCATGGCAATCGCCTTGCCATTGCCGATGAACGGGAAGCGGCCGACGCGGACCTCGTGGCCCAGTTCCTTGGCGCGCGCCTCGGTCAGCCCGACGCTGGCGACCTGGGGGCGGCAATAGGTGCATCCCGGGATGTTGGTCCAGTCGATGGGATGCACGTCCAGCCCGGCGATCTTTTCCACGCACATCACGCCCTCATGACTCGCTTTATGGGCCAGCCATGGCGCGCCGGCGATGTCGCCGATGGCGTAGACACCGGGTTCACCAGTGCGGCAGAAGCCGTCGATCACGACATGGGTGCGGTCGACCACCACCTTGGTGCCCTCCAGCCCCAGATCCTCCACGTTGCCGACGATGCCGGCGGCGGAGATGATGCGATCGACCGTGATCTCCTGCGTTTTGCCACCAACGTCGATCGTCGCGGTGACGCTGTCCGCGCCCTTCTTGGCGGCGGTGACCTTGGCGCCAGTGATGATCTTCATCCCCTGCTTTTCCAGGGCCTTGCGGGCGAAGGCGCTGATCTCCTGGTCTTCGACCGGCAGGATGCGGTCCATCACCTCCACCACGGTCACCTGCGCGCCCATGTTGAGGAAGAAGGACGCGAATTCGATCCCGATCGCGCCGGAGCCGATGACCAGCAGGGATTTCGGCATGGACGGCGGCACCATCGCCTCGCGATAGGACCAGATCAACTTGCCATCCACTTCCAGCCCGGGCAGCTGCCGGGCGCGGGCGCCGGTGGCCAGGATGATGTGCGGCGCGGTCAGCGTCTTGTCGCCGACGGTGACGGTACCTTTCCCGGCCAGCTTGGCGCTGCCCATGATGACCTGAACCTTATTCTTCTTCAGCAAATGCGACACGCCGGACGATAGCTGCTTGGCCACGCCGCGCGACCGCTTCACCACCGCCGCCATGTCGAACCGGATGTTGTCGGCGGCAAAGCCGAACTCACCCAGATTGTGGAGCAGGTGATTGATCTCGCTGGAGCGGAGCAGCGCCTTGGTTGGGATGCAGCCCCAGTTGAGGCAGATGCCGCCGAGGTTCTCGCGCTCCACCACCACGGCTTTCATGCCCAGCTGCGCTGCGCGGATCGCCGCCACGTAGCCGCCTGGGCCGCCGCCGATGACGATCAGGTCGAATTGGTCAGCCATGGTCATACTCCCAGACCGCCATGCCGGCCCGACGCTTGCGGCCAGAGGCCGTCATGGGCGTGCAAGGCCGTGCCAAAGGCGGGGAACGTTAAAGCATCAGGCTCAGCGGATCCTGCACGATGGCCTTGAACGCGGCCATCCACTCCGCGGCCACAGCGCCATCCACCACGCGGTGATCGACGGACAGGGTGCAGGTCATCACCGTGGCGATGGCCAGCGCGCCGTCCTTAACCACCGGGCGCGGCTCCCCGGCGCCAACGGCCAGGATGCCGCCCTGTGGCGGGTTGATGATGGCGCTGAACGACTTCACGCCGAACATGCCGAGGTTGGAGATGGAGAAGCCGCCGCCCTGGAACTCCTCCGGCTTCAGCTTGCCGGTGCGGGCGCGGGCGGCGAGGTCCTTCATCTCGTTGCTGATGGTGGCCACGCCCTTCTGGTCCGCCTTGCGGATGATCGGGGTGATCAGGCCGCCATCGATCGCGACGGCAACGCTGATGTCGACATTGTCGTACATCGCCGTGCCCTCGTCGGTCCAACTGGCATTGGCGGCCGGCACCCGGCGCAGCGCAGCGGCGACAGCCTTGATCACCAGGTCGTTCACCGACAGCTTGAATGCGCTCGGCCCGTCCTTCGGGGACTTGGCGTTCAGGTCGGCGCGCAGCTTCAGCAGCGCATCGATTTCCAGATCCGCAGTGACGTAGAAATGCGGCACCTGCTGCTTGGATTCGGACAGGCGCCGGGCCACGACGCGTCGCATCGTGGTATGTGGCACCAGCGTATGCGCCTCGCTGATGGTCACCGGGCGGGGC
>NZ_LMUY01000088.1 GCF_009765685.1 Acidisphaera sp. L21 | reverse complement strand
GCAGCGTCGGGTCATCCCGGTCCCGGGTCACCGAGAGATTCAACACGTCCAGGCTCAACAGGTCGGGTCGAAGGAAAGCTTGCGGCACGATGATGCTGGACTGCACGACGCAGGAAATGGACATGATGGCGCAGCCGTTCAGCAGGTAGCGCGTATCGAACGCCGGGCTGATGTGCGAGATCTCGGCCGCGGTGAACCCGGTGATGCCGGCCACGCTGCCCGTCAGATCCGCATGGCCGGCTCGGCCCAGCACCAGCAGGTCGGCCACGTTCAACACGCCCGTCGCGGTCCCGCCGAGGCCGAGCGACAGGACCAGATCGGTATTGCGGGCCGAAAGTCCATCGAGCGTCAGGTTGCCCCCGACACCGGGCAGGTCGATCCGCAACGTGGCCATACCACCCCCAAGCGGCTGAATGGTCGTCGTGCCCGTCTGAATGAAGCGGGAGGCTCCGGTGGCGTCGGGCAAGACTTGCAGGTAGCTGCCGGGCGCGGTGGGGGCGGCGGCCCGTTGTTGCGCAAGCGGCAGGCCCGTCGTGCTGATGGTGCCGCCTGCCAGAACCAACTGGCCGGTCGCCGACACCGCAAGATCGGCTGCGCTCAGCGGACCAGTGATGGTGAGCGCCGTGGCGTCGGCCAAGGTGAACGTGCCGCTCCCCACGGTGAACGCGCCCAATCTATTCACCGCCGCGCGCCCGGCCTGGCCGAGCGAGACGGATGTGCCAGTGCTCCCCGTCAACCCGCCAACCGCGAGCGTTCCCCCGCTCTGCGTGATGCCACCCGTGGTCGCGATGGTGAAGTTGTTGGCCGAGACGGCACCGTTGACGACAAGCGCTCCAGACTGCACCGTCAGCGCGTTGGCGACGACCGGGCCGCCGATTGTCAACGCACCCGTGTCGTTGAGCGTCAAAGTGCCCGCGGCGAACCGGCCGAGCGTATCGATGCGGTTGGCGCCCGTGAAATTCGCGACCCCCAGTCCCGAACGTGCGCTGCCGCTCAGCGTGCCTGCCGTAATGGTCCCGCTCTGCTGGGTGATGTCGTCAAGCGTATCGATCGAAACGCTCGTGCCGTTGACGGAAGCCGCCAAATTGATCGACCCACCAGCCGCTAGGCTCGTTGTGCCCGTGTTGAGCGGACCGATGACGGAGAGCGCACCGGCATCGTTGACGGTCAGCGCGTTTGTCGTGCTGAACGGCCCGATCGTGGCTATTGCGTTTGCCGCGGTGAACGTCGCGCTGCGCGCACTTCCGGTCAGCAAGGTCGTCGTCAGCGGATTGCCGCCCTGCGTAATGTCGCCGCCTGCTGTCAGCGACAGGGTTGGCACAGTGACGACACCACTCAGGCTCAGGTTTCCTGCGACAGTCAGCGCCGCGATGTTCGCGGCAAGCGGGCCGTTGACGATCAACCCCTGCGTATTCTGCAGTGCGAACCCGGCGGTGGTGGTGAATCCGCCCAGCGTTCCGATTGCGTTGGCACCGTTCAGCGTTGCGCTGGCGCCCGAACCGACCAGCGTGTCGACGGCGATGGCGCCCGGCCCGGTTTCGCCGATGGCGCCCGCGCTCTCCAGATCCAGCGTAGTGACGCCCGCCAGGTTGAACGCCCCGGTGATCGTCACCGGGCCACCAGTCGGCTTGCCCAGCACCAGTCTGGTGGCGGTAATCGGCGAACTGCCGGTGATACCGCCGCCGCCCACCGTCAGCCCCGCCGTCGACAAAGCGGCCAGTTGTACCGTGCCGCCCGGCGCCGCGAGCGAGCCAGCGGCCCCAAAGCTAAGCCCATCGTCGACGATGGTGATCGCAGTCCCCGTCACCGCGCCCGCGACCGTCAGCGGTGTGGCGTCCGTCAGGGCAAAGCCAGCCGTGCTGGCGAAAGCGCCAAGCGTGCTGACGTTGTTGGCGGTCTGGCCAAAGCTCGCCGAGCCAGCGCTACCGGTCAACGTCGTCACCTGCACGCTTCCACCGGGTTGCGAGATCGCGCCCGTTGCAGCGGTCGTCAATATCGGCGCGGTCAAAATGCCCGCCAAAGACAGATCGCCATTGACGGCGAAACCGATCGACGCGCTATCGGTGACTGGCCCGGTAACCGAAAGGGTGGAACCGTCGGCCAGTGCAAAGCCGCCATTGCTGCTGAAGCTCGCCAGGGTGGCGATGGCGTTGCCCCCGCTGGTCAGCGTGGTCGCACCGCCGGAACCCCCTGTGAGCGTCGCGGCCGTCATGGCGCCTCCGCTCTGGGTGATCGCCCCACTCGCGGCCAGCGACAGCAGCGTGCTTCCCGTCACCGACCCCGCGGTCTGCACGATATCCCCTGCCAGGCCACGGCCCGCCATCGCGACCAATCTCGTGGTCGGCGCGGCGATCGTGCCGGTCAGTGTCAGCGGCCCCACGCTGCTGAGCGAGATAGAGGCCGCGTCGCTCACCGTGCCCGCCACGCCCAGTGCGGTCGTGTTGACGAGTGAGAAGCCGGCCTTCGTCGTAAAATCACCCAACGTCGCGACCGCGTTGCTGCTGCTGAACGCCGCGGAGTTGGCGCTCCCTGTCAAAACCGTGGCAGCAACGCTGCCCGCTGCCCCCTCGGTAATCGCGCCCGTGGCGTTCAGCGTGACGGTGGCCCCAGTGACACTGCTGTGCAGCGTCAAGTCGCCGGCCACGTTCATCGTCACGTCCGGTGGATCGATCGCCCCCGCCACCGTCAGGCTCTGCCCGTCGGTGAGGGTGAACGAGGTCGTCGCGGTGTACGGGCCAACGTTACCGATGGCGTTGGTGGAACTGGTCAAAGAAAGGCTGCCTGCGCTGCCGGTCAGCGACGCCGTGGTGATCGAGCCAGCGGTCTGCGTCACCGCACCCGTCGCTACCAGCGACAAGGACGGCGCGGATATCGTGCCCGTCAGGGCCAGATCACCCGCGACGTTGAAGGCGGCGCTGGCGGCGGCGAGCGGGCCGGCCACTGTCAGGCCTTGTCCGTTGGTCAATGCGAACCCGGCGGTGGTGGTAAACCCAGCCAATGTGCCGATCGCGTTGGCACCAGTCAGCGCGGCACTGGCGCCCGCACCGCCAAGTGTGTTTGCGGCGATGCCACCGGCGCCCGTCTCGCTGATTGCACCCGCGCTCTCCAGATCCAGCGTCGTCGAGCCGGACAGGTTGAACGCGCCTGTAATTGTGAGTGGGCCACCGGTCGGGGTGCCCAGCACCAACGTCGCCGCGGTGACCGGCGACGTGCCGGAGATGCCGCTGCCGCCACCCACGGTCAGCCCCGCCGTGGACAGCGCGGCCAGTTGCACCGTGCCGCCCGGAGCCGCGATCGACCCGGCCGTGCCGAAGCTCAGCCCGTCGTCCAGGATCGTGATTGCGGTGCCTGTGACCGCACCCGCCACTGTCAGCGGTGCCGCATCCGACAAGCTGAAGCCGGCTTTGCTGGTGAAGGCTCCCAGTGTGGTGACCTTGTTTGCCACCTGACCGAAGCTGGCGGAGGCAGCACTGCCCGCGAGCGTGGTCACCTGCACGCTGCCGCCGGGTTGGGATATCGCGCCGGTTGCCGTGGTGGTCAGCGCGGGTGCGGTCAATGTTCCGGCCAATGACAGATTGCCTGTCACCGCCAGACCGATCGAGGCGGTGTCCGTCACCGGACCTGTCACCGACAGCGTCCCACCATCGGTCAAGGCAAAGCCGCCATTGCTGATAAAGCTTCCCAGCGTGGCGATGGCGTTACCCGTGCTGGTCAGCGTGGTCGCGCCACCCGCACTCCCGCTCAGCGTCGCTGCTGCCAGTGTACCACCGGTTTGGGTGATCGCTCCGCTCGCGGTCAGCGACAGCAGCGTGCTGCCGATCACAGAGCCGGCAGTCTGCGAGATCCCGCCGCCCACGGATGGATCCGTGCCCGCCACCAGCGTCACGTTCGGCGCCGTGATCGTGCCCGACACTGCCATACCGCCCGTGCTCTGCAGCCCGATCGACGCGGTATCTCTCACGGTGCCGGTCACCGACAGCGCTCCGGCGTTGGTCAGCGAGAAGCCCGTCGTCGTGGTGAAGTCGGCCAGCGTGGTGATCGAAGCCTGCGGCAGCGTGGCCGAGTTGGCACTGCCCGTCAGCGTCGT
>NZ_LMUY01000087.1:17091-21710 GCF_009765685.1 Acidisphaera sp. L21 | reverse complement strand
CATCGCGCTTCGCCTGGTTGACCCGCGCCTGCGCACGGCCCAGCCCGTCCTATGAGTCACGAAGCCGACGGCGTCCATCGCCACACACCCTGGTTTGCGCTGTCGATCGCCGGGCTGCTGATGGTAGTCGCTCTGGCTGGCCCGGCGCTACTGAGCGTGGATCCGCTGCATCAGACACTATCCGCAGCATCTCAACCGCCGTCCGTCGAGTGGCTGCTCGGTACCGACCCGCTGGGCCGCAGCGTTCTGGCGCGGACGATAGCGGGTGCACGCATCTCCCTGGGCGCGGCGCTGCTGGCCAGCGGCCTCACCGCCGGGCTGGGTGCAGCGGCCGGGCTGCTGGCGGCAGAATTAGGCGGCACGGCGGAGCGGGCGCTGCTGGCGATCACCGACACGATCTATGCCTGCCCGGCGCTGCTGCTGGTGCTGCTGGTGACCGAGTTGTTCGACGGCGGCGTTTGGATGGTGACGGTCAGTCTGGTCGCAACCCGCTGGCCGGCCTTCACCCGGCTTTGTCACCCACTCGCCCGCGCTGCGTTGCGCCGGCCGGATGCGGAGGCGAGCCGGCTGCTAGGGTTCGGCCGATTGTATCGCCTGCATCGCCACGCCTGGCCCGCGGTACGCCCCAGCATCGTGTCCATCTCGGCCCTGCAATTCGGCAACGCGCTGCTGTCCATCGCAGCGCTGGGCTTCCTTGGTGTCGGGCTGCTACCGCCGCAGCCGGAATGGGGGGCCATGATCGCCGAGGCCATTCCTTATCTCGGCGATCAGCCGGTGATGCTGGCAGCCCCGGCGCTCGGCATCTTCGCCGCCACATGGTGCGCCACCTTGCTGGGCGAGGCCTACGCGCCCGGCGACCCATCGCCATGACCGGATTGCGCCTGGACGGATTCGCCCTGCGCCATGACGGGCAGCCCATGCTGCGCGACGTATCGCTACACGTGCGAGAGGGCGAGAGCCTGTGCCTGATTGGCGCCTCCGGCAGCGGCAAGAGCCTGATCGCGTCGGCAATCGCCGGGCTGCTGCCGGACTGCATGGCGGCCAGCGGCAGCATCACCCTGCATGACCGCACCGTGGCTGCCGCCGACCAGACCGGTCTGGCCGCGCTGTGGCACAGCCATTTGTGCCTGCTGCCGCAGGAGCCGACCAGCGCTCTGGCACCCCTGCTGCGCGCGCTGGACCAGTTACGCCTCGCACCACCGCATCTGCCCCGAACGGACGCGCTCGCTTGGCTGGCCCGATACGGCCTGGACCGGGACGCGGTGCGCCGCATGCCGCACGAACTCTCGGGCGGGATGGCGCAGCGCCTGTTGGCGGCGCTGGCGATGCGAACCGGCTCCTGCGTGCTGGTAGCGGACGAGCCGACCAAGGGACTGGACCCGGAGCGCCGCGACGAACTGATCGAGTTGCTGCGTCACTTGCGTGATGCCGGCCGGGCGATGCTGGTCATCACGCATGATATGGAGGTGGTGCGCGCGTTGGGCGGGCAGGTGGCAGTGCTGGAACACGGCACCATCGTGGAGCACGGCAGCGCCACCGACGTGCTGTATCGCCCCCGCTCCGCCTACGCCCGCGCCTGCCTGGCCGCCGACCCGGCGCAATGGGCCACACAACCGCGCGCACCAGCAGGTGCCACCATCGCCTCCGCAAACGCGCTGGTCATCGGTCATGGGCGCCGCCGGTTGGCCGGCCCGCTCGGCCTTGCCCTGGCAGAGGGCAGCGTGACCGGCCTCCTCGGCCCCAGCGGCAGCGGCAAGACCACACTCGGCGACACGTTGTTGGGCCTGCTGCGTCCGGCCGCGGGGCAAATCCAATGGCTGGGACAGGGGCTGACCCGGCGCACCATCCAAACCCATCGAGCCCGGTTCCAGAAATTGCACCAGGACCCGACGGTCGTCTTTACCCCGCACCGCCGCGTCCGCGACAGCCTCGCCGACCTAGCCCGCCTGCCCGGCGGTAACGACGCCCTGCGGCGCCTGCCGGCGTTGCTTGACCGGTTGGGCCTGCACCCGGATCTGGCGCACCGCCGCCCGGCCGATCTCAGCGGCGGCGAGGTGCAGCGTTTCGCCCTCGCCCGCGTTTTGCTCACCCGCCCGGCGCTGCTGGTGGCCGACGAGCCATCCTCCCGCCTGGACCCCCCGGTGCAGGCGGCGGCCCTGCGCCTGTTGCGCACGCTAGCGGAGGAAGACGGCCTCGCCATCCTGCTGATCACCCACGACCAGCGCATCAACGACGCGCTCGCCGACGCCACCCTGCGGCTCGGCACATCAGCGGAAATGGTGTAGGAGCCGGCGCATCATGCGCACCAGCAAACTGCTTCACATCGTCAGTTGCCACGCCGAGGGCGAGGTGGGGGATGTCATCGTCGGCGGCGTGTTGCCGCCGCCCGGTAACACCATATGGGAACAGTCGCGCTTCATCGCAGCGGACCAGACCCTGCGAAATTTCGTGCTGAACGAACCGCGCGGCGGCGTGTTTCGCCACGTCAACCTGCTGGTCCCCGCCAAGGACCCACGCGCCCAACTCGGCTGGATCATCATGGAGCCGGAGGACACGCCCCCCATGTCCGGCTCCAACTCCATTTGCGTCGCGACCGTCATTCTGGACACCGGGATTCTGCCAGTGCAGGAGCCGGAGACCAAGCTCGTGCTGGAGGCGCCGGGTGGCCTGATCGAGGCGACAGCAACCTGCCGCAACGGCAAGGCGGAGCGGATCCGGGTCCGCAATGTCCCCTCCTTCGCCGACAAACTGGACGCGCCGCTGGAGGTGCCGGGCCTGGGGACGCTGACGGTCGACACCGCCTATGGCGGCGACAGCTTCGTCATCGTCGACGCGCAAAAGTTAGGCTTCGCCATACAGCCGGACGAAGCGCGCGATATTGCCGAAATGGGCATGCGCATCACCCGCGCTGCCACCGAACAACTCGGCTTCACCCATCCGCTAAACCCGGATTGGGCCCGTATTTCGTTCTGCCTGTTCGCCGCCCCGCTGGCGGAGGAGGGTGGAGCCGTGCTGGGCCGCAACGCCGTGGCGATCCGCCCGGGCAAGCTGGACCGGTCGCCCTGCGGCACCGGCTGTTCCGCCCGCATGGCGGTTCTGCACGCGCGCGGCCAATTACAGGTGGGCGACCGGTTCATCGGCGAATCCGTCATCGGCTCGCGCTTCGACTGCGTGTTGGAGGCCACGACCGAGATCGGCGGCAAGCCCGGCATCATTCCCAGCATCAGCGGCCGGGCCTGGATCACCGGCACGCATCAAAGCATGCTGGACCCGACCGACCCGTGGCCCGACGGCCACCGCCTGTCCGACACCTGGCCGCGCATGGCGCCCTAAGCTAATCGCCGGGTTCGGGGGTCAGCGTCGGGATGACCTCGGCCGACAAGCGATGGGTTTCCGCTTGCTGCTCCAGCGATTTCGGGAAGCGGGAGCGTTTGGCTTGCACCATGATCTGCTTGGCCTTCGCCTCGTGCCAGGCGGCGACGGTCGCCAGCGCTGCCTCCCATCCCCGATCAAACTCTGTCATTTGCTGGTCCAGTTCTGATGCGACGCAGACACGATGGCGCGAGATGCGACAGCACCCCGGTATCGCGACCTATCGGATGCGAAAGCCGCCACATAAGGTGGTGGCCCCTTCTTCACAACACATCGCGCGAGATGGCTGCTGCACCCGCCCCTCGATCGCGTCCGCGGAAACATTGACACGGCATGGCTGACCCGACCGAGACAGCGATCGCCAGCAACCAGCGCTACCGCGCCATCCTGGACAGCGCGGCCGACATCGCCATCATCGCAATCGATCCCGACGGCCGGGTGACGAACTGGAGCGCGGGCGCCGAACGACTGTTCGATTGGTCCGAAGCCGAGATGCGGGGCCAGACTCTGGACCGCCTATTCACCCCAGAAGCGCAGGTGGATCGCCTGCCAAACTTCGAGATGCGCCGAAGCCTGGAGGCCGGCCGCGTTCATCACGAAGGCTGGCGTTTGCGCAGGGATGGGAGCCGTTTCTGGGCCCGTGGGGAAATGACGGTGCTGCGCAGCCCGGCCGGCGGCCATCTCGGCTTCGTCAAAATCCTGACCGACCGCACCAAACCCCATCATGACGCGCAGACATTGCGGGAAACGATGGCGCTAAATGCGCTGATCCTGACTGCCAGCCGCGACAGCATCATCGTGCTGGATTTGGACGGACATATCCAAACCGCCAATCCTGGCGCGGCGGAGCCAGCGCTGACGGCCGGCAGTCTATGGGCCGGGCTGTGGCAGGGCGCTGCCCGTCGAATGGCCGAGGACGCACTAGCCCAGGCGCGGGCCGGTGATCTGGGCCGTGTCCAAGGGGCCTATGCCGACGACCCGGCAAGATGGTGGGACGTCGCCCTGTCCCGGTTGCCAGGGGAGGACGGATGGCCTGCGAGGCTGGTCGCAGTCGGCCGCGACATCACCGCGCTGCGTCGTGCGGATATCCGCCGCACTGCATTGCTGGAACTCGGTGACCGGCTGCGGATGACGGACGACGTCTCCGAAATGTCCTTTGTCGCGGCGCAGATCATGGGCCGCACGTTGGACAGCAGCGCCGCCGGATACGGCACGATGAGCCAGGATGGGCTGTATTTCGAGATGGA
>NZ_LMUY01000087.1:0-17034 GCF_009765685.1 Acidisphaera sp. L21 | reverse complement strand
TGCCATCCCGGATGTCACGCTCGATCCGCGCACCAGCGCCAGCGTGGACCAGCTCATCGCGATCTCTGCCCGCGGCTTTGTTAACCTGCCGCTGATCGAGCACGACCAGCTTGTCGCCTTGTTCTTCGTGCTGAGCGCCCAGCCGCGCGAATGGCCGCCCGAGGACGTGGCGTTTATCCGCAATGTCGCCGAGCGCACCCGTTCCGCAGTCGAGCGGCGCCGAGCGGAACTGCGCCTGCGCGATCTGACGGCATCGCTGGAAATGCAGGTGGCCGCGCGAACGCGGGAACGGGACCAGGTTTGGCAGGCCTCCCGCGACATGCTGTGCGTGGCCAATTTCCAGGGCTTCTTCATCAACCTCAACCCGGCCTGGGCGACGACCCTCGGTTGGTCGCTGGAGGAGATGCGGCAACGCCCCTTCATCGACTTCGTCCATCCCGACGACCAGGCGCAAACGCTGATCGCAGCCGCCGGGCTGACGGCTGGCAAATCCCAGCTCAGTTTCGAGAACCGTTACCGCTGCAAGGATGGCAGCTATCGTTGGCTGTCCTGGAACGCGGTGACGCGGCAGGATTTGATCTACGCCAACGTCCGCGACATCACGACGGAGAAAGCGCAGGCGGCGGAACTGGTGCGGTCGCGCACGACGCTGCGAACCTTGTTCGAAACCAGCTACCAGCTTCAGGCCCTACTGGGGCCCGACGGCACGGTGCGGGATGCGAACGCCGTGTGGCTCGATGCCATCGGCGTGGCGTCGGACGACGTGGTTGGCCTGCCGTTCTGGGACACGCCGTGGTTCAGCCAAACCCCGGACTTGCCAGAGTTGATCCGCCAGGCCGTCGAAGCCGCTGCTGCCGGTGAGAGCCGGACGATGAACTTCACCGTCAACCTGCCCGGCGGCCGTCGATCCTATGATTTCTCCGTTCGCCCGTTGCGGGACCCGGCGGGCCGTGTCGTCGCCATCGTGCCCGAGGCAGTGGATACGACCGACCGCATCGAAGCGGAGGAGAAGCTGCGGCAGTCGCAGAAGATGGAGGCTGTCGGACAGCTGACCGGCGGCTTGGCGCACGATTTCAACAACTTGCTCACCGGCATCACTGGCAGTCTGGAATTGCTGCAAACCCGCATCGCCCAGGGCCGCATCGGGGAGGTCGACCGCTATGTCACCGCCGCCCAGGGTGCCGCACGGCGCGCCGCCGCGTTGACGCATCGACTGCTCGCCTTCTCCCGCCGGCAAACGCTGGACCCGAAACCGACCGACGCCAACCGCCTGATCGCCGGATTGGAAGATTTGGTCCGGCGGACCGTGGGGCCGGCGGTTGCGGTCGAAGTGGTCGCGGCCGGGGGGCTGTGGAATACGCTCGTCGACTCGAGCCAGTTGGAGAATGCGCTGCTGAACCTTTGCATCAACGCACGCGACGCCATGCCGGAAGGTGGCCAGTTGACGATAGAGACGGGTAATCGCTGGTTGGATGACAGGGCCGCCCATGATCGGGAACTGACGCCAGGCCAATATATCTCGGTCTGCGTCAGCGATAACGGGACGGGCATGCCGCCGGAGGTGATCGCCCGTGCCTTCGACCCGTTTTTCACCACCAAGCCGATCGGCATGGGCACCGGATTGGGCCTGTCCATGATCTACGGTTTTGCCCGGCAATCCGGCGGCCAGGTGCGGATCTATTCGGAGGTCGGCGCCGGCACCATGGTCTGCCTGTACCTGCCCCGCCACCTGGGCGAGGCGGAGAGTGCCGACGACGTGACCCAGCCCGGCCCGGCCCCGCGTGCCAAACGGGGCGAAACCGTGCTGGTGGTCGATGACGAACCGACCGTGCGCATGCTGGTGGCAGAGGTGCTGGAAGATCTCGGCTACAACGCGATGGAGGCAGGGGACGGCCCGACCGGGCTGAAGATCCTGCAATCGGGCATTCGGGTCGACCTGCTGGTAACGGATGTAGGCTTGCCTTCCGGCATGAACGGCCGCCAATTGGCCGAGGCCGCCCGCGCCCTACGCCCGGCGCTAAAGGTGCTGTTCATCACCGGCTACGCCGAAAATGCCGTGCTGAGCCACGGCCATCTTCAGCCCGGCATGCACGTCCTGACCAAGCCGTTCGCCATGGACGCCCTGGCGAGCCGGATCCGCGCCTTGATCGCCTGACAAGCGCGGTAGGACTAGGTGCCGGGTGCCCAGCCTGGCGCAGCCAGTTCGAAACCCTCGAATTGGAAGGCCGGCGCCACGACGCAGCCAACTAGGCTCCACGCACCCAGGCTTTCCGCAGCCTGCCAGCCATGGGCAGGCACGACCAGTTGCAGCGCCGCCCCGGCACCCAGATCTGGTCCTAGCACGAAATGGCGGGGTGCCGCTGCCCCTTCGGCGATGCCGAGCCGTAGCGGGGCACCGCCATGCCAGAGCCATAGCTCCGCGGCGTCGACGCGATGCCAATGCGACCGCTCCCCGGCGGCGAGAAGGAACAGGATGGTGGTGACGGCGCCACGACCTCCATCGCCGTGCGTATCCCGCCAGATTTCCCGGTAATGGCCGCCCTCCGGATGTGGCGACAGCGCCAGCGCGGCGCAGACATCGCCGGCTGATAGGGCTGGGTTGCGAAGATCGATCATGGCTTGCCCTTCAATCCAGCCCGGGTAGAGCGTTCTGCCCCAATGTTGCACTGCGGCAAAGTGCGTTCTATGCCCGGCCCCGGCAGGCAGCACGGAACGACAGCCATGACGCAGCAACTGGAATTCGGGCTGGACACGTTCGGGGACGTGACCACCGGGCTGGATGGGACCGTGGTGCCGCACGCCCAGGTCATCCGCAACGTCATTGACGAGGCCGTGTTGGCCGACGAACTCGGTCTGGATTTCATCGGTATCGGCGAACACCACCGCGCCGATTTCGCCATTTCCGCACCAGAGGTCGTGCTGGGCGCCATCGCCAGCCGCACTCGGCAGATCCATCTCGGCTCCGCCGTAACGGTGCTGAGTTCAGACGATCCGATCCGAATCTTCCAGCGCTTCGCCACCTTGGACGCCGCCTCCGGCGGCCGGGCGGAAGTGATCCTCGGACGCGGCTCATTCACCGAATCCTTTCCGCTGTTCGGGTTCGACATGCAGCAATACGAAGTGCTCTTTGAGGACAAGCTGGACCTGTTCACGGCCCTGCTGAAACAGGGTGCCGTCACTTGGCGCGGCAAGACCCGGCCGCCGCTGCATAACCAGGAGGTTTTCCCTCCGGTCCAGGCCGGCACGCTGAAAACTTGGATTGGCGTCGGCGGCAGCCCGGAATCGGTGGTACGGGCGGCGCGATACAATCTGCCGCTGATGCTGGCCATTATCGGCGGCGACCCGACGCGGTTTCGTCCCTTCGTGGACCTGTATCACCGCGCGCACGCCCAATTCGGCACCCCAGTGCTGCCGATCGGCGTCCATTCCCCCGGCTACGTCGCCGACAGCGACGAACAGGCGCGCGAGGAATTATGGCCTGACTTCAAGCAGATGCGCGACCGCATCGGCGCCGAGCGCGGCTGGCCACCGATGCAGCGCGCCGATTTCGAGCAAGAGGTCAATGACGGCTCGCTATATGTCGGCTCGCCAGAGACGGTCGCACGCAAGATCGCCACAACGGCCAAAGCGCTGGGAATTGCCCGGTTCAGCCTCAAATACAGCGCCGGGCCGCTACCGCATGAACGGCTGATGCAATGCATCGAGCTTTACGGGCGCCGCGTCGCACCGATGGTGCGGGACATGCTGTCCTAGCAACGGCGGAACGCCAGCACTGCGATCGCAGGCCGTCACCAGCACGGCAACTCCCGCAATGCCGCCGCCATGCCGGCCAGGGCGGGGGAGGCGTTGCAGATGCGGAGCAAACGCTGTGCCGGCACCCAAAGTGGATCGGGCGCTGCAGGATACGGGATTTCGGACATAAACGGGCTTCGAACTCAATTGCGGAACGCTTCACTGAGAATGTCTCGCAATAACAACTGCCATCATGCGATGTCTACCCGATGAAGAACACCAACGTCACCAGCCCAAAAAGCGGCAGCAGCACCGCGGCAGACCACGCCATGTAGCCGAAGAAGGAGGGCATCCGGATCCCACGCTCGCTGGCGATGGAACGCACCATGAAATTCGGCGCATTCCCGATATAGGTCATCGCCCCCATGAAAACCGACCCGGCGGAGATCGCGAGCAGGGTGCGCGCCAACGGTCCCATCAGCGCGTGGGGGTCAGCGCCGGCCATGTTGAAAAACAGCAGGTAGGTTGGGGCATTATCCAGAATGGATGACAATAGACCACTGAGCCAAAAGTAGGCGATATCGTTGGGCTGGCCATCTGGCCGCAGAACGATCTTGACCAGGGGCGCCATCGCACCAGACTGCCCCGCTTTCAGGATTTCGAGCACCGGCAGAATGGTGACAAAAATGCCGGCGAACAGATAGACAACTTCCAAGATCGGCGCCCAGTTGAAAGCATTCTCGATCCGCACCCGGCGCGGCGTGGTCACCCAAGACAAGCCGGCGAGTATCAAGAGCAACCCATCACGCACCAGGCCGGGTAGTGGCAGGGTCACGGGGCCGAGCACGATGTCGATGCCGGGCTTCCACACGCCGCTGAGCAGCACCGCCCCCACGGCGAGCGCCAGATAGGCAAGGTTATACAGCCCCTTGAACCCCAACCGCAGCCGGCCGACCCGGCGTGGACCGCCGTCCCGGGCCCACATCCACCGATCCAGCAGATAGAACACCAGCAACAGGACCACCGCAGACAGCAGCATTGGTCCCAGCATGCTGGTAAATGTCCAGCCAAACGTCACGCCCTGCAAAAAACCCAGGAAGAGGGGCGGGTCGCCAATTGGGGTCAGCGATCCGCCGATATTCGCGACCAGGAAGATGAAGAATACTAGAACATGCGCATTGCGCCGCCGCCTCGCATTGGCCTGGATCAGCGGGCGCACCAGCAGCATGGCTGCACCGGTCGTGCCGGTGATACTGGCCAGCACCGCGCCCAACGCCAGCAGCCCACAATTGACGCCGGGCGTGCCAACCATGTTGCCACGTATCCGAATGCCCCCGGCGATGACGAACAGCGCGAACAACAAGACGACGAACGGCACATATTCCAGCAGCGCCGTGTGCAGGATGGCGCCGCCGGCAGTGGGAACACCGTAAACCGCGGCGAATGGCAACAGGAAACACAGCGACCAAGCCGCCGCAATCTTGCCGAAATGCATGTGCCAGACATGCGCGGCGATCTGCGGCAGGACCGCGATAGAGACGAGCAGCGCCGCGAACGGCAAACCCCACCAAAGCCCCATCGTGGCGCCATCCAAATGCGGCGTCATCGCGGCAAGCTTCGGCATGGCATAGGAGGAACGCAAAACCGCGATCGGATTGTCAAAACATATCCCTAACTCGGCTCGCCATGGTAGCCTCGCCCGCGATACAGGGGGATCGATGGTTCACGCGACCGACATAACCGCACTGGAGCCGCCTCGGCGCAAGCTGGATCCAGAGCGGACTCGGCTGAACATCCTGGCCGCAGCATATGACGAGTTTGCGGAAAACGGGCTGAACGGGGCGCGCGTCGATGCGATCGCCGCGCGTACAAACACCGTAAAGCGCATGATCTACTACTATTTCGGCAGCAAGGAAGGTCTGTATCTTGCCGTGCTGGAACAGGCTTACAGCGCCATCCGCAAGGCCGAAGATGCGCTGGAGCTAGAGCGGTTGCCGCCAGAGGACGCGATCCGTTGCATGGTGGAACATACCTTCGATTATCACGACGCCCATCCCGGGTTCTCTCGCCTGGTGACGATCGAAAATATTCAGCAGGGGCGTTTCATTGCCCAATCCCTCACCATCCGCGCCATCAACATCACGGTGGTGGAATCGCTGCGTGCCATCCTGCAGCGCGGCCAGGACGAGGGGGTGTTTCGTCAGGACATCGATCCGATCGACGTGCATATGATGATCAGCGCGCTAGCCTTCTTCCGCGTCGCCAACCGCCACACCTTCGGCCTGCTGTTCAACCGCGACATGTCGGAGCCTGCGTTGCGTGCCCATCATCGCAGCCTGGTCGTGGAAACCGTACTCCGATCGCTACGGCAAGCGGGCGACTAGCTGCGCTAGCCGCCCGCCGGCGGTCGCTACCGCATCATCGCAGCCTTGCGGCCCAACGCCTGCATCGGCGTCTGGAACGTCTCGCGCGCCGTCGCCACCGAGATCGCAGCCACGATGGCCGTAACGGAGGTGAACGCCGCCACCGGCATCCATCCATTCACGCCCGGGCCCATGATCGCGGCGCTGATCGCCGGGGCGAAGCCGCCGAGGGCGAAGCCAACCTGCGTGCCGATCGCCATGCCGGACAGGCGCACCTTGGTCTCGAACATTTCGCCATACATCGCGGGCCACACGCCGTTCGCGGCACTGTAGACGATCCCGGACAGCAGGACCCCCAACACGAACACCATGGGAATATTCGCCTGGCTGAGCACCCAGATATACGGCCAGATCAAGACCGCGCAGCCCAACGCACCGCCGATGAACACCGGGCGCCGGCCGATCCGGTCGGACAGCGCCGCCATCAACGGAATGGCCGCCAGTGCCACGATGTTGGCCAGCACCAGCACCGTCAGCATCAACGGGCGGGAGATATGGACCGTGTTCACGGCGTAGGACAAAGTGAAGACGCTGAAGATCGTGCTGACCACCGAGATCAGCGCCGCGAAGATCACCCGCAACACATCCGGCCCGCTATCGCGGAACAGGATGGCAACCGGCAGTTTCGCCACCTCGTGGGAGGCCTCTTCCTGCTTGAACGCCGGCGTTTCCGGCAGCGTCCGCCGCACCCAGAATCCAACCGCCACCACGATGGCACTCAGGAAGAAGGGCACCCGCCAGCCCCACGCCATCATGTCCGCATCCGACAACTGCGACAGCGGCAGGAACACCAGCGTCGCCAGGATCAACCCACCCTGCGTGCCGCTGAGCGTGAACGAGGTGAAGAACGCGCGGCGGTGCGGGGGCGCGTGTTCCAGCGTCAGTGAATTGGCGCCCGCCTGCTCTCCGGCGGCGGACAGGCCCTGCAGCAGCCGCAGGAATACCAGCAGGATCGGTGCTGCGATCCCAACTTGTTCGTAGGTTGGCAGCACACCTACGAGAAAGGTCGAAATGCCCATCAGCAGCAGCGTGAAGGTGAGCACCTTCTTGCGCCCAAACTTGTCACCGACATGGCCCAGCAACACCGCGCCGATCGGCCGGGTGAGATAGCCGACGCCGAACGTGGCAAAGGCAGCCACCGTGGCCACCGCGGGGTCGAAGGCGGGGAAAAATATCTTGCCAAACACCAGCGCCGCCGCGGTGCCGTAGATAAAGAAGTCATAATATTCGACCGCGCTGCCAATCCAGCTTGCAAACGCGGCCTTCTTTGGCGTTTTTATATCCAGGGCCTCACCGGCAAGTGGGACTGCGGCTGACATGGCGGACATTTATTTCTCCCTCGAAGTCGATGGCGTTGGTTAGCCTGTTGGCGTTTGCGGCTGCACCATGCTGGTGAAGTGGCGCAGCATTCGCTCGGCGTCGGGCTGCAATCCGGTGAATAGGTGGAAGGCCTGCACGGCCTGGAACACGGCCATGCCGCCGCCATCCACCGTGCGACAGCCGATGGCGCGCGCGGCCCGCAGCAGGGCGGTCTCCAGCGGGAAGTAGATGATCTCCGCTACCCACATCGACGACCGCAGCAACTCGACCGGCAGGGGTGTGCCGGGGAATTTCTCCATCCCGATCGGCGTGGTGTTGATCAGCCCATCCGCCGAGCCGATCGCTGCAGCCGGGTCCGCGGCAACCGTCACGGTGCCAGCACCGAACCGCGCCGACAAAGACCCGGCAACTGCCTCGGCTTTCGCCGGGTCGACATCAATGATGGTGAGGTGTTCGGCGCCCAGCATCATCGCGGCGTACGCCACGGCGGCGCCAGCGCCGCCAGCCCCCATCTGCACCACGCGGCGGCGGGCAGCATCCGGCATGCGGCGTCGGAAGTTTTCCGCGAAGCCCCACCAATCGGTGTTGTGGCCAACCCGGCGGCCGTCCCGCAGCACCACGGTATTCACCGCGCCCAGGAACTTCGCGTCGTCGGACAATTCGTGCAGCAATGGCAATACAGCCTGCTTACACGGGAAGGTGATGTTCAACCCGGCAAAGCCCATTCGCTCCGCCGACAGCAGCAAGTCGGGAAGCGCGTCCGCTCCAACGCCGAGTTTCATCAGGTCGATAAGCTTGTATTGTGAGCGCAGCCCCTGCTCGTCGCCCTCGCGCTCATGCATCGCGGGCGTCAGCGAAGCAGCGATCCCCGAGCCGATGAGCCCCAGCAGAATGGCCGGCCTGCTCACGCTACCACCAGCGTCGCTAGGCGATGCAGCGCCAGCACATAGCCCTGCGTGCCAAACCCGGCGATCACGCCGCTGGCGAGTGACGACACGTAGGAATGGTGCCTAAACGCCTCGCGCTTATGGATGTTGGAGATGTGCACCTCCAGGATTGGGAAGTCGCACATCGCCAGCGCATCGTGAATAGCGACCGAGGTGTGGGTGAAAGCCGCCGGGTTGATGACGATGCCACAAGCCGCTTCCCGTGCCTCGTGGATCCAGTCGATCAGTTCGTATTCCCGGTTGGATTGATGAAACCGGATCTCCAACCCCAGCGTCGCACCCGTGGCGCGGCACGATGCTTCAACGTCTGCCAGCGTTTCGTGCCCATAAATCGTCGGCTCTCGCTTGCCGAGCAGATTCAGATTCGGCCCGTTTAGGACGAACGCAGTGCGCGCCATCGACGTCTCCCTTCCCAGAATGCTTTCGGTTGCAACCGATGGCTGTCTTGGCCTGCGCAAACAAGCCTGTTGACTTCAACTTGGACTAACCGGTTAAACTACGTCAACGAGAATTCTGCACACTCGCCGATTTCGGTCTAAGCTTTGGACCCCCGGCAACGCTGGACGCAGTCAGACGGAGGAGACGATCACCGTGACCGATATGCCGGACCTGCCATTCCGTCCGTTTTCCCCGGGAAGCCAGCCCGCGCTGGACAACCCGCAATACGGCAGCACCGCCAAGCGCCATCCGAACCACGCCTTGGTGCGCCTGCCGATGGGCCAGACGGTGACGGAGATGTCGGCGCCACGGTTCAGCCCCACGCGCTACCCCGCGGTCGTGGACATGACGCATGGCAAGAACGCATTGGGTGAGCGGATCATCGTGCAGGGCAGAGTGCTCGACGAAGAAGGACGCCCGCAGCCCGGTGTGATGATCGAGGTCTGGCAGGCCAACGCTGCCGGCCGCTATGATCACGCTCGGGACCAGCACGACGCGCCACTGGATCCGAATTTTCATGGCACCGGCCTGGTTTTCACGGATGCGGACGGCCGCTACAGCTTCACCACGATCAAGCCTGGCGCCTATCCGTGGCGTAACCACCACAATGCGTGGCGGCCAAACCACATCCATTACAGCCTGTTCGGCGCCGGGTTCGCGCAACGCATGATCACCCAGATGTATTTCCCCGGCGACCCGCTGCTGGCGCTGGACCCAATCTTCCAGTGTACACCCGACGAAGCCACCCGCAACCGGCTGATCGCGGCGTTTGACCTGGATGTGACCCAGCCGGAATGGGCACTGGGCTACACGTTCGACTTCGTGCTTCGCGGCCGGGGCCAGACCCCGTTCGAGGAGAACCACCCATGACCGCCGCCACCGCCAGCCAGACAATCGGCCCGTACTGGCACCTGCTGGAGGATAAATCCTGGGCCAACCTCACCCGCTTCGGCGCAGAGGGTGAGAGGATTGCGCTGATCGGCACCATCACCGATGGCGACGGCCTGCCGGTCGGCGATGCCTGCGTGGAACTGTGGCAGCCCAGCCCGGCGGCATCGCCCACCTGGGACGGCTTCGGCCGGGCAGCAACGGACGTCGGGGGCAATTACTGTTTCGTCACGCTGAAGCCCGGGCCAGTCGGGGGCGCACCCGGCGCCAACACCCCGCAGGCCCCGCACGTGGCGCTGACCCTGTTCGCCCGCGGCCTATTGATCCACCTGCAAACCCGCGCCTATTTCGACGGCGACCCGCTGAACGAGTCCGACCCCTTATTGGCCAGCCTGGACCCGCCCCGGCGCGCCACCCTGGTCGCCCGGCCCGTTGGGGAGCAGAACGGGATTCCGACGTGGCGAATGGACATCCGGCTGCAAGGCGTCGACGAAACCGTGTTTCTGGAGATCTGAGATCATGGCCGAATCCTGCGTTATCTCCGTCGCCATCACCGGGTCGGTGCCACGCAAGAAGGACAACCCAGCTGTTCCCATCACCGTGGCCGAACAGGTGGAAAGCACCCACGCCGCGTTCGAGGCGGGCGCTGCGCTGGTCCACGTCCACGTGCGCAATGACGACGAAACCCCATCCTCCGACCCGGAGAAATTTGGCCGCTTCCGCGACGGCGTGCGCCAGCATTGCCCCGGCATGATCGTCCAATTCTCCACCGGCGGCCGCGGCCGCGACCAGGCAGCCCGCGGCAATGCGTTGGAGTTGCGGCCGGACATGGCGTCGCTGTCCACCGGATCGGTCAACTTCCCAACCATCGTTTACGAGAATTCCCCGGCGCTGGTGACCGACCTCGCCACGAAGATGCAACGCTTCAGCGTACTGCCGGAAATCGAAGTGTTCGACCTGTCGCATCTGCACGGCGCGCGGCGCCTGATCGACGCCGGGCTGATGAACGAAAGGCCGCACGTGCAATTCGTCATGGGCGTGAAGAACGCCATGCCGGCGGAGGAGCACCTGCTGGACATCCTGCTGACCGAGATGCGGCGGGTACTGCCCCACGCCACCTGGACCGGCGCAGGCATCGGCCGCTTCCAGGCGGTGGTGATGGATTGGGTGCTAGCCCGCGGCGCGCATGGCGTGCGCACCGGGCTGGAGGACAATATTCGCGTCGGCAAGGATCGCCTCGCCGCCAGCAATGCGGAACTGGCAAGCCTGGCCACCGAGGCATTGGCCAAGCACGGCCGCACCGTCGCCACACCTGCGCAGGCGCGTGCCATGCTGGGGCTGGCAGCGGCGTGAGCCCGCTTCGGCCGCACGCCCGCACCATTGCGACCGTCTGCCTCAGCGGTGGGCTGGCGGAAAAGCTGGACACGGCGGCCCGCATTGGCTTCGACGCGGTGGAGATTTTCGAAAACGATCTGCTCACGTTCAATGGCTCCCCCACCGAGATCCGCGGCATGGCCGAGGATTTGGGCCTGGGTATCGCCATCTTCCAACCATTCCGCGATTTCGAGGCGATGCCGGACGCCCAGCGCGCCCGCAATCTGGACCGGGCGGAGCGGAAATTCGATGTGATGCAGCAACTCGGCACCGAGTTGGTGCTGGTGTGCAGCAACATCCAACCCAGCACCATCGATGACCCGGCACGCGCCGCCGCTGACCTGCACGCGATGGCCGAACGGGCCGCCGCGCGGGGGCTGCGCATCGGGTACGAAGCGCTGGCCTGGGGCAAGCACGTCAACCGATGGCGACAGGCGTGGGATATCGTGCAACGGGCCGACCACAAATCGCTCGGCCTGATCGTTGACAGCTTTCACACCCTCGCCATCGGCGACGACCCGGCCGGCATTGCCGACATTCCCGGGGATCGCATCTTCTTCGTCCAACTCGCCGATGCCCCGCTTCTGACGATGGACGTGCTCTCGCTCAGCCGCCACTACCGCAATTTTCCCGGCCAGGGGGAATTGGACATCGCCGGCTTCCTGCGCCACGTGCTGGCCACCGGCTACGCCGGCCCGATCTCGCTGGAAATCTTCAACGACGAATTCCGCGCCTCGCCGGGCCGCATGATCGCCCGCGACGGCCTGCGCTCGCTCGCCCTGGTGGAGGCGGAGGCAGGGCTGATCACCGTGCCACCCGCTCCGGCGATCGAGGGTGTGGAGTTCGTGGAGTTTGCCGTGGACGAGCCGACGGGCCTGGCGCTGGCGGCCACGCTCGGCTCGCTCGGCTTCCGCCATGCTGGTCGTCACCGCTCCAAGGATGTCGACCTCTATCGGCAGGGCGGCATCAACCTGGTGCTGAACCGCGAGCAGGACAGCGCCGCGTTCGAGCATTTTCAGCTTCACGGTCCTTCCGTCTGCGCCCTGGCGCTGCGCGTGGCCGACGCGGCGGCGGCGATCCGCCGGGCCGAGGCGATGCTGTGTCCGGAATGGCGTGGCCCGGTTGGCGGGGGCGAGCGGATCATCCCCGCGGTACGCGCCCCGGACGGCATGCTGGTGCATCTGCTGCAACCGGATGCGTCCGGCCGGACGATCTGGGATGACGATTTCGACGTGCTACCCTGTGAAACAGCCGGCGTTGGCCTCACCTCTATCGACCATCTGGCGGAGGCCCTGCCCGCGAACACGTTGCTGAGCGCGGTGCTATTCTGGCGCGCCGTGTTCGGGCTGGTCGCAACCGCCCCGGTCGACCTGCTGGACCCATACGGCCTGGTGCGCAGCCGTGCGATGGTGAATGCCGAGGGCACGTTCCGCCTGCCGCTGAATGTGTCCGACAGCAGGGAGACGATGACGGGGCGCTTCGTTTCCGCGCAGGCCGGCGCCGGAGTGCAGCATATCGCCTTCGCGACCGCAGATGTCGCTGGATCCGTCGACGCGTTGGCGGACCATGCAGCCATGCTGCCGATTGCCGAGAACTACTACGACGATCTGGCCGCAAGGTGGGAGATCGACGACGCCGCCCTGGCGGACATGAAGCGGTTGGGCATGTTATACGACCGCGACGCCAATGGCGAGTTTCTGCACGCCTTCACCAACACCTTTGATGACCGCTTGTTCTTCGAGTTGGTGGAACGCCGGGGCAGCACTGGATTCGGCGCGGCCAATGCCGGGTTCCGGCTTGCAGCGCAGGCCGCACAGCGGGGCTAGCCGGCGGCCGGGCAAACCTTGCTACCTTCCGGGTTTGCGGGCCACATGGCACGGTGCCGCTGCCACAACAAGCGAGACGATCGTCGATGCCCACGACCAGTGCCATTCCGGGGCAATTGCGCGATGAGGAGAAGCTTGCGATCGAACTGATCGCCTCTCTGCTCCCAGCCAACGGCCACATGGTGGAGGTTGGCTCCCTTCTCGGATTGTCCAGTTGGATCTGGGCCAAGAGCGCCGACCCCTCGGTGACAGTACATTGCGTCGATCCATGGGAGTTGGGCGGCGCTGGCGGCAACTTCAACAAACTAGCCGGCGACAACGACCAGGTTTTCACCCGCGCGCAATTTCTGGACAACGTCAAAGACTGTCCGAATATTCGGGCGCACCAGGGGTTCAGTCCAGTCGACTTCAAAAGCTGGACGCAAAAAATCGATTTGTACTTCGAAGATGCGGTCCATACTAACCCTGTTCTGGCGGAAAATATCGCATTCTGGTGCGGCCTGCTAAACCCCGATGGCATCATTTGCGGGCACGACCACATCGATCGTTTTCCCGATGTCTGCGACGCAGCACAAGCCCTGGCATCCAGCTACCAACGTGATTTGCTGTTGATTGGCAGTCTATGGCTACTCCTACCGCAAAGCATCGTCCGGTCCACGGACGCGCGTGTGCAGACCGTCACCCGGCGCCTGACCGATCTGGCCGCTACCGCGAAGCCCGGTGAGTCGGTGTCGCGGCAACAGCACAGCCTTGCCCTGGCCCGAACTGCGGGCATCCCAAGTTTTCGATACGAACTGACGCTGGACACCGCGGTCGAGCAAGCCATCGCGCAACGTGGTGAGCCAATGATCCTGAAGGGCCGCATCCGCAACATCAGCGGTTGCGCATGGCCTGTGGGCCTGACGCCGGAATGTTACCTGGAAGTCGGGGCCGAACTCATGGCGGACGGCCGCAAGGTCGCCGCGGGGCGGCAGACCGTCTTGCTCCCCACCGTGCAGCCCGACGACTTGATCTCATTCGCGCTGGTGTTGCCGGCGAAGGTCGTTGGAACCGTGACCTGCAAAATCGATCTGCTGTATCGCCACCTGTTCTGGTTTGCCGACCGCGACGCGACGGCCAGCATGATCCCAATGACGATTTCACTCGCTGGTGCAGCCAGGTCGTAGCCTATCGGCCATGGCTTGGATTTTGCTTCTCCTCAGCACAGTCTGAGGGGCGATCGAATACCATGCCGAAGAAGCCATTCCATCTGGCCTGGTTCGTCTCGCGCGGCTACGGGCCGAAGGCGTGGCGGATGCCGTGGGGTGGGCCTAATCCGGAACAATGGGTCAAGCCAGACATGCTGGTCGACGTTGCGCGTGCTTTGGAACGGGCCGGGTTCGACTATGTGATGATCGAGGATTCATCGAACATCCCCTACACCTATCAGAACGCCCACGACACCTATCTGCGCCTTGCCGTCGACTCGCCGAAGCTGGACCCGGCGGTGCTGGCGTCGTTCATGATCCAGGCGACCAAGAACATCGGCATCATCACCACCCTGTCGACCACCGAATATCCGCCCTATCTACTGGCCCGGCTCACCAACACACTGGACCATGTCAGCGAGGGCCGCGCAGGGTGGAACCTGGTCACCGGCAGCAACGATGGCGGGGCGCAGAATTACGGCCTGGCCGGGCAATTCCCGCACGACCAACGCTACGACATGGCGGAGGAGTTCGTGGACGCGGTCACCCAACTCTGGGAGTCGTGGGACGCCGACGCCATGGTCATCGATCAGGAACGAGAGATTTTTGCCGACCCGGCCAAGGTGCACCCGATCCACTACGAGGGCGAATACGTGCGGACCCGCGGGCCGCTCGCGGCACCCCGATCCCCGCAAGGCCGCCCCGTCATCTGCCAGGCCGGCGGCAGCCCTCGCGGTCGCGCCTTTGCGGCGAAATGGGCGGAAACCATCATCGCCTCGGCCGGCACGGTTGAGGCAATGAAGTCGTTGCGGGAGGATATTCGCGCCCGCGCGATCGGCTACGGCCGCAATCCGGATAGCATCAAGATTCTGTTCCTTATCTCCCCCCTCGTCGACGAATTCCACGATTCCGCCATCGCCCGGCGGGATGCGCGGGTGGTGGACGCGAAAACGCATATGGATTGGCACCTCGCCTCGTTCTCCCGCCTCACAGGCATCGACCTGTCGAAATACCATTTGGACGAGCCGTTGCCGGAACTGACGTCCAACGGTCACCGCACCGTTGCAAAGCAGTTCGAGGGACGCACGCCACGCCAACTCGTCAGCGGTGGCTCCTCAACGCCAGGTGTCGAATTGGTGGGCACCTACCAGCATGTCGCGGCCCAGATGTCGGAGATTATCGACGAGGTCGGCGGCGATGGCTTCCTGCTGATGCAGGGCGACCTGACCCGGCGATACGTCACCGAGATCGCCGATGGTCTCGTGCCGGAACTGCAGCGCCTGGGCGTGGTGCGCAAGAAGTACGAGCACAAGATGCTGCGGGACAATCTGATGGCGTATTAGGCTAGGCCTTCGACAATGACGTGCCACGTGACGCTTGCATCAATGCGTTCCGGATGTTGGTCAGATGCCGCATCATGGCGGTGCTCGCTGCCTTGGCGTTGCGGTGCTCTACGGCATGAAAAATGGCCTCGTGGTCTGCAAGCCAGATCGGGCGGTAGCTTTCCATCGGCATGATCGTATGGATTTCCTGCCAGATGCGCGACTCGATCTGCCCGCGCCACAGCCCGTCACAGATGGTGACCAGCACGCCATTCCCAGTTGCCTCGGCCAGCACCACGTGAAACCGATGGTCGGGGACGTCAGCCTCCTCGCCGGCCGCGTGGTCCCGCCGCATGGCCGCAAGCGTTTCGGCCAGTTGCGCCAGTTGCGTGTCCGTGGCGTGCTGCGCGGCCAGGGCGGCGATTTGCGGCTCGATCAATTGCCTTGCCTGCAGGTTTTCGAACGGGCCGAATCCCTCCAGCGCGGGCAACACCTCCGCCGCACCCTGCCGGCTGAGCACGTACGCGCCACTATTCGTACGCACCTGAACCACGCCGGCCATCTGCAGCGACAGCAGCGCCTCGCGGATGGTGGGGCGGGATACGCCGAAGGTCTTGGCCAGTTCCCGCTCCGCCGGCAGGCGCTTGCCGATCTCGTATTCAGCCTTGATCAACGCGGTGATCTGGCGAGCCACGATTTCGAAGCTTCGGCGCGGTGGCGAGTTCGGGGCAAGCAGTTTAACGTTTGACAACACGGCCGCACCATCGTGATATTGGTCAGGCCAATCTGGTTATACCAATCCGTTGCCGCTTGTCGATGGCAGCAGCCTCAGGAGTATCCCGACCATGCCGCATCCGGCGCCAAACTCGGCCGAAGCGCGTGACGTTCTGTTCCACCTGCATTCGCAAACCAACCCGACCCGGCATGCAGAAATTGGGCCGATGGTCGTCATCCGCGGGGAGGGCGTTCACGTCTGGGATAACACGGGCAAGCGCTATTTGGAGGCGATGGCCGGGCTGTGGTGCACCTCGCTCGGCTTTTCCAACGCGCGGCTGAAAAAGGCGGCGGCCGACGCCTACGAGCAGATGGGCTTCTACCACAGCTTCAACCACAAGACCCCGGCAATCACCATCGACCTGGCGGAAAAGCTGGTCGCGCTGTCGCCGATCCCGGATGCGCAGGCGTATTTCGCCACCTCCGGCTCCGAAGCGACGGAGACGATGGTCAAGCTGGCCTGGACCTACCACGCCGCAAACGGCAAGCCCGGCAAGCGCACCATCATCGGGCGCGACCGCGGCTTCCACGGCTCCACCATCGGCGCCGCCTCGATGTGCGGGCTGCCGCGCATGCATCGGGAGTTTGGGCTGCCGCTGCCTGGCTTCATCCACACGCTATGCCCCGACGCCTATCACGGCACGCTGCCGGGCGAGACGGAGGAGGCGTTCGCCACTCGGATGGCGACCGAGTTGGAGGCAATGATCGAGGCCGAGGGCGCCGACACCATCGCGGCCTTCATCGCCGAGCCGATCAACGCCGGCGGCGGCATCGTCGTGCCGCCCAAGGGTTATTTCGCCAAG
>NZ_LMUY01000086.1:2258-11221 GCF_009765685.1 Acidisphaera sp. L21 | reverse complement strand
GAGCCGGAATCCGTTACGGAGCAGATTTCACACGGTCTGCAAGAATTTCGCACCACTAGCCGCGCAAGGCTTTTTCAGCCAATTGCATGGTGCAGATATCCGGTGCGAATGTCTGCTACTCGCCATCTGCGTCCGAAAAGCAGACTGGCAGCAAACCACCACTTCTCGCCGTTCGGGTCCCACCAGCAGGAACCGCAGTCACACTGAGCGAACAGCGGCTTTCGGGAGCAGCCTGCATCCGGCTTAACGACGTCAACTGGCGCTTAGCCGCCGGACGGCTTGCGGCTGAAGCTGGCTGATAACGGGCAGTCCTATCTGGAGTCATATATCGGGGAAGCAGACGCCGCTCTAGCGCACACGACGCTCAAGGGTTTTCAGGCAGATACACCGAAACTGCGCTTGCGACCCTGAGCGAGCGAGTTTGGGTCCTCTTGTGTTTGGCGAGTCTGGCGTGCGCGCCGGCCGCCCGTCCTGGCAGATTACGTCCGTAAAAATACAACTGGGCGATTGCTGGCGGCGGCGGGCAACTCGGCGGGCGACGAAGCGCTACCCCCGAGGTAGCCCCACATCGCGGTTGCCGGCGCGTGCCGCGTCAGACGTCTTGAGGACATCCATGCAATTTATGATCAATGGTGCGTCGCGCGAAGTCGATATCGACATTCGCACCACCGTGCTGGACCTGCTGCGCGAACATCTTGGCCTGACTGGCAGCAAGAAGGGCTGCGATCACGGGCAATGCGGCGCCTGCACAGTCTTGATCAACGGCCGCCGGGTCAACAGCTGCCTAGCGCTTGCCGTCATGCACCAGACGGACGAGATCACCACGATCGAGGGCCTCGGCGTCGTCGGCGACCTCCACCCGCTGCAGGAGGCCTTCGTCAAGCACGACGGCTACCAGTGCGGCTACTGCACGCCCGGCCAGATCTGCTCGGCGGTTGGCATGCTCGACGAGGTGGCCAAAGGCTGGCCCAGCTACGTCTCCGCGGACCTCGGCCACGCCGAGCTGTCGGAGGCCGAGATCAGCGAGCGAATGAGCGGCAACATCTGCCGCTGCGCCGCCTACCCCAACATCGTCGACGCCATTCGTGAGGTCGCGGGAGCCGACGTATGAGAACCTTCACCTACGACCAAGCCGATAGTCCGGCCGCCGCCGTCAAGAGCGTCGCCCCACCGCGTGCCAAGTTCATCGCCGGTGGCACGAACCTGATCGACCTCATGAAGCTACAAGTCGAAACGCCAGACCGCCTTGTCGATATTAGCCGCCTTGCCCTGACGGATATTGAGGACATGGACAATGGCGGGCTGCGCATTGACGCCCTCGTGCCAAATAGCGATCTGGCCGCCGACCCACGTGTAATCGAGCGCTACGAAGTCCTGAGCCGCGCCTTGCTTGCAGGCGCGTCCGGCCAGCTTCGCAACAAGGCCACCACCGGCGGCAACCTCATGCAGCGCACTCGCTGCTACTATTTCACCAATACCGCCAGCCCCTGCAACAAACGTGAGCCAGGCTCCGGCTGCGGCGCCATTGGCGGGGTCAACCGCATCCTCGCCATCCTCGGAACCAGCGACAAATGCATCGCGACCCACCCGGGCGACATGCCCGTCGCCATGCGCGCGCTCGACGCAACGATCGCCACGCTCAAGGCCGATGGGACGCGCCGCCGGGTCTCGATCCACGACTTCTATAGCTTGCCGGATCAAACGCCGGAGATCGAGACCGTGCTCGAGCATGACGAGCTGATCACGCATGTCGAGCTGCCCCCGCCGCCGAATGGCGCTCGCCAGCAATACCGCAAGGTACGCGACCGCGCTTCCTATGCCTTTGCGCTGGTTTCCGTCGCCGGCGTGGTGACGGTTGAGAACGGCAAGATCACGACCGCCGCCCTGGCCTTCGGTGGCCTTGCGCCCATGCCTTGGCGCAATACAGCCATGGAGCAGGGGCTAATCGGCCAGGCGCCGTCCGACGCGTTGTTCGAGAAAGCTGCGGAACATCTTCTCGCCGAGGCTAGGGGCCAGGGCGCCAACGACTTCAAAATACCGCTGGCCCGCCGCACGCTCATCGCGTGCCTGCGCGACCTGACTGGAGAATAGACATGTTCGGCCTTGGCAAAAGTAACGACGTCACCCTCACAATGGATCGGCCATACGCTGAGAGCCTCCTCGACAAAGGCGTTCAGGACGTCATCGGCAAGCCACTTAGCCGCGTCGACGGGCCCCGGAAGGTCTCCGGCACCGCCACGTACGCAGCGGAATACCAGCTCGCCAACATGGCCTACGGCGTTCTGGTCAGCGCTACGATCGGTAAGGGCAAAGTCGTCTCCATCGACGTGGAAGCCGCCAAAGCGTTCCCGGGCGTGATCGACGTGGTTGTGGATTTCGACACATTCGCTCTCGTCTCCCAGCAGGGCGGCGAGACGGCAGCCCCGGCACAAGGCGTCAAGGGCGTCGAATATTTCGGCCAGATCATCGCGATCGTCGTGGGGGAAACATTTGAGGCCGCCCGCGACGCCGCCGAGCAGATCCCCGTCGTCTACGAGCGTGAAACCGGCGTGTTCGATTTCTCGCTCGAGCACCAACACGAGAAGAAGCTGCCCGACAACAACACCCCCGCCCATTCCAGCCAGGGCGACCTTGACACGGCCATGCGTGAGGCCGCTTTCACCGTGGACGTGATCTACACCACCCCGAGCCAGAACTCGGTGGCGATGGAGCCACATGCCTCCATCGCCACATGGGACGACGGCGCATTGACCGTCTACGGCGCCTACCAGATGCCGACCTCGGACGCGCAGCAGCTCGCCAAGGCGCTCGGCCTCTCCGCCTCCAAGGTGCGGATCATCTCGCGCTTCATTGGTGGCGGCTTCGGCTCCAAACTCGGCATTGCCCCCGAGAGCGTCGCGGCTGCACTGGCGGCCAAAAAGCTAGGCCGCCCCGTAAAAGCCGTCATGTTGCGCCACCAGGTGTTCGAGGCGACCGTGCGCCGCTCCAACACCTCCCAACGCATGCGCTTGGCCGCGAGCGCGAATGGCACCATCACCGGCATCGGCCACGAGACGACCGCCTCCAACCTTGCCGAACAGGATTATTTCGAACCGGCCGGCCTGTCGACCCACTTCCTCTACGCAGGCGAGAACCGGCTGATCACCCATGACCTCGTCCGGGTTAATTGGCTGCTCTCCGGTTCCATGCGGGCCCCGGGCGAAGCCGTCGGCCTCATGGGCCTCGAGGGCGCGATCGACGAGTTGGCCGAGAAGGTCGGGATCGACCCAATCGAACTGCGCCGCCGCAATGAGCCGCCGCGGGACCCGGAGAAGAAGGTTCCCTTCTCATCGCGTCACCTGATCGAGGCCCTCGACACTGGCGCCGAGATGTTCGGCTGGAGCAAGCGACAGAAGCCAGGCCAGCGCCGCGAGGGCGAGTGGCTTCTTGGCATGGGCGTTGCCGCTGCCGCCCGCGCCAACATCCTGATGGAGACGTCAGCCAAGGTCGCCATCGGCAAGGACGGCTCCGTCACGGTTTCCTCGGCCATGACCGACATCGGCACCGGCAGCTACACCATCCTCTCCCAAGTCGCCGCCGAGTTACTCGGCGTGCCCATGGACAGGATCACGATGAAGCTGGGCGACACCAACGATGTCCCAGCCGCCGGCTCCGGCGGGTCCTGGGGCGCCTGCTCCTCCGGTTCGGCGATCTATCTTGCGTGCGAGTCGCTTCGCGGCAAGCTTGCTAACGCGCTCGGCGTTGATGCAGCGGCGCTGACCCTCAAGGACGCCCAGGCCATCGGTGACAACCGGTCGGTCCCAATTGCTGAACTCGTCGGTGAGGGCATGGAGGCCGTTGGTACGATCAAGCCCGGCAAGCAGACGAAGGCGGTCAATCAGGCCACTTACGGAGCCCATTTCGCTGAAGTCGCGGTCAACCTTGTCACGGGCGAGACCCGGGTCCGTCGTATGCTCGGCGTGTTCGCGGCTGGGCGTATCCTCAATGAAAAGACGGCTCGCTCGCAATGCTTGGGCGGTATGGCGTTCGGCATCGGCGCCGCACTCACCGAGGACATGATTCACGACAGTCGCACCGGTCAACTGGTCATCCGCGACCTGGCCGAATACTACGTGCCGGTCAACGCGGACGTGCCGCAACTCCAAGTCGTCTTCCTCTCGGAACGCGACATCCACGCCAACCCAATCCACGCCAAGGGCATTGGCGAAGTCGGCATCTGTGGAGCGGGCGCGGCAATCGCCAACGCAATCTTCAACGCCTCGGGTATTCGCGTACGTGATTTCCCGATCACGCTCGACAAACTGCTGCCACACCTTCCCGCCTTCTAAGGCCAGACTTGAAGTAGCTGGATCAGCTGAGGATGCGAGACAACTTGGTTTCGGGCAGCGTAGAGCCCTGAGGATGTGCTCTCAGTTGACTTCAAGTGACGAGAAGACGGTGCTCGTTGCTAGAAACCGAATGACATCGGACGATTATGTGCGAGGAGGACCCTACCCTGCTCCTTGCATATGACCGTCGCCCGTCAGATGTTATGGAAACAAAGCGCGCCTTTGTTTGACGGGTTCCGCGCTGGACGCCCCTGAGCCCGGTTGAGCAGCGCCGTGATCCGGCGAAAGCCATAGGTTGGTCGCGCGTCGGGGAGCTGCCGGATCGCCGCCGACAACTCGTCGTCGCTCTGGCGCCGATAGCGCCCCCGTGGCTTGGGTTGCCCGCGAGCTGCTCGACGAGGTTGGACCATGCGAGCCTGAGCGTGTCGCCCACGCCTTCACCGGGAAGCGTCCCGAAGCGGCTGCCAGACAAGCTTATTTCCCAAGCGGCGGTCAAAGTTTCTTTGAGGATTTCAACCTCCATCGTCTTACGGCCGAGCAGGCGTCCGAGTTCGCGCACGCACTGCTCCAGCTCGCAGGCACGGCGAGACGCCGCGCAGGCGGGCGACGGCCGAGACTGTCATGCCAGGCTGCATCGTCTCCTCGACCAAGGCGAGCTTCTGCTCGGCACTGTTTCGGCGGCGGGGCTCGCGGCCGGTGATGATCTCGATGCGTGTCGGATCGTTGGGCATAGGCGCATGCCTAGGTCCTCAAGGTTACGCCGGATGTCCGATCGAAGCGATTTCCATGCGGTCATGACGGTTCCTCGGGTTGTTCATACTGTAATAGGTCGAACCCATTACATTTATTTTGACGACGCCCGACACTCCAGATCGCCTTGCGAGCAGCTAGGGGAACTGGTAAAATCATCAATGCGGTTCTGGATAAGTCTATTCACGCAGATCGAATATACCACGGGTAGATAGAGCTATTCTTAGCACTAGACGATAAGAAGGCGAATTCATTGTTCCGGAAAGAGACCCATGCCCGTTGAGAGGCAGTCATGAGCCTGGCGGCGTCACGGGAATTCTCCAGCCTTTTATGGACCTTGGCGTATAAGTTGTTGAGGCGGAAGTCGAGCTGTTGCAAGCTGCGGCCAGCGCAGTCGTTCTGCGCGGCTTGGGGACAGAGCAGTAGTACACTCGATGGCGTGCACTGCCCCCGCAAACACCGTTAGACCGGCGATCAAGATTGCCCGGAAGATCGTCGACTGAACTCTCTGTGTGGGTCGGCTCGGCCTATTGCTACCGCTGCAATGCAGCCCTCAGCCGGATTGAACCATGTCCCCGGATACAGGCGCAGCAGCCATCCTGTAGCGCGCCTCGTTCAGCAACTGGAGCATCACAGCCCGCTCCTCGCCCTGCGTAGCGGTAGCCGGCGTCACCCACCTCTGGTTGCGGACCCTCTCCGAGGCCAGCAGCATCTGGTATAGCTCTGCGGGATTGATCGGTGCCGCCTGGTGGCTGAAGGCCCTGACACGCGAGGGGAGCACACCACACATCTGGGCCACTTTGCCCCAGCGTAGGTCCATAGTCAGATGCGGCCAGTTGGTCTTGCCAATCTCGGACACGAGGAAGCTCATCATCTCGCGGAGATCAACGCCAACGCGCTTCTTTAATCCAGCCAACTTTGCCATCCCCTAGGTGGAACCAGACTCCACACTACAGCTTGGCGATGGCCGGGCGGGATGGCTTCAAAATGACGCCGGCCTCTGTCACCTCAACGCGAGCGTCGGGATATGCCGCCGTCGCCAGCTCCAGGCACTCGATGAAGTGCGCCCGGAATTTCCGCAGGAGCTGGAAACCCGCGCCAAATTGGCCGTGGAGGGACAGCCAGCTCACAGTCGCGTCGTTTGTGAGGCTGTGGAGGCGGTAGGCGAGCCAGATATACACATCGATGACCATAGAGCGCGGTCCGATGGCGCGGAGACCGGCCTCACTCACCGGCACTGGATGCTCCCGCAGTGCTCGATAGAACTCCTTGTTCAGCAGCACGCGGTCGTTCCAGAGGGCAGGCTGATCGGAGTCCAGGCCGGCCATGGTGATGCTGCCGTCCACGAAACCACCGTGTCGCATCACTTCCTTCTCGCCTTTGGTGGCGAAGAACTGCAGGCGGCAGTTGGAGATACGCTTGGCCTGTTCGGACACAGCCTTGTAAGTCTGTCCGCCGATGGAAAGGCCCATTGTCCCGAGCCAAACCCGCATGCTGCGGCCGAGCTCGATCTCGCGAGAGCCCGTCTTCACGGCCTCGCTTTGGAGGAACAACAGGATGAATCGGGCGTAGGAGCCGTAAGGAACGCCGACTGGCACTCCTACACGGTCGCGACCAGACTCGAGCAACAGGGTAATGTTGTGTCCCTCCCGTCGCCAGAACAGCTCCTTGGGGGGCTTATGGGGCAGCGAGGTAAGAGCGAACCCGCTATAGGTAAACCCCATCTTCTCTGCATCTTCGCTGAGGACCTGGTAGGCTGCCTCCACAAGCGCTCGTTCATGCTTGGTGGCAGCCTTTTTCTTCGCTTCGTCAATACCGTCGCGAAGAATCAGCTGGTGAATTTGTGCCATAATGCCTGAGACAGGACCTTGTTTTTAGTATCCCCGTCAACTTGGAGTCTGGTTCCGCAAGCTATTTGAAGGGGTATTAGAGTCTACTATTAGTATGTGGAACCAGACTCCACGGGACGACTCCGTTTTGTGGAACCAGACTCCACAGAAGCGGAACCAGAGTCCAGTGGATAACTTCCTGTCTGTGGATGACTTTCCCCGGGTGTGGAGGCTGGTTCCACTCTGAGCAGTCCGAGTCGCATACGTTTCAACGGCGACCCGACTGTGGAGCCTGGTTCCGCACCCTGCCCGGTCTATCGGCCAAATGTGTGGAGTCTGGTTCTGCTTTAACCCATCGACGGGCGTTCAAACTCCCCCCCGCGCACGCTGACGCCGGCGGGTGTGGAGTCTGGTTCCGCCCCGTGTAAGCACTCAACGTTTGCCGAAAGCGTGCTTGCCATACTTCACCAGTAGATCGTCAACGGCCTCTTGCATGAGGTCCTGGATGGTGCGGTCCTGATCCACACCCAGCCGCTTCAGCTCGCGGACTGCCTCCGGTAAATCATAGAAAATCACGGTCTTGCGGCCTACCCGGCTCGCTTGCTTCTTGGTGTCATTCACCATGCGAACGGCTGGCGGTGCATCGCCGACCGTGGCCGCAGCTGACGTTTCAACGGCCTTGAGCTTACCAAATGCCGATTTCGCCATCACACGCTACCTATACTAACTGCAGGAAAAGATTACTTACTTACGAGCTTTTATAGCAAGCTGCATACATAGCCAGCTCCACAGCTCAGCAATCTCCAAAGCTGCCTTACTAGTCGCGTCCAGTTCCTGAGCCGCCTTCCCTTCCTGCTCGGCATGGTGATAGGCCGCCCGCTCAACCAGCATCATGGGCGCGGCCTGCATCCCCATGGCGGCAACAGCCTCCACACCTTGCTTGTAGAGCTGTGGGGCACGGGATGGCGTGCGGTTGAAGACGACGAAGGCAGGCTTGCCCATCGACTTCAGCAGCCCAGCGGTCACCTTGATGGCATCAAGGTCGAATATCCGCAACTGGCAAGGGACCAGCACCACATCAGCTACCTCCAGCGCGGCCCGCGCCTCGGCCTGCGCCAGTGGCGGGGTGTCTATGACGGCAAGGTCGGCGCCAGCCTTTGCGGCCTTGTCGAGGGTCCGGGCCAGCGTCGCGGCCTTGGCCCCGATCACGTTCGGCGGCTCATCCTGCCGCCAGCCGCCCCACGTCTCGGCGGTGCCCTGGGGGTCGAGATCGATCAACCCGGTGTCGTAACCCGCCAGATGCCCGGCGACGGCCAGGTGCAGCGCGAGGGTGGTTTTCCCTGCGCCCCCTTTTTGACTGATTATCGCCGTAGTTTTCATAACTGCATCACCTGTGATCTCGCAGGGGAGATTATCTGAAGGCTCGCCATCTAGCTAGCGAAGGTTGCGAGTAAGACAGATTACTATAATACAGGAGCGGGAAACAGCACCGGCGGCGGTGCTGCCGGGAACATCGTCTCGCAATTCTAGGCCGCCATGTGGAGCAGCCCACCCGTGTAAACGAGGTCCGCACGCGGTTGGTCGGTCCCTAGGCTCGCACGTTGATCTTTCCCGTGACCACGGCCACACCACAGCGGTAGCCATGTAGCTGTCGCATTAATGGAGTGATGGATAGCCTCGCGGTTCATTGGATGCAGATCGGCGAACTGGTCGGCAGCCAGCCGCAGGCCATCGGCGGTCGGGCGTTCATAGGGATGCCGGCGGGTCCTAACACGTAGATGGCCACGGGTGACGGAGATGGCGATGGCGATGGTCAGGCGTTCGGTAGGACGTAGATCGGGGATCATCCCAGCCTCGAGAGAGCCGCCTCTATCTTGCCCTGGAACTCCCTACCTAGATTGGTAGCATTGCAGATTACTACCTCGTCTGCTTGCTTGAGCAGGTCGCGGTGTCGGTCCCGCTGGAGCACCAAGTCGATGTATTCCAGGTAGGTGTTGGTGAGGGTTTGAGGACCACCGGGATCGGCTTGCTCGGCCTAGGGGCAGAGTGTGTGGCC
>NZ_LMUY01000086.1:0-2216 GCF_009765685.1 Acidisphaera sp. L21 | reverse complement strand
CTGCACTTGGGTGGGGACCTGTGGTTGATTGCTGCGGTGAGCGATGCCCGGATACGGTGACGATCAATCGCGGGTCTCATCCAATGAGAGGCGACAAAGGCCTGTGTCACAGACGTAGCACTCGGCAGACCGTCCTTCCTAAAATACTTTCCGCTGGCCTCGATGGCGGCAAGGTTACGATCAGCCGCCCGGAATGATTTCTCGAATCTTCTATCTCCTTGATGCGTTTGCGGAGGCTTCCCGTGTCTCAGAGCATACCACCCGAGCAACACCGCGCGTTCAAAGCACCACCCCCATCGTCCGAACCGCTGGCGGCCTTGCCAGCTCGGCATGCGCCCTCTCTCCAGTCCCGACCTTTGGATCAGCGGCAGCCATCACCTGCTCCGCGTCCGCCGGGTGGAACGCCCGCACGTAGTCCGCCATCTTCTACGCATCGAACGCAGCAAGGGCTATATCAAGCTTGCAATCGCGTAAGTTAGTAATGCAGCCTGCTAGCTAGCTTGCTCGGTTTGGAAGTCCCATGGGAGTCCTGCTTCCGAGCCATGAACACGGAGTCGAGCTCGGCTCTCAGGTCCTCGGCGGCGTAGGCATTTGACACGAACCTGTTCCGCAGGTCGCGGTCCAGCCGGCTCTCATGGCGAGACCACTGTAATAGCTTGCGGAGCATTACGGATGCCCTCGCGTTCCGCCCGGCAAACTCCTGCTTGGAAGGCAACTGGATGTGGTCGGTCTGGGGTGAGTAGAACGTCCGGTCTTTGCCGACCCGAACGGCAGCTCCCCTGTTCTGCAGGATCACATCGGCAGCCTCGGCACCCCCCCAGGTTGCCTCCTCCCCTGTGGGAGCCTTGATGCCGTAATCCGTGCCGCTGCGGTCATCACTCTCTGGTGCACTTTGTCGTTCTTCGCCGCCAATTGTTTGTAGAAGAGGGTGCCAGTGGATTTCTCGCCTAGCGAACCTGCCAACCAGGCGCGTTGGCCTGTTTGTAGCTGTACCAGCGAAGATCGCCGGTAGAGAAGGCGAGGGGAGACATCCCCAGCAGCAAGGTGTTGATGCCCCGATACCGCCCTGTATGGTGGGGGAGGCGGGTCCGCCGGCAGCGTCCGGGTTTCACGGCTTGACCCAGGGGCGCTGGCCCTACTCGAGCAAGTCGATGATCTGCTCGGCCGACCCTTGATAATGATCTTTGTAGATAGGTAGGTACGTTGTAGTCTCGTAAGTTAGATTACTGTAAAGTTCCAATCAAGCCTGCATGGTCGGCACTGACGATTTCTCGGCTTTCTGGCCAAATGCAACAGGAGCCGCCGTTGCAAATACGCGGGCACTGTCCACCGACAGATCGTTCTCAAGATTAGATTGGGCACGGCTAGTCTCATAACTTGCACTCAGGATAGGTAGATTACTAAGTTACTATATTTATTGAAGCGACTTTTCAGCGACATTGAACTGGCGCACCGCTGATGTAAGATACCACCATGAACCGCTGCACGACGGATCAACGATGACCAAGGCTCTGACCAAGGTGATCTCCACTCTCCGGCCATCCTCGCGGATGCAGAACCTGCGCGCAAAGACGCGAGGCGTCTACCCGAGCCAGCGGGACTGGGACCGCCTGCTCCAGTCCATCGACGAGAAGTCAGCTGCCTCAGAGGCGCTCGTGAACGGTGTTCTTGAAGATCAGGCCCGGCGCCGAGCATAGTGGCGTTTGGTTTTCCGTCGCCGGCAACCCTCTGGAGACTGGCCCGAAAGGTCGAGGGTCTCTTCGACAATCAGGCTAAGCAGGGCGAGGCCCTGGCTGCACTCCAGCGCGAAACTTCCGCTCTCTCAGACCGCTTGACCCGCCTTGAGGCACGCGAAGAGATCGTCGTCACCAAGGCCGAGGCAGCCGCTTCCACAGCAGCGATGGGAGCGACAAACGTTGTGATGTCAGACCTTGCCCGGCGGATCGGTGGGCTTGAAGCGCATGTAGAGGCGCTCAAACCAACCCAGAAGCGTCTCAGCGGCGACAGCTGAGCGGCGAGGGCCGTCGTATTGTTGGTTTCTGCGATGGCTTTCGCAGCAAAGCCGCACTGATCAACACTGCAACCCTTCTCGCCCTCCTTCACGAGGATACGTCGGGCAAGCGGAAACTGGAAACCCTCCAAGATAACGTCCATAAAGGAGGATTAGCGGACGTCATAGCTGAGCTTGATGGCATTCTCGCCGATACGTTACAACG
>NZ_LMUY01000085.1 GCF_009765685.1 Acidisphaera sp. L21 | reverse complement strand
TACCCGTATGCTCCGTGGAAGGCGGCCGCAGAGCAACGCTTACGTTACAGTCAAATTAAGGGCGCCCACATCAAATATATTGTCAGGCGGAAAGCCCGGAAAGTCTGGGTCCGTGTATGAAAACAGCAAGGCTACCGGAGTGGTGGTAGGATCGGCGATACCCACGATGACGCCTGGGGTATCGCCCGACAGTATGAAGCCAAACTGGCTGACAGATGTTCCAACGTAGATAGCGTCAAACATCTGGTTATAAACAAAGGAAGGCTCAACGCTAACGCCAAATCCTGTGACAGAAAATCCAGAGACGAATTCCGGACCAACATTACCGAGTGCCGGATCGAAAGATAGCTCGAACGAAAAACTTGGCTCGGCTATAGGGCCGCTACTAGTACCTGATATAGTGAAGCTCTCATTGACAGGCGTTGGCATTGCGGGAGTGGCAAAAATAAACGCCGCCAGTAAAGCATAACTAAGTTTCATTGCTTTACCCTTCAAATCGAACGACTCGTTTTTAGTTCAGACCCGTAGCTACCGTATCGTGGGCAATGAGACTCATCACCATCGCTCCTCGCGTCCCCCAATCCCTAGATCATAATGGCGAAGCTCCTGCTGCCAGAAAGAGATTGGTTTCTTTGGACGCATACGCAACAATCGGGCCAGACGAATATGGTCTGCATTTGCACGATTATTTCTCGTAATGACCTCCCATGAGCTGCGCGCTGTAAATTAATTGACATCACCAACAGCTCACTGAATTTCAGATTTCGCGATGTCCGAGCAAGACCTCGGCGGTCGGCACCCACCTCCTGGGCGGCCACATTATCGTCGTCGATATGATGCTGGGCCTAGCAAGGGTTCACCTACCCAGCGGCTACCTCCCCTGGCCATCTCGGCCGGTGGATAAACGATCATGGGAATGTCGCAGTTTGACCCTGTAGCGTCTGACCGACGTGCATGGAGTGCCGGGCGGAAAGTCGGTGCAAAGCGGGCGTTGAAGGCACGACAGATCTGGGCCATTTGCTTCTTCTTGATCAGCATCGCCGAGTGCGTGTTCGACCTTGCTGTCGACGGCAAGCTGCGCAGCCGTAACGTGGTTAGGACCAAATCGAAGACCTTGTCATTGGCGGGCAAATACGCACCCGTGCTAATGTCGTGCTGCAGAAGACGGATCGGCTGGTCCAGTTCGAGTTGCTGGCAGATGCACGAGCAAGCCTACTTGCCTGGCTGGAACGGCAGGGTGGCACATTGGCAGACTATGTCTTTCCGAGCCGCGTCGACCCCGCTTATCATCTTAGCACCCTCGACGGCACCGACACCCTGCTGCAGGGCGCCGCGTTCAATGGTGCCACGATCAAGGGCGGGACGCTGGCCGCCAGCGCAGGCATTCTGTTCCAGCAGGCCGATTACCCTCGGCATAGGTCAGCGTGCCGCCACTGCGCTGGAAATTGCCCAGCAGCGCCGCGCTCTCGTTACCGCCGATGGTGATGTCGCTGTTGTCGGCGGGTAATGGTGCCGTTGTTGATGAATTGCTGGTTTGTCAACACCGTCGGCTCGAGGACGGTCTGCAGGAACAACTGGCCGTCGGTGACGCTGACCGTGCCGTTATTGGTGAACTGACCCACCAGCGAGACGATGCTGCCGCTGCCCCCGGTGATCTCGGCACCGGCCGCATTCACGAAACCATCCGGATCCGTGTCGGCGGCCTGCAGGTAGAGATCGCCGGCATCCGTGCTGATTGTGGCGTTGTTGGTGATGGCGGATGCAGTGATGTACAATACCGGTGCACCGGCACCACTGGCCGTGTTGGCGGTGACGCTGGCGTTGTTGACGAAACTGGTCGCGCTAACAGTAAGCTCGTTGCTGAAGGCGCCGGGGTTCAAACCCGTCGAGGCGAGCGTGCCGTTATTGGTAAGCGCGAACGAGCCGCCGGTAAATAAGTAGCCGCTGAAAGCGCCGTTGCCAGACACCGAACCGCCGGCCGCGATGGTCAGGCTATTCGCCGCGCCGGGCTGTCCGGCGTAAAGGCCGCCATTATTCAGCGTCACGCTGGACGTGACGGTGAGCGGTCCGGGGTTCTGGATGAACAGAAACGCGCTGTTGATACCATCGCCGACCGTCAGCGCGCCGGCCGCGCTCCGCGACGCGTCGGCATAGATTTGGGTGCCGCCGGTGAAGGTCACCGGTCCGGTTGTGGTGAGCGGACCGATCACCGCCACGTCGTCCAGCGTGCCCCCGGCCACGCCACCCGTGACCAATGCCGGATCCAGTGTGCCGCCCTTGACGGTGCCGCCGGTGACGGTGATGACAGAAAAACCAATACCTGCACCCAGCGAGGCACCGCTATTGTCGAATGTGCCCCCATCGATGTCGAGCGTGTCGCCAACGGGGCTGGTGCTGGCGTCCGGATTGGTCTTCGTACCCGACAACAAGGTGAAGCTGGACAGCGTCGCCGCATTCGCATCGTTGCGCAGCACCAGCGTGCCGCCGGTAAGGCTGATCGTCCCGGTATTGTTCAGCGCGACGGCGCCGCCAGTGCCAAGGGTCAGCGTGCCGCCATTCCCGACCGCGATCGTGCCCGAATTGGTGACCCCCTCGCCCAGGGTGATGTGACCGCCGGCGCCAACCGACATCGTGCCGCTATTGGCCGTCGTGCTTGTTGGCACGCTGTAGCCGATATAGCTGGTCGCCGGGGTGATGTTGATCGTCCCAGCGCCGGTGGCGATGATCTGGCCGCTATTGGTCACGCTGCTGCTGAAGTTGAGCATGCCGGTATCGGCCGA
>NZ_LMUY01000010.1:57738-123701 GCF_009765685.1 Acidisphaera sp. L21 | reverse complement strand
TAGGTCGCGCCGCCGATGACGAGCGGGTAGAGCGGCTTCAACCCCTGGGTCCAGCATAGATAGGTGCCTCCGAAAAAGCCGACCGCCCAGCCTGCGAGTAGCGCGGTGCCGGAGAACCACCGGGTGAACAGACCGAACACCACGGCCGGGAAGGTCTGCAGGATCCACAACCCACCCAGTAGCTGCAAATTCAGTGCGACGGTGTTGTCCAAAAGCAACACGAACGCCAGCGCCCCGAGCTTCACCACCATCGACACCGCCTTTGCCACCGCGGCCTCGCCCGCTGGGCTGACGGATGGGTTTACATACGCCTTCCAAAAATTACGGGTGAACAGATTGGCGGCGCCGATCGACATCACGGCCGCCGGCACCAGCGCGCCCACCGCGATGGCGGCAAAGGCGAACCCGGCAAACCAGCCGGGGAACAGCGCCTTGAACAGCGCCGGAACCGTGTCGTTCGGCGTGGCAGGTTTCACGCCGGCGGCGTAGGCCATGTAGCCCATCAAGGCGATCAGCCCCAGCAGCAGCGTATAAAGCGGGAGCAGCACCGCGTTCTTGCGAATCGTCTCGCCGGATTTGGAGGCGAAGATGCCCGTCAGCGTGTGCGGATACATGAACGCCGCCATGGCCGAGCCAAGCGCGAGGGTGGCATACGGCAAGTATTGCGCCGGGGCGAGGATCAGCCCGCCGGAGCCCTTTGCCTTGAAGCCCGCCGCAGCGGCGTCGAACACGGCGCCATAGCCGCCCAGGCGCAGCGGGATGTAGGCCACCGCCACCAGCACCACGATGTAGATCATGATGTCCTTGACGAAGGCAATCAGCGCCGGGGCACGCAGGCCGGCGGAGTAAGTGTAGAAGGCCAGCACCAGGAAGGCGACGATCAGCGGGATCTCACCGTTCAGGCCCAATGCCTTGATGACGACCTCCATCCCGATCAACTGCAGCGCGATGTAGGGCATGGTGGCCAGAACACCGGTGACGGCGACGGCCAGCTCCAACTTGCGGGAGCCGAATCGGGCGAGCACCACGTCCGCTGCGGTCACGTGCCCCCCCTTGGCAGCGACGGCCCAAAGTTTCGGCATGATCGCGAAGACGATCGGATAAACGATGATTGTGTATGGGAGCGCGAAAAACCCATATGCACCAACGGCATAAACCAAAGCCGGCACAGCGATGACGGTGTAGGCAGTATAAAAATCGCCGCCAACCAAGAACCAGGTGATCCATGTGCCGAATTGGCGTCCGCCCAGACCCCATTCGTCGATATGCGCGAGCGTCTTCGGCTTGCGCCATTTGGCCGCGACGAAGCCCATGACGGAGACGAGCAGGAAGAAGAAGATGAAAACGGCGAAGGCCGACCAATCGATATCCGGGCTGATCATGCGTCGTCGCTCCGCTTACCGCTGCGCCAAACGATGAACGTTATCAACGAGCTAATCGGAACCCAGGCCAACTGATACCAGTAGAAGAAGGGGAACCCGAGCCACGATGGCTCCGCCTGGTTGTAGAATGGAATCCACAACAGCCCTATGAAGGGTAGCAGAAGCAAGAAGGCCACCGGCGAGAACTCCCTTGACACCCGCTGGTTCCGGCGGGTTGAACATTAAAACTACGTCATCCTCACGCGCCGCCGCAAGACCGCCTTGAATACGTTTGAAACCGCTGCATCAATTCCCTGCCGATCGTTTCGCTCTCAACACTCCCCCTCGGCTCAAAGCTTTGGTATGGACGCCCCTACCCGCCACATTCGTGGACAAGACCAAGCGGGCAGCCGCCCGCCGCGCACCTGAAAGACCGCCCCGAATGCATGCTAGACACACTGCCGCTTTGCTCTTCCTGCCGTTGCTGAGCCTGACGGCCTGTATGAATCAGCCGTCAGCTGTGGCGGGTGCCCGGAACGTCACCTATTCGACCGATCTGTCCGGCAAGGCCACGACCTGCACCGTCCCGGCCGTTGCGCTGGCGGATGGCAAGGACACGGCCACCACGATGACCACCAGCGGCAATGGCTGGTGCGGCATCCCAGTGCGCCAGAACGATCAACCCTATGGCGCCGGCCTCTTGGTGCAGGCGCCGCGCAACGGTTCGGTCTACGTCCACCTGGTAGGCGACGACACGCGGGTCGACTACATCGCTCGCCCCGGCACCACTGGCCCCGACGCCTTCGCCGTGAAGTTCATCCCGGGTGACGCGATGATGCACGTGGCCGTCATCAATACCGCCCCGCCCCCCGCCGTCGCAGCGCCTGCCGCGGCGCCGACGAAGGCCCCCACCCGCGCCACCACGACCCGCACCACCACCACGCGTTCGAGGACATCGAAGTGAGCACACGCAGCATGATTGCCCTGAAGGCCGGTCGCGCCCTTGTGGCCACCGCCGTTCTGGTTGGGATGACGGCCGCCGCCCAAGCACGCTGCGCGTCCCCGTCCGACCAGGAAGCGTTCGACGTCGGCGCGCTCAAGAGCGAGCTGAGCGTGCTCGCCGTCGCCTGCAGCAACGAAGAAGATTACAACCACTTCGTAGAGCGTGACCGCAGCGAACTGGTTCGGTCCGATGGCGTGGTGAATGCCTGGTTCAAGAAGACCTATGGCCGAGCCGCGCAGCCCCGCTACGACAGCTACATCACGTTACTGGCCAACGAGCAGGGACTGAAGGGCCAGCATGAGGGCAGCGATTTCTGCCCGCGCCAGAAGCCGATCTTTGCCGAGGCAGCAATCGTCCCAGTGCCGCAACTGGCACAGTTCGCCGCGGTGAAGGACCTGCTGCCCAAGGACATGGCCTGCGTGATCGAAACTGGCGCCGAGGGCTCCGGCCGCTCCACCCCGGCCCGGCGCGAGAGCCACCCGACCGCGACCCACAAGAAGAAGTAACCAGCCGCCCCTCTCCCGCCAGGAGGGGGGCGACCGTCTAATTCGTCTTGCTGGTTTTTCGGAGCGAACGGCCGAACATCGCGCCGTGTTCCGCGAATCCGGTTTCGCGGCAGAACGCCGCCGCGGCATCCCGGCCCGGCGGCACCACCAGTTCGATGCCATCGCAGCCGCCCACTCGGGCAGCTTGGGATGCGGCCTTCAGCAGCAATCGGCCGATGCCGTGCCGCCGCTCCCCCGCATCCACGACCAGCACGCCAATTCGTGCTGCCGGTCGCGCCTGGTGCAGGCTGGGCGCCCACTCTAGCGCCACCACCCCGCTCAACCCGCCATATCCGGTTGCCACCAGGGTCGTTGATTCCGGCCGGGTGCGAGTCGCCTCCAACCGGTCCGTCACCTCGCGCGCCGTTATCACCACGCCTGCACTCACCAGCAGGCGGGCGATCTCGGCTGCATCGGCAGGCTGCGCCGCGCGGATTTCGACCCCGTAGCGGAGACCAGAACTCACGCGGCTGCCGACCTACTCCGAAGGGGCAAGCGAGCAGCCCTCTTCGGCCAGCGGCTTCCAGGCCTGCTCCGCCGGGGTCGTCGCAACCAACTTCTGCAGGTCCCACTTGCCCTTGCTCTCGGCCGTGCTCTTCACCTGGTAGAGGAAGGACGGCAGCAGGCAGAGGCCGTCCTTACGGATACGATTCTTGCCGAAGGCTTCGTCGTCGGTCGGCATCGCCTTCATATGGGCGCAGATCGCGGCCCCATCGCGTGCCTTGTCGACGCCCATTGCGGTCACCGACTTCAGGTAATGCAGCGCGCTGGCGTAACAACCGGCCTGGATCATGTTCGGCGGCTGCTTGGCGGGCATCAGCCCCTGGACCGACTTGGTCAGCTTGCGCGTGCCCTCGCTGGCGTCCCAGTAGAAAGTGGCGCTGACGTAGAGGCCGGCGCCGATGTCGGTGCCGATCGCCTCGACATCGGTGATCTCCATCAGCAGGGCCGCAATCTTCATGGTCTTCAGCATCCCGAATTCATGCGCCTGCTTCACGCAGTTCGACGTGTCGGTGCCGGCATTGCCCAAGCCGATGACGTTGGCGCCGGAGGACTGCGCCGCCAGCAACTGGGACGAGAAATCCGTCGTCGCGGGGAATGGATAGCGCTGTTCGCCTAGCACGGTGCTGCCGGCTTCCTTGGCAAAGCGGATGCCGTCGCGAGACAGCTGCTGGCCGAACACGTAGTCGGCGGTGATGAAATACCACTTATTGCCGCCCAGCTTGCTCACCTGCGTCGCAGTCGACTTGGCCAGCATGTAGGTGTCGTAAGCCCAATGCAGCGTCACCGGGGTGCATTGCTCCCCCGTCAGGTCGCCGGTGCCACCGCCATTGTTGATGTAGAGCTTGTTCTTTTCCTTGGCGATCGTGTTCACCGCCAGCGCCACGGAGGAGGTCGGGACGTCCATGATCACGTCGACACCGTCGCGATCGAACCACTGCCGGGCAATGGCGGCGCCGACATCCGGCTTGTTCTGGTGGTCGGCGGCGATCACCTGCACGTCGAACGCGCTGCTGTTGAACTGCTTCAGCGCCTGCTGCACGCACACGACGGAGCCCTGGCCGGTGGCATCCCGATACGGACCGGACATGTCGTTCATCACGCCGATCTTGATCACGGGGCGGCCCTGCGCGCGGCCGATCCGGGGCAGTACTGCTGCCGCGGTGCCGGCGGCGGTTGTCGTGAACAGAGTCCGGCGAGTGAGCATCGTTATGTCCTTGACTGTTTCCAACGGCACTCCGGCCGCCTTCTTCGTGTATCAAACCGCCGGCCGCATCTCGCAAGCCCGAAACGTCCTGACACGGGACAGGATTGCGCCTATTTAGCAGGCATGACCGACACTCCGCTCTCGCGCATCCGCAATTTCTCGATCATCGCGCATATCGACCATGGCAAATCCACGCTCGCCGACCGGCTGATCCAGGTCTGCGGCGGGCTGACCGCGCGCGAGATGACCTCCCAGGTTCTCGACAACATGGAGCTGGAGAAGGAGCGCGGGATTACCATCAAGGCCCAGACCGTGCGCCTGGCCTACAAGGCCCATGACGGGCTGACCTATCAGTTGAACCTGATGGACACGCCGGGCCATGTGGACTTCGCCTACGAGGTGAGCCGCTCGCTGGCCGCCTGTGAGGGCAGCCTGTTGGTGGTGGACGCATCCCAGGGCGTGGAGGCGCAGACCCTGGCCAACGTCTACCAGGCGATGGACGCGAACCACGAGATCGTGCCCGTGCTGAACAAGATCGACCTGCCGGCGGCCGAGCCCGACAAGGTGAAGCAGCAGATCGAGGACGTGATCGGGCTGGACGCGTCCGACGCGGTGATGATCAGCGCCAAGACCGGCATCAACATCGAGGGCGTGCTGGAGGCGCTGGTCACCCGCCTGCCCCCGCCCACCGGCGACGCCAACAAGCCGCTGACCGCCCTGCTGGTGGATAGCTGGTATGACCAATATTTGGGCGTCGTGATCCTGGTGCGCGTGCGCGACGGGCGGCTGAAGCGGGGCATGAAGATCCGCATGATGTCGAACGGCGCCGCCCACCTGGTGGAGCAATGCGGCGTCTTCACCCCGAAGATGATCCCGACCGACGACCTCGGGCCGGGCGAGATGGGCTACATCACCGCCGCGATCAAGACGGTGGCCGACTGCAACGTCGGCGATACCATCACCGATGACCGCAACCCGGCGGAGGTGGCGCTGCCGGGCTTCAAACCCTCCATCCCCGTGGTGTGGTGCGGCCTGTTCCCTGTGGACGCCGACGATTTCGAAAAATTGCGCGAGAGCCTGGGCAAGCTGCGACTGAACGACGCCAGCTTCCATTACGAGGCGGAGACGTCCGCCGCGCTCGGCTTCGGCTATCGTTGCGGCTTTCTGGGCCTGTTGCATCTGGAAATCATTCAGGAGCGCCTGTCGCGCGAGTTCGACCTGGACCTTATCGCGACCGCGCCGTCGGTCGTGTACCACATCTTCAAGAACGACGGATCGATGGAGCCTCTGCACAACCCGGCCGACATGCCCGACCCGACCTATATCGACCATATGGAGGAGCCCTGGATCAAGGCGACCATCATGGTCCCGGACGAGTATCTCGGCTCCGTTTTGACCCTCTGTAACGAGCGCCGGGGCCAGCAATCGGATCTGACCTATGTCGGCAACCGCGCCATGGCCGTCTACCGCCTGCCGTTGAACGAGGTGGTGTTCGACTTTTACGACCGGCTGAAATCGATCAGCCGCGGCTACGCCAGCTTCGACTACGCGATGGAGGATTATAAGGAGAGCGACCTGGTCCGCATCTCCATCCTGGTCAACCAGGACCCGGTGGACGCGCTGAGCTTCATCGCCCACCGCAGCGCCGCCGACAGCCGCGGCCGGGCGATCTGCGCCAAGCTGAAGGAGTTGATCCCCCGCCAATTGTTCAAGATCGCGATCCAGGCGGCGATCGGCGGCCGGGTGATTGCGCGCGAGACGATCGGTGCCATGAGCAAGGACGTGACCGCCAAGTGCTACGGCGGCGACATCAGCCGCAAGCGCAAGCTGCTGGAGAAGCAGAAGGAGGGCAAGAAGCGGATGCGCCAGTTCGGCAAGGTCGAAATCCCGCAGAGTGCCTTCTTGGCCGCCCTGAAGATGGACGCATAGACGCAGGGCTGATTTGGCGGCGCGCCGGATAGACGCACTGCCACGACATTGCTATGACACCGCGGCGCTGGACAGGTGGCCGAGTGGCTGAAGGCGCACGCTTGGAAAGCGTGTTTGCGTTAACGCGTAACGTGGGTTCGAATCCCACCCTGTCCGCCATCCCATTCCAGCCGACCAAAAGCAGCGCCTTGGCGTCTAGCCATTCTGGGTTCGCTTAGCTACCCTCCGGCGCATGCCCCGCTCCCCTGCTGCCGACCTGGCCCCGCTCATCAAACTCCTGCAAGCGGGCGCCACGCCCACCCGCGCGACCACGGAACTGTCTCGCGTCCTGGCGATCTGGACGGCCGACCTCAAAGACGACGGCGAGCAGTTGCAGGAGCGGCTGTCCGGCTTGGCCGAACAGATGGCGACGGGGATCGAGGAAATGCACGAGGGCATCGCCGCGGCCAGTGACAAAGGCAAACCCACGCTGCGGCGCATATTGGCGACGCATGAGGCAGTGCTGGACGAAGTGCGGATGGCGCAAAGAGCCGCTTAGTTAATCCTCCGCCCGACCAGAGCGGCCGGCCGCTGCACTCAACCACGAGCGGACCTCCGAATCGAAACCGAGTCGCTGCCTGAAGGCCCGCCTTCTTCATGGCCAGACGGGTCCGCCATCCAGCCCCTCGGTTTCTGGCAGGCCGCAGATCAGGTTAGCGTTCTGCACCGCCTGACCAGCCGCTCCCTTGCCCAAATTGTCGACCACGCCCATCGCGATGACCAGGTTGCGCTCTGGATCGGCTGCATAACTAACAAATGCCAGGTTCGAGCCGGTAGCCCATTTGGTCTGCGGCGGCTTGTCGGTGACGCGCACGAACGCCCGCCCGGCGTAGAAGCGCCGGGCCGCGTTCAGGCACTCAACCGTGGTGGCGCGACCGCGGCAGTAGATGGTGACGAGCACGCCGCGGGTCATCGGCACCAAATGGGGCGTGAACACCAACCCGGCCGCGCTGCCGCCGCTCAGCCGCTCGATCGTCTCGGCAATCTCGGGCATGTGGACGTGCTTGAGCAGACCGTAAGGCACCAAGTTCTCGTTGCTCTCGGCGTAGCCGAACCTGCTGTCGCCGCCGCCCCGCCCGGCGCCGGAGATGCCCGTCTTGGCGTCGATGATGATGTTGCCGGGCTCGATCAGCCTGTTGGCCAACAGCGGCGCCAGCGCCGTCAGCGTTGCCGCGGGGAAGCAACCGGGGTTGGCAACACGGGTCTGGCCCTCGATCTGGCCCGGCCAGACGTCGGCCAGGCCGTAAGCCCATCCTTCTGCGTAGCGGTGGTCGCCGCCGATATCGACGATCTTCACGTCCTTGGGGATCCGCGTCAGCGCTTCGGCCGAGGCGCCGGTCGGCAGCGAGGCGAATAACACGTCCAGCTTCGGCAGGGTCGCAGGGTCCCACTTCTCGATCACCAGTTCGGCCAGCTTGGCCGGCACGCCGGGGAAGCGATCCACCAGACGGCTGCCGGCGCTGCCCTCGCCTGCCGCGTAGATGAGTTCGAACGAAGGGTGGCTCGCGATCAGGCGCATTGCCTCACCGCCGCCAAAACCGCTGATCCCGACAATGCCGGCGCGAATACTCATGGTGCTGTCCTTCTAGTGGTCGGGCAAAATAAAACCCCCGAAGCCGAGGGCTGCGGAGGTTCGGGAATGCGGGCCGGGTCGTTTCGGCGGGTGGGACCTACGATGAGGCAGTCACCATCCGAAAGGACGCTGATCGACGCGCAGCGCAAACAGCCGCCGCTTGGGAACAGCTGCGTCGGCGTCGATCACACAGGGCCTGGTTGCTGAGCATGTCCGGCGACACTGTTGCGACCGACTGCCATCGTCAAGCAGATTGTCGGTACGGGCCGCAAGCGGCGAGAATTGCAGCCTACGTGGCGGGTTCAGTTGGTCGCCTTTGGACCTGGCGCTGGCGCTCCCGAAACCGGGCTTTGTCGGCAGCACTCGTCTCCCCGTGGCAGTGGCCACAAGACACGCCGGCTTCGTAGAGAGGGTGTGTCACATCACCCGTCGACAGCGGGTAGCCGCAGCAGAAGCACATCGAATAGTGGCCGGTCGCCAAACCGTGCCCAACTGCCATCCGTTTGTCGAAGACGTAACAATCTCCCTGCCATCGGCTTTCGGATTCAGGCATCTCCTCCAAATACCTGAGGATGCCGCCCTGCAGGTGATAGACTTCATCGAAGCCTTCGGCACGCATGAAGGCGGAGGCTTTCTCGCACCGGATACCGCCCGTGCAATACATCGCGATCTTTCTATTCTTGGCCGGGTCAAGTTTGGAACGGACGTAGGCGGCGAACTCTGTAAAGTTCTCGATTTGCGGATCGCTGGCGCCCGTGAACCTTCCAATGGCGGTTTCGTAAAGATTGCGCGTGTCCAGCACGGTGACCTCGGGATCGTCCAGAAGCAGGTTCCACTCCTTTGGCGCCACGTATGTGCCAGGTAGACGTGCAGGATTTGCGGTCGGTTGGTTGAAGGTGATGATCTCACGCTTCAGGCGTACTTTCAGCCGATTGAACGGCTTCACCTCCGCCGCGGAAAACTTGACCTCCTGGCGCAGCAAACCAGTCTGTTCGTGCAAGAACGACAACATCATCTCGATGGCGTCCGGGCTTCCCGCGATCGTACCATTGATGCCTTCCGGGGCAATCAGCAATGTCCCGCAAAGGCCAAGCGGCGCGAGCGCCTGCTTGAATGCCCGGTGAGACGCAGCGGCATCGCTCAATGGTGTAAAGCGGTAAAACGCCGTGATCGTATATGGCATAGCCTATCTATACGCCGCGGGACTCACTGCTACAAAATTGGCTCACCGACTGACGTCGCGTGCCGATAATCTCGTCGACCTGATTTGACACGAGCGCCCATCGCCGTCCTAAACACGCCCGCACCCGGCGGTTACAGAACCTGCTGCAATCGGCTGCCAACCGAGGATGGCCGATGAAACCAGTTCCCAGCCGTGTCTTCCCATTGATCGAGACATGGCAGGTCAAGTGCCCCTCCCTGCGATCGTGGTTGCCCGAATTGGCGGTTCTTTCAGACGACACGGTCGCCACGCTCGACATACCTCAACACGCCGATCGAGGCCGGGTCAAAATGCTCGCTGTGTCGGGCTTGGACACCGTGTTCTGCCTCGAGGCGGACCCGCATGTGGATGATGCCCACGACCGGTGGTTCGTTCTTTTCGCGCTGCGGGCTTCGGGTCAGGTCCTCCATGCCCGCGACATTTGGCCAGAGGATTTCCGGAGTTGGCGGCGCGAAGGCCACGATCCAGAGGCGTCGGCCACTTTGGAACTGGGCGATATGGCGATCGTCGACGGTCACCGGATCCATTGGCTGTCGGCAAAAGCGTCTCTGCCGGTAGAGGCGGAATGGTCTGCCGGCGCGGCGGGAACGGCGTTTGGGTCTGCCATCCAAAGCCATTGGTTCGCAGCGGCCTGCTACGACACCGTGGAGCGTCCAAGCCGCGCTGCCGCGGAGTCCATGATCTTGGAGCGGATTGCGCACGCTTGATGACCGGACGCGATAGACCGCTCAGGGTCGGTAGCGGCTCCTTCCACGTATCTTATCGCCACTGGCCGGTTGTTCGGTCGCTTTCGGTGGCCGCTTGCCACCCCGGTGGCTGCGGCCGATCGCCTGCTGCTGCAGCACGGCCTCGATGAACCCGTCCAACCGCTTTCGCTCCGTGCCGGCGAACTCGGTGTCGGCGTAGCTGTCGGGGAAGTGCTGCGACAGCCAGCGCCAGGCGACCAGGCGCTTGGCGACCTTCTCCGCCCGTTCCAGCGCCGCCTGGTCGGCCCGGTGCGGTGCCGGCAGGTGGCCGGCCGTGGGCACGCGAACGCTCTCGCCAGCCGCGTGCTCCAGCCCCCAGCGCAGTAGGCGGTCGATCCCGGCATCGCGCACGTCGATCGGGCAGAGCGCGTAGGTCCAGCGGTCGAGCAACGGCAGTTCGGCGCCATCCATGACGGCCGCGATCTCCATCTGGGTTTCCAAATCGGCCAGCCGGTAGTTGGGGTCATTGGGCCGCAGTACGGCGCCCCGGATGCGGCGCAGCGTTTCCAACAGGCTGTTGGTCCCGAGTTCCTCGGCCACCGCCGCCACGATCCGCCGGTCCGGCGACACCTGCGGCCGCAGGTCGGTGGGCGGTGCGGGCTCGGTGCCCATCAGGGAGCGGAGCCGGGCCGGGTCGCCACCGCCGGCGAGCACGGCGACGACACCCTCCTCGTGCTGTCCGTAGCGCCCGGCGCGACCGCCGATCTGGCGCACCTCGGCCGGGGTTAACGAGCGCTCCTGCCGGCCGTCCCATTTCACCAGGGTCGAGAACACGACCCGGCGGATCGGCAGGTTCAACCCCATGCCGATCGCGTCCGTGGCGACCAGGGTTGGCGCCTCGCCGTCGCGGAAGCGCCGGCTCTCGGCGCGCCGCACTTCGGGGCCGAGCGCACCGTAGATCACCGCGACCGTGCGCCCATGCGCCACGAGTTGCTCGCGCAGCGCGAAGATCTCCCGGCGCGAGAACGCGACCAGGGCATCCGCATCAGTCACCGAGGCCAGTCCGACCGGCTCCGAGGCGACCCGTAAGGGGCTCTTGCGTTCCAGCCGGATGACCTCCATCGGCTCGTCGCAAAGTTCGGCGATGCGGCGCACCAGCGGCAGGCAGTCCGGTGCCCCGAGCACGATCACCTCGTGAGCAGGGATGCCCATGATCGCCGCAGTCCAGGCGGCGCCGCGGTCGGGGTCGCCCAGCATCTGCGCCTCGTCGATCACGGCCACATCCACGGTCCGGCTGGTATGCGCCATCTCCACGGTGCAGGCGACGTGCTTGGCGCCGGGAAATACCTGGCGCTCCTCCCCTGTCATGAGGCTGGCCAGCACCCCGCGCGCCGCCAGCGCGTCCTGAAACTCCAGCGCCAGCAGGCGCAGCGGCACCAGGGCCGCCCCACTTTCCGCCGCGGCCAGCCGATCCAGCGCGTAGTGCGATTTGCCGGAATTGGTTGGGCCGATCACCACGGTGATGCGCCGGTCGAGCGCACGCGCCTCGGCGAAATGCGCGGCGTAGCGGTCGAGCCCGGCGCGGCGGGCAATCACCCCGTTCGAGATGCGGGACCGCCGGGGCTCGGCATTCCGCGTGGTCCAGCTCGCCACCTTGGACAGCAGGGGGGTGATCTGGTCGGGATGGAACTCCAAATCCTCGACCATCCTGCCGCCGCGGTGCACCGCAGTGCTGCGCGCGACCGGGATCAAGCCCTCCGCAATCCACCGTTCGATCAGCTTGCGGGGCGCACCGAGCAGGCCGGGGAGCGCCTCGGGGCCGACCAGTTCGCCCTCCCATTCACTGAGGCGCCGCTCCTCGGCCTGCTGGATCTCACGGGCTCGCTCCCGCGCCAGCCGGGCCGCACCGCGGCGGCTGCGTTCGGTCGCGACCAGCCGCTGGCGGAGCGCCTTGGCGGCAGCGGGATCAAGCCCGGTTGCCGTCGCAACCAGGTTCGCGATCTCCTGGATTGCCGGAATGCCTGGCGGGTGGCCGGTCAGCGCCTCGACCGCCTCGGCTGCCGCGGCGAAGGTCGCATCGACGTCGCCGCGATTGCTTGCGGCCAAGCGCACGGCGATGGTGGCGCGCAGCGTGTCGAGTGCGGTTTCATCGCTGACTGGCCCGGTGGCAAGCAGCGCCTCCGCCGCCGCTTCGGCGTCGGCCGGCGTGGCGGGCACGTCGCCGCTCACCCGGGCAAGGCCGAGCAGACGCTGAACGAGGGGCTGCAATCGGGGGGCTTCACTCATGCCGCGACATATGCCCGCAGCGCGGCGAACAGGACAGGCCTGGTCGGGGGGCAAGGCCCCGCCCTGCGAGGACGATCCCAGTGCGAATGACTGAAACAGCCGGCCCAAATGCAGGCGTGCCGCTTCACGCCCTCCCCGACCGCCCTGCCTTCCGGCATGCTCGGCCACATGCCCCCGATCGACCGCCTCCGCCCTATCTGTCTTGCCCTGCCCGATGCGACGGAGCGGGAGACGTGGGAGGCGCCGAACTTTCGGGTGCGGGAGAAGATTTTCGCCATGGTCAGCCATCGCGACGGCCGTCCCGCCGTGTGGTTGAAGGCGCCGCCAGGGAGCCAGCGGATCCTCGTCACCACCGACCCGGCGCGTTTCTTTGCACCGCCTTATCTTGGGCCGAAGGGTTGGGTTGCGATGTGGCTCGATCAGAAACCAGACTGGGCGGAGGTCGAAAGCCTGGTCCGACGCAGCTACCGGCTGGTCGCGCCAAAGCGGCTGGCTGCGCGGATCGATGCGCCGGGCTAGGTGCCCTTCAGCAACGGTAGAACCTCCGTCCCGAACCGCTCGATCGCGGTCATCACCCGAGGCTGCGGGAACGGCGTAAACCCCATATAGAGGCTCATATGCGTCGGGTGCAGCAGGGCGATGTCGCGCGCCAGGATGTCGGCCACTTTGCTGGCCGGGCCGATCGGGGAATGCTCCAGCAGCCAGTCCAGCGTCGGTTCCGTCTCGAAAGGGACGGAGCGCAGCCAGGCGCCCTCGCGCGGGGGGATTTCGTCGCGCAGGCTCAGTGCGGTGCGGGCCATCCGCAGCACGCCCTGGGCGGCGATACGGGCCTCGGCCGGGTCGTCGGTGATGAAGATGTAACGCTGCAGGCCCAGCGGGGCGCGGCCCTGCCAGCCGCCCTCGGCAAAGCTTTCGTCCACCAGGGCGCGGGCGCGGGACATCGCTTCCGGTAGCTTGAACCCTTGGCTCACCAATGGGGTCGTTCCCTTCCGCGCAGCGCGGCGCAGCAGGTGGGCGTCGCCGCCAGCAAGATAGGTCGGCGGCATGCCAGCGACCTGCTTCAGCCCGACGATGGGGGTGGACGGGATGCTGAAATAGGTTCCGGTATGGGCCACTTTACCCTGCGTCAGCCCCTGCTCGACGATATCCCAGCCTTCTTCCAGGATCGCCACACGCTCGTGGATCGGCACGCCGTAGGTGCGGAATTCGTGCGGCTGGTGGCCAGTGCCTAGCCCCAGCACGACCCGGCCACCGCTGAGCGCGTCGAGCATCCCGACCTCCTGCACCACCCGCAGCGGATGGTGCAGCGGCAGCACCACCACCGCCGGCCCCAGCCGGATGCGCTTTGTCACGCTGGCGCAGGCTGCCGCCATCATCAGCGGGGAGGCGCAGACGGAGTGGCTGGAGAAATGGTGCTCGGCGAACCAGGCGACGTCGAAGCCTAGATCATCGGCCAGGCGAACCTGGTCCACCGCGTTGGTCAGGATCGCCGCCGGCACGTCGTCCGCGCTGTGCTGCGACATCAGGTTGAATAGCGCGAACTCCATGCGACCCGGCTCTCCTGCGAGTATCTGCTTCATCCGTGAGTAACCCGTCACGCGGCGCACCGCCACCGGGCATGAAATATGCTTCTGTTGTTCGGGCAGCCGGAGCGGGGAATCATGCAGGGTTCGTACGACGTCGTCATCATCGGCGGCGGGGTCATTGGCAGTTCGGTCGCCTATCATCTGTCTGCCAACCCGGATTTTCGCGGCAGCATCGCGGTGGTCGAGCGGGATCCGACCTACACCACTGCCTCCTCCTCGCTATCCACCAGCTCCATCCGGCAGCAATTCGGCACACAGCCGAACATCCGCATGTCCGCCTACAGCATCGAGTTCCTGCGCAACGCGGCGACCATCCTGGAGGTAGACGACCACAGCGCCGACATCTCGTTACGGGAGCCGGGCTACCTGATCCTCGGCACGCCCGAGCACATTGCCGGTTTTGAGGCGAAGAACGCCGCGCAGCGCGCCTGCGGGATCGAGACGGAGTTGCTCACCCCGAACGAGATGCGTCGCCGCCACCCTTGGTTGAACGTGGATGATCTAGGCATTGGCTCGTATGGACCGGTAAAGGAGGGCTGGTTCGACGGTCCCGGTCTTCTGCAGGCATTTCGGCGCAAGGCACGCGCGCAGGGGGTCGACTACATCGCCGATCGCGTGACCGGCATCGACATGGAGTTCGGCCGTGCGGTTGCGGTGCGGTTGGGGCATGGTGATCGGCTTGCCTGCGGCACCGTGGTCAACGCCGCTGGTGCGTGGAGCAAAGGCATCGCAGAGATGGCCGGATTGGACCTGCCAGTGGAGCCGCGGCGGCGCTGCGTGTTCGTGTTCGACAGCCCGCTTAAAATCCCGCACGGCCCTTTCATCTTCGACACCAGCGGCATGGCCATGCGGCCGGAGGGTCAATACTACCTCGCCACCGTCACGCCCCTGACGGAAAACGCGGCAGATGATTTCAGCCTGGAGGTCGATCATGCCCTGTTCGACGACCTGATCTGGCCTGCCCTCGCCCACCGCATCCCCGGGTTCGAGCAATTGCGCCTGCTACGGAGTTGGGCCGGGCTGTACGAATACAATCTGTTCGACCATAGCGGCATTATTGGCCGCCACCCGGCCGTCGCGAACTTCATCTTCGCCTGCGGCTTCAGCGGTCATGGCATGATGCACTCGCCGGCCGCCGGGGCCGGTGCCAGCGAGATCATCCTGTATGGCGAATCACGCTCCATCGACCTGCGGCCCTTCGCGTACGAGCGGATCGCGGCCAATCTGGCAATCGAAGAACATGTCTACTAACACCAAAGGTGAGACCGATATGATTGGACAACGACGCAACCCGAGCGCGCCCCTCGCCGACCCCGCGCTGATTGCGGAGTTCAAGACGGCGCAAACCGCCATCATCAGCGACAATCTATCCCGCCTGCCCGGCTCCCCCGGGCTACGGCCGTTCCACAAGGGCGGCGTCATGGTCGGCACGGCGCTGACCGTGCGCACCCGCGGCGGCGACAACCTGGCGATCCACGAGGCCCTGGCCCTGGTGCGACCCGGCGACGTGGTCGTGGTGGATGGCGGCGGCGACGTCAGCCGTGCGCTGATCGGGGAGATCATGATGACGATCGCCATCCATCGGGGCGCCGCCGGGATGGTGATCGATGGTGCCATCCGTGACGTCGGTGCCATCGCGGCGGGTGACTTCCCGGTCTACGCCCGCGCCGCGATCCACCTTGGCCCCTACAAGAACGGCCCCGGCGAGATCAACGTGCCCGTCACCATCGGCGGCATGGTGGTGGAGCCCGGCGACATCATCGTCGGCGACGAGGACGGCATCGTCGCCTTCCCGCAAAGCGACGCGGCGGAATTGCTGATCGCCGTGCGCAAGCAGGAGGCGAAGGAGGCGGATACGCTGCAAAGCATTCGTGAGGGCCGCTACACCGGCGGCTATGGCAAGCAATAGGAAACTCCCCATGACCACATCCAGGCGCGACTTCCTGCGCACCGCCGCAGCCGCGGTTCCACTTGCCATCGCGCCCTCCGCCATTGGGTGGGACCTGGCGCAGGCCCAAGCTCCCGGCGGCGTGTTGCGCGTCGGCATGACGGCGGCTGCCGTACCGCTGCCCAATGGCTGCCCCGACCAGGGTGCCGAGGGCCAGCGCTTCATGGGCATCACGCTGTATGACCAATTGGTCGCCTGGGATCTGTCGCATTCCGACCAGGCATCCGGCCTCATCCCGTGTCTGGCCACCAAATGGTCGGCCGACCCAGCAAACCTGAAACGCTGGAGCTTCACCCTGCGCGAGGGTGTGAAGTTCCATGACGGCAAGACGCTGACGCCGGAGGACGTCGTGTTCTCCTTCGACCGCGCCTTCCGCAAGGACGCCGCCTGGTTCGACCCGCGCGCCGCCGCCCAGGTGGGGCTGCGCATTCCGACGCTGGTGAATTGGGGCACCGATGGCGATCACGGGTTCTGGATGGAAACCAGCATCGTCGACAGCACCATTCCATTCGGCGTCACCTGGGTCGGCATCACGCACAAGGCCGCGTGGGAGGCTGCGGGGAAGGACTGGAACGCGTTCCTGGACAAGGCCGTCGGCACCGGGCCGTGGAAGCTGGATAGTTTCAAGCTACGTGAGCGGGCCGTGCTCAGCCGCTTCGATGGCTATTGGAATAAGGACCGGGTGCCGAAATGCGCCCAGCTCGTCCTGGTGCCGGCGCCGGAATCCAACACGCGCGTCGCCGCTATCCGCTCCGGCCAGGTGGATTTTATCGAGGCGCCGCCGCCCGATGCGATCGACAGCCTGAAGGCGGCCAAGATGCAGATCTACACCAACCCGTATCCGCATAACTGGACCTGGCATTTCTCCATGCTGGAGAGTTCACCGTGGCGCGATATCCGCGTGCGTAAGGCCGCAAACCTTGGCATCGACCGCGCCGGGCTGAAGGAGTTGCTGGGCGGCCTGATGCTGGAGGGCACGGGCCTGGTGCCGACGGGCAATCCGTGGCTCGGCAATCCGTCGTTCAAACTGACATACGACGTGGATGCCGCGAAGAAGCTGATGGCGGAGGCCGGGTTCAGCCCCGCCAAGCCGCTTCGGACGAAGGTGGGGATTTCGACGTCTGGTTCCGGCCAGATGCAGCCGCTGTCGATGAACGAATTCCTGCAGCAGAACCTGAAGGAAATCGGCATCGAGATCGATTTCGAGGTGCTGGACTGGAATTCGCTGATCGACGTTTGGCACGCCGGGGCGAAGTCACCTACGGCGCGCGGGGTGACGGCGATCAATTTCTCCTACGCTGCGTTCGACCCGTACAACGCGTTCATCCGGCTGCTGAAGTCCAGCCTGGTGGCGCCGACCGGGGTGAATTGGGGGTATTTCAGCGACCCGTGGTTCGATGCACGGTTCGAGGAAGTGTATCAAACCTTCGACCCGGCGAAGCAAGACGCGCTGCTGCGGACCATCCACGAACGCATCGTCGACCAGGCGCTGTTCCTGTTCGCGGCGCATGATTTGAATCCGCGGGCACTGGCGCCGAAGGTGAAGGGCTTCGTGCAGGCGCAATCCTGGTTCCAGGACCTGACGCCCATCTCGGTGGGCTAGTCGTAGGGTGGGCCGGTTGCGGCCCACCCTACGACAGTTACATCCCCGGCGGCACGCCAGCAGGGCCGTCCCAGCCGGTGTGTTTCTCGATCGTGCGGCCGATGCGGAAGACTGTTGCCTCGTCGAAGGGGCGTCCTACGATCTGCAGCGACACGGGCAGACCTCCCGCGCCCTTGCCCGTCGGCACGCTCATCGCCGGGTGGCCGGTGACGTTGAACGGGATGGTCTGCATCGGCGCGATTGCGTTCTTCGCCGGGTCGGGAATGGCGTCGAAGGCGGGCGCCACCGCCAGGGCAGATGCCGTCAGCAACGCGTCGTATTGGCCCAGTGCCCCATTCACGGCATCCGTCAGTTCGCGACGCACGCGGAATGCCTGCACCAGATCGGCGGAAGTGATGGTGGCGCCGAGCAGGAAGCGCTGCTGGGTGAATTCACCATAGTCACCCATACGTGTTTGCATATCCTTCTCGTGGATCGCGTACGCCTCTGCCGACAGGATGATGCGGCCGCAGGCGGCGAACAGCGCGTAGTCCGGCAGCACGATGTCTTCGACCACCGCACCCGCCGCCCGTAGCGCGTCACACGTCGCGTCGAAGGCGGCCAGCATGTCCGGCGTGGTTGCCAGTGCCGTGGCGAAGAACGCACGCGGGACGCCGAACCGCATCCCGGCGACACCGCCCTCCAGCCCCGACAGGTAATCGTCCACGGGTTCGTTCGCACTCGCCGGATCGAGCTTGTCGTAGCCGGCGATGACCTGCAGCGTAATCGCCGCGTCCTCCACGCTGCGCGTCAGCGGCCCGGTATGGTCCAGCGTGTATGACAGCGGGAACACCCCGCGGCGGCTGACCCGGCCATAGGTCGCCTTCATTCCCACCGTGCCGCAATACGCCGCCGGACCACGGATCGAGCCGCCCGTGTCCGACCCCATCGCCATGCGCACCAAACCGGCCGCCACCGCGGCGCCAGATCCGGAGGACGAACCGCCGGTGATATGCGCCGAATTCCACGGATTGCGCGCGGGCGGGAATGGCAGGTCGAAGGACGGCCCGCCGATCGCAAACTCATGCGTCGCCAGCTTGCCGATCATCACGCCGCCGCCCGCCGTCAGCTTCTCCGCCACCACGCAATCCGCGGCGGGGATGTTGTCGATCAGCAGTTTCGAATGACAGGTCGTGCGGATGTTGGCGGTGTCGTAGATATCCTTCAGCGCGTAGGGCACGCCTTGCATCGGCCCCAAATCCTTGCCCGCGGCAAAAGCGGCATCAGCGGCCTTGGCTTCGGCCATCGCGCGCTCCGGTGTCACCAGCACGAAGCTGTGCAGCGCAGCGTCCTTCGCGGCCACGGCATCCAGCGCCGCCTGGGTCAGCGCCACGGCGGTGGTTTCCTTCGCCCGCAGCTTGCGGCCGAGGACGGCGATCGACTCGCTCATCTCAGGCGGCTCCCAGCTTGGTGAGGCGAAACACGTTGGACGGCTCGGCGGCGGCGGTGCGGGGGCCGCGCAGCAGATCGACCTGCTCGCGCAATTCGGCATAGGCCGGCAGCACCTGCGCCCGGCGCTCGGCTGACACAGTGAGCCCGGCGCGGGTCATGAACATGTCGAACTCAGCCGCCAAGGCTTCGGGGGCGTAGGGCATGCGGGCTCTCCGTTGTGCAACTGCAAAACCCTAGGACGACGACCCCGGCTTGCCCACCCCACACGCCGCTCCTGCACCAATGCCGTGCAAGTTCCTATATAGAGGGGCGTGACCGACCCCCTCGCCCTCTACATCCACTGGCCGTTCTGCCTGGCCAAATGCCCGTATTGCGACTTCAACAGCCATGTTCGCGATCGCATTCCGCAGGCCCGCTTCGCTGCGGCCTTGCGAACGGAGTTGGCGTGGGAGGCCGCCCGGCTGGGGCGCCGCCCGCTCGGTTCCATCTTCTTCGGCGGTGGCACGCCCAGCCTGATGGAGCCGGAGACCGCCGCACTTCTCATCGCCGACGCACAACGCCTGTTCGACGCGGCGCCGGGCCTGGAGATCACGCTGGAGGCCAATCCCACCAGTGTGGAGGCTGGCCGCCTTGCCGCCTTCCGCGACGCCGGCATCAATCGCGCGTCTTTGGGGGTCCAGAGCCTGGAGGACGAATCGCTCCGCATGCTGGGCCGCCAGCATTCCGCCGCGCAGGCGGTGGCCGGGCTGGAACTGGCGCGACGAACTTTCCCCCGCCTGTCCTTCGACCTCATCTACGCCCGGCCGCATCAATCCCTCACCGCTTGGCAGGCGGAGTTACACCGCGCGCTGGATTTGGCGGCGGACCATTTGTCGCTCTACCAACTCACGATCGAGCCCGGCACTGCGTTCGAAGCGTTACACCGCCGGGGCGAATTGGTATTGCCCGGCGAGGATGACGCCGCAGCGCTGTACGAGGCCACCGCCGCGGCTGCGCAGGCGCACGGGTTACGACAGTATGAAATCTCCAACTACGCCGCGCCGGGTGCGGAGAGCCGGCACAACCTCGCCTATTGGCGCTATGGCGATTACGTCGGCATCGGCCCGGGCGCGCATGGCCGGGTGACATTGGGCCACGACCTGGTCGCCACCCGCCGCCATCGCGCGCCAGAGCCATGGGCTGACCGCGTCGAGCGCGACGGCCACGGCAGCACCGCCGAGGAGATCGTGAGCCAACCCGATCGCGCCCGCGAAATGCTGCTGATGGGCTTGCGTCTGCACGAGGGCGTGGACGCTGCCCGATTTGCCCGCCGGACCGGCATGGCCCTGCTAGACGCGCTAGACCCGGAAGTCCTGGCGATGGCGCAGGACGAAGGTTACGTCGTCCACACGCCCGAGAGGCTGATCGCTACCGCCGAGGGCAGGGTCCGGCTGGATGCGCTGCTGCCGGCCCTGCTACGCTAGACGACCCCGAACGTGACGAGGGCCGCCAGCGCCGCCGCGGCAACCCCTAGCCCGGCACCCAGCAACAGCACGCTGGCAAGCCCGGTCACCACCGAGACGCTGGCGAGCACGATGGCGATCTGCAGGCCGCTGGTCACGATCTCGAACCACTCGTAGCGATGCAGCGCGTGGTCGCGCTGGGCGGTTTCCGCCGCCGCGCGGGCCTGGATCTGCTTGGCGCCATTGCCGCGGTCGCTGTCTTCGATCAGGCGCTTGGCCTCCGCATCCGCCGCCGTGGCGATCTTCTGCGATTCAGGCGTCGGCGATGGCAGCGCGTTCAGGATCGTCGCCGTCTGGTTCAGCACCAGGGAGCGATTCTGGCGCGCCTGGTAGAACGCATACTCGTTGCTGGCGCCGATATGGTGGGCAAGGTAGCTGTTCTGCGAACTCCGCTCCGCCATCTCGCAGATCGCCAGGGTCGCAGCCAAAACGCCGATGATCAGCGCCGCCCGCTTGCCGTGCGAATCCTCCGGGTGGTGCTTCAGATGCTCGTGACGCTCCAGCGTCTCTTGGGCGATGTCACTCATACCGGCCCCGTAGCATCATCCCCGGCTTAATTCGAGGGCACGGGCATAGACCACCCGCCGCGGCAAACCGGTGGACCCCGCGACCAGGGCGGCGGCGTCCTTCACGCTGCTACTGGCCAGGGCGGCCAGCAATTGCGCATCCAGATTCTCCGCGTCTTGCGACTCGGGCGGCGGCGGTCCGACCAGGACGGTGATCTCCCCCCGCGCTGGCTCCTGCGCGTAATAGGTCGCCAGGTCGGCGAGCGGGGCGCGGCGCACTTCCTCGAACCGTTTGGTCAATTCGCGTGCCACGGCCGCCGGGCGATTGCCGAACACGCTGTGCAGGTCGGCCAGCATCTCCGCCAGGCGATGCGGCGCCTCATGCCACAGCAGCGTGGCGTCTAGTCCCGCCCGCTCGGCCGCGCGCAACTGGCTGAACGCGGCGATGCGGGCGGCGGAGCGCGGCGGCGGAAAGCCGATGAACATGAAGGGCTGCGGCGGCAATCCGCTCAGCACCAGCGCCATCACCGCGGCATTCGGCCCCGGCACCGCGCCCACCGCCAGCCCGGCGCCGATCGCCGCGCGCACCAGGCGAAACCCTGGGTCACTCACCACAGGGGTGCCTGCGTCCGACACCAGCACGATTCGCTTGCCGGCGCGCACCGCCTCCAGAATGCCGGGGATACGCGAATCCTCGTTATGCTCGTGCAGCGGGGCGGTTGCGACGCTGATGCCGTAGGCGGATAGCAGCCGCGCCGTCACCCGCGTGTCTTCGCACAACACGGTATTGGCTGACCGTAGTGCCTCCAATGCGCGTTGGCTCACATCCCCGAGGTTGCCGATCGGCGTGGAAACCAGCACAAGGCTCCCACTTGCCGGGCTGGGCGGCTGCTCGTCTAGGTCGGTCGATTCGAGGGTCATCGGAGTCCAGATTGTGACGATGCGCGCATTCCCAGTTTCCGCTCTCTCTCTCGTATGTGCCGCCGCGTTGGCCGGGTGCGTCCCGCCGCCGAACGGCGCGCCACCGGTGACGGGAGTGGCCGCGCCGCCCGCGCCGGTCAACACCAAGATCGCGGTGCTGGTGCCGCTGACCGGGCCGACGGCGAATTTGGGCCGGGACCTGCTGCGCGCCGTGCAACTTGCGCTCGGCCCCGACGGTCCGCAACCGGACGTGCACGACACGCTCGGCACTCCCACCGGCGCGACGATGGCGGCGCAGGCTGCGGTCGCCGCCGGGGATGGCATCATCGTCGGCCCGCTGACCGCGCAGGAGACCGCGGCGGTCGCCTCGGTCGCCAATGGCGTGCCGGTGCTGGCATTCACGTCAGACCGGCAGCAGGGGCGTCCCGGCGTGTGGGCGCTGGGGATTACGCCACAGCAGCAGGTGGAGCGGCTGATGAGGTCCCTGTCGCAGGCGGGTAAGACCCGTGTCGCCGCCGTGCTGCCCGACAACATCTTCGGCAACGCCCTGGTCGACGGGTTGACCCGAGGTGCCCAGGCCGTGGGCGACCCGCCACCCACGATCAAGCGCTACCCGGACGGCCAGGCGGCGCGGCTGGATGCGGCGTTGCGCGACGTGTCCGATTTCAGCAACCGCCATCCGCCCGCGCCGGATCCGTCCACCCAGATCGACCCGACTGCCCCGGCCGACCCGGCGCTGCAATTGCCAATGCCACCCGCCCCGTTCGACGCGCTGATGTTGGCCGAGGCCGGGGCGGCGCTGGGCAAGGCTGCGTCGTCGCTATCGACCTACGGGATCACCGCACCCGACGTGCAGGTGATCGGCCCGGCCACCTGGGCCCGCGACGCCGCCAATCTGGGTGCGTTGACCGGCGCGTGGTATGCCGCGCCCGACCCGTCCTACCGCACCAATTTCCAGCAGGCCTACACGGCCAAGTATGGCGCGGCGCCGCCGGGCCTGGTGGACATCGCGTATGACGCCGCCCAACTGGCCCGCGTCGCCGCCGGTAATCTGACGACCATCACGCAAACCGCCGGGTTCCGCGGCGTGGATGGCCTGTTCGCGCTGCGGCCGGATGGCCAGGTCACCCGCGGGCTAGCGGTGTTCGCAGTTGGCCCGGGCGGGGCACGCATCGTTGACCCGGCCCCCGCCAGCATTTCCGGCGGCAGCTAAACGGTCACGGGGACGAGGCACGGGCGCGAGGCACGGGCATGACCATGCTGGCGATCGCCGCCATCCTGGCCACGCCCTCGCTGGTCGGACTGGTGGCGCTGGTGAGCGAGGGGGCATTGGGCATCGTCCCCGCCATCGCCGCTGGCAGTCTGAATGCGGCAGCCGCACTCGGCTTCGCTGCCTGGCGCGCGCGGGAGCATTGGGAGATTGGTCAAGAGGTGCGCAGTGCGGCCGATGGGCTGGTTGGCAAACCAGGCCAGCGCGCCCGGCTGAAGGGCGATATCGACCGCGTGGTGGATCTGTATGCCCGTCGGTCGGAGGCGCTGTTGCAAACCCTGCGCACCGAAGAATCCCTGATCGAGAACCTGCCCGACCCGCTGATCGTCTTGGGCACCGAGCGCAACGTCACCCGCGCCAACGCCGCTGCCCGCGCTGCTTTTGGGGGGGAGATGGCTGCGGTGCTGCGCCATCCGGGCCTGCGCAACGCCATCGACCGCGCCACGGCGACCAGCGCCTCGCAGGAAGCGGATCTGTTCCTGCCGGTCCCGGTGGAGCGGGAGTTACACGTCACTGTGTTCCACCTGGCTGGCGGCCAGTTCGCTGCCGTGCTGTCCGACCGCACGCGGGAACGGGCGCTGGAGCGCACCCGGGCCGATTTCGTCGCCAATGCCAGCCACGAATTGCGCACCCCGCTGGCCAGCCTGATCGGCTTCGTCGATACGCTGCGTGGCCCGGCGAAGGACGACCCGCCCGCCCAAGCGCGCTTCCTGGAGATTATGGCCGACCAAGGCGGTCGCATGAGCCGCTTGATCGACGATCTGCTGAGCCTGTCGCGCATCGAACTGACGGAGCACAACGCCCCCACCGAAGCCGTTGATCTGAACGAGCTGCTTCGCTTCACCGCCGCCTCGTTCGAGCCGAAGGTTGTGCGCCGGGGCGTGCAACTGGCGCTGGACCTGCCGGAGGATCTGCCCTTGGTGGCCGGCGACGACGACCAGTTGGGCCAAGTGTTCCAGAACCTGATGGACAACGCGATCAAGTACGGACGCGAGGGCGGCAGCGTTCGCGTGGTCGCGGCCCCAACGGCCCCCGGCGGACGCTGGCCGTCCCGGCCCGGCGTCACCGTCGCGATAACGGATGATGGCGCTGGCATCGCGCGCGAACACCTGCCCCGCCTGACAGAGCGGTTTTATCGCGTTGATAAGGGTCGGTCGCGTGCGGTGGGCGGCACTGGGCTGGGGCTGGCGATCGTGAAGCATATCGTCAACCGACACCGCGGCCAGTTGGCGATCGACAGCCAGGAAGGCGCCGGATCGACCTTCACAGTCTGGTTGCCCGCCACTTCCTAAACGACAGCGCGCCCTAATTTCACCCCGATCTACGGCTTTTTACGGCGTCTAATGAATCAAAAACCGACTGTCCTGCCGCTATGATGTCCCCCTCGATCGGGCTGCCGGTCATCAACTTCTTCATGGCCGATGTCGGCGGTGGGATGGGTCCGTTCCTGTCCACCTGGCTGTCGGAGGCGGAGAAGTGGCCGCCCGACCAGATCGGGCTGGTGCTGTCCGCCGGGTTGGTGGCCGGGATGCTGATGGCGATCCCGGCCGGCGCGCTGATCGACCGCTTGGGCCGGCCGCGGCTGATGCTGGCCTTCACGTGCCTATTGATCATGGGCGGCACGCTGGCGATGTTCGTCGTGCATGGGCTGTGGCCGATTCTGCTGGCGCAGGTCGTGGTCGCTACCGGCGGCGCGCTGGGTGCCCCGGCACTGACGGCGCTGACGATGGCGACTATCGGAAAAGACGGCTTCCCCCGGCAGCAAGGCATCAACCAGGCCGCAACCCACACCGGCAATGTCGTTGCCGCCGTGCTGATTTGGTCGGCCGCCTTCATCATCGGGGCCAGTTCGTCGATCGCGATCCTGGGCGTCATGGCCACGGGGATGCTGATTGCGCTGGCGTTCTATCCGCGCGACGCGATGGACCATACCAGGATGGCCGGGCGCGAGCGGCGCAAAAAGGGCGACAAGCGCGGCAGCACTCGCGCCCTGCTGCGCAATCACCGGCTGCTGATCGTCATCCTGTCGGTTGGGTTGTTCAATTTCGGCAGTGCCGCCGTGCTGCCGCTCCTTGCCCAGCGCGTATCGCTGGAAGGCAAGCACGATGCGACCCAGTGGCTGGCGGTCCTGGTGGTTGTGGCGCAGGCGGTGATGGTGCCGGTGTCCTGGGCAGCGGGCCGGCTGGCCGACAAGTTCGGCCGGCGCATCCTGCTGATCACCGCCTGCGCCGTGGTGCCCGCGCGCGGCGCGCTGGCGGCGTTGTCGCACAGCCCGTGGGCCCTCGTGGCGATCGAGGTGCTGGATGGCGTGGGCGCCGGCATCATGAGCGTGGCGGGCGCCGCGGCGGTGGCGGACCTGACCTATGGCGGCGGCCGCACCCAGACGGCGATGGGGGCACTGGGAACCATCCAGTCACTGGCTTCCGCCGTGTCCGCGTCGGCGGCCGGGTTCGTGGTGGTGCGCATGGGATGGACCAGCGCATATACGATGCTGGGCGTTGTGCCGCTGGCCGGGATCGCTCTGCTGTGCACCATCCAGTTACGGGACGAAAAGCCTGCTTCAGATGCGCCCAAGGATTCTCAGGGCGAGAAGGCTGCGGCCATCAACGCGCGGGTGTAGGGCTCGCGTGGGGCCGAGAACACCGTGTCGGAATCGCCTTCCTCCACGACTCGGCCGGCGCGCAATACCATCACGCGATGGGCCAGGGCGCGCACCACCGCCAGATCGTGGCTGATGAACAGATAGGCCAGGCCGTGCCGCCGTTGCAGATCACGCAGCAACGCCACGATCTGCGCCTGAACGGAGCGGTCGAGCGCGGAGGTCGGTTCGTCCAGCACCAGCAGACGCGGTTGCAGCACCAGTGCCCGGGCGATGGCGATGCGTTGGCGTTGGCCGCCGCTGAACTCGTGCGGGTAGCGGCGGATGGAATCGGCTGGCAGCCCGACCTCTATCAATGCGGTCGCCACCCGATCGGCGCGGGCCTTGGCGCCCAGCCGCTCGTGCACCATCAGTCCCTCGGCGATGAGCTCGCCCACTGCCATTCGGGGCGACAGGCTGCCATAGGGGTCCTGAAACACGATCTGCATCTGTGCCCGTCGGTGCCGCAGATCGGTCGCGGACAGGGATTGCAGATCCTGCCCGGCGAAGATCACTCGCCCGGCAGCGGGCACCAGCCGCAGCAGCGCCAGCCCCATCGTGGACTTGCCGGACCCGCTCTCCCCGACCAGCCCCAATGTCTCCCCGGCGCGGATGCTGAGCGAGACGTGGTCCAACGCGCGCAGGCTGGCGCTAGACCGGCGCAACAGCCCGCGCTTGGTAGTGAAGTCGACCGAGATGTCGTCGGCTTGCGTCAAGATCGGCGCATCTGGGGCTAGTGGATTCGGCCGGCCCGAGGGTTCGGAGTCGACCAGCATCCGCGTGTAGGGATGAACCGGGTTCGCGAACACCTCGGCGGCCACGCCCTGTTCCACGATGCAGCCGTCCTTCATCACGCAGACGCGGTCGGCATAACGGCGCACCACGCCCAGATCGTGACTGATGAGCAGCAGCGCCAGGCCACGCTTGGCTTTCTGTGCCGCGAGCAGGTCCAGGATCTGCGCCTGGATGGTGACGTCCAGCGCGGTGGTGGGCTCGTCCGCGATCAGTAACGCCGGGTCGTTCGCCAGCGCCATGGCGATCATCACACGTTGCCGCTGGCCGCCCGATAGCTGGTGCGGCAAGGCGTCCAGCCGCTTCGCCGCGTCCGGGAAGCCGCAGGAATCGAGCAGGGCGACGATGGCGGCGCGGGTCGGCTTGCGGCCGTGCAGGGCCATCGCCTCCCCCACCTGGCGGCCGATGCGATGCAGCGGATTCAGGCTGGTCATGGGCTCCTGAAAGATCATCCCGGCCGTGGCGCCGCGCATCGCCCGCAGTTTATCGGGCGGCGCGGTGGTCATGTCGGTGCCATCCAGGACCACCTGACCGGACGGTGCGGCGCCCGGCGGTAGCAACCGCAGCACGGCCAGCGCGGTCAGCGACTTGCCAGAGCCGCTTTCGCCCACCAGCGCCACCGTCTCGCCACGGGCGACGGTGAACGACACATGGTCCACCACCGGCTTTGGGCCGAATTGCACCGTCAGATCGGTGACTGAGAGGATGGTCATCGCAGTTGCTTGCGGGGGTCGAAGGCGTCGCGCACGGCCTCGCCGATGAAGATCAGCAGCACCAGGATCCCGCCCAACACGACGAAGGCGGAAATGCCCAACCACGGCGCCTGCAGGTTGTTCTTGCCCTGGTTCACCAACTCCCCCAGCGACGGCGAACCCGGCGGCAAGCCGAAGCCGAGAAAGTCCAGGCTGGCCAATACCGTCACGCTGCCGGACAGGCTGAACGGCAAGAAGGTCAATGTCGCCACCAGCGCGTTCGGCAGGATGTGGCGCCACATGATCGCGGTGTCGCGCACGCCCAGCGCCCGAGCAGCGCGCACGTAGTCCAGATTGCGGCCGCGCAGGAATTCAGCGCGCACCACGCCCGTCAGCCCCATCCAGGCGAAGGCGAGTTGAAACAGCAGCAGCACCCAAAAAGTCGGCGTGATGATGGAAGCGAGGATGATCAGCAGGAACAGCGTCGGCATGCCCGACCAGATTTCGATGAAGCGCTGGAACAGCAGATCCGTCAGCCCGCCATAGAAGCCCTGCACCGCCCCGGCCATGATCCCCAACACCGACGACACGATGGTGAGCGTGAAGCCGAAAAGCACGGAAATCCGGAAGCCGTAGATCACGCGCGCCAGGACGTCCCGGGCCTGGTCGTCCGTGCCCAGCAGGTTGCGCCACGACGGCGGTGTGGGCGCCGGGGATGGGAGGTTCTTGACGATGGTGTTGTACGAGTACGGGATCGCTGGCCACACCATCCAGCCCTTGTCCTGGATCGCCTTCACCAGGTCCGGATCGGAGTAATCGATGTCGATCGGCAGGAAATCCGGGCCGAACGCGTCCTCGCTATAATCCTGCAGCACGGGCACGAACCAATGGCCGTCGTAGCGGATGAGTAGCGGGCGATCGTTGGCCACGAACTCCGCCCCCGCGCAGACGACGAACAGGATTAGGAAAATCCATAGCGACCACCAGCCCCGGCGGTGCGAGCGGAAGATCGCCATCCGGCGCTGGTTCAGCGGTGTCACGCGACTAGCCCCGGCGCTCGAAATCGATGCGGGGGTCGACCAGGGTGTACATCATGTCGCCGACGATCTGCAGCAGCAACCCGATCAACGTGAACATGTACAGCGTGCCAAACATCACCGGGTAATCCCGCCGGATCGCACTGTCGAAGCCCAGCAGCCCTAAACCGTCCAGCGAAAACACGATCTCCACCAACAAGGCCGAGGAGAATAGGATGCCGATGAAGGCTGCGGGAAAGCCGGCCACGATCAGTAGCATCGCGTTGCGGAACACATGGCCGTACAGCACGCGCTGCTCGCCTGCGCCCTTCGCCCGCGCGGTCAGCACGTATTGCTTGCCGATTTCGTCCAGAAAGCAGTTCTTGGTCAGGATTGTGAGGCTGGCGAATCCGCCAGCCACCAGGGCGATGGTGGGCAGCACCATGTGCCAGGCGTAGTCGGCGATGCGCTGCGACCAGGGCCAGGTGGCGCTACCCTCCGTCGTGAGTCCCCGCAGCGGAAACCAATCAACGAACGAGCCACCGGCAAACAGCACCACCAGCAGGATGGCGAATAGGAAGCCGGGGATGGCGTAGCCCACCAGCACGGCCGCGCTGGTGGCGACGTCGAACCGCGTGCCGTCGCGCACTGCCTTGGCAATGCCGAGCGGGATCGACACCAGGTAGATCAGCAGCGTGGACCACAGGCCGATCGAGACGCTGACCGGCATTTTCTGCAGCACCAGATGCAGCACCGTATCGTCGCGGAAGAAGGAGCGGCCGAAGTCGAAACGCAGGTATGATCCGATCATCTCGAAATACCGGGTCAACGGCGGCTTGTCGAAGCCGAACATCTTCTGCACCTGCGCCACCGTCTGCGGGTCCAGGCCGCGCCGACCGCGATAGCCGCTGCTGGAATCGCTGGGTTGCGTGACTTCGGATCCACCACCGGTCAGACGGCTCAACGTCTGCGTCTGGCCGCGCAATTCCGCCAGCATCTGTTCCACCGGGCCGCCGGGGGCGAATTGGACGACGGCGAAGTTGATGGTGATGATCCCGAATAGCGTCGGGATCACCAACAATAGCCGCCGCAGCAGATAGGCGCCCATCAGTGCCCGCGCGCTGCGTCCGTTGTTTTCGCGAGCGCCGGGTCAACCCACCAGGCTGCAAAGTCCAGCCCGGTGCGGACCGGCTTGTCGGGGTGGCCGAAGCGGTTCCAATAGGCGACGTGGACTTCCCGCAGATACCATTGCGGCACCATGTACCAGCCCCACAGCAACACACGATCCAGCGCGTGTGCCGCCGTCACCATGTCGCCGTGCGTCTTGGCGCCGACGATGCCGTTGACCAACGAATCCACCGCCGGGTCACACACGCCGGACAGGTTCTGCGTGCCCTTCTGCTTGCCGCTATCGCAGTTCCAGAAATCCACCTGCTCGTTGCCGAGCGATTCGCTTTCGCCGACCGAGGCTTCGGCCATGTCGAAATCCACGTCGTCCATCCGCTTCTGGAACTGTGCGGCGTCGACGGTGCGGATGCGTGCGTCGATTCCCAATCGGCCAAGCCACTGCGCGTAGGGCAAACCGACACGTTCGAACGCCGCGTCTGGCAGCAAGATCTCGAAGCTCATCTGCTGCCCAGCGGCGTTGACGAGCTTGCGGTCCTTCACCGTCCATCCGGCGTCCTTCAACAGGTCATAGGCCCGGCGCACGCCTTCGCGGTTGTTACCCGACCCATCGGTCACTGGCAGGGTAAAGGGGGTGCTGAACACCTCCGGCGGCAGCTTGGCGCGGAACGGTTCCAGCAGGGCGAGTTCTGCGCCCTGGAGGACGCCAAACGAGGCGTATTCGCTGTTGCTGAAGTAACTGTTCGTTCGGGTGTATTGGCCGTAAAACAGGTTCTTGTTCATCCACTGGAAGTCGAACAATTCGTTCATCGCCTGCCGCACACGGCGGTCGCTGAACACACCGCGGCGGGTGTTCATGGCGAAGGCCTGCATGCCCGTGGGCAGATGCTGGGGCAGCGATTCTTTCTTCACCAGGCCCTTTTCCAGCGCCGGAAAGTCATACGAGGTGGCCCAATTCTTGGCCGAGTTCTCGGTGCGGAAATCCACCTGCCCGGCCTTGAACGCCTCGAATGCCACGGTCGGGTCGCGGAAGTATTCGTAGCGGAGGGTGTCGAAATTGTTCAGCCCGCGGCCGGTCGGCAGATTTTCCGCCCACCAATTCGCCACCCGCTTATAGGTGATGGAACTGCCCATCGAAATCGCGCTGACGGTGTAGGGGCCGCTGCCCACCGGTGCGTCGCTCAGCGGGGCGGAGAAATCGCGGCCCTTCCACCAATGCTCCGGCAGGACGGGAAGCTGGCCCAGAATCATAGGCAGTTCGTGGTTCTGGTCGGTCTTGAAGTGGAACGTGACGGTGCGCTCCGCCGTTGCCTGCACGTCGGACACGTCGGCCCAGTAACTGCGATAGAATGGTCGCCCCTTCTCCCGCAGCGTATCGAAGGACCACACCACATCCGATGCCAGCACGGGCGTGCCGTCGCTGAACTTGGCCTCCGGCCGCAATACGAAGGTGACGGATTTATGGTCCGCCGCTACATCCACCGATTGCGCCAGGTGCGCGTACATGGCGGACGGCTCGTCCACGTTATCCGCCAGCAGCGTGTCCCACACCCGCATGATGCTGCCCGCCGGGCTGCCGCGGATGACGAACGGGTTGAGGCTGTCGAAACTGCCGATCGCGGCCAGCGCCACTACGCCGCCCTTCGGTGCATCCGGGTTGGCGTCCGGGAAATGGCTGAAATCGGCGGGTAGTTGCGGCTTTCCTAGCAGGGACAGGCCATAGGTCGGCTCCGCCAACGCAGGCGTGGCGAACAGGGCAGCGGCGGCGAGCCAGGCAGCCAGTCTCATAGTGCGTCCTTCAGGGCGAGGAGGGCGGGTTGCAGCAACGCCGGGTCACCCAGGGCGAGCACGGTGCCATCGCCATCGGGGCGTAGCGGCATGCCGTTCCAGTCGGTGATACTGCCGCCAGCGCCGGAGATCACGGGCACCAGGGCGGCCCAGTCCCAGATCTTCAGCGTCGCCTCCGCCACGATGTCGAGCTGGCCCAGCGCCAGCAAGCCGTAGGCGTAGCAGTCGCCGCCCCAGGATACCCGGCGCACGTGGCGGGACAGTTGGTTCCAGCGCGGCTGCTCCGTCGTCGTGAAGATGGCGGGGGAGGTGCAGCTCAACTCCGCCTCCGCCAAGCTGGCGCACGGGCGGCAGCCGGCGCGGCCGTAGGACCCGCGGAACTCGGTGGGGCGGCCGGCCACGCCGATCCAGCGCTCCCCGGTGATACATTGATCGATGACGCCCAGTATCGGCGTGTCGCCATCCAGCAGCGCCACCAGCGTGCCGAATTGCGGGCGCCCGGTGATGAAGGCGCGCGTGCCGTCGATCGGGTCCAGCACCCAGCGGAACCGGGCGCCTGGCCGATCCTCTCCGGCCTCCTCACCCAACACGGCGTGGTCCGGGAAGCGTTCGGCGAGCAGGGCCCGCATCACCGCCTCCGCCTGCTGGTCCGCCAGGGTGACGGGGCTTTCGTCGCCCTTCATCTCCGCGGCGATGCCGGCGCGGAACCACGGGCGGATGGCGGCCCCGGCCACGTCCGCCGCCGCCGTTGCCGCGGCGAGGGCGAGATCGAGGTCTATCTGGACGACCGGGGCTGCGGGGTGGACTGGCCGTTCGCCATCGGGCAACTCCGTTGCGTTCAGCGCGGTTTGCGCGCCATAGGCTCCATACCTAAGCTGGACAGCCCCGTTTGCAAACCTGTCCCTCAGACCCTCGAGTGTCGCCGTTGAACCCCATCATCATCATTCCCGCGCGCATGGCTTCCACCCGGCTGCCCGGCAAGCCGCTGGCCGATATCGTTGGCCTGCCCATGATCGTGCACGTGATGCACCGTGCGCAGGAGGCGGGGATCGGCCCCGTCGCGGTTGCCTGCGCCGACCCCGAAATCGCCGAGGCGGTGCGCAAGGCCGGCGGTACCGCCGTCATGACCGACCCGTCGCTGCCCTCCGGCTCCGACCGGGTGCATGCGGCGTTGGGCGAATTGGACCCGCAGGCCCGGCATGACGTGGTGGTGAACGTGCAGGGCGACACGCCGACACTGGACCCAGCGGCCCTGCGCGCCGTGATCGGTCCGCTCGCGGATCCGTCGATCGACATCGCGACCCTGGTCGCCCCCATCGAGTCGGAGGAGGAGGCGGCCAACCCCTCCTTCGTGAAGGCCGCCTGCGTGTTCGAGCGGGGGCGCGCCGTGTCGCAGGCGCTCTATTTCTCCCGCGCCCGCGTGCCCTCCGGCGACGGGCCGCTATGGCACCACATCGGCATCTACGCATTCCGCCGCACCGCGCTGGCCCGATTCGTGGCGTTACCCGAAAGCCCGCTGGAGCGGCGGGAAAGCCTGGAGCAACTCCGCGCGCTGGAGGCTGGAATGCGGATCGCTTGCACGCGGGTGGAACACGGCCCGTTCGGGGTCGACACGCCCGCCGATCTGGCCCGCGCCCGGGCGCTAATGGCATGACCGTCTCGTTCCAGGGCCGCCCCGGCGCCTATTCCGACCTCGCTTGCCGGGCGGCGCTGCCGGGCCGCACCACCCTGCCCTGCGACACGTTCGAACAGGCGATCGATGCGGTGCGCAACGGCATCGCCGAACTGGCTATGCTGCCGTGCGAGAACAGCCTGGCCGGCCGGGTGCCGGACATCCACTCCCTGCTGCCGGGCAGCGGCCTGCACATCGTGGGCGAACATTTCCAGCGCGTGGAGCACTGCCTGCTGGGCGTGCCCGGCGCCACCATCGGCGACATCAAGCGCGTCCACTCCCATGCCGTGGCGCTCGGCCAGGTGCGCAAGATCGTGCGCGAACTGGGCGTGCAGGCGGTGATCGAGGCGGACACTGCCGGGGCGGCGCAGATGATCGCAGCGCGCGGCACGAAGGAGGACGCGGCGATCGCGTCCTCACTGGCGGCGGAGATGTATGGGCTGACCATCCTGCGCGCCAATGTGGAGGATTCGCGGGACAATACGACCCGGTTCTACATCACCTCGCGCGATGCCGGGCCGCATACGCCAGATGCACCCAACACGTTGACGACGTTCATCTTTCACGTCCGCAACGTGCCAGCCGCGCTGTATAAATCCCTGGGTGGGTTTGCCACCAACGGCGTGAACATGACGAAGCTGGAAAGCTACATGCTTGCCGGCGAGTTCACCGCCACACAGTTCCTGTGCGACGTGGAGGGCCATCCGGACCACCCGAACGTGGCGCGCGCGTTGGAGGAACTGGCCTTCTTCTCGAAGGAGCTACGCATCCTGGGGGTCTATCCCGGTGCCGTGCGGCGGCTGCAACGCAAAACTGTCGAGGATGACTAATCGCATTACGCGCCGGAATGACCTATATGTTGCGGGCTGCCCACCTGCCTGAGGCCGCTATCATGCCCGACACCCAAGTCCCGACCCGGTGGCAACCGAACCGCTCCCCGGAAGTACCGCCCTGGCCCGTCCCGCCGCTGCTGGTGGCCATGGGGCGCGGTGCGCGTGGTTTGTGCCCGGCCTGCGGCAAAACGCACGCCTTCATCGGCTATCTGCGCGTGGTGCCGGAATGCGCCGTGTGCGGAGCGCCGCTGGGCGAGGTTCGCGCCGATGACGCGCCGCCATATTTCACCGTGTTCATCGTCGCGCACGTGGTGATTACAGCGATGTTCCTGGTCTACCAGGCCTACGACCCGCCCTATTGGGTGCAAGCCGCCATCTGGCTGCCGACCACCGTGGTGATGTCGATGGGGCTGCTAAGGCCGATCAAGGGTGCCACGCTCGGTCTGATGCTGAAACTCGGCCTGATGAAGCCCGCTGGCGAGTGATCGGGGCCGACGCGTGAGCGGAGCCGACATAGCAGCCTGCGACCGGATCGACAGCGTCGTGCTGGATGGGGAGGCGCTGACACGCTTGTCACCAATCCAGGAGGCCGACCGCGTTCAGGCCACCAACGACTTGGCGGCCGAGAACCGATTTGCCCTGGCACATCATCCTGGCCCTTACGTCCTGCATCTGTCGGTGCAGGAAGGACGATTGGTGTTCGACGTCCGCGATCTGGCGGACACGCCGCTGCATTCCATCGCCCTGGCCATGGGCCCGTTCCGCGGCCTGGTGAAGGACTACCAGATGCTGGTCGACAGCCACGTCATGGCGATGGAAGAGGGCCGCGCCGATCGCATCCAGGCCATCGACATGGGTCGCCGCGGGCTGCACAACGAAGGCGCCACCCTGATGGTCGAGCGGCTGGACGGCAAGGTGACCATCGATTTCGAAACTGCACGCCGCCTATTCACTCTGGTGTGCGTTCTCCACCAGCGTATCTGAGAGGCTTTCGTGAAGATCGACGGCACACCCTATCGCTCCGTCTGGCTGGAGCCGTCCGATGGATGGTCGGTCCGGATCATCGACCAGACCAAACTGCCTTGGTCGCTGGACTTTCTGCGGCTGACCACCCTGTCGGAGGCGGCGCACGCCATCCGCACCATGCAGATCCGTGGCGCACCGCTAATCGGCGCGGTCGCGGCGTATGGTTTGGCCCTGGCGATCCGCAACGATTGCTCTACCGACGCGATGGAACGTGCGGCCGAGACGCTGAATGCGACCCGGCCGACCGCCGTCAACCTGCGCTGGGCCACCAACCGCATGCTGACCCGGCTGCGGAATACCGGCTTCGCGGACCGCCAGCGCGTTGCCTACGAGGAGGCCGGGTTGATCGCGGAGGAAGACGTTGCGCAGAACCACGCCATCGGCGAGCACGGCGTGGGCTTGATCCGCGAGGTGCATGAACGTACCGGCCGCCCAGCCCGGGTGCTGACGCATTGCAACGCCGGCTGGCTGGCCACGGTCGATTGGGGCACCGCGCTGGCGCCGATCTACATGGCGCATGAGCAACACATCCCAGTCGAGGTCTGGGTCGACGAGACCCGGCCACGCAACCAGGGCGCCTTCCTCACCGCCTGGGAATTGGGGCGGCACGGTGTGAAGCACACGGTGATCGCCGACAACGCCGGCGGCCATCTGATGCAGCACGGCAACGTAGACCTGGTGATCGTCGGCACCGATCGCGTCACCCGGACAGGGGACGTCGCCAACAAGATCGGCACCTACCTGAAGGCCTTGGCGGCGAAAGATAACGACGTGCCGTTCTGGGTCGCCTGCCCTTCCTCCACCATCGACTGGACCGTCTCGGACGGCTTGGCCGAGATCGAGATCGAGGAGCGGGACGCCGCCGAGGTCACCACCGTGACCGGCCGCGGCCTGGACGGCAAGGTGGCCACCGTGCGCACTGCCCCCACGGGTAGCCCCGCTGCCAACCCGGCCTTCGATGTCACGCCTGCCCGGCTGGTCACAGGCATCGTGACCGAGCGCGGGCGTTGCGACGCTAGTGCCGCAGGCCTCGCCTCCCTCTTTCCCGAACAAGTCTGAGTCCCGCATTGATGATGCTTCGTCTGGTCCCGGCCCTGGTGGCCGCAAGTCTCCTTGCCGCCTGCTCCGCCACCCCGCCCAAGTCGGCGTTGGTCACCTCCCCCTCCGTGCCGCAGGTACCCGCGGCCGGGTTCGGGCAGGTGCCCCCGTTTTCCCGCCTCAACTACGCCCCGTTCGGACGCGCGGACGCGGTGGCGATCGCGCTGCGGGAATGGCGCTTGTGGGGCTCGCCGGTGGATGACGCCTCGCCGGAAGGGCGGCCGCCGACTCCACTAGCGGACAAGCCCGAGCGGTTTCCTGGCATGTGGCAGCGCGTCGGCGAATATTGGTGGGAAAGCCAAGATAGCGGCTCCGTCACCGCATACTGGACCGGCGAGCATGACGGCAATGGAACGGTGTTCACCCACGACGCCAACTACCCGTGGTCGGCCGCCTTCATTTCGTACATCATGCGTATCGCGGGCGCTGGGGAGCGGTTTCCCTATGGCGCCGCCCACGCTGTCTACATCAACGCCGCTAAGGAGCAGGCGAATGCCGGCGGCGCCGGGTCGGGCGTGGTGGTGGCAGAACGGCCGGAAGCGTATGCGCCGCAACAGGGCGATCTGATCTGCCTGGGCCGTGGCGGCAGCCGGGCGCTGACCTATGACGATCTGCCGACCACATCCTTCCCCGGGCATTGCGACATCGTCGTCGCCGTGTCGCCCGGCCAGTTAACGGTGATCGGCGGCAACGTGGACGACAGCGTCACCGAAAAGCATATTCCCACCACGCCGACCGGCATGATCTCCGACCCGGCGACCGGCGTCGTGGATACGCGCTACCCGTGGTTCGTGGTGCTACGGGTGCTGTACGACCAATAGCGCCGGGGTCAGTTCTGCTTCCATGGCAGTTCGTCGGCTTGCCAGCCGGCGACTTCACCGCGGATGCCTTGGCCGTTCGGAGGTCCCTCGAAGCCGTCGGCGATGTTGTAGACGTGCGGAAAACCCGCCGCCTGGGCTGCATGCGCCGCCGCCAGCGAGCGAACGCCGCTGCGGCATAGAAAATAGATATGGTCTTCCGGCGTGAGCCCCGCTGATTTCAGATCGTCCACGAACCCGGCGTTCACCTGCATGGTCGGCGCGACCTGCCAGGAAATCAGCGTCGGCGTCTTGCCGGCCCCGTCCAGATCGGGCACGCCAATCTGCGCCCATTCCATATCGGTGCGCACATCCACCAACTTGGCGTGGGCATCGCTGACCAGCGCCTCCCACACCTGTTTCGGCGCGACGTTGTCCACCATGTTCCTCACTCCTCGGATTGGCGCGGAAGGTGCCCTAGCATGACGCAAAGCACAAATGAGGCACCGCATTTCACCAGCGGGATGGAGGCGTCGATCGGCAACACCCCGCTGATCCTGCTACGCCGCGCGTCGGAGGCGACAGGCTGCACCATCCTGGGCAAGGCGGAGTTCATGAATCCCGGCGGCTCGGTGAAGGACCGCGCCGCCTTGGCCATCATCACCGATGCAGAGGCCCGCGGCGTATTGACGCCGGGCGGCACCATCGTAGAGGGCACGGCGGGGAATACCGGCATCGGGCTGACCCTGGTGGCGAACGCCCGCGGCTATCGCAGCGTCATCGTGATGCCGGACACGCAGAGCCGGGAGAAGATCGACTTCCTGCGCATGATCGGTGCCGATTTGCGCCTGGTGCCAGCAAAACCCTATTCCGACCCCGGTAACTACGTTCGCTATTCCGAGCGGCTGGCGCAGGATTTGGGCGCAGTCTGGGCAAACCAATTCGATAACGTCGCCAACCGCGAGGGCCATCGCACCACCACGGGGCCGGAAATCTGGCAGCAGACCGGCGGCAAGGTGGATGCGTTCACATGCTCCTGCGGGTCGGGCGGCACGCTGGCCGGGGTGGCGCTGGCGCTGAAGGCGGAGCGGCCGGATGTGCGGATCGTGCTGGCCGACCCCGATGGCAGCGCACTGTATGACTGGGTGAAAACAGGCGAACTGAAATCCGCCGGCAGTTCGGTGACCGAAGGGATCGGCCAGGGCCGGGTCACCGCAAACCTGAAGGACATGCCGATCGACGACGCCGTCCGCATCCCGGATCCCGAAGCATTGGAGCAGGTGTTCGACCTGCTGCAGCACGAAGGGCTGTCGATCGGAGGCTCGGCCGGACTGAACGTGGCCGCAGCGATCCGGGTGGCCCGGGCGATGGGCCCGGGGCACACCGTCGTCACCATTCTGTGCGATGGCGGCGCGCGGTATCAATCCAAGCTGTTCAACCCGGAGTTCCTACGCAGCAAAGAACTGCCAGTCCCCGCCTGGCTAGCCTAGGCCGCCAGGTCGGTTCCCGCCCGGGAACGCGCCGACTTGGAGCGCTTGCGCCGCAGCATAGCCACCATTCGCCGCCAGCCCGCGCTCTGCTGCTGCCACCAGGTGCCGGTGTGCAGCGCTTCCTCGCCAGATGGGTCGCCGGTGCGGACGTATTCGCGACCGAAATCGGCGGTGCGGAACACGATGTCCCAGACCGGCAGGATCGCGCCGTAGTTGCAGCTCTGTTGCCCGGCAGCGAGCACGCCGTGATGCGCACGATGGAAACGCGGGGAGATCAACACGCGATTCCCTGCGCGGCCGAAGGACACCCGGGCGTTGGCATGGCTGAGGCTTTCCAGGAAGCGCAGCACCAGGATCAGCAGCGGGAATTGGAGCGGCGGGATGCCGATGAGCAACGCGATCGCGGCGGACCACAGGAACGAGATCACCTCGTCGATCACGTGATTGCGGTCATCGGACCAGAACGTCATCTGCCGCTGGGCATGATGCAGAGAGTGCAGCGCCCACCACCAGCCGAACATATGGCTCAGCCGATGACGCCAATACTCGCCGAAATCCAAGATGATCGCGTACAGCACGAAGGTGAGGATCTGATGGCCAAGCAAGCCGGGGATCAGCAGTTCCAGCGTGGGCGGAACGATGCCGTGGTCGGTCAACGTGCCGGTTAGCCACACCTGCACCTGGTAGAACAGCACGAAGGTCACGAGCGGCAGCACGCCGATACGGTTGATGAGGGTGTAGACCACATCGATGGTGACCGCCTTCGCGTCGGGCCAGGTTTCCACCGGGCGCCACCGCTCGAGCGGTAGGCAGATCGCCAGGGTGATGAACACTTGGGCCACGCCGTAGACGGCGAACAGCGCCCAGCCGTAGCCCACATCCTCCCACTGCATCATGTCCAGCTGGTACAGCAGCGGGATGACAAAGTGTTCCTGCAGCCAACCCGCCGCAGTGTCGAACGGGTCCACTATTTCGCACTCACCCGCGTCGGTGCAGGTTGGTTCGGATGGGTGTTCAGCCAAATGCCGTGCGGCGAGCGACCTGTCTCGATCGTGGTGAACTGGCCGGTCGCCGGGTCCAGCAATGCCACGGTGTGCGCCCAGCGGCGGGTGACCCAGATCTTTCCGTCGGGCGCGAAATCCATGTCATCGGGGCCGCCGGACATCGCGATGCGGCCGCGGACGGCCAGCGTCTTCGGGTCCAGGACGGAGATACTGCCATCGACCCGATTGCACACATACAGCGTGTGAGAATCCGGGGAGATGAACAGGTTATGGGCGCCCTTGGCGGTGACGATCTTACGTTCCACCGCGCCATTGGCCGGGTTCACCACGGCGACGTAGTCGGCACCCATGATCCCGACCAGGATCTTGCCATCCAGCCACAGCACGCCCGCGGGGCTTTTGCCGATCTTGGTGTTCCACAGCACCGCGCCGGTGTGAACGTCAATCGCCATCAATGCGTCGGTTCCCTGCAGGCTGACATAGGTCACCGAGGAATCGGGCGAGAAATTGATATGGCTCGGCATCGAGGACGCGGGAATCCGGTGCGCCAATGTCAGGGTCGCGGCGTCATAGATGTCAATCTGATTGCGGGCCAGACCGGCCACCACCATCCACTTGCTGTCCGGGCTATACTGCAGCTGATACGGGTCGCTGATGGTCGCCCGGCGCTGCACGTCCCCGGTCACGGGGTCCAGGAAGAACACGGCATTCCCAGCGGTGTCGCCAATCAGTAGCGACTTGCCATCCGGCGTCAGCGCCATGTGGTGCGGCTCGCGCAGGACGGGGATGCGCTTGACCTCCTCCTTGGTGTCCATGTCGATCATGCTCACCGAGGCCTCGGCGGAGTTGATGACGAACGCCAGCGGACGCGCAGCCGCAAGACCGGGCAGCAGGCCGCCGGACACCAGAGACAGGGCGAGAAGGAGTTTCTTCATGTTCTATCCATGACTTCCGCCGGGTTCCTATCACGGAACTTTCGCCGGGTGGGAATGATTCCACGCCAGATATGAGCGCGCCAGGCCCGAACGAAACCCTTGCATTCCACAGGCAGAAAAGTTCAGTCTGCTATCGCAACGGGGGAGGCATGGATGAACACCGCCCTGATCGTTCTGGTGCTGCTTTCGGTGGCGATCGTGCTGCTTGGCACGAAGCTGGCGGTCGTGTTCGGCCTGGTCGTGGCTTGCGCGACGTTCTCATTTCCGCTGGGGCTGATTGCCTTGGTGGCTGCCGGGGTCGCGTTGCTGTTCTTGCTGGCGCCCCAGCACGAGGTGGAATAGCCGAGCTGGTCTACAGATTGCCGCCGGGCAACGCCCGCTGAACCCGGCTGCCGGCGCCGTGCACGATGGAATCCGGGGCTTTGCCGCGACCCTGGGTCGCCCACGAGACGACGCTGCCGCGCCCGTCGATCCTGATGCGTGCGCCGGGCCGCATAAGTGCCTGCACCGTGATCAAATCGCCCGTTACGGACAGGGATTTACAGCTGCCGCTGATGATGTAGGCGCTGCGATTACCGGTGACGATCGCGTCCCGCCCGGCGCAATCCACCATCCGATGGGTATCGTCGCCGGTTAACTCCAGCGCGCCCAACGGTTTGGCCGCAGCCGAAGCCGGCGGGACGGACGGCGGCGCGGGCTTTGGCGGCGCCGCGGAGATGGGGTTCGGTGCTGGCGGCGGTGGCGGTGGCACTGCGGCGTGGGTTTCGCCGTCGGCGATGACCTCGTTGTTGGGGCCGAATGTCTCGATCACCGGGCCGCTGCCTGCGCTGCTGTAGTGCAGACGGTTGTCGCCGCCCTCCACCCGGATGCTGCCGCCGGCGACGATCGCCAGGCGGACCGTGTTGGCCAACCCCTTGACCAGCAGGGAGCCACAGGGTCCGGTGAGTGTGACGGTGTTGTGGTTGCCCTCCAGCCGCACAGCCTGGCGAGTGCAGGTTCCGGTCAAGGTTTGCGCCTCTGCCTGGAATAGTAGGTCGGCGGCGTGCGCCGCGGCGGGGACTGCCCCCATCAACACGCCGATGAAGGCACCATAGCGCCAGCCAAGCCGTCCCATGCCGATTGCCCGATCCGCCATCCTGCGCCGACTCTACTGCCTGGACATGAAGTGGGAAAGAATCCGTTAGGGTGGCGTTGGCGTACGCCGGGCCAGGTTGCGGGCTCGGGTTCGCCGTAGCAAGGCTGCGAACCGCCCGGCGCGGGGCGCCCGCCGCCGGGCGCGCGCCACAGCAGCGCGTCGGAACTCGCCGATCGCATCATGGATTGCCCGGAACGCCCGCACCCGCAGCAGGGCCGGCCGGCACGCCGTGTAAATCCACAACGCGGTCGCCCCGGCGAACAGCTTCGACCCGGCGTAGACTGCCAGCGCCCGCCAGCCATCGCCCTGCAGCAGCAGCCAAGCCGACACCAGCGTGCCGCAGCGGCTGCACAATTCGGGCACCAGAAACAATGGCAGCGCCGCCGCTGCGGGCAACGCCGCAACCCACCGACGCAAGGGAGCCAACAGGCGCCATGCTGCAATACGGTGGCCCGCGGCGCGGCCTAACGGCCAGACGACATCCTGGACCAGCACAACCAGGATTGCGGCTGGAACCATCACCATGGTGGCCGCGCGAAAGCGACGCATAGCTGTTACAATGACCCAAATGATGGCGCCACACCACTCGCTGTCAGAACGAAACTGTCCCTCAAGCGTTGGAGTCCCATGTCGTCAACAAATTCCACCCCCGACGCCGCCGTATCAACCGGCCGGCGCATCCTCGTCGTCGAAGATGAGTTCCTGATCCGCCTGACACTCTCGGAAGTCCTCGCCGATGAGGGATACGAGGTTCTTGAGGCCGAGTCGGGGGATGAGGCAATCGCCATACTGGACACAAGCCCTGACGTTGCGGTGCTGCTCACCGACATTCAGTTGCCAGGTGCCCTAGATGGCCGCGCCCTGGTGCGCCGAGCGCGCGAAACCCGGCCGATGCTGCCGGTGATCTTCATGTCCGGCAGGCCCGACGATAGCGAGCCGAATGCGACCGGAGCCAAGGAGATGAACATCTCCAAGCCGTATCTTCCATCGGAGATCTGCGCTGCGGTGCGGAAGATGCTCGCCGACTAGAGTGGCCGACTAGAAGTCCAGATCGGCGTAGTGCGCCGGCGGGATCACGCCGGGCACGCGATCCGCCAGGATCGGGCGGAAGGACGGGCGGGACTTCATGCGGGCATACCATTCGCGCGCCGCGGGCACCCCCGCCCAATCGACGTCGCCGCAAAAATCCAACGTCGCCAGGTGGCCAGCGGCTGCCAAATCTGCCAGCGACAGGGCATTGCCAGCCAGCCATTTCCGCGTTTCGGCGAGGTAGCCGATGTAGCTCAGATGGCTCTTGAGGTTGATGAAGCCGACGCGGAGCGCGCTTGCATCCGGATGGCCGGTGCCGGACAGGCGCTTGATGATCTTTTCGCCATACAGGTAGCGCGTGACTTCTTGGGAGAATTTGCCGTCTAGCCACGCCACCAGCCGCCGCACCTCTACCCGCTCGGCCAGCGTATGGCCCAGCAGCGGAGTGTCAGGGTAGGCTTCCTCCAGATACTCGCAGATGACTGACGAATCCGGGATCGCCAGGCCATTTTCCTCGACCAGGGTCGGGACGGAGCCGGAGGGGTTCAGTTCCAGATATTCGGGTCGTCGCTCCCACGGCTTTTCGACCCGCATTTCGAAGCCGAGACGCTTTTCCGCCAGCGCGAGGCGCACTTTGCGGGAATAGGGCGATAGTGGGAGATGGTAGAGTAGGCGCATGACGTGCCGTTATGACACTCGCGCCGTGTCGCGCCAATCCACACTTCGCGTCATGTTTTGGGATCTCGGGGGCGCCCGAACCATTTCGGGCGCCGCCGATATTAAATAATTAGGCGCGTTTTTCCACCACCGAGGCGTCCAGCGCCACCGGAAGGTATTGGGCGTACCCCTTCGGCACCACCTGCCACATGCGGGCGATCGTATTTTCCCAATCATGCAGCAGCCCGGCGGCATAGCGGCTGTTGGTTTCGCGCACATGCGCCTCTACCAGGCCGCGGACCACGCCCTCCCAATGCGGGTGGGCGATGCGCTGCCAGGTGAGGCTTTCCGGGTTCACACGCTTATCGAACATGTCGTCCGTATCCAGGATGAACGCCATGCCACCGGTGAACCCGGCGCCGAAATTGTCACCAACCGCGCCAAGCACCACGACGACGCCACCCGTCATGTACTCGCAGCAATTCGAGCCGCAGCCCTCGATCACCGCCATGGCTCCAGAGTTGCGGACCGCGAACCGCTCCCCCGCCTGCCCGGCCGCATATAGATTGCCGGCCGTGGCGCCATACAACACCGTATTGCCAATGATGGTGTTGTTCTGGCTGATCAGCGTGGAGGACGGCGCCGGCCGCACCGCGATGGTGGCGCCGGACAGGCCCTTGCCCACGTAGTCGTTGGCGTCGCCCAGCACTTCCAGCTTCAGGCCCTGAACCGCGAAGGCACCCAGCGACTGGCCGGCCGAGCCACGTAGCCGCACGGTGATGTGGCCGGGTTGCAGCGTGGCCATGCCGTATTGCTTGGTGATGCGGTGGGAAAGCTTGGTCCCGATCGCGCGATGCGTGTTGCGGACGTTGTATTGCAACTGCATCTTCTCGCCCCGCTCGAACAGCGGCGCCGCGTCGGCGATCATCTGCGCGTCCAACGTCTCCGGCACCTCGTTGCGGCCCTCGGTGCAATACCGCTCGTGGCCGCCCGGGTCCGCCTGCACCAGCAGGGGGTTCAGGTCGAGGTCGTCCAGCCACTCCGCACCACGGCTGACCTGGCGCAGGTATTCGGTGCGCCCGATGACGTCGCGCAGGCGGCGCACGCCCAAGCTGGCCAGGATGTTGCGCACCTCCTCCGCCACGAAGGAGAACAGGTTGATCACCTTCTCCGGCGTACCCTCGAACTTGGCGCGCATCGCCGGGTCCTGGGAGCAGACGCCGACGGGGCAGGTGTTGCTGTGGCACTGGCGGACCATGATGCAGCCCATGGCGACCAGGCTGGCGGTGCCGATGCCGAATTCCTCGGCGCCCAGCATGGCCGCGATCACCACGTCGCGCCCCGTCTTGATGCCGCCATCGGTGCGCAGCTTCACCCGGTGGCGCAGCCGGTTCAGCATCAGCACCTGGTGCGCCTCGGTCAGCCCCATTTCCCAGGGCGCGCCGACATACTTCACGCTTGTCTGCGGCGCCGCACCCGTGCCGCCGGAATGGCCGGAGATCAGGATCGCGTCCGCCTTCGCCTTTGCCACGCCGGCCGCAATCGTGCCGATGCCGGAACGCGCCACCAGCTTCACGCAGACCGTCGCATTGGGGTTGATCTGCTTCAGGTCGTAGATGAGCTGGGCCAGATCCTCGATCGAGTAGATGTCGTGGTGTGGCGGCGGGCTGATCAGCGTCACACCCGGCGTCGAATGCCGCAGTTTGGCGATCAGTTCGGTCACCTTGAAGCCGGGCAACTGGCCGCCCTCGCCGGGCTTGGCGCCCTGGGCGACCTTGATCTCGATCTCGGTGCAGGCGTTCAGATATTCCGCGGTGACGCCGAAGCGGCCGGAGGACACCTGCTTGATGGCGGAATTGGCGTTGTCGCCATTGGCGCGGGGCTTGTAGCGCTCCGCATCCTCACCGCCCTCGCCGCTGTCGGAACGGGCACCGATGCGGTTCATCGCGATCGCCAGCGTCTCATGCGCCTCCGGGCTCAGCGCGCCCAGGGAGATACCGGGCGCGATAAGATGCTTGCGGATCTCGGTGATGCTTTCCACGTCCTCCACCGGAATGGCCTTGTGGCCTTCGGTGAAGTCCAGCAGGTCGCGCAAGGCCACCGGGGGCTGGCGACGTACCGCCTCGCTGTAGCGCATGTAGGTCTGGAAACTGTCATTGGCGACGGCGGTCTGCAGCGTGTGAATGAGCGTGCCGTCGAAGGCATGTGCCTCCCCCTTGCGCCGCATCTTGTAGATGCCACCCACCGGCAGTGTCACCGCGTCCTCCCCCCAGGCCGTGTTGTGCAGCGCCAGGACGGACCGGGCGATGCCGGGCATGCCGATGCCGCTGATGCGGGACTGCATGCCGGGGAAGAACTCCGCCACCAACGCCCGCGACAGGCCGATCGCCTCAAAGTTATAGCCGCCGCGATAGGACGACACGACGGAGATGCCCATCTTGGACATGACCTTCAGCAGCCCCTTATCGACCGCCTTCTTGTAGTGCTTCACCGCCTCGTCCATCGAGATGGCGCCGAACAGGCCCCGGCGATGGCGGTCGGCGATGCTTTCCTGGGCAAGATAGGCGTTGATCGTGGTCGCACCGACGCCGATCAGCACTGCGAAGGAATGCACGTCGATACACTCGGCAGCGCGCACGTTCAGGCTGGTAAAGGTGCGCAGGGACGAGCGGACCAGGTGGGTATGGATCGCCGCAGTCGCCAGGATCATCGGGATAGCGGCCCGGTCGGCGCCCTGATGCTCGTCCGTGGCGATGATGTGGGTGCAGCCAGCGCGCACCCCCTCCTCCGCCTCCCGCCGGATCCGCTCCAACCCGGCGCGCAGGTCGATCGCGCCGTCCGCCACGGCCACCGTGCAGTCGATGACGCAGGCGTTCTTGCCCATGAAGTCGCGCATGGCTGCGAACTCGGCATTGGACAGCACCGGGCTTTCCAACTGCAGCAGGTCGCACTGCTCGCTCGCCTCGTCCAGCACGTTGCCAAGGTTGCCCAGCCGCGTCTTCAGCGACATCACCCGCGCCTCGCGCAAACTGTCGATCGGCGGGTTGGTCACCTGGCTGAACGCCTGGCGGAAATAGTGGTGCAGGCCGCGATACTTCTCCGACAGCACGGCCAGCGGCGTGTCGTCACCCATCGAGCCCACGGCTTCAGCCGAATCCTCCACCATCGGGTGCAGGATCAGCTCCAGCTCCTCCAGCGTCAGCCCGACGGCGAGTTGGCGACGGCGCAGGATGTCGCCCGCAAACATCGTCGGCTCGGGTGCATGGGATTTGACGATCTGGTCGATCTCGGTGATCCGCTTGATCCAGGCGCCGTAATCCTGGCGGCTGGACAGCATGTCCTTCACCTCCTCGTCGGAGAAGAATTGGCCGCTATCCAGGTCGACCGCGATGGACTGGCCTGGACCGACGCGACCCTTAGCGCGAATGTCCCGCTCGTCGAATTGCACCATCCCGGCCTCGGACCCGACGACAAGCAGCCCGGTATGCGTAAGGCTGTAACGCAGCGGGCGCAGGCCATTGCGGTCCAACCCGGCGACCATCCAGCGACCGTCGGTGGCGGCCACGGCTGCCGGGCCGTCCCACGGCTCCATCACCGCGTTGCAGTAGAGGAACATCTCCTTGTGCGACTGCTTCATCGTCGCGTCGACACTGATGGAGGCGGGGATCAGCAGCGCCTTGGCCATCGGCGCATCGCGCCCGGCGCGCACCAGCAGTTCGAACGCGCTGTCCAGCGCGGCGGTGTCGCTGCTGCCGGCCTGGATGACAGGCTTGATGTCCTCGATATACGGGTCCAGCGAGGCTTCGGACAGCCGGGTCTCGTGGCTCTTCATCCAGTTGATGTTGCCGCTGATCGTGTTGATCTCACCGTTATGCGCCAGCATGCGGAACGGCTGCGCCAGCCGCCAGGTGGGGAAGGTGTTGGTGGAATAGCGCTGGTGATAGATCGCGAACCGGCTGACGAACCGCTCATCCAGCAGGTCTGGATAGAAGTCGGTCAGGTTCTCCGCCAGGAACATGCCCTTGTAGATAATCGACCGGCAGGACAGGGAGCAGATGTACAGCTCGCTGATCTGCGCCGCGATCGCCTGCTTCTCGATCCGGCGGCGGATGACGTATAGGTCCCGCTCGAACAGCGCGTCATCGGCGCCGGTGCCGTTGCGGACCATGATCTGCTCGATCTCGGGCCGGGTGGCGTTGGCCTTCTCACCGATGCAGGCGACGTCGATCGGCACCTGGCGCCAGCCATGGATGGTGTGGCCGAAATTCAGGATCTCGGTTTCGACGATCTGGCGGCAACGCTCCTGCGCGGCCAGGTCGGTCTTGGGCAGGAAGACCTGGCCGACGGCGATGCGCCGGTCCGGCAGGGCGGCGCCACCGCTCTTGATGACGGCGGCGAAGAAATCCTGCGGGATCTCGATGTGGATGCCGGCGCCGTCGCCGGTCTTGCCGTCCGCATCCACGGCGCCGCGGTGCCAGACGGCACGTAGCGCATCGATGCCGGCCTGCACCACGTCGCGCCGGGCGCGGCCATCCAGGGCCGCGACCAGGCCGACGCCGCAATTGGCGTGCTCGTCTTCCGGTCGATAGGTCTCGTGCAGCAGGGCGGCGTTGGCGTTCCAATCGGCGATATGGTCCATCCTAAGGCTCCCCACTTATTCCGCAGCGACGGCCAGCGCCGCCTGCTGCATGTAGTCGTGCATCTTGGCAGCGGCGTCGCGGCCATCCTTGATCGCCCACACCACAAGGCTCGCGCCACGCACGATGTCGCCGGCGGCGAACACGCCGGGCAGGTTGGTCATCTGCGTGCGGTGATCGACCGCCAGCGTTCCCCAGCGACTGACTTCCAGATCCGGCACGCCCCATAGAAGCGGCAATTCCTCCGGATCGAAGCCCAGCGCCTTGATGACCAGATCCGCCTCGACCGTGAAGCGTTCACCCGACGGCTCGACCGATTGGCGCCCGGATGCGTCCGGCATCCCCAGCCGCATCCGCTGCACGCGCACGCCGGTGACCGTGTCGTCGCCCAGGAACGCCTCGGGCGCAGAGAGCCATACGAACTCGACCCCCTCCTCCTGCGCATTCTTCACCTCGCGGGTGGAGCCTGGCATGTTGGCCTGGTCGCGCCGATAGAGGCACTTGACGGAGGCGGCACCCTGCCGGACGGCGGTCCGCACGCAATCCATCGCCGTGTCACCCCCGCCGATCACCACCACGTGCTTGCCGGCGGCATTCATCGCACCGCTGTTATAGTCGGGCACGCTGTCGCCGAGGCCCTGACGATTGGACGTGGTGAGGTAATCCAGCGCCTTCACGATCCCGCCCAGCCCGGCGCCGGGGCCGCCGATGTCACGCGAGTTATAGACGCCGGTGGCGATCAGGATCGTGTCGTGCCGGGCGCGCAATTCGTTCCAGGCGATCCCCTCGCCCACCCCGACGCCGAGGTGGAATTTGATGCCGCCTGCTTCCAGCAGCTTCCAGCGGCGGATGACGATCTCCTTCTCCAGCTTGAAACCGGGGATGCCGTAGATCATCAGGCCGCCGACGCGGTCGTAGCGGTCGTAGACATGCACCTCGTAGCCCTTGGCGCGCAGCATCTCGGCCGCGGCCAGGCCGCCCGGCCCGGCGCCGATGATGCCGACGGATTGCGGCCGCTCATGCTTCGGGCGAAGCGGCTTGACCCAGCCATTGGCAAAGGCGGTGTCGGTGATGTGGCGCTCCACGGCGCCGATCGTGACGCTCTCGAAGCCCTTCTCGATCACGCAGTTGCCCTCACACAGCCGGTCCTGCGGGCAGATGCGGCCGCAAATCTCCGGAAAGTTGTTGGTGGCGGAGCTAACCTCGTATGCCTCCTCCAACCGCCCCTCGGCCGTCAGCTTCAGCCAGTCTGGGATGTTGTTGGAGAGCGGGCAGTGGATCGAGCAGAACGGAATGCCACACTGGCTGCACCGGCTGGCCTGCGCGCTGGCGGCCGCCGGGTCGAAGCGACGATAGATCTCGGCGAAATCCTCCCGACGCTCCGGCGCGGCACGCTTCTCGGGCGTCTGCTGTGGCAGGCGGACGAATTGCAGCATGCGGTCGGCCATAGCGTCGGTTCCCTCCGGGGCTTCGACGCATATACGGCCACAATTTAGCCATTGCGAGGGTAAAACTAGCAGATAGGACAGCCTTACTGCCTATATTAACCGCGATTCAAGTCCATCGCAATGCAGGCTTGCGCGAAACGCATAATATTTGGTCCGGATCGGCCTTATGCGGGAATTCTCTCCAGCTTACCGCCCCCGGGACGATAGCGGTTGAGATATTCGGGCACGACCAGTTCGAGTGGCGTCGGAACGATCCCGAGTTGCGGCAGGCCCGGCATGTCGGCGGATACCACATTGTTGCGCGAGAGCATCAGCAATTGATCCCGGGTGAACGGCTTCGTCGGGATTTTCTCCGCAATCGACGCCTGGAACCGGGCCATGCCCATGGGAATATTTACCAGCCGGCGGTTACGCCGGGTCTCCTTCAGAATATAGGCGAGGATTTCGCGGAACGTCCAAATCTGCGGTCCGCCGAGTTCGTAGGTCTTGCCGGGAGCGCTATCCAGCGTCAGCCCGGCCATCACCGCGTCCGACACGTCGCCGACATAGACCGGCTGCATCTCGGTATCGCCGGAAATGACCGGCATGAAGGGCAGCACGCTTGCCATGGCGGCAAAGCGATTGAAAAACTTGTCCTCCATCCCGAACACCAGCGATGGCCGAAGAATGGTGGCGGACGGCATTGCGGCCAGAACCGATTGCTCCCCCTCCGCCTTGGTCCGCGCATAGATGCTGGGGCTGGCGGTATCGGCGCCAATGGCAGAGATCTGCACCATGCGCTTGGCACCCGCTGCGGCAGCCAGTCTAGCGATGCGCCCGGCGCCTTCGGCCTGGATGCGCTGGAAGTCGCCGGCCTTCCGCTCGGCCAACATGCCGATCAGGTTCACGACCAGTTCGGCAGCCTCGACGGCGCGGGCGATCGTCGCCTCCTGCCCGAGGGAGGAGAACATCGGGACGACCTGGCCCACGCGGCCCATCGGCTTGAGGAACATCGCGCCTTCGGGGTCGCGCACGGCCACGCGGGTGACGTAGCCCGCATTGGCCAGCCGCTTGACGACGTAGCGCCCAAGAAACCCGGTCCCGCCGAACACGGTCGCTACGCTGCGCGTCGCCGTCATGAAATCATCCTCTCCAATCCGTCACTCACCCATATGCGGCGCAGGCCCATCCCTCAAGCCGCCCTGCACGCGTGATTGATGCATATCGCCGGGAATCGTAGCCTTTGCCTGATGAAGATATCCGCGCACCGCGTTGGCAATGCCGTGGCCTGGGGCGTGTTCGCCTTGCTCTTCGCGCTCGCCATCGTCATGGCGGACGTGCTCGGTTTTCTCGGCCTGGTCATCCTCGGCGGCGCCACCGCTATGATCTGCACCCGGGCTGCGCTGGCAGAGTCGCGCAGCGGGGGCACCCCACACCGACCGGAGGACCGCGCGGCGCTGTTTGCCGAGCGGGAGGCCAACCTCGCGCCGCTTCGGTTCTTCGGCCGCTGCGGCCTGGCGCTGGCCGCAATTGGGGCTGCCGGCTTCGCATGGCAGTATTGGACGGCATTGGCGTCGAATGCCCATTGACGCACCCCGACCCGGCCGCTACATCGCCGCTCCACTGCACGGCGAGTGCATGCCCAGGTGGCGGAATTGGTAGACGCGCAGGTTTCAGGTACCTGTGTCCGAAAGGACGTGAAAGTTCGAGTCTTTTCCTGGGCACCACCCGCGCCGAACCCGCAGTAGAGGGGTTCGGCGCCGAAATCGCGAGATGCAGTGGCCACGCAGTTCCAGCCCAACGCCACGATACATCTGCATAAGGGCGACCTCCCGCTAGGGATCAGCTTCGGCCCGGCCGTGGCCGTCGATACCGAGACGATGGGGCTGAATTGGCACCGTGATCGTTTATGCCTGGTTCAGCTATCGGCCGGCGACGGCACCGCGCATCTGGTGCAGATCATCCCACCATCGCTGGGCGGTACCGGCGCCGATTGCCCCAACCTGAAGCAACTCCTTTCCGACCCGACCGTGGTCAAACTGATGCATTTTGCTCGCTTCGATGTGGGAATTTTGCAGAAGACACTGGGTATCCCCGTCACGCCGATCCGCTGCACCAAGATTGCCGCCAAACTGGTGCGCACCTTCACCGAACGGCATGGGCTGCGCGATCTGTGCCGGGAATTGCTGGGTGTCGACATCAGCAAGCAGCAGCAGACCTCCGATTGGGGCGCACTGGAATTGACGCCGGAGCAACTGGCCTACGCTGCGTCGGACGTGCTGCATCTGCATGCACTCTGGGCCAAGCTGGAGGCACTCCTACGGCGCGAGCACCGGTTCGAGCTTGCCGAGGCGTGCTTCGCCTTCTTGCCCACCCGCACCACGCTGGACGCAATGGGCTATGACGAGCCGGACATCTTTTCGCACTAAGCTGCGTTGCTGGCATGATTTTTGTATGTCAACTAGTCCAGAATTACACACGCGCATTGACCGGACATGCTCGTCTGGCCATACCTTTGCTGCATGAGCGCCGTCGTAGCTTCCAGCACCGACCTTGATGTCGCCCGCTCCGTCCTCGGAACCGAGGCTGCTGGACTGCGCGCACTCGCTGCCTCCCTGGATGGCTCGTTCGATCGCGCGGTGCTACTGCTGTCGGATTGCACCGGGCGGATCGCCGTGTCGGGGATGGGCAAGTCCGGCCACGTCGCCCGCAAAACGGCGGCCACCCTGGCGTCGACTGGCAGCCCGGCGTTCTTCGTTCACCCGGCGGAAGCGTCGCATGGTGACCTTGGCATGGTGCAGCCGGCGGACGCGCTGCTGCTGTTCTCCAATAGCGGGGAAACCACTGAACTGGCCGATCTGGTCGCCCACGCCCACCGCTTCCGCCTGCCGCTGATCGCCATCACCGGGCGCGCGCAGTCCACGCTGGCGCAGGCGGCCGATGTCGTGCTGCTGCTGCCGGCTGCGCCCGAGGCATGTGCCGTCACCTCCGCCCCCACCACCAGCACCACAATGCAGATGGCCTTGGGCGACGCGCTGGCGGTGGTGTTGTTGACCCGGCGTGGCTTCACCGCGACCGATTTCCGCGCGTTTCACCCGGGTGGCCGGTTGGGCGCGCAACTGCGCCGGGTTGGCGAGTTGATGCACGAGGGCGATGCCGTTCCGCTTGCCGAGCCAGGCACACCCATGCAGCAGGCCCTGCTGCTGATGACCGGCAAGGGGTTCGGCTGTGTCGGCGTGGTAGAGCACGGTGTGCTGGTCGGCATCGTGACCGATGGCGATTTGCGGCGCGCAATGGGCCCGGACCTGCTGGACCAGCCGGTGCGCGCGGTGATGACCGCCAAGCCACGCACGATCCGGGCCGACGCCCTGGCCGCCGATGCACTCTGGCTGATGAATGAGGGGGAGCGCCGGATTACCAGCCTGTTCGTCGTCGACGCCGCGGGTGCGCCGCTGGGCGTCTTGCACGTGCACGATCTGCTGCGGGCAGGTGTGGCATGACCGTGGCCCCGCTGCCACGTCGCGGGCCCGATCGCCTGGAGGCAACGGCGCCTCGGATTCGCGCCGCCCCGACCGAGCGGCAATTGGTCGGCAACCGACGCACGATCATCTGGGCGAAGCGGCTGTTACCGGTGGCCGCAGTGCTGCTGCTGGGCAGCATCGCGGCGTGGCCCGAACTTGCCCGCCAGTTCGACTCTGCGCGCATCAGCATCCACAAGGGTGGCCTGTCGGCGGACATGCAGGCGGGCAAGCTGCTGAACGTGCGGTATCACGGCGTCGATCTGCGCAACCGCCCCTACACCGTGACCGCCGATCAGGCGCTGCAGGCTGGGACGGAACGGATCAACCTGGTGGCGCCGAAGGGCGATGTGGTGAGCGAAAACGGATCGTGGACGTATGCGCAGTCGGAAAACGGCGTCTACATCCAGCATGCCGGGTTGATGGATATGTCTGGGAACGTGACGCTGTATCGCGATAGCGGCGTGACCATGCAGACCCAGTCGGTGGCGATGGATTTGAAGGCGGGCGTGGCGAGCAGCAGCGTTCCGACCCATGCCGAGGGTCCATTCGGGACGCTGGACGCGCAGGGCGGGTTCACGCTGGTGGATAAGGGCAACATCATCCAATTCGACGGCAAGTCGCGCCTTTTGCTGAACGGATCGCATCCATGAGGAAGCTTCTTCTCGCCGCCCTGCTGCTTGCGCCCGTTGCCGGACACGCGCAGGGCATCGACATGACCAAGGGTGGTCCAGTCGAAGTCACGTCCCGTGATGGGATGGAGTGGCATCAGGACGAGCAGATCATCGTCGCCAAGGGCGACGCCAAGGCAGTGCGTGGCACCGTGACGGTGACGGCCGACCAGTTGATCGCGCATTACCGCAAGAAGGCTGGCACCGGGACACCGCCAGCGCCGGGCGCTGCCGCCACACTGGGCGCTGCGCCAAATCCTGCGGCCCCCGCGCCCGGAGCCGCGGGGGCAAGCGCCACGCCGGATACTGGCAATAACGAGATCTACCGGTTGGAGGCCGTGGGCAAGGTCCACATCTACACCCCCACCGACCAGGCATTCGGCGACAAGGCGATCTACGACATCGACCAGTCTGTCTTGGTAATGACCGGGCACGACTTGCATATCGTGACCCCGCAGCAAACCATGTCCGCTCGCGACACGCTGGAATACTGGTCGCAGAAGCACATGGCGGTCGGGCGCGGCAATGCCGTGGTGAACACTAGCGACGGACGGCGGCTGACGGCGGATGTTTTGGTGGGCTACACCGCCGACCCGAATGCACCCCCGACCGCTGCACCGGTGCAGAAAGTCGTCGCGCCCGCAGCCAAGCCCGGCGCCGATCCGCTGGGCGGCGCCAGCGGCAAGTTGCAACGGGTCGATGCGTTCGGGCACGTGGAAGTGCGGACCGCGACCGAAATCATCAAGGCCGATAAGGGCGTCTACGTGCCGGACACCGGTATCGCGCGGCTGGCGGGCAACGTCCATCTGACGCGCGGGCAGAACCAGTTGAACGGCGACCAGGCCGTCATCAACCTGCGCACCGGCGTGTCCACCCTATCGCGGAACCCCGGCCAGCGGGTCGAGGGCCTGGTCGTGCCAAATGACGCCGGGGCACCTCCCGGTGCTCCCAAAACGGCAAAGCCAGGAGACAAAACGAAGTGAGTGGGTCTTTACGGGTGATCGACGGCGGCGCCGGCTTGACGGCGAACGGGGTCGGCAAGACCTACAAGAAGCGTCCCGTGGTTCGGAACGTCTCGGTGAACGTGCGCCGTGGGGAGGCGGTTGGCCTGCTGGGGCCGAACGGCGCCGGCAAGACCACCACCTTCTACATGATCGTGGGGCTGGTACGGCCGGATACCGGCTCGATCAGCCTCGATGGGCACGACATCACCAATCTGCCGATGTATCGCCGCGCCCGGTTGGGCATCGGCTACCTGCCGCAGGAGGCCAGCGTGTTTCGCGGATTGACCGTGGAGGGCAACATCATGGCCGCGTTGGAAGTGGTGGAACCGGATGGCGACAAGCGCGACACCATGCTGGACGAGTTGCTGGCCGAATTCGGCATCGGCCATCTGCGCCGCACCCCTGCCCTGGCGCTGTCGGGTGGTGAGCGTCGCCGGGTCGAGATCGCCCGCGCCCTGGCCACGCAGCCCGGCTATATCCTGCTGGACGAGCCATTGGCTGGCATCGACCCGATCGCGGTCGGCGAAATCCGTGACCTGGTCGGGCATCTGAAGGATCGCGGCATCGGCGTGCTGATCACCGACCACAACGTGCGCGAAACGCTGGAGATCATCGATCGCGCCTACATCATGCATGACGGCCAGCTGCTGATGGAAGGCCGACCCCAGGAGGTCGTGCAGCACGAAGACGTGCGGCGCGTGTACCTTGGGGAAAGATTTAGTCTTTAGGCTCCAGACCCATGGCGATCGGTCCGCGGCTCGAATTTAGGCAATCGCAATCACTGGTGATGACGCCGCAGCTGCGGCAGGCCATCAAGTTGTTGCAGTTTTCTAATATCGAGGTTGCGGCCTATATCGAGGAGGAGCTGGAGCGAAACCCCCTCCTGGAACGCGACGACAAGGGCGACAGCACGCCGGAGCGCCCGGCGCCGGACCAACGGGTCGAAGCGCTGGACAATATGGACACGGCCGACCTGCTGCGGCGCGAAAAACTGCCGGACGCGGCCGAAGCGGACCATTCGAATAGCTACGACGCCGGCAGCCTGAGCGACGGCGCCGCTGCGTTCAGTCGCGATGGCGGCAGCGGTCGTGGCTTCGATGGCGACGACCGCGGGATGGACGACCTGGCGGAAGCGCCGCGATCGCTACGCGAATATCTCAGCCAACAACTTCGCCTCAGCTTCACCGACCCGGTCGACTGCATGATCGGCGCCCACCTGATCGCCCTGCTGGACCCGGCGGGCCGCGTCGCCGTCGACAGCGCCACGCTGGCGGATGCGCTGGGGATCGAGCCCGCGCGGGTAGAACAGGTGCGCGGCCGGATGCAGCGTTTCGACCCGGCTGGGCTGTTCTGCCGCGACCTGCGGGAATGCCTATCCGCCCAGCTTGCCGACAAGAACCGGCTGGACCCGGCGATGCAGGCGCTGCTGGACAATCTGGACCTTTTGGCAAAGCGCGACCTGCGCCGCCTGCGCGAGCTCTGCGACGTGGACTCCGAGGATCTGTCGGACATGATCGCCGAGATCCGCATGCTGGATCCGAAGCCTGGCGCGGCGTTCGAGAGCGGACCTGTCGCGGCCATCCTGCCGGACGTTCTGATGCGTCGCGCGCCGATCAAAACCGAGGAAGGCAGCGAGTGGCTGTTGGAATTGAACCCGGAAACCATGCCTCGCGTTTTAGTGAACCAGGGTTTTCACGCCCGGATCATCACGCGCGCCAAGCGGGAGGACAAGGTTTTCCTCGGCGAGCAGCTTTCCTCCGCCAACTGGCTCGTGAAATCGCTGCAGCAGCGAGCGCAAACAATCCTTAAAGTTTCGGCAGAGATCGTCCGCCGGCAGGATGCGTTCTTTCACCATGGCGTCGCCTATTTGCGTCCGCTGATCCTGCGCGACATCGCAGATGCCGTGGAAATGCACGAAAGTACGGTCAGCCGGGTCACCGCAAACAAGTATATTGCGACACCTCGTGGCACGTTCGAGCTTAAATACTTTTTCACAACTGCCATCGCCGGAACCAGTGGCGAGAGCCACAGCGCCGAGGCCGTACGGCAACGCATCCGCAGCATGGTGGACGCGGAGGCGGCGGAAGACGTCCTGTCGGATGACGCCATCGTGGCGGCCCTCCGTCGCGAAGGCGTGGACATCGCACGAAGAACAGTGGCCAAATACCGGGATGCGCTGCGCATACCAAGTTCTGTGCAGCGCAAACGGGAAAAGGCGTTGCCAGCCTGAGCAAGCGTCTCCCGTCAACAACGGAGGCAATGCGAATGCAGATCACGGTTTCTGGCAAGCAGGTCGACCTATCGGACGCGCTGCGTACCCGCGTATCCGATGGGCTCGATACGATCGCCGGAAAGTATTTCGATGGTGCGCTCGAGGCCAATGTTACGTTCAGCCGGGCTCGATCGTTTTTCACCTGTGACATCAACGTGCACGCCGGGCGCGGCTTGACGCTTCGCGGCGAAGGCGAAGCAGCCGACGCCAATAGCGCGTTCGATGACGCGGCGGAGCACATTGCCAAACGTCTGCGGCGCTATCGACGCCGGGTGAACGAGCACGCTCGCGACCTCGCCAACCGTGAACGCCCACAGGCCGCCCGCCAGTATATCCTCCGCCAGGAGGATGAGGCGGTCGCCACCCCGCCGGACGGTCATACCCAGGCCTTCGCTACCGTCATCGCGGAGACCGCAACCACGATCGACCATCTGAGCGTGAGTGAGGCGGTGATGCGGCTGGACCTCGCAGACCAGCAGGTGATGATGTTCCACAACAGCACCACCGGCCAGCTGAACGTGGTCTATCGTCGCACCGACGGCCATATCGGCTGGATCGACCCGGCGACCAAAACCGCCTGACCTACCGCCGCCCTCTCCCGCGCCCGCGGGGGAGGGCTTGGCGGTCTAGACTTCGACCGGCTTGGTTTCGACCAAGCCCGCGGCGAAGATCGAAATTTCATACAGCCCGATCAACGGCAGTGCCAGGCCGCACTGGGTGATGATGTCCGGCGGCGTCAGGATCGCGGCGACCACGAACATCCCGACATAGGCGTAGCGCCGCATTTTCCGCAGCGATTTGGATGACACGATGCCGACCTTGGCCAGCAAGGTCAGCAATACTGGCAATTGAAACGCCAGGCCAAACGCGAAGATCAGCTTCATCACCAGGTCCAGGTATTCGCTGACCTTGGCCTGCAATTCGATCGGCAAACCACCCGCGCCGGTTGGCGTTTCGAACGACAAGAAGAAGCGCCACGCCACCGGAAAGATGAAATAGTACGCCAGCGCCGCGCCCATCACGAAAAGGATCGGGGACGCGATGAGGAACGGCAGGAACGCGCGTTTCTCGCTGCGATACAAGCCCGGCGCGACGAACATGTAAACCTGCGAGGCGATCACCGGGAAGGCAAGGAAAGCCCCGCCGAAGAAGGCGACGCGGATATAGGTGAAGAACGCCTCGTACAGCGCCGTATAGATCAGCCGGCGATCGGAGCCGCTGCGGCTTTCCAGGATGTCGGCCAGCGGCCGCGCCAAGAACGAGTAGATATCCGTCGAAAAATGGTAGCAAATCACAAAGGAAACTGCGAGCGCTGCGCCCGACCACATCAGGCGTTTGCGGAGCTCCACCAGATGCGCAAGCAGCGGCATCGGAGTGTCGTTGATCGTGTCTTCCGTCTCGTCGGCCACTGAGGAGTTTCCTGACAACCCGGATCAGACGCCGAACGAATGCGGCTTTGCCGCTCCGTGCTTTGCGGCTTCGGGTGGGATGAAAGCGGGGGCTGGCACCGGCGGCACCGCATCCGCCGGCGGAATGAACGCCGGGGCATTGGAATAGGGCAGCGCGGTGATCGCGGGCTCGGATGGGGTAGGATATTCGTACGTTGCGGGTTCCGGCTCCGGCGCGGCGATGCTGTGTTCCGGCAGAGTGTCGACCGGCGTCGTGACCACCGGCGGTGGGTCGCGCATCGGGTCCTTTAATGCGTTGCGGATGCTGCCATCGCTATCCACGGCGCGGGCAATGGTGCCGCGAATATCCAGGCTGCGGATTTGGCGAAACTGGTCGCGCACCTCCGTCAGGTCGGCATCGCGCACCATGTCGTCGACATGGGTCTGGAATTCGGCAGCCATCCGCCGTGCCTTCTTCACCATGCCGGTGATGGCCTTCAGGGCGATCGGCATGTCCTTTGGCCCGATCAGGACCAGCGCCACGACGCCGACCAGAGCGATTTCGGACCAGGCAAAATCAAACATAGCAGCCGCACCTCTTAACCCGGCTCTAGCACGTCAATCCCGGGGTGGGAAATCCGCGGTGGCGCCCGCCGGGTCGATCTCGACCTCCGGTTCGGCGGCTTCCTGCATGGGAACGGGGACGACGGGCGGGGGCTCGACCAACAGGTCCTCCCGCTTCGGCAGGTCGCGCAGGTCGCGCAGGCCGAACTGGGCAAGGAAGGCAGGCGTGGTGCCCCACAACGTCGGACGGCCCGGCACTTCGCGGCGGCCGCCAGCGGCGATCAACCCTGCCTCCAGCAGCGCATCCATGGTTTGCTGCGACAGGCTGGTGCCACGCATCTCCTCGATCTCCGGCCGGGTGACCGGTTGGTGGTAGGCGATGATGGCCAGCGTCTCCATGGCGGCGCGCGGCAGGCGGCGGGGTTGCGTGACCACCTTGCGCAGCATCGGCGCCAGGTCCGGCGCAGTGCGGAACTGCCAGCCGCCCGCAACCTCCACCAGCATCACACCGCGGCCGGTGCAGCGGTCGCGCAACGCGGCCAGTATCGCCTCCGCATCGGAATCGGGCGGCAGCAATTGCTGCAACGCGCGGGCCGGCACCGGGTCGGCACTGGCGAATACCAGGGCCTCCGCCAGGCGCAATTGTTCCTCATCCACCATCCATCGCTCCTGCGAACAAGATCGGGCCGAACGCCGTATCTTGCCGAATGCGCGCGCGGCCGTCGCGCGCCAGTTCCAATCCTGCCAGCAAGGTCGATGCCGTGGCAGCCCGCCGGGCCAGCGGGTCCGACGTCGCCTCCGGCAAAAACTGCTCCAGCACCGTCCATTCGGGGATGCGCCCGATCATCGCCCCGAGGCGGGCCAGCGCATCCTGCACGCTCCACAGCGGTAACGCGGCCGGGGTGTAGGTGCGCCGCCCGCCACCACGGCGCATCGCCGCCAGGTAGCCGCGCAGCAGCCCGGCGGTGTCGGCGGCCAGGCCGGACCGGTCGATATCGGTGAAATTCTCCGAGTATGGCCGAGCCCAGACGTCGCGGCCCAGTTGCGGCCGGTCGTTCAGCCAGGCTGCGGCAGCGCGCACGCGTTGCAGGGCCAGCAGCCGAGCCGCCAGAACCTCCGCCGCCTCCAGCCCCTCCTCTGCCTCCGGCACGTCATCGGGCAGCAGCAGGCGGGATTTCAGCCAAGTCAGCCACGCCGCCATCACTAGCCAGTCGGCAGCCAGTTCCAGGCGCACACGCCGAGCGCCGTCGACCGCGATCAAGAACTGCTCCACCAGGCGCAGGATCGAGATCTTGGTCATGTCGACCTTCTGCGCCCGGGCTAACTCGAGCAGCAGGTCCAGCGGTCCCTCGAACCCATCCAACTGCACATCCAGCCGCAGCGATTCGGGGAGTGATTCGGGCAGCGTCTCCGGGGTGGGCTCAGGAGTCATGGCCCGCCAGGCGCAGCACCAGATCCATGGCGCGGGGAATGGCGGTGTTCAGCGCGGAGCCGACCGGGTCGAACTCGATCCCGAACGAACGCAGGATCTGTGGCAGCAGGAATACGCCCAGCAGCACCAGGATGATCCCTGCCCGCTCCACGCGCGCCCAGGCGGCGGCCAGGCGCAGCGGCAGCACGCCGATGACGATGCGGCCGCCATCCATCGGCGGGATTGGCAGCAGGTTGAACAGACCGAGCGCCAAATTGGTGAGAATGAACATGTAGAGGAAGTTCACTGCCACATCCCCGGCCAGCCCGGTCCAGGTATCGGTGATGTGCAGGGCCAGCGCGGCCAGCCATGCGAGCAGGAAGTTCATGATCGGCCCGGCGGCGGCCACCAACGCCATGTCCTGCCGCGGGTGACGGAACCGGAATGCGTTCACCGGCACGGGCTTGGCCCAGCCGAACATGAACGCGACATGCCGAATGGTCAGCAATTGCGCGATCATCAGGAAGCCAGGCAGCAGGATGGTACCGACGCGATCGACGTGGCGCAGTGGATTCAGCGACAGCCGCCCTGCCAGCTTCGCGGTGTCGTCACCCAGCGCCCAGGCGGCGAAACCGTGTGCCGCCTCGTGCAGGGTGATGGCGCCGATGGCGGCCACCACCGTTAGCCCGATATCGATCCAGGTGGATGTCATGCCAGCAGCGCATCCCGCTCCGCCAGCATCGCGGATGGGTCCAGCGCCTGGCGGGACCGGTCGGCCAGGAACAATGCGGTGCGCATGCGGCCGAGCGCCGCCTCGGTCGGTTCGGCGCATGCCTCCAGCACGCCCGCACTATCTTCCAGCACGCCTGAGCAATGCAGCGCCAGGTCGCACCCGGCGGCCAGCGCGCCGATCGCGCGCTCAGCGGGGGAGCCAGTGAGCGCGCCCATCGCCAGATCGTCGCTGACCAACAGCCCGCCATAGCCCAGCCGGTCGCGGATAACCTCGGCGATGATGGTGGGCGATTGGGTGGCCGGATGACTAGGGTCAGCGGCCTCGTAGACGATGTGGGCAGTCATCATCCATGGCAGATGGGCGCAGCGAGCGAACGGCACCAGATCGGCTTCGTCGATATCCGGCAGAAGCGGCAGGCCAGCGTGGCTGTCCACGGTGGCACGCCCATGGCCGGGGCAGTGCTTGCCAACCGGCTGCACCCCAGCCGCCAGCATGCCGGCGGCGACGGTTGCCGCCATCTCCCCCACAATGGCCGGGTCGGAGGAATAGGAACGGTCGCCCACGACATTGCTGGCGCCGGGCACGGCCAGGTCCAGCACCGGGGCGCATACGACGTCGAACCCGGCGGCAGCGGCTTCCATGCCGATCAGTGCGCCGGTCAGCCAGGCGGCCCGCAGCCCGGCCGGGCGGTTAATGGCTTGCAGCGCGCCCAGCACGCCGGCGGCCGGGTGGCCCAGCCAGTGCGGCGGGCGCATGCGGGCGACGCGCCCCCCCTCCTGGTCGACCATGATGACGGCTAGTGGCGGCAGCACTCGGGCGAGATGGCCCGTGAGCGCGGCAAGCTGCTGCGGGTCGACCACGTTGCGGCCGAACAGGATCACGCCGGCGGGGCGATGCTGCCGAATCAGGGCGATTTCGGCCGCATTCAGCTCCGGCCCAGCTATACCGATAATGGCCGCTTTCATGTGCCGCGTATAAGCGGGACGGTGGATCGCGCCAAGGCTACCCGAGCGCGCACTAAATCGGCGCCTCGGTCGCAATCTTCTCCGCGAAGTGGCAGGCGACCAGGCGGCTTTCCACCGAACGCAGCGCCGGGCGCTCCACCGTGCATCGGTCGGCGGCGTAGGGGCAGCGGGTGTTGAAGGCACAGCCCGGCGGTGGGTCGATCGGAGACGGTAGCTCCCCCCGCACCGGCATCGTCATCCGGCGACGCGCCGGGTCCACGAACGGGGTGGAGGACAGCAGCATCCGCGTATACGGGTGCAGCGGCCGGTCCAATACTTCGCCGCGCAGCCCCTGCTCCGCCGGCCGGCCGCAATACATGACCAAGACGTCTTGGGCCATGTGCCGCACGACGGAGATGTCGTGGCTGATGAACAGATAGGCGATGCCCAACTCGTCCTGCAGGTCGCGCATCAGGTTTAGCACCTGCGCCTGCACCGACACGTCCAGCGCGCTGACCGGTTCGTCCGCCGTCACCACCGCCGGGCTCAACATCAGGGCGCGGGCGATGGCGACGCGCTGGCGCTGGCCGCCGCTGAACATATGCGGGTAGCGATCGAACGCCTCCGGCCGTAAACCGACGCGGTCCAGCATGCGCCGGGCGGCGGCGATACGCTCGGGCTTGCTGCCGCGATTGTTGATGGTCAGCGGTTCCACCAGGATGGCGCCGATCGTGCGGCGGGGGTTCAGCGACCCGTACGGGTTCTGAAACACCATCTGGTTCTGCAGTTGCAGCGACTGGTTGGCGGCGGTGGGTTTGCCGGCGATGGAGATGGCGCCGGCGGTCGGCGGCTCCATCAGCGCGCACAGCCGGGCGAGCGTGGATTTGCCGCAGCCCGATTCGCCCACCACCGCCAAGGTACGCCCTGCAAGCAGTTCGAACGACACGCCATCCACTGCCTTCAACACGTGGCGGCCACCGATCTTGTAATGGCGGGTGACGTTGTCGGCGGCCAGGACGCTCATGTAGAGCCTCCAAGGGTCCAGCCGGTCGGCTGCCCGGCGTCGTCCAGGGGGTAGTGGCAACGGACCTTGGCGCCGTTCACCGGTCGCAGCGCCGGCCGGTCGGCGGTGCATTTTGGCGTGGTGAAGCGGCAGCGTGGCGCGAACAGACAGCCGCCGGGGCGGTCGTCGATGCCCGGCACCATGCCGGGAATGGTCGGCAAACGCAGCTTGCCCTCCGCCCGTTCGGGCAGCGCGTCCAACAGGGCGGCGGTGTAGGGGTGGCGCGGATGGGCAAATAGCGGGTCGGCCGGCTGCTCCTCCATTACCTGGCCGGCGTACATGACCTGCACGCGTTGCGCGGTTTGGGCGACGACGCCCATGTCGTGGGTGATCAGCACCAGGCCCATGCCGCGGTCGCGTTGTAGGCCGACCAACAGGTCCAACACGCCCTGCTGCACCGTCACGTCCAGCGCCGTAGTCGGTTCGTCCGCGATCAGTAGGGCCGGGTCGCAGGCGATGGCCATGGCGATCATCACACGCTGGTTCAGGCCGCCCGATAGTTGGTGGGGGAAGGACCGCATCCGCTGCTCCGGCGCCGGCACGCCCACCTGGCCCAGCAGATCCAGCACCCGGCGGCGCACTTGGCTGGGCGCAGTGGCGCCGTGGACGCGCAGTGCCTCGCCGATCTGCCAGCCAATCGTGTAGCAGGGGTTCAGGGACGATGTCGGCTCCTGAAACACCATCGCCACGTCCCGCCCGATCAGGCGGCGGCGGGCGCGTGGGGTTGCGGTGCGCAGGTCCTCGCCGCGAAACCGGATTTCTTGCGAGGTCACCCGGCCGGTGGGGGGCAGCAGCCCCATCACCGCCAGCACTGACACGCTTTTGCCCGAACCAGATTCACCGACGACGCACAACACTTCACCCGACGCCACCGTGAGGTCGACCGATTGCACGGCGTTGAACCGGCCTGCCGCAGTGTCGAAGGCGACGGAGAGGTCGCGCACGTCCAGCAGGCTGCTCATCGGCGCAACTTTGGGTCGAGCGCGTCGCGCAGGCCGTCGCCCAGCAGGTTGAACGCCATCACCGTCACCAGGATCGAGATGCCCGGGAAGGCCAGCAGCCACCAGGCCCGCTGATAGAATTGCAGCGCATCCGCCAGCATCGTGCCCCATTCCGGCGTCGGCGGTTGCGCACCCAGGCCCAGGAAGCCGAGCGCGGCAGCATCCAGGATCGCGGATGAAAAGCCGAGCGTGGCCTGCACGATCAGTGGGGCAAGGCAGTTGGGCAGCACCACCAGCAGCATCAGCCGCCCCACCCCTGCCCCGGCGGAGCGGGTAGCGATGACGTATTCGCGCGCCAGTTCCCCCAGCGCCGCGGCACGCGCCAGCCGCACATAGGCGGGTAACAGCACCACTGCGACCGCGAGCATCGCGTTGGTGAGCCCTGGGCCGAGGATCGCCACCACCACGATGGCCAGCAGCAGCGAGGGGAACACCAGCAGCACGTCCATCAGCCGCATGATCACCACGTCGGTGATGCCGCCAGCAAAGGCGGCCGCCAGTCCCAACAACGTGCCGACAGAGAGCGATAGCGCCACCACCACCGCGCCGATCACCAGCGACAGGCGGGCACCGTAGATCAGCCGCGTCAGGATATCGCGGCCCAAGCTGTCGGTGCCCAGTGGGAAGGTCGCCTGTTCGAACGGCGGGGCGAGGAAGGAGTCGCGGAACTGCTCCGCCGGGCCGTGCGGCGCCACCAGGGGGGCGGCGATGGCCAGCAGGATCAGCACCACCATCACCACTAGCCCGGCGATTGCACCGCGATTTTCCAGCAGGCGGCGCGCCAGCATAAAGCGTGGCGGGCGGCGGGCGATGGTGCCGCTCATCGCCGCAGCCTCGGGTTCAGCACGCCGTACAGCACGTCCACGCCCAGATTCACCAGCATCACCAGGATCGCGATCAGCAGCGTGCCCCCCTGTAACACGTTGTAATCACGGCGCTGCACGCTCTCCACCAGCCAGTGACCGACGCCGGGCCACGAAAATACGGTCTCCGTCAGGATCGCGCCGCCCAGCAGCGCCCCGACTTGCAGGCCCAGCACCGTCACCACGGGGATCAAGGCGTTGCGCAGGGCATGCACCACCACGACCCGGCTTGGCGCCAGGCCCTTGGCGCGGGCCGTGCGGACGTAATCCTCGCCCAAAACCTCCAGCATGGCAGAGCGGGTCATGCGCGCGATGGTGGCCAGCGGAATCGTGCCCAGCACGATGGTCGGCAGAATCAGGTGGCGCACCGTGGAAATGAACGCGCCCTTGTCGTCGCTGAAGAACAGGCTGTCGATCAGCAGGAAGCCGGTATGCGGCTCGATATAATATAGCTCGTCGATCCGGCCCGACACCGGCGTCCAGCCCAGCGCCACGGAGAAGACCAGGATCACCATCAGCCCCCACCAGAAGATCGGCATGGACGCGCCAGTGACGGAAATCCCGATCAGCCCGTAATCCAGTGCCGAGCCGCGCCGCACCGCCGCGATGACGCCCAATGGCAGGCCGATCACCAGGGCGAAGGTGAGCGCGCAGATGCCCAGTTCCAGCGTCGCTGGGAAGAAGGTTGTGAACTCCGTCCAAACACTCTCCTGCGTCACCAGGGAGCGGCCGAGATTGCCGTGCAGCAATTGCCACTCGTAGTCGGCGAATTGCTTCCACAGCGGCTGGTCCAGCCCCAGTTCATGCCGGAAATAGGCCAGCCGTTCGGGCGATATGCCGCGTTCCCCGGTGCGGACCTCGACCGGGTCACCCGGGACGGCGTGGACCAGGATGAACCCCAGCAGCGTGACGCCGACCAAGGTCGGGACGATCAGCGCCAGCCGCCGGGCGAAGTGACGGATCACGCCGTCAGTTCAGATCGACGGTGTTCCAGGATTGCGAGCCGATCGGCAGCATGACGAAGCCCGTCACCTCCTTGCGGATCGGCTGGAAGGTGACGGAATGCGCGATGAAGAAGAACGGCGCTTCCTCGTGCATGATCACCTGCGCCTGCTCGTAGAGCTTCGCCCGCTCCGCCTGGTCGGACAAGCCGACCGCCTTCTCCAGCAATGCATCGAAATCCTTGTTGCACCATTTGGAGGCACTGCCGCCTCCGACCCGGGCAGCGGCGCAGCTGGCCAGAGGCGTGAAGAAATTGTCCGGGTCACCATTGTCGCCGCTCCAGCCGAGTTCGGCCATCTGGTGCTCACCGGCCTGCACGCGCTTGCGGTATTCGCCCCACTCGTAGGTGACGATCTTGGCCCGCACGCCGATCTTCATCAGGTCCGCCTGCATCAGTTCGGCGATGCGGCGGGCATCGGGGTTGTAGGGGCGCTGCACGGGCATCGCCCACAAATCGGTGTCGAACCCGTTCGGATAGCCGGCGTCGGCCAGCAGCTTCTTCGCGGCTTCGGGGTCGTGCGGGTAGTCCTGGATGCTGTCGTTGTAGGACCACATGATCGGCGGGATCAGGTTCTTGGCCGGCTGCCCGGCGCCGCCATACACCGCGTCTAGGATCGCC